>NZ_BAED01000038.1 GCF_000241345.1 Gordonia amarae NBRC 15530
ACCGAAGTCCTCGACGATCACACCTGAGACGACCTGACCGTCCTCGAGGGTGACCCGGACCTTGCTGTTGACGGTGGCCTCCGCTGCCGGGGCGGAGTCCGGAGCGATATCTGTCTGACTCATGTTGCTCCTTTGGGAGGGTTTCAGGCCGTGACATGCGGTAAGGCAGGTCCACTCCATGATTATAGTGAAGAATGCCTTTGTCAGTAGCCCGTGCGGTGTGTTGTGCGGGTGTGTGTCGTGGTGGAGACCCCGAAGACGGGTGAGTACGGTCATGGGCGTGCAGGAAACCCAGCGTCGCCGGCCGTACTCGTGCGCATGGTGCGGCCGGTCGATGGTCGATTCGGAACTCGGGCGTCGACGCAAATATTGCAAGAGATCGTGTCGGCAACGGGCGTACGAGCAGCGCGCGGTCGCCGAGGGCACATCGATACCCGCCGATTCGGTGATCCTGAGCGCGGCCGAGGCCGAATCCTTCGGTGATCGTATGTTCGAGCTACGCTGTGCGGCCGAGGACCTCGCGACGGCGATCACCGAGGACGTAGGCCGGGCCACACTCCAGGACATGGCGGGCGCACTGCTGGTCCTCGCCCGCGACGCCGAACGTCTGCGGTAGGCGGCGGCGAGCACCGGCGCGCGAGCACTACACTGTCTCGCGTGAGCGGGCCTGACGACCTTCCGCTGCCTGATGAGGCCGGCGGCGAACAGCTTGGTGACACCACCGGCTCCGGTGCGCCGGGTGGCAGCGGAACCGGACGCGGGGCCGGGGGAGCGGCGAGTGCCGGGCGCAAGGCCGCACAGCTTCTCGCCCGGACTGATTCGTCCGCGAGGGCGGTGCGCGCCGCCCGCGCCGCCCGCAGTCTGCTGCCGCCGGGTGTCGACACCGACGAGGACCGCTTCTCCGGCCGGGTGGGCAGGCTGATCGGCCGGTCCCGTCCCGATCAGCCCAGCGCCGCGCGGGAACTCGGTCTGGCGGCAGTGTCGGCGTGGCAGGGCCTGGTGTCCAGGCGTTCACCGCGCAGCACTGAACCGACACGGGCGACGATCCTGTTCACCGATCTCGTCGGCTTCTCGACATGGGCACTGCGCGCGGGCGACGACCTGGTCCTGGCCCTGCTCGGGGAGGTCAACTCCGCCACCGAGACGGTGGTCCGCGAGCATGGCGGGCGCATCGTCAAGAGCCTCGGTGACGGCACGATGGCCGTGTTCACCGACGCCGCCGCCGCGATCGAGGCGGGGCACGAGGTGGTGGGCGCGGTGAGCGCGCTGCAGGTCCAGGGGTACCGCCCGCAGCTGCGGGCAGGGCTGCACACCGGGGAGCCGCGGCCCGTCGACGACGACTACCTCGGGGTGGACGTCAATATCGCCGCCCGGGTGGCCGACGCCGCCGGCGCCGGTGAACTGCTGGTCACCAAGGACACGCTGACGGCGGCGGTGGGTGAGGATGTGGATCCGGCGACGCGATTTGCGTTGCGGCGCCGCAGATTCAAGGCCAAGGGGGTGCCGCGCACCGTGGAGGTGTTCGCGGCGGTGCCCCGCTACCGATCCTGAGGGTTACCGAACAAAATTCGAGGTAGTGCCCCTCTTGGTGAAATCACTTGTGCGGGCGGGATTCTTGTGTACTGTGTGCGCATAGGCTGATCGCCAGGGGGGCGATCGTTGCCGCCACCCTCCCGCTCACAAGGACGTGAACGCATGGATAACGTAACGCATCAGAAGATGCTCGACTTCGAGACCGACTGGTACCCGCTCGGCGGTGGATCGTCGGTGGAGATCCGCGAGCAGTTCGGTCTGTCGGACCGTGACTTCTTCGGCGAGGTCGACCGTCTGATCGAGCTGGCCCCACCGCAGACGCTGACCGACACCGAACTCGACCGGATGCGTAAGGTCGTGCGCAGGCGCCTGTGGATGGCGAGCTGAACCCGCCGGCGGGCGCGTAGGATCGGCGGGACATCCAGCGAAAGGTCCGCCGTGGCGTTCTCGGACGACGAACTCGAGGAGTTCTATCGCACCGTCGAGCAGCGCACGGCGTGGCGGCGCGAACGGCCGGTGCGTCGAAGCAGGCCGCGAGCGGTTCGGGTGTGCCCCACACCGTATAAGGACTGCTACCGCACGCCCATGGAGGCGACCGAGGCGATCGAGCGTTCCCGCAGTACCCGGTACGGGGTGCCGTGGCTCCGCAGCTACCAATGTGAGTGTGGCAGCTGGCATTTGACGAGCACACCGGACTACCGCGGCGACCCCGCCGACCGTACGCGGCGCGGGCGTAGGCACTGATCCAGAGGTCGGGCAGCCGGTCGTCAGGCGGTGATCTGGTGCCGTGGCCGGACCCGGTCGAGCATCCAGGCGTAGATCGTATCGTCGTTGAGCAGCGTGAAGTGGTGCGATCGTCCGATGTGGAGGCCGTCGTCGGCGAGGTAGCCGATGTGGCGCCTTCTGTTACGGCCACGTCCGCTGCCGGTGAGGACCAGTCCGTCGCCGACGATCATGCCGACGATGTGCCGTCTGCTGCGGGTGACCGTGGCGACCACGTACAGGTGCTGGGCGTGCGCCGGCAACCACACATCGGTGGACAGCGGCTGAAACCACTTGTCCGGAGCCGTGTTTCGTTCCCAGTCACGGGCGAGAACGGTGCCGTGATGCAGGTCCCGCACCCCCGAGCTGCGCCGGCGCAGGAGGTTGGCAAAGGGGCGGGTCACCGGCGCGGCATGTAGCGCCGCCGCCGCAGCGTGGACGCCCCGGGCCAGTGGCGCACCCAGGTGTGGTGTGCCCAGGCACACGGTGTGCCGCAGGACACGCAGCCACTGCGAGTGCCCGTCGGAGGCACTGTGGCAGGCGCTGCGCAGCACGAGCCCGCCCATCGAATGACCCACCAGCGTCAGTGTCCGGACGGGGACAGGCCAGAGGGCGACCAATGAGGTGAGAAGTCTGTCGAGGTCCTGTCCGTTGTCGCTGATGTGTCGGCCCGAGTTGTATCGGATGTAGACGGGGCAGGCCCCGATGTCCTCGCCCAACCGGGGACCGTAACCAGGGTCTTCCCCTGCGTTCCAGGCCAATTCGGTTTCCATCAGCCCGTGGATGAACACCACGAGATGCCCGGATGCCGTGGCGGGCTCACCGAACGTGGTCCGGAGCGCTTCGGCGGTCGGTTCGACCGGCCGGCCCTCGTGCCAGACCCCCATCGATGCGGCGAGTGGTGAACCGGCGGCGGTGAGTTCGTCGCCGATCAGACCGTTGAGCACGGCCAGTCCCAGCGCACCCGGCACGGTATGCGAGGGTGGCCGGCCCCAGCCACCCACGACCGACCCGGCGACGCCACCGGCGGTGTCCAGCGACTGCGCCGTCGCGGTGTAGACGCCCTCGCTGATCGCGTCGTGCACCGCGCGGGTGGGTTCGGTCCAGGTCCGCAACGGCGTGCGGCCCAACGTCCCGAACACGCCCGTCGCGATGGCACGGTGCACCTTGGACACACCGCGGGTGGCCTTGCCCAACTCGGTGAGCCCGAGGTGGGCAAGGGCCCGCGACTCCTCGCGGCGCTGCGCGTCGCCCGCATCGGATGAACAGTCGATCATGCGATGAGTGTACACACGTACACTCAAAACGCCAGCGGTCGCGTCAGGCGAGTGCGGCGATATCCTTGATCTGCTGCACCGAACCCGCGGCGACCAGCAGTGTGGTGACCCCGGCGGCCTCCCAGACCTTGATCTGCTCGCGCACGCTGTCGGCATCCCCGATCAGCGTCGATTCGGAGATCACCTCGTCCGGAATCGCCGCTGCGGCTTCGTCTTTGCGACCGCTGCGGAACAGGGCGGTCACCTCGTCGACCAGGTCTCCGTAACCCATCCGGCGGTACACCTCGGCATGGAAGTTTGTGTCCTCCGAGCCCATTCCGCCCATGTACAGCGCGGTCACCGGTTTGAGACCGGCCAGCACCGATGCGGGGTCGTCGGTCAGGTAGATCTGGGCGGTGGCGCACACCTCGAAGTCGTCGCGGCTGCGGCGCGCGCCCGGCCGGGCGAAGCCCTCATCGAGCCACTCGTTGTACATGTCGGCCATGCGCGGGGTGAAGAACAGCGGCAGCCAGCCGTCGGCGATCTCCGCGGTCAGGGCGATGTTCTTCGGCCCCTCGGCGCCGAGGAAGATCGGGATGTCCGGGCGCAGCGGGTGCACGATGGGCTTGAGATTCTTGCCGAGCCCGGTGGATCCGGGACCGGTGTAGGGCAGCGGATAGTGAGGGCCGGGGGAGGCCACCGGTGCCTCGCGCGCCCACACCTGACGCATGATGTCGATGTATTCGCGGGTACGCGCCAGTGGCTTGGCGAACGGCTGCCCGTACCAGCCCTCGACGACCTGCGGTCCGGACACCCCGAGCCCGACGATGTGCCGACCACCGCTGAGATGGTCGAGGGTCAGCGCGGCCATCGCGCAGGCGGTCGGGGTGCGCGCCGACAGCTGCAGCACCGAGGTGCCCAGCCGGATGCGTTCGGTACCCGAGCCGAGCCAGGCGAGCGGGGTATAGGCGTCCGAACCCCACGCCTCGGCGGTGAACACGGCATCGAAGCCGCATTCCTCGGCGGCGGTGACCAGCTCACGCTGGCCCACCGGCGGTTGTGCTCCCCAGTAGCCGATCTGCAAACCGAACTTCATCGCGCTCCTCACCGTGTGGTCCAGACCACTCTAACGGCCCGGGGGTATGGACTACGAGGGGGTGTTGAGCTCGCGGACCCACGCACCGATGGTCGGGTCGCCGGCGAGGATCACCACATCGGCACGGTGGGCGCCCTGGGCGCGCCAGCGTTCGATCAGTGACATCAAGCGCACCGAATCCAGGCCCATGTCAAGGACATTCGTGTCGTCCTCGAGCTCGCCCGGCGCGATCTCGAGGACCTCGGCGATGTCACCGACGATCTGGTCGCGGGTCAGTACCGGGGTGTCTGTGGCGGAGTTGCTCTCGGTCATCGTCTTCTTCTCTCATCGCGCCGCCGGCGTTGTACGCGCGGGGTTGTCCCTGTGTGGCCGCCATCAATATTGGTTAGGCTGTGCTCAGACTACCGGCCGTTGGCGTGCCCGCGATGCCCGGGACGGGTAGGTTCACGGGCGTGAGCCGAGTCGACAGTGTGGTCCAGATGGCGGACAGCGAGGTGGTGCCGGCGGCGCGCACCTGGATACGGCACGATCCGGACCCGCGGACACGTGACGAACTCACCGCATTGTGCGCTCGCGCCGACACTGAACCTTTGGCACTCGCCGAACTGCGTTCGCGGATGTCCGGCCCGTTGCGGTTCGGCACCGCGGGTTTACGGGGTGCCGTCGGCGCCGGTGAGTCCCGGATGAATGTCGCGGTGGTCACCCGCGCCACCGCCGGTCTGGCCGCCTACCTGCGCGAACTCGTCGGCCCCGGCGCGCGGGTGGTGGTGGGCTGCGATGCGCGGCACGGCTCCGCGGAATTCGCCGACGCCGCGTGCGGGGTGCTCGCCGCGGCCGGGGTCCGGGTGCTCGCCTTGCCGCGCGGGCTGCCCACACCGGTGACCGCGTTCGCGGTGCGGGCCTGCGATGCCGATGCGGGCATCATGATCACCGCCTCGCACAATCCGCCCGCCGACAACGGGTACAAGGTGTATCTCGGCGGACGCGCGGTTACCGGTGACGATGCCCGCGGTGTGCAGATCGTGGCCCCCGCCGACACCGCGATCGCCGCACACATCGATGCCTGCGTGCCCGCCGATCAGGTGCCGCTGGCGGTGCCGGATCCCGCGGACGCCCTGTCCGGGGCCGGTGATGACTACATCGAGCACATCGCCTCTTATCGCACGCGCGCCGACTCGTCGTCGGTGCGGGTCGTGCTCACCGCGATGCACGGCGTGGGCGGCGATACGGCGCGGCAGGTACTCGGGCGTGCCCGGGTCGATGACGTGCGGGTGGTGGCCGAACAGATCGACCCCGATCCCGAGTTCCCGACCGTACCGTTCCCGAACCCGGAAGAACCCGGAGCGCTGGACCTTTCGCTACGGCTCGCGGAGTCAACGGAGGCCGATGTGGTGATCGCCCTTGACCCCGACGCGGATCGGTGCGCGGTGGCCATCCCGGTGCGCGGCGGCCGGTGGCGTCAGCTCTCCGGCGACGAACTCGGTGCCGTCCTCGGCGAGCAGGCCGCGGGCGATGATTCCCGGGCCGGTGACACTCTCGCGTGTTCGATCGTCTCCAGCCGGCTGCTCGCCGGCATCGCCGAGCACCATGGTCTGCGGTTCCGGGCCTCCCTGACCGGATTCAAGTGGATCGCCCGCACCCCCGGCCTGCGGTTCGGGTACGAGGAGGCCATCGGCTACTGCACCGACCCGGGGGCCGTCCGGGACAAGGACGGCATCGGCACGATGATGCGGGTGATCACCCTCATCGAGTCATTACGGGAGCAGGGCAAGACGATCGAGGACCTGCTCGACGACCTGGCCCGCAGGCACGGCCTGCACGCCACCGCGCCACTGAGCTTCCGGGTCGAGGACACCACTCTCATCGCCGCGGCGATGGACCGGCTGCGCACGACCCGCCCGGAGTCGCTGGCCGGCGCCGCGGTGACCGAATGGCGTGATCTGTCCGCCCCGAACCCCGACTTGCCGCCGACCGAGGGACTGCTGATCAGCACCGACGCCGGCGACCGCGTGATCGTCCGCCCCTCGGGGACCGAACCCAAACTCAAGTGCTATCTCGAGGTGATCCTCCCGTGTACCGGCGACATCGTCCCCCGCGAGCAGGCACAGGCGCGTCTGGCCACGATCACCGCCGAGATGACCCAGCATCTCGGCCTGGCCGGGTGAACCAGGACAATCCCATGTCGTGGCCGCAGCAACAACGAGGAGCGCAATGACCGACCTGTCCACCCCACACATCGACCCGCAGGGCGAGACGATCGCCGAGACGATTCTGCTGCCGGGTGATCCGTTGCGCGCCAAGTTCATCGCCGAGACCTACCTCGACAACCCGCGCTGCTTCAACCGGGTCCGCAACATGCTCGGCTACACCGGAACGTACCGGGGCCGCGAGATCTCGGTGATGGGCACCGGCATGGGCATCCCGTCGATCTCGCTGTACAGCCACGAACTCATCCACACCTTCGGCGTCCGCAACCTGATCCGGGTCGGCAGCTGCGGGTCGATGCAAGAGCACGTCGACCTGTACGACGTGGTGATCGCCCAGGGCGCCTCGACCGACTCGAACTACCTGAGCCAGTTCGGGATTCCCGGAACCTGGGCGCCACTGTCGTCGTACCGGCTGCTGGAGCACGCCAAGCACCTGGCCGACGAGCGCGGCGCCACCGCTCATGTCGGCAACATCCTGTCCTCGGACATCTTCTACAACGCCGACGACCAGACGCTCGGCAAATGGGCGCGGATGGGTGTGCTCGCGGTGGAGATGGAGTCGGCGGGCCTGTTCGCCAACGCGGCCGCCGCCGGCGTCGACGCCCTGGGCATCTTCACCGTCAGCGACCACATCCCCAGCGGCCGGCGGACCACCCCGGCCGAACGGGAGACGGCGTTCACCACCATGATCGAGATCGCCCTCGAACTCGGCTGACCCACGTCAGGCAGCCCGGTCAGGGCAGTTTGAGTTCGATATCCGGCAGCGGACCCGGCAAGTTGATGTCCCTGTCCAGGCCATCAGCGAGTGCGCTGAGCATCGGTGACAAGATCCCTGTTGCCGGTACCAGGATGTCCTCGGCCTTCGCAGCGGCCTGATAGTCCGAATCGCGCTCTACATACTCGGTGGGCTGCTCACCGCGGATCACCTTGACCATGTTCTTGAATGCGTCCGATTGAGGGTCGTTCCAGTATTCGCCGTGCCCCCTGGCGCCTTCCACGCGCCTCTGTTGCCCGTTCTCGTCGGGTCCGTAGTAGCCGGTGTCCAGACGCGTGACGCCCTTGGTGGAGTCCGGGTCTGCACCGTGCGGATTCATCGGTAGTTCCTGCGAATAGTGGATAGGGTCGCCCGGCGCGGTCATCGAGTACCGCTCCACGTCGTGGTTGGGGTTCTTCCAGCCGGTGTCGTACACACCGGTCCCGGCCGAGGAGGCATAGATCACCCGGTCGGCGCGCAGGCCGAGTTGTTCTGCGGTGCCGACCACCGAACCGCCGTAGGAATGGCCGATGTAGGTGGTCTTGGCGCCCGGGGCGACTGCGTCGATCTCCGCGTCGAGCGACTTCCCGAACGTCACCAGACCCGGCGCCATCTCCTTGGCGAACCTCGGGTCGGCCGCCGAATCCTTCAGGGATTCGTCGAGGCCGTTCTTGGCCGCGAGCGCCGCACCACCGGGACCCCACTTGAGCCCCGAGGTGAGCGTGTTCATTCCGGCCTTCCCGAGGCCTTCGTAACCCAGTTTCTGTGGCAGGTCGCCGTCGAGATAGACGAACACCGGGCCACCGGTGGCCTTCGCGAGGTTGCGTGCGGCCTTGACGTTGCTGTCCATACTCTCGAGCTTGGTGCCGGTGCCCGGCACGTACACGGTGACATTACGGGTGTCGGGGGTGAGGTCGCCGACCATCTCGATGAGATGCCCGTTGCCCTTGTCCTCGGTGTAGAGGAACTTGCGTTCGCCGTCGGGGTCGTTGCCCATCGTGGTGGGTGGCGAGGCCTCGGCCGAGGGGTTGTCGGCTTGAGTGAGCATGTCGGAAAGCACGTTGGCCCGCTTGTGGTTTCCCTGGCGGTGAAGCTGCACGATGTCGGTTCGGATGTTGATCTCGCTCGCGGTGAAACGGGAGGTGTAGTCGATGCCGTCGAGGCCGGCGATCGTTCTCGGGTCGGCGGCGATGACGCGTTCCCGGTCGGAGGCACTCAGCGAGAGAAAGAAGTCGCGGCGCCGGCCGGTCTCCATTCCCTTGAGCATCGTGACAACGTCGGTCGGCGACACCTGGCCGCCGCCACGGACGGTCACCAGCTCGTCACCGGTGGCGAGTTCGTGGACGGTCTTGTTCAGGGTCTCCAGGACGGTGCCGTACCGCTCATCGGTCTCGTCGAGAGCGTTGAGCCCGCGATGGAGTTCTTGGGTATGCCATGCGGCGCCGAACTTCTTGGCCTCATCGGGGTGGGTGACCGTCCCGGTGTCGGAGACGACATACCCGTCGGCCTGGATCTCGGTGACGAAGGTCAGGATCCTTTCACGCCAACCGTGCAGGTCGGCACCGGCGTCGGCGGTCTCGTCGGCGATCCGCAGCAGGGTATTGCGTAGCTGGTTGCCTTTGTCGGCGAGGCCGGTGATGGCCTGGGTGGCGCCGGCGCGGGAGTCACCGCGCCACGTCGCCCGGTCCAGCACCACCACCGCGCCGGACACGCTGTCGCCGACGGTGGTGGCGTCGGTACTGATCTTGTCGGCCGCGTCGATGATCGACTGGGTGGCCCAGCCCCGCAGTTCGGACAGTGTGGGCCGCATCAGTGACCTCCGCCCAGGTGCTCCGATGCCGCGTCGTCGGTGTCGGTCAGGGTGGCCGCGGCCTTCCGGCAGGTGGAGGCCGTCGACCGCAGTTGGGCTGCGAGCTTGTCCGCCGCCGACTCCGCCGACTCGCCGGTGGAGCGTAATGCGGTGATCACCCTGCTGGAGGTGCCGAATATCTGCCGTATCGGGCCGAATGTCAGGCCCCCGACCGTATCGCCGGCGTTCTCCCAGCGGGTGGCGATCGCTGCGATCTCGTCGGGATCGACGGTGAGCAGGTCCTGCGTTGCTGTGCGCAGGGCGTGTCCGAGTGAACCGTGCACAATGTGTTCCTTTCGCCTGTCGGTGGTACTCGGTGGTCTGACGCGGCGAGCGGCCCCAAGGTTCCATCGAAATCAGATAATTATCTGATTCACCTGTTCGGAGGACAGGGAGTCCGGCCCGACATCCGGGTCATTCACGACACGGGGTATTACGCTCGACCCCATGCCCGCACGTCAGCCCGCAGGACCGCAGCCGATCCATCCCGCCGACTCGCACGACACCATCAGGGTGCTCGGAGCGCGTGAGAACAACCTCAAGAACGTCGACGTCGAACTGCCCAAACGTCGGCTGACGGTGTTCACCGGGGTGTCGGGGTCGGGCAAGAGTTCGCTCGTGTTCGGCACCATCGCCGCCGAGTCGCAGCGCATGATCAACGAAACCTACAGCGCGTTCGTGCAGGGGTTCATGCCCAATGTCGGCCGGCCCGACGTCGACGTTCTCGAAGGCCTGACCACCGCGATCATCGTCGATCAGGAACGGCTCGGGGCCAACCCGAGGTCCACCCTCGGCACCGTGACCGATGTCAACGCGATGCTGCGGATCCTGTTCAGTCGCTTGGGAACCCCGCACATCGGATCATCGCAGGCGTTTTCGTTCAACGTGGCCTCGATCTCGGGTGCGGGAGCGGTGAGCTATGCCAAGGGCGGTCGCGAGGTGAAGGAACGCCGCGACTTCGCCGTCGTCGGCGGCATGTGCCCGCGCTGCGAAGGCATGGGCAAGGTCTCCGATTTCGATCTGACCGCGCTCTACGACGAGGACAAGTCCATCAGCGAGGGCGCGCTCACCATTCCCGGCTACAGCGTCGACGGCTGGTACGGCCGCATCTTCGGCAACTCGGGCTTCTTCAGCGCCGACAAGCCGATCAAGAAGTTCACCAAGAAGGAACTCGACGCGCTCCTCTACAAGGAGGCCACCCGCATCAAGGTCGACGGCATCAACGTCACCTACGAGGGGCTGATCCCGCGTATCCAGAAGTCGATGCTGTCCAAGGACCGGGAGGCGATGCAGCCACACATCCGGGCCTTCGTCGACCGCGCCATCACGTTCCAGACCTGCCCGGACTGCGACGGCACTCGCCTCAACGAGGGCGCCCGCTCATCGAAGATCAACGGCATCAGCATCGCCGACGCCTGCCGCATGCAGATCAGCGATCTCGCCGAATGGATTGCGACGCTGGAGGATCCGTCTGTCGCACCGCTGCTGGAATCCCTGTCGGCCTCGCTCACCTCGTTCGTCGACATCGGGCTGGGTTACCTGTCGCTGGAACGTCCGTCGGGGACCCTGTCGGGCGGAGAGGCGCAGCGGACCAAGCTGATCCGGCACCTCGGGTCGTCGCTTACCGACGTCACGTACGTGTTCGACGAGCCGACGATCGGGCTGCACCCACACGACATCGCCCGCATGAACACACTGCTGCTCGCGCTGCGCGACAAGGGCAACACGGTGCTGGTCGTCGAACACAAACCGGAGGCGATCGCGATCGCCGACCACATCGTCGACCTCGGGCCGCGCGCCGGTTCCGAGGGCGGGCAGATCGTGTTCACCGGCGATATCGACGGACTTCGCGCCGGCGGCACCCTCACCGGTCAGCATCTTGATGACCGGGCCGCACTCAAGTCCGAAACACGCACTCCCACAGGGGCTATCGAGGTGCGTGGGGCCACCACCCACAATCTGCGAGACGTCGACGTCGACATCCCGCTCGGTGTGCTGACCGTCCTGACCGGGGTGGCGGGATCGGGCAAGAGTTCGCTGATCACCGGGTCGGTGGCCGGCCGCGACGGGGTGGTGGTGGTCGACCAGTCCGCGATCAAGGGGTCCCGCCGCAGCAACCCGGCCACCTACACCGGCCTGCTCGAGCCCATCCGCAAGACCTTCGCCAAGGTCAACGGCGTCAAACCCGCTCTGTTCAGCGCCAATTCGGAAGGCGCCTGCCCCACCTGCAACGGCGCCGGCGTCATCTACACCGACCTGGCGATGATGGCGGGTGTGGCCACCACGTGTGAGGAATGCGAGGGCAAACGGTTCAGTGCCGCGGTCCTCGAGTACACCCTGGGCGGCAAGAACATCAGCGAGGTTCTCGAGATGCCGGTCGCCCGCGCCGAGGAGTTCTTCGGCACCGGAGAATCGCGGATCCCCGCCGCGCACAAGATCCTGCAACGACTCGTCGATGTCGGGCTCGGCTACATCACCATCGGCCAGCCGCTGACCACCCTGTCCGGCGGCGAACGTCAGCGCCTCAAACTGGCCTCACAGATGGCGGAGAAGGGACAAGTGTACGTCCTCGACGAGCCGACCACCGGCCTGCACCTGGCCGATGTCGAGCAGTTGCTGGGATTGCTTGACCGGCTTGTCGATTCAGGCAAGTCGGTGATCGTCATCGAGCACCATCAGGCGGTGATGGCCCATGCCGACTGGATCATCGACCTGGGTCCGGATGCCGGTCACGACGGCGGACAGGTGGTGTTCGAAGGTACCCCGGCCGATCTGGTGTCCGCCCGCTCGACCCTCACCGGCACGCATCTTGCCGACTACGTCGGAGCGTGAACCGGTGGCCATCTCACGGCAACGGGCCCGCGACCTGGCGGCACTGCGCCGGGTGCGGGACCGCATCGACCGTGACTACGCGCAACCGCTCGACGTCGCCGCGCTCGCCGCGGGAGTGCACATGTCGGCGGGTCATCTGAGCCGGGAGTTCCGCAAAGCGTATGGGGAGGCGCCGTATTCGTACCTGATGACACGGCGCATCGAACGGGCGATGACGTTGCTACGCCGCGGCGACATGTCAGTTACCGATGTGTGCTTCGCCGTCGGGTGCTCGTCTCTGGGGACGTTCAGCACCCGGTTCACCGAGCTGGTCGGAGTGTCGCCGAGCGGGTACCGCCGCGACCACGCCGATGCCACGGAGGGGATGGTTCCGTGCGTGGCGCAAGCCGTCACCAGACCGATCAGGAATCAAGAAGCGCGAGTTCAGGCGCCGACGTAGCGTCGAAGCCATGACAGTCACCATTCATTCCAGTTTCCTGCCCCACACCGACGCCGAGGCCGCGCTCGGCTTCTACCGGGATCTGCTCGGCTTCGAGCTGCGACTCGATGTGGGCTACGACGGCAAACGCTGGCTCACCGTCGGTCCTCCCGGCCAGCCCGACACGGCAATCGTGCTCACCCCGCTCGGCGTCAATCCCGGTGTGACAGAGGAGGAGAGCGCGATGATCGAGGAGATGGTGGCCAAGGGCACCTACGCGAGCGTGCTCCTGGCCTCCGACGACCTCGACGCCACCTTCGACACGCTGGTCGCCGGTGACGTCGAGATCATTCAGGAACCGATGGACCAGCCGTACGGCCTGCGCGACTGCGCGGTCCGGGATCCGTCGGGGAACATGGTCCGGATCCAGCAGAAGCCGGCCTGATTCCCGGGTGGCTACTGGGCGGCGAGGATCTTGATGGCGAACACGATGGTGTCGTCTTTCTCGATCCCGGCGCCCGGCTGGCCGTCGGGGTAGCCGTCGGCGGGAATGATCGCCACACCCACGGTGGACCCGACCTTCTGTCCGACGAGGGCCTTACCGAAACCCGCGACCACGCCGGACACACCGAAGGATGTCGGTTCGCCGCGCTGATAGGCGCTGTCGAAGACGTTGCCGTCGCGGCCATTGACACCGGTGTAGCAGACGGTCACCGTCGCGGTGTCCGACACCTCGGGGCCGGTGCCCGCGGTCAGGGTCTGCACCGTGGTTTTGGCGACCTTGAACGGTTTGGTCACCTTGATCAGGGGTCCGGCGCTGTCGGTGGACCCGGTCATCTCCAGCTTCCCGCTTTCACCGTCCAGCGACCACTGGGGTTTGGTGTCGGCCGCGGGCGCCTCGGTCGGGCAGGACTGGCTGGTGTCGGGGGCGTCGGCGGCAGCGGTCGACGAGGCCGAGTCGTCCGAATCCGAGTCCGACGAGCCACAACCGGCGAGCAGTCCCACGAGCGCGACGGACACAACGATCCCATGCTTGAGTTTCACCGGGTACACGCTACCGAAGCGTGGCTCCGGCCACACGGTGGGGAGCAGCGCGAACAGCGGTGGATCAGTTCTGTTCGGCGAGCGCCTTCTCGATGTCGAGGTCGACGACCTGCTTCACCAGATCCTCCAGCGCCTCCGGGGGCAGCGCACCGGGCTGGTTGAACACCATGTAGCCCTGCTTGAAGACCATCAGCGTCGGGATCGACTTGATGTTCGCGGCGGCGGCGAGCTGCTGCTCGGCCTCGGTGTCGACCTTCGCGAACACCAGGTCCGGGTACTTCTCGGATACCCGTTCGAAGATGGGGCCGAACTGGCGGCACGGTCCGCACCAGGATGCCCAGAAATCGACGAGCACCACGTCATTGTCGGCGACGGTCGAGTCGAAGTCCGCGGTCTTGAGGTCAATGGTTGCCATACCTGCCCCAACGTAGCGGTCGGCGATTCTGTTCCAGCTCGTCGCCAACCCGGCTAAGGACTATCGGGTCCGCCTGTGCAGGACCGGACGGCGGAGACGAGGCCGGTCAGATCCTCCCGGTCCGGGGTGAAACCGGGAAAGTAGCAGCACACCTCCGAGGCGTGGACACCATACCGGTCATGGATCTGCTCGGCACACTCGCGCGGGGTGCCCACCACAGCGAGGGTGCGCACCATGTCGTCGGTGATGAGCTCCCGCATCTCCGCGATCCGGCCCCGCTTCGACAGGGCGTTCAGTTCGGGCTGCAGGTCACCCCAGCCTTCGAGGTCGAGGACCACGCGGTAGGCGGGCGTCGAACCGTAGAACGCGATGAGGGAGGCCACACGTTCGTATGCGGTGGCCGCCGCCTCCGGTGTGCTGCCGACCGCGCACATCACCTGAGCGATGATCCGGTAGCCGTCGAGGGACCGACCCGAGCGGGCCAGCCCCTCCCGCAGCGCGGGGATGGTGCGTTCGGCGAAGTGCCGGGTGCTGTTGAACGGCATCACGAGCAGCCCGTCGGCCACCTCGCCGGCGGTGCGGGTCATGATCGGACCGAGCGCGCCCATCAGCACCGGCGGCGGACCGTACGGATTGGGCCCGGGATCGAAGGTGGGCGGCAGCAGTGTGTGCGTGAAGAACTCACCGCGAAAATCCAGCGGTGCCTTGCCTTCCCAGGTATCGAAGATGGCCTTGACCGCCGCCACCGACTCGGCCATCCGTTGAGCGGGTTTGCCCCACTGCGAGCCGTACCGCTTCTCGATATGCGGCCGGATCTGCGAGCCCAGACCCAGACGGAACCTGCCCTGACTGAGCACCTGCAGGTCATACGCCGTGTGCGCCAGATGCATCGGACTGCGCGGACCGGCGATCGCCACATTGGTCATCAGCTCCAGGCCGGTGGCCTGAGCGGCGAGCACCAGCGGGATGAACACGTCGTGCGGCCCCTCGAAGGTGAACAGCCCATCGGCCCCGCTGTCGGCGATCGCCCGGGCACTGTCGATCGCCTTCGCGGGCGACCCCTCCACCTGTAGGTGAATCTTCACCCCACCTCGTCTTCCGCGCCGTGTCCACGGCCACTGTTCAGCGCTGGAGCGGACTGTACAGCACCAGACCGTTGCCCTTGTTGTCGTAGACGACGGCACGACGTTCATGGGCGTCGTCGTACGGCGGCTGCACGATCCCGCCGCCGGCGGCCTCGACGGCCTTGGCCGACGCGTCGACGTCGGTGGTCTTGACGCCCACGACCACCTGACCGTGGATCGGGTGATCGACCTTGGTCGCCAACGCGACGGTGATCGAGCCCCCGTCCACGGCGGCGAAATGTGCCCCGTCGCGGAACTTCAACGGAAAACCGAGCGTATCGGTGTAGAACGCGATCGACTCGTCGAGATTGTCGGTGGACAGGACGATCATCTTGACCTCATGGTCACTCACCTTGTGCCTCCTCATCTTTGGCCGACCTCCACGGTAGTGACGAATAAGTCGGCGAGACAGGGTAAATGGTCGCGGTGGCTGGAGTCCGCAATCCGCCGAGTTCAGTGAGTCGGGCGGGCCTTCGGATCGGGGCGCACGTGCCGCTGGGAAAGCCGGTCGAGCGAGCGGAACACCCGCTTGGACGCCTCCGCCCACGGCATCAGGATAGGGAAGACGTGGAACATGCCGTATTCCTCCATCGCCCACACCTCGATCCCGTTGTCCCGCAACCGCTGAACAAATTCGCGAATCCCGTCCCGCAGCATCTCGTCGGCGCCCCAGCTTACGAATGTCGGCGGAAACCAGTCCGGATCGGGGTCCGCATGGGTGATCGAGACGCGTTTGTCGTTGGGCTGCACACCGTGCAGATAGGGGGCGACCGGAATGCTCCACGGCAGAATGTCTTTCGACGCGTTGTCGAGCACGGACGGATGGTCGAAATCCAGATCCACCTCGGGGGAGAACATCACCAGCGCGGCCGCGGCGGGCAGCGACTGCTCATGCAGATAGACCATCAACGACGCCGCGAGGCCACCACCACCGGAATCGCCGGCGACCACGAGGTGATCGGGGTCGACGCCGCGCTCGATGAGGTCCTGGTACACGGCGGCCGCATCGAGCACACCGGCCGGGAACGGGAACTCCGGCGCCATCCGGTAGTCGGCGATGAAGATCTCGGCGCCGGTCACCCGCACCAGCGACGACGCGAACGCCGAATACATCATCGGCGAGGTGCCGATATAGCCGCCGCCGTGCAGGTACAGGACGGTCGCGCCGATCGGGTCTTTCTGGCCGGCGTCCTCGACGTAGGCGTCGGTGCTGGCTTTGGCCCGGCACCACAGCCCGGGAATCCCGCCGACCACGTCGTCGGTGATCTCCACGTCGTCGGCCAGGCTCACAAACGGGGGCATGACGACCTGGCAGATGTCGTCGAGCACCTTCTCCATCGACCGGAACTCCTCGATCGGCAGGCCCATCGAGTAGCCCATCAACGACCGCACCACCTGCCGGGTGACCGCCTGCCCCACATTGTCGAGCAGTCCCGATGGGCCCTGCCAGGGCCGCCGCAGCGGAACCTGCGCGAGACCGGTGAGCAGGTTGCCGGCCAGGCCCGCCACCGACAGCGCGGTGATCGGACCCGACGCCGTGCGCACCTCGGGGCGATCAGCCATAACCATGCCGCCCACCCTAACCCGTGGACGCAGGTCGTCCCGCGTGGAGCGACCCGCATCACGCGGGTCGGCGGCCGACCTATCCGCGCGGCGCGACCACCCCGTGGTCGAAGGCGAACACGACGGCCGCGGCCCGGTCCCGGACACCGAGGGCCCGGAAGATCGCGCCGACATGGCTTTTCACCGTCACCACCGAGATCACGAGTTCGGTGGCGATCTCGTCGTTGGTGAGACCGCGACCGATCAGCTCCAGAACGGTCCGTTCGCGGGCGGTGAGCCGCCCGAGCGCCGCCGCATCGGACTTCGACGGTGAGCCGGTGCTGCGGTAGGTGTCGAGCACCGACGCCGTGATCGCCGGGTCGAGCACCGACTCGCCGGCCGCGATCAGGCGCACTGCCCGGATCAGTTCCTCGG
>NZ_BAED01000037.1 GCF_000241345.1 Gordonia amarae NBRC 15530
TCTGCCAGATGCCGCGTTCGTCGAACTCGGCGATGTCGCCGACCAACTGGTAGGGCTCACCCGCATCGGACGGGAAGGACGTCCGCAGGACCTCGTGGCGCTTGAGGACGTCGATCACGGCCCGCCGCAACGCATCCACGTCCAATTCGCCGGTCAGGCGCAGCACGGCCGGAATATTGTACGTCGCACCCGAGGCGTCGAACCGGTTGATGAACCACATACGCTGCTGCGCAAACGACAACGGGACACGCGCCGGACGCGGCTCAACAACAGTCACCGGAACGAGCGCGGCTCCATGACCAGACGTGGCCTCGATCAACTCACGAACACTCGGCGCACCAAAGATATCGCGAACCGACACCTCCACCCCGAGCACATCCGAGGCCCGCGCCGCCAACCGCATCGCCGACAACGAGTTGCCACCCAACTCGAAGAACGACCCCGCCACACTGACCCGATCAACACCGAGAACATCGGCGAACACAGCCGCCAGAGCCTCCTCGGCCGGAGTCCTCGGCGCGGTGTACTCGGCCTCCACCGACCCGAAATCAGGCGCCGGCAACGCCTTACGATCCAACTTGCCCGCCGAATTGAGCACCACATCATCGATACCCACCCAAATAGTGGGCACCATATACACCGGCAACGACGCCGCCACCGCAGCCCGCACCACCTCGGTATCCACCGACGCAGGCGAGACATAACCAATCAGATGCTGATCACCGGTCGGCGAATCAATCACCGTCGCCGCCGCATGCACCACACCCGGCGCCGACGCGATCGCCGACTCGATCTCACCAAGCTCCACCCGCTGGCCACGCAACTTCACCTGGAAATCGGTACGGCCCAAATACTCCAACACACCATCAGTACGACGCCGCACCAAGTCACCGGTCCGGTACATACGCGAACCAGGCTCACCAAAAGGATCCGCCAGAAAACGATCAGCCGTCAGATCACCACGCGCGGCATAACCACGCGCCAACTGCACACCACCCAAATACAGCTCACCCGGCACCCCGGCCGG
>NZ_BAED01000036.1 GCF_000241345.1 Gordonia amarae NBRC 15530
TCGGTACCGTCGATCGGCAGTTCGTCCAGGCCCCACCACAGGCGGTTGAGTACCGCTTCGTGCGGCAGCGTCACACCCTTCGGGCGGCCGGTGGAACCCGAGGTGAACAGGGTGTAGATGGCGTTGTCCGGTGACACCGGGGCGAGGCGATCAGCGTCGGTGACCGGTGGTGTGGCCAGGTCGATGTCGCCGTCGCAGGAGACGACGAGGGTGCGGACATTCCTGGCTTGCGTGGTTTCGAGGCTCGTCGCTAGCGCTCCTCGCACCTCAACCGGCGAATCGGTGACGACCACCTCGTCGGTTCCTCGCACCTCAACCGGCGAATCGGTGACGACCACCTCGTCGGT
The DNA here is from genome assembly GCF_000241345.1 of Gordonia amarae NBRC 15530. Taxonomy (GTDB): domain Bacteria; phylum Actinomycetota; class Actinomycetes; order Mycobacteriales; family Mycobacteriaceae; genus Gordonia; species Gordonia amarae. Next base: position 348 of record NZ_BAED01000036.1, read on the forward strand.
TCCTCGCACCTCAACCGGCGAATCGGTCACGACCACCTCGTCGGTTCCTCGCACCTCAACCGGCGAATCGGTCACGACCACCTCGCCGGTTGAGGTGCGAGGTACGAGCCTCGAAACCACGTGAGCGGACGCGTCGGTGACCAGGACCAGATCCACACCGGCGGTGTCGACCATGTACTGCACACGGTCGGCGGGGGTGTCGGTGCCGAACGGCACATACTGGCCGCCCGCGGCCACGATGGCGTGGATGGCAACGACCATCTCCACGCCGCGGTCGATGCATACGCCGACTGCGACGTCAGGTCCGACGCCGAACGAGATCAACTCACGCGCAAGGGTATTGACGCGGGCACCAAACTCGGCGTAAGAGACACCACGCCCCTCGAACCACAGCGCCGTCGCCTCGGGTGACGACGTCACCTGCGCGGCAACCACATCCGTGACCAGCAGTGGCGACACCTCGACATCGGCGCCCGCCGAACGGCCGAGCACCTGCGTCGTCTCGTCGGCGCCGAGTAGTTGCGCATCACCCACGGCGGCATCGGGATCGGCGGTCAGCGCCGCGATGAGTCGGACGAAACGATCCGACATGCCGGCGATCGTCGAGTCGTCGAACAGGTCGGTGGCATAGCGCAGGATTCCCGTCCACGGATGAACGGCGTCGCCGGTGGACACCATCACCGCGAGGTCCACCTGGGCCGGCACCTGCTCGACAGCGACCGGCGCCATCCGCAAGTCGCCGATGTCGATACCGGCATCGGCAACCGAAGCCGCCGGGTCGAACGACAAGATCACCTGTGCGAATGGGGCAAACGCTTCCGAACGCACCGGATCGAGTGCCTCGACGACGGATTCGAACGGCACGTCGGCGTGCGAGAACGCCTCGAGGTCAGTGGCCCGGACCCGGTCGAGCAGTGCCGCGAAGGAGTCTGCTCCCGATACGCGCGCCCGCAGGACGAGCGTGTTGACGAACATACCGACGAGCGGATCGAGCACCGCCTGACCGCGGCCGGCGGTCGGTGTCGCCACCGCGATGTCGTCCGATGCGCTCAACCTCGCCAGCAGCACCGACAGCGCGGCATGGACCACCATGAACTCGGTGGTGCCGTATCGGTGTGCGGTGGCGGTGATCGCGTCGGACACCTCGCGCGGGAACTCGAAGCCGTGGTCGGCGCCCCGGTATGACGCCACCAGCGGGCGCTGCCGGTCGGCGGGGAGCTCAAGCACGTCCGGCAGACCGGCGAGCTGCTCGCGCCAGTAGCCGAGTTGACGGCCGATGACCGATTGGGTGTCCTCGGCGGAGCCGAGGACCTCATGCTGCCAGATGGCGTAGTCGGCGAACTGCACCGGCAACGGCGTCCATGCCGGTGACTCACCTTGTGTGCGTGCTGTGTACGCGGTGACGATGTCAGTGACGAGCGGGAGCATGGACTCGCCGTCGAGACCGATGTGGTGCGCCACCACCGCCAGGAGATACTCCTGGTCGGCCGAATCGGCCTGTGCCAACCTGACCCGAATCGGCCACTGCGTCGTGACGTCGAAGCCGGTTGTAGCGGCGGCGATGACTCCGTCCAGCGAATCGGCGA
>NZ_BAED01000035.1 GCF_000241345.1 Gordonia amarae NBRC 15530
GGTGCGCATCGGGGAACAGTGCCGCGTCGAACAGATCCTGACGGCGGAACTCCAGGCCACGCGCTGCGGCCACCGAGGCGAAGAGTCGTTGGGACGCTTCGTTGTCGGGACTGATCGTGGTGTGCATGGCCACCATTCCGGCGCTCGCGCACCGGAGGAAGAGTTTGTGCAGCATCGTGGCCGCCACACCGTTCCCGCGGGCGGCGTGATCGACGGCCACCTGCCACACCATCAGCACCGCCGTATTGTCGGGCCGTTGATATCCGGTGACGAAACCGATTGGCCGGCCGTCGATCTCGGCGACGATGGAGGTGGCCGCGAAGTCGTGGCACCACAGCACATAGGCATACGGCGAGTTGACGTCGAGAACCTGTGAGTCCGAAGCGATTTCCCAGAGCCGACGACCGTCTTCCATGGACGGAAGCCGGTAGTCGATGGTGGGTACGGGTGTCGGGGTCGTGCTTGTTTGGGACGGGCTCATGACCGTTTCGACGTTAACAACGCATTTCCCGGAAATCATTCGCGGAGCGAAATTGATGCCCGAAATACGATGGTCCTACCAGGTCATCACGGTGTTGTGACAAGCGTCACAGTAACGCTAAACCGGGGTGGGGCGAGGGGATCCGGCAGGGCCCCGGAGGTGGAGAATGGCTCACCATGACCAGGATCATCGCCGGCCGTTTCGGGGGCCGCAGGATCGCCGTTCCCGACGACGGGACACGGCCCACGTCCGACCGGGTGCGCGAGGCCGTCTTCAATATGCTCGACGCCCGCATCGACCTCGACGGCGCAGCCGTGGCCGACCTCTACGCCGGATCGGGTGCGCTCGGTATCGAAGCCCTGTCCCGAGGTGCGGCGTCGGCGGTGTTCGTCGACTCCCGCCGCAAGGCCACCGCGGTCATCGCCACCAACCTGAAGGCATGCGGAGTCTCGTCGGGCACCCGGGTGCTGACTCAGGAGGTCGGCACCTACCTGTCCGGCGCCGGGGCGCCGTTCGACGTGATCTTCATGGACCCGCCTTACGACCTCGGTACCGATGCCGTCCAGGACGAGGTGCGGGCTGTCGCCGACCGCTTCCTCGCCGAGGACGGGCTGCTGATCCTCGAACGATCCACCAGATCTGCGCGGGTCGAGTGGCCCGGATCGGTGGACGTCGTGGCCGACAAGTCGTATGGCGATACGCGCGTGGAGATCGTGCGCAGATAGTTACGCCTGGGGGTTCAGGCCACGGCGGATGGCCAGGCAGCCCCGGTCCGGTTCTGGGGGCGGGGCCGCAGCCCTGGAATCAGCCACCCGTGTAGCGACCGCTCGTCCGCCCGAGGCCGGTGCCGGGCACCCTGAAATATGATTCTCATTTTTGACATACCGTGTTCTTGACGAACTATGCTTCGGTCACACACGGAGGTGGCAAACAACGATGAGCGAATCGCAGGGAATGCAGGGCGTGCGGATCGGACCGATCGAATGGTCGGTGCCGATAGTCGGGGCGCCGATGGCGGGTGGGCCGACCACACCCGCGCTGGTGGCCGCGGTCAGTAACGCGGGCGGCCTGGGCACCCTTGCCGCCGGGTACCTGACCGCCGAACAACTCGAACCGCTGCTGACCGAAGTCGAGGGGCTGACCGAACGGCCCTACGGGGTCAACCTGTTCCTGCCCGGCACCGACCTGGGTGAGCAACTGGCCGACGAGATCGCCGAATACCGCACGCGGCTGCAGATCGATGCCGACACACTCGGGGCTGAGGTCGGTGATCCGGTGTTCTTCGACGAGGACATCGACGCCAAGATCGCGGTATTGGCCCGGCACCGGCCGGCCTTCGTCAGCACGACATTCGCCGACCCGGGTCCGGTGCTGGTGGACCGGATCCACTCGGAGGTCGGTGCGCAGGTGTTCGTCACCGTGACCTCGCCGGAGGAGGCGGCTGCTGCCCTCGCGTCGGGTGCGGATGCGCTGATCGCGCAAGGCGTGGAGGCCGGTGGGCATCGGGGGATCTGGCGCGACGACCCCGGCCATCCGCACGGCGGTCCGGGCATGTCCACGGCGGGGCTCGTCCGCAAGGTCGCCAAGACCACCGACGTGCCGATCATCGCCGCGGGTGGGGTTGGCGTGGCCGACGACGTCCGCGCGCTGCTCGATGCGGGGGCCACCGCCGTCGCCGTGGGAACGGCCCTGCTGTGCTCCGACGAGGCCGGTACCTCCGAGCCGTACCGGAACGCGGTGTTCAACTGGGAGTACCGCGGCACCGTCGTCACCCGCGCGTACTCCGGGCGTCCGGCGCGGGCGCTTGCCAATCGGTTCGCGACGATGAACGTCGACGCTCCTGCCGCGTACCCGCAGGTGCACTACATGACCAAACCGCTGCGGGCCGCGGCCGCGGCGGCCGGGAACACCCAGGTACTGAACCTGTGGGCCGGGGACGGCTGGGATGCCGTGCAGAAGGGGCCGGCCGCGCAGATCATCGCCAATCTCACCGGGGGCGGGACGGAGTGAGGGTGGTGGCGTCAGGCGGGTCCGTCGCCTGACCCCTCGTGACCCTCGCTCCTCCGTCGCTTCGGCCTCGGGGATCAAGATGTTTGGTCGCGGCCGGGGTGGTGGTTGCGGTGTGTGGTCGCGGCCGGGATGGTGGTTGCGGTGTGTGGTCGCGGCCGGGGTGGTGGTTGCGGTGTTTGGTCACGGCCGGCAGATGTTCGGTTGCGGTGGGGGTGGGGATCAAGATGTCTGGCCGCGTGTGGGGGCGGGTAAGTTGCTGAGGCATGGCTACCGCTGTCTGCCCAGGCTCCTTTGATCCGTTCACCCTCGGCCACCGCTATGTGGTCGAGCGCGCCGCCGCGCGTTTCGATGAGGTGGTGGTCACCGTCGTCGTCAATCCCAACAAGTCGGGGATGTTCAGCGTCGATGAACGCATCGCACTCATCGAGGACGACTGCGCCGACCTGCCCAATGTCCGCGTGGACCGGTGGACCGGGCTGCTCGTCGACTTCCTGACCGCAAACGGGTACTCGACCATCGTCAAGGGCCTGCGGTCGGCCGTCGACTTCGACTATGAGGTGCCGATGGCCCAGATGAACCGCGAACTCAGCGATATCGAGACGGTGTTCCTGCTCACCGACCCCCGGTATGCCCACGTGTCGAGTTCGCTGGTCAAGGAGGTGGCCAGGCTCGGGGGCGACGTGTCACCGTTCCTGTCGCCGCATATTCACGAGCGGCTGATGGCCGCGGTGACGGGGGAGCGGAAGGTCTAGCGGCACGCCCGGACGTCCGCGACACGCCACACCAGCTTCACCGGTAACAGCATTACCTTTCTGCACAATAGTCACAGCAGTCTCGTCGGCCACATCCAGTCGCGCCGCCGGACAGACCATCGCAGGGAATGAGGTAGCTGTGTACCGGGTATTTGAAGCACTCGATGAACTGATCGCCATCGTCGAAGAAGCGCGGAGCGTCCCGATGACCGCCGGTTGCGTCGTCCCGCGTGGCGACGTGCTCGAACTTCTCGACGACCTCAAGGACGCCATCCCAGGTGAACTCGACGACGCCCAGGACGTGCTCGACCAGCGCGACGAGCTGATCAGCTCCGCGCGCGAGCACTCCGACACCGTGATCACCAAGGCCGACTCCGAGTCGGAGTCGACGCTGGAGAACGCGCGGGCCGAGGCCGACCGTATCCTCGCCGACGCCAAGGCGCAGGCCGACCGGATGGTCGACGAGGCCAAGTCGCACGGCAAGTCCATCGTCGACGAGGCGGCCGAAGAGGCGCACCGGATGCGTTCGAGCGCCGCCCGCGAATACGAGTCGGTCACGGGCCGGGCCCGCACGGAGGCGCAGCGCACCATCGACGCCGGCAACAACTCCTATGACAAGTCGGTCGCCGACGGTATCGCCGAACAGCAGCGCCTGGTGTCCGAGGCCGAGGTCGTCGCGGCATCCAAGAGCGAGGCCGAGCGGATCATCGACGCCGCCCACGCCGAGGCCGACCGGCTCCGCGGCGACTGCGACGTCTACGTCGACGAGAAGCTCGCCCAGTTCGAAGAGGTTCTCACCGGCACGCTGCGCTCGGTCAACCGCGGCCGGCACCAGCTGCGCACCGGGGCCGGCATGCACGACTACGTCGACTACCCCCGCAGCGTCGACGCCGAGCGTCAGGGCTCGCCCCGGGATCACGAGGCCCCGCTGGCGGTCTGATCGTCGGGGGCGCCGCGTACGGCACGTCGGCGCCCCGGATGATCGGACGGCCCTCCCGGTGAGCTGCGCGGTCACTGGCCCCGGTCCCGGCTCGGGCGTATGGTGCATACCGTGTCAGCTCAATCCGTGACCAGCCCAGCGCCGTTCGTGCTGGACATCAGCAGCCTCGGCCGGCGCCCCGGCACCATGGCCGAGGTCCATCGCACGATCCGCACCCCCTCGCGCATCGGTGTGGAGATGATCGGCATCGAAGAAGGTTCCGAGGTCGACGTCGACCTGCGCCTCGAGTCGGTGTCCGAGGGGGTGCTCGTCACCGGCACCGTGTGCGGTGAGACGGCCGGTCAGTGTTCGCGATGTCTCGAGCCGGTCGAGGGTACGGTCCACGTGTTCCTCACCGAGCTGTTCGCCTACCCGGACAGCGAGACCGAACAGACCACCGACGAGGAGGACGTGCACCGCATCGTCGATGAGCAGATCGACCTCGAGCAGTCGATCATCGACGGTGTTGCGATGGAACTCCCGATGTCGCCGCTGTGCTCCGAGGACTGCCCGGGTCTGTGTCCGCAGTGCGGGGTGCGACTGGCGATCGCGGATCCCGATCACAGTCACGACGTGATCGACCCGCGGTGGGCCGGACTGGCGGCCAAGCTTGACACTCTCAAAGAAGACGGCAAGACCGACGACAACGATGGGACGGGGGCCGGCACACAGTGACTCAGCGGTCGGGGGACAACGGTGAGAACGGCTTTACCGATCTGACGGACGCGCTCGGAGTACCGATCTCGGCGGAGCTGCTCACGCTCGCGCTGACGCACCGCTCCTACGCTTACGAGCACGGTGGGCTGCCCACCAACGAGCGCCTGGAGTTCCTCGGAGACTCGGTGCTGGGCGTGGTGGTCACCGAGCGGCTGTACAATCGCTACCCGGACCGGCCGGAAGGTGAACTGGCCAAGATCCGTGCGAGCGTCGTCAACATGCACGCGCTGGCCGACGTGGCCCGCGGTCTCGGCGAGGGCGGTCTGGGTCGCCACCTGTACCTGGGCCGCGGCGAAGAACTCACCGGCGGCCGCGACAAGGCGAGCATCCTCGCCGACGGACTCGAATCACTGTTCGGCGCAATGTTTCTCGATCACGGTCTGGAAACCTCCCGGGAGATCATTCTGGCCATTTTCGACGATGTGATCGGCAAGGCCGGCAAACTGGGCGCGGGTCTGGACTGGAAGACGTCGCTGCAGGAACTGTCGAGCGAACGCGAACTCGGTCCGCCGCAGTATCAGATCACCTCCACCGGCCCGGACCACGACAAGGAATTCACCGCGACGGCGATCGTCGGCGGCGAGGAGATGGGCACGGGCGTCGGCCGTTCCAAGAAGGAGGCTGAGCAGAAGGCGGCGGCACTGGCCTGGGAGGAACTGAACAACCGCGCCACCGGCGCCGGCGACACCGCCCCGGAAAACTCGGCTGCTGACGAATCCCCCGCTGGGGCAACGGAATCAGTACCTACCACCGAAGAAACCGGAACCGCGAGTGCCTGAACTGCCCGAGGTCGAGACCATCCGGCTCGGCCTCGCGGCGCACATCATCGGCCGCCGAATCGACCAGGTCGAGGTCCTGCATCCGCGGGCGGTGCGACGCCAGACCGGAGGGGCGGGTGATCTGATCGCCCGGCTGCGAGGGCTCATCATCACCGGCGTGCGGCGCCGTGGCAAGTACCTGTGGCTCACCGTCGGCGGCGGGAAAGATGCTGCGGTACAAGAAGGCTGGGCCGTCGTCATTCACCTCGGGATGAGCGGGCAGTTGCTGATCGCCGAACCCGGAGCACTCGACGAGACCCACCTGCGGATCCGCCTGAACCTGGGCCCCGGCGTGGACGCCGACTCCGATCCGATTGAGCTGCGTTTCGTCGACCAGCGCACCTTCGGCGGCTGGTTCGTTGACGACTGGGCGGTGGATGCCTCCGGAATTGTTGTTCCCGAATCGATCTCGCACATCGCGCCCGACCCGTTCGAGGCGTCGTACGACCAAGGGAAGGTGATCGGCCGCATCCGTGCCAAACACACCGAGATCAAACGGGTTCTGCTCGATCAGTCGGTGATCTCCGGTGTCGGCAACATCTACGCCGACGAGTCACTATGGCGGGCCGAATTGCACGGCGAGCGCGTCACCGACCGGATCACCCGTGCCAAACTCGCCGAACTCCTCGACGCCGTCGCCGGCGTGATGAGTGAGGCCATCGCCGTCGGCGGCACCTCCTTCGACGAGCTGTACGTCAACGTCAACGGCCAGTCCGGCTACTTCGAACGCTCCCTCAATGCGTATGGCCGCGAGGGCGATCCGTGCCGACGGTGCGGAACCGTCATGCGGCGCACCGCATTCATGAACCGGAGTTCGTTCTACTGCCCGCACTGCCAGAAACCGCCCCGAGCCCGTAAGACCTGACCGCGTCGGCGGGAATCGGTCGCCGGATACCCCGAGCGGTCACATCCTCCCGCCTCAGACGCTGAGGATGCCACCTCCGGGGGTGAGGACACCGAAGTATTCGGGGGCGAGGGACATCAGGCCGGTCCAGCCGGGAATGGTGCCCCACACCACGAGGGCGACCGGCCCTGGGCCGGTGTGAAGCGTTGTGGCCGAATCGAAGTAGTTGGGGCTGAGGTCCGGACGTGGGAGCCGGTTGGGGAGGCCGCTGATACCGGAGGCTCCGGTGGACAGATTCACCCAGCCGACCGAAAGCTGCGAGGGCCGCCAATTGAAGCGCTGGATGACCTGCACGGTCTTGGTTTTGTGGTCGATCACGGCGTCGACGGTGCCCGCCGGCTGGCCGACACCGGGATTCGTGAGGTGCACGACGGGACCGGTGGCCGCCGGGGTTCTGGCGAAAGCCCGCGTCACGACCTGAGCGGGTACGCCGGCTGCGATCAACGATGCCTTGGCGTCGGTCGGGGCGGGGCGTGCCTGAGCGACGCCCGTCGCCATGATTACGGCGAGAGCAGAACCCAGCAGCGCGATCAGGACCAGTGGTCGGCGCATAACTGCCTCCTTTGAGGGAGCGAACTTTCTCGGTTGACGGTCAAGGAATCGGCGTCCCCATGATCAGACATGGCGGCTCGCGGGCTGGCCGGTCGGACGATCGTCGTCATCTCACCCTAGCGGCCTGGGCCTGCGAAGGCCGTTGCTCGGCGATTGAGTGTGGAGACCAGCCAGGCGTCGGTGGCCTCGGTGGTTGTGCGTCCCACGGGCGTGGGGTGGTTGGAGAAGCCGTGTGGCACATCAGGGTAGATCCGGAGGTCTACGTCGTTGCCCGCTGCCGACAGCCGACCGGCCATCAGCAGATTGTCAGGCAGTACGACGTCGTCGCTGCCGACGACCACAAGCGTGGGCGGGAGGTCACGGAGGTCTCCGTAGGCCGGTGAGATGTCGGGCAGCGTGCGGTCCGGAACGTGACCCGCGTACGCCTCGACAAAGTAGTCATCGGCGACGGCCGGACCCGATGGGGTGTGCGGACTCAGGTCGTAGGTACCCGCTTCGAGCAGCACCCCGCTGAACGCGCCGACGGTACCACCCGCACGCAGGCGCAACAAGGTGACGACGGCCAAGGTGGCCCCGGCCGAGAAGCCGCCCAGGAGCAGCCTGTCGGTGCCGAACCGATCCCGCGCACGCGCGATCAGCCATTCAGCGGCTGCGGCGCAATCATCCGGGGCCGCCGGCCACGGGTTCTCGGGTGCGAGCCGATAGTCGACGCTGACCACGACGAGCCCGGTGGCATCGGCGCGCCGGACATTGCGCTCGTCGTCGGCGACTGCCGAACTCATATAGAAGCCACCACCCGGAATATGCAGCAGCACTCCGACGATCGGACGCTGTAATGGCTCGATGATCCGGATTCGTACGGCATAGCCGGCCAGGTTCACCGTGTCGACGACCGCGCGGCCGGACCCGGTGAATCGTTCCTGCCGCGCCGCGCGCACCTGCAACAACTGTTGATAGTCGGCCAGTGCGCAGGCGCGTGGTCGTGCCTGGTAGAACTCCCTGGTCGCCCGAGCATCCGCCGTCGAGGCTGATTCGACGAGGCTCCTCAGCGCGAAATCCATGCGGCCATGCTACTTGCGCTCAAAGACTCCGCCCCGCAGGCGATGATCGCCGAACTGCTGCGTGCGGACATGCGGAAACTGATCGAGGCTGAATCGATCGCCATGCTCGGGGTGGCGACGCAGTGGGTACGATCCAAATCCTGTACTCGTGGGAGGAAACGGCGCGGAGGTTCCTGAACGCGCGCCCGGTGGAAGGAATCGTCTGCCGGGGACGTTGGCACCACCTGACACGTGAATCCCCAACCGAAAGGTCTACTCACACCCATGACCACTCCCACGACCCCGACCGAACTCTGGGTGCAGCGCACCGGAACCCGCCGTTACACCGGGCACAGCTCGCGGGGCGCGGAGGTGTTGATCGGGTCCGAGGACGTCGAGGGTGTGTTCACCCCCGGTGAGTTGCTGAAGATCGCGCTCGGCGCGTGCACCGGCATGTCGTCGGACAAGCCGCTCTCGCGGCGTCTCGGTGACGACTACGACGCCACGATCCGGGTGAGCGGTCCCGCCGACCGCGAGAACGAGGTGTACCCGGTACTGTCGGAGATCCTCGAAGTGGACCTGTCCGAACTCGACGCCGAGGCTGCCCAGCGGCTGCTGGTGGTGGTGGAGCGGGCCGTGGAGGCCGTGTGCACCGTCGGACGGACGATCAAGGCCGGCGCCGAGGTCAACCTGGCGATCGAGACCGACTGAAGGTGAGCCGGTGCACACCGGCTACCTTTGAGTGATGAGCGCAGCGCCGCAACGGTTGACCGCCTGGGTCCACGGGCATGTTCAGGGTGTGGGCTTCCGCTGGTGGACCCGCTCGCGCGCCCTCGAACTCGGCCTCGTCGGGTACGCGGCCAACCAGGCCGACGGCCGCGTGCTGGTGGTGGCCGAAGGGTCCCGCGTCGCCCTCGACCAGTTGCTCGACTGGTTGCGCAACGGCAACACGCCCGGGCAGGTGACCCTGGTCATCGATGACTTCTCGGCGGCCAGGGGAGACCTGGACGGTTTTCGGGAGCGCTGATCACTCCGATCACCGGGAACCCGGCGGGCAGCGCGCAGAGGTACACCACAACGGCGTGTGGCCGGGTCCTGACGTACCCCGCGGGTAGGCTTGTCGGTCGTGCATCTCAAGAGCCTGACCCTCAAAGGGTTCAAATCGTTCGCGTCGGCGACGACGCTGCGGTTCGAGCCGGGCATCACCTGCGTGGTGGGCCCGAACGGATCAGGCAAATCGAACGTCGTCGACGCGCTGACCTGGGTGATGGGTGAGCAGGGCGCCAAGGCGCTGCGTGGCGGCAAGATGGAGGACGTCATCTTCGCCGGTACCTCCGGGCGGCCCCCGCTCGGCCGGGCCGAGGTGACGCTGACCATCGACAACTCCGACGGGGCGCTGCCCATCGACTACTCCGAGGTGTCCATCACGCGGCGCATGTTCCGCGACGGCGCCGGTGAGTACGAGATCAACGGCAGTTCGTGCCGGTTGATGGACGTGCAGGAACTGCTGTCGGACTCCGGCATCGGCCGTGAGATGCACGTCATCGTCGGCCAGGGGCGCCTGGCGGCGATCCTGGAATCGCGGCCCGAGGACCGGCGCGCGTTCGTCGAGGAGGCCGCCGGTGTCCTCAAACACCGCCGCCGCAAAGAGAAGGCCGTCCGCAAACTGCAGGGCATGCAGGCCAACCTCGACCGGCTCGGTGACCTCACCGCCGAAATGCGCCGTCAGCTCAAACCGCTCGGCAGACAGGCCGAGGTGGCCCGCCGCGCCCAGACCATCCAGGCAGATCTGCGCGACGCCCGGCTGCGGCTGGCCGCCGACGACCTGGTGACCCGGCGTGAGGAGATGGCCCAGCACACCGCCGTCGAGGACGAGGTGCGCCGCGAACAGGACACCGTCACCGCGCAACTGGACACCATCACCGCCTCGGTCACCGAACACGAGACCCACCTGGCTGAGATCGTTCCCGCCGCCGAGGCCGCCGGCCAGGGCTGGTTCCGGCTGTCGGCGCTTGCCGAACGCGTCGACGCCACGTGCCGCGTCGCCGGCGAACGCAGCCGGTACCTGTCGGAGCCGTCGGCACTGCCCAGCGGACCCGATCCCGAGGAACTCGAGATGGAGGCCGAGGAGGCCGCCGACACCGAGATGGAGCTGACCGAGGCCGTCGAGATGGCCTCCGAACGCCTCGACGAGGCCAAAACCGAACTGGCCGAAAGGGAATCGCTTGCCGAGGCCACCGAACGCGCCCACTTGGAGGCGGTGCGGGCCATCGCCGACCAGCGTGAGGGCATCGCCCGGCTCGAAGGGCAGGTGGCCAACCTACGTACCCGCACCGAATCCGTCGACGCCGAGACCGCCCGGCTGACCGAGGCCATCGCGTCGGCCACCGAACGCGCCGATCAGGCCCGGCAGGCCCAGGACTCGGCCGAGGCGCTGCTCGCAGAGCTCGAAGGCGCCGAAGCCGGACTCGACGAACACCACGACCGGTGCGTGGCCGCACTCGACCTGTCCGACCAGCGGGTGGCCGCCCTGCTCGCCGAGGAACGCACCGCCGAACAGCGCATCGCCTCCCTCACCGCCCGCATCGAGGTGCTCGCGGGCAGCCTCGAACGCGGCGACGGCGGAACGTGGTTGCGCGAGAACGCCTTCGACGGTCTGCTCGCCCCGCTGGCCGAAGTGCTGACCGTCGAACCCGGTTTCGAGACGGCGGCGTCGTCGGCGCTGGGCACCCTCGCCGACGCCATCGTGACCGTCGACGGCACCGCCGCGCTCGGTGCGCTGACCGCCCTCCGCGCCGGCGACGGCGGCCGGGCCTCGCTCATCGTGAGCGGGCTGCCGGTGAACGGGAACCGTCGCGCCGTCGACCTTCCCGCGGGCGCCCGCTGGGCCGCCGACCTGGTGACCTGCCCCGACGCCGTGCGCGGTGCCCTCGACCTGCTGCTCGCCGACACCGTGATCGTCGACGACGCCGCGGTCGGGCTGACGCTGGCCCAGCACCACCACCTGCGTGCCATCACCCGCGACGGAGACCGGATCGGTCCCGCCGCCGTGGAAGGCGGATCATCGCGGCGCCAGTCGAGCCTGGAGGTGCAGTCGGCGATCGACACCGCCCGCGCCGAACTCGATGCGGCCCGACGAACCGTCGAGGAGGTCACCGCCGCTCTGTCGGGTGCTCAATCCGAACAGGCCGACCGCAGGGCCGCCGCCGAGGAAGCGCTCGCCGCGTTGCACGAATCCGACGCCAACCTCGGCGCGGCCTACGAGCAACTAGGCCGGCTCGGGCAGGAACTGCGGACCGTGCAGTCCGAGACCGAACGCCTGACCCGCCAGCGGGACCGGGCCGAGGAGACCCGTGGCGAGAACCTGGCCGCCCTGCATGAACTTGAGGAACGGCTGCGCAATGTGCGCAGTGCCGGTGACACCGATCCGGTGGCCCTCGACGACGACCTCGACAGGCTCGCCGCCAGTGAGGCCGTCGGCGCCGCGCGCAGCGTCGAAATGGAGGCCCGCCTGGCGTTGCGGACCGCGGAGGAACGCCTCGCCTCGGTCCGCGGCAAGGCCGATTCGTTGCGGCGGGCGGCGATGAGGGAACGGGAGAACCGGGAACGGCAGCGGCTCGCCGACGAGGCCCGGCGCGAATCCGCGGTGGTCGCGCAGTCGGTGGCAGCGGTCGGCGCCGAGGTCGCTCAGCGGGTGCGGGCGGCGGTGGCGGCCGCGCAACGGGGCCGCGACGAACTCGACGGCATCCGCAAACTGCGGACGGCCGCGCTCGATGAACTCAAACGCGAATCCGCGCAGCTCACCGACCGGCTCAACGCGCTGCGCGACAGCGTGCACCGCGACGAGATGGCGCGCGCGCAGGCGGCGTTGCGCATCGAACAGCTCGAAGAACAGATCCTCGAATCGTTCGCGATCAGCCCCGACGACCTGATCGCCGAGTACGGCCCCGACGTGCCGATGCCGCCGTCGGCGCTGGAGATTGCCGAGTACGAGCAGGCCAAGGAGCGCGGCGACCAGGTGGTGGCACCGGTGGCGATGCCGTTCGACCGGCGCGCCCAGGAGGCCCGGGCCAAGAGGGCGCAGAAGGATCTCAACACGCTCGGCAAGGTCAACCCGCTGGCGCTGGAGGAGTTCGCGGCGCTGGAGGAACGCTACAACTTCCTGTCTACCCAGCTCGAGGACGTGAAGGCGGCCCGCGCCGACCTGATGGCGGTCGTCGAGGAGGTCGACGCCCGCATCCTGCAGGTGTTCACCGAGGCCTACGCCGACGTCGAGCGCGAGTTCGAGCAGGTCTTCGCCTCACTGTTCCCCGGTGGCGAGGGCCGGCTGGTGCTCACCGATCCCGGCGACATGCTCACCACCGGCATCGAGGTGGAGGCCCGCCCGCCGGGCAAGAAGGTCAAGCGTCTGTCGCTGCTGTCCGGTGGCGAGAAGTCGCTGACCGCGGTGGCGATGCTGGTGGCGATCTTCCGGGCGCGGCCGTCGCCGTTCTATGTGATGGATGAGGTGGAGGCCGCCCTCGACGACACCAACCTGCAGCGGCTCATCGGCCTGTTCGAACAACTGCGGGAAAAGTCACAGCTCATCGTCATCACCCACCAGAAACCGACGATGCAGGTGGCCGACGCCCTGTACGGGGTCAGCATGCGCGGCGACGGCATCACCACGGTGATCTCGCAGCGGCTGCGCGGGGTGGATATCGCGGTTCCCGCGACCGAACCCGGGTAGCCTCTGCGCTGATGACAATCGCACTGGTTCTGCTTGCGCTGGTGGCCCTGTTCGTGGTTGCCGAGGTGATGTCGCGGCGCGTGATCGGCGACCGGCTCACCGGCCGGCTGTCGGATGTGGCGGGCTATCCGATCGCGGTCGCCCTGAGCCGGCGCCCGCTCGTGTTGCAGTACTTCGGGATGGTGCCGCACGTGCACGCGACCGGCTTCGGCTCGGGCGGCGAGTGGACCGACGTGCGCGCCGAGCGCCTCACCCTCGGAAACCGGCCCACGATCGGCGCGCTGCACGGCACCGTCGAGGTCGACGGGATCGTGCTCACCGGCACCGCCGACGACCTCACCTACGACAAGAGCGGACTGACCCACGTGCGCGGTGTCGACGCGTCGGCACAGATCTCCTTCACCAGGCTGCTGGCCATCGCTGCCGGCTCGGCGGGCGCTGGAACCGTTGCCTCACTGACCGGGAACGCCGGGAAGGGGACCCTGCGGGTCAAGGCGTCGGCGCAACTGATGATCATGCCCGTCCCCGTCTCGATCACCATCCGGCCGACGGCGCGAGAGGGCCGCATCCGGTTCTCGGTGGTGCGGGCCGAGGTGTTCGGCGCATTCGTGCTGTCCGACTTCGTGCAGATGTTCGTCGACCGGTTCACCCAGAACGTCGACGCCCTCACCGAGGCGGTCACCGTCGGGGGCGTCGAGGTCTCCGATACCGGGATCGCGGTCGCCTTCACCGCCAGCGACGTGGTGGTCAGCGGTGGTTCCTCCGGCTGGCGTGTGGTGCGTTCGCCCGCCTGGGCTCCGGGGACGGAACCCGCCGCACCCCCGATGGCGGGGTGAGGCGGGCCCGCATGGTCACGAATACTGTTTCTGCAGTTCGCGTTTGACCAGTTTCCCGGTGGGGGTGCGGGGCAGGTCGTCGAGGAAGTCGACCGACCGTGGCACCTTGAAAGCGGCGATCCGCTCGCCCACGTAGCCGAGGAGTTCGGCGGCGAGTTTCTCGGACGGCGTGTAGCCCGGCGCGAGTTGCACACATGCCTTGGCCACCTCGCCCAGATCCGCGTCGGGAACCCCGATGATCGCGACGTCGTAGACCGCGGGGTGCCCGATCAGGATGTTCTCGGCCTCCTGCGGATAGATGTTGACGCCACCGGAGATGATGGTGAACGCCTTGCGGTCGGTCAGGTACAGGAAGCCGTCCTCATCGAGATATCCGATATCGCCTGTGGTGGACCAGGTTTCGTGTTCAGGATGTTGGGCTTCGCGAGTCTTGACCGGGTCGTTGTGATACTGGAAGGGGACGAAGTCGCGTTCGATGTACACCAGCCCCACCTCGCCGACGGGAAGTTCGGCACCGGCGTCGTCGCAGATATGGATGATGCCCAGCAACGCCGTCCCGACCGACCCCGGACGTTCCAGCGCGTCCTGGGGCCCGATCATGGTGGCGCCCGCGGCCTCCGTCGACGCCCAGTACTCGTGGATCACCGGCCCCCACCATTCGATCATCGCGCGCTTGACCTCGATCGGGCACGGCGCGGCGGCGTGGACCGCGTACCGGATGCTGCTCACGTCGTACCGTTCGCGGACCTCGGCGGGCAGTTTGAGCATCCGGATGAACATCGTCGGCACCCACTGGCTGTGCGTGACGCGGTACTTGTCGATCGCGGCCAGCGCCGCCTCCGGTTCGAAGCGGTCCATCATGATGACCGTGCCGCCGACTGAGTTGGTGACACCGCAGTAGCGCAGCGGTGCGGCGTGGTACAGCGGGGCGGGGGACAGGTACACGGTGTCGGAGGTGAACTTGTACAGACCGCCGAACACGACGGTGTAGGTGTCGGGGATCTCGTTGACCTGGCCGTCGGGCAGCGGGATCTTGATGCCTTTGGGGCGGCCCGTGGTGCCCGAGGAGTACAGAAAATCGGTGCCCCGCGGCTGATCGGTACGCGGCTCCGGCGAGGCCCCGGCCAGCACGCGCTCGTATTCGTCGAAGCCGTCGATCGCGCCGCCCCAGGCGATCCGGTGACCCGGCCGGGCGAGCGACTCGAGCTCACCCGCGTCGGCGACGGCGGCCGCCACGTTCGCGCCGGCGAACACGACCTGCGCCCCGCAGTCGGTGAGGATGTAGTTGGTCTCCTCTGCGGTCAGATGGTGGTTGACCGCGGTGAGGTACATACCGCTGCGCAGCGCCGCCCAGTACACCTCGAAGATGCGCAGGCTGTTGTCCGACACCACGGCGACGTTGTCACCGCGCACCAGGCCGAGGGCCGCGAGATGATTGGCGATCCGGGTGGAGTTCTCGTCGAGCTGTCGGTAGGTGAGCGACTCACCGGTCGCGGCGGCGATCACCGCCGGCTTGTCCGGCGTGGTGGCGACGAAGTTTCCAGGGAACACGGGCGACTCCTTGATAGGGAGGATCAGCGGACATACAGACATGTGGGATATATGTCCCGATCGTATGCCGGGTGGTGATGCCGTCGCGTTCGCTTGCGGGAACGGACTTCGGCTCGCCGGATCGGTGCCTGGCGCCGCTGTCTGATTGACTGGAACCCACGCTAAGGAAGGACGTGTGGAGTGAACACAGGACTGGTCATCGGCATTGTGGTGGCGGTACTGCTCATCGTCGCGCTGATCGGCCTCGGGACCGTACTGTCGCGGCGTCGTCAGATCTCGCTCACCGAGGACGAATCCGCCGGTAAACAGGTCGACGGCACCCCCGACGGCACGCAGCGGCAGGTCGACAGATCCGGCGGGTACCAGGCCGGGTCCGGGTTCAGTTTCAGTCAGGGTTCGACGGCACTCGCCGAGCCTCCCACACCGCCCGAACCACCCAAGCCCACCAAACCGGCCACCCCCACCGAACCGGTCCGGCCGCCGGGGGAGCGCACCGACGTCGACGGACAGCCCGGTGTCGGTGACGACGCAGCGGTGCCCCGCGATGCCGAGAAGCGCACCGTCCGCGAGGTGTCGCTTCCCCCTGTCGTGGAGCCCCCCGTCGTGGAGCCCCCTGCTGAGGCCCCGGCAGAGCCTGAGAGCGGCACCGACAGCGAGGCCGGCGCCGAACCCGAGGTGACGGAGGAGGCGGCCGCACCCGAGGCGGCCACCGAGGTCGTCGAGGATGAGCCGGCGGTGACGGAGGCGCCCGCCGCCGAGACCCCCATCGCCGACGTCGACACCCCGGCCGCACCGGCGGCAGACAGCCCGGCCGTACCCGAGGTGGAAGCGCCGGCGGAACCTGAGGACGCTGCCCCTGAAGCGCCCGCCGCCCCTGAAGCTCCCACCCAACCGGACGTCACCGTCCCCGACACCGCCGAATCGGCCACCGTCGCCCCGGCCATCGACGAGATCGCCCCGACAGCGGGACGCCTCGGCAGGCTGCGCGGACGCCTGTCCCGGTCGCAGGGCGCGATCGGTAAGTCGATGCTCGGCCTGCTCGGCGCCGGCGACCTCGACGAGGACAGCTGGGAGGAGATCGAGGACACGCTGATCATGGCCGACCTCGGCACCACCTCCACCACGGCGGTTGTCGAGAAGCTGCGCACCGAACTGGCCAGTAATCCCGTCCGCACCGCGGACGACGCGCGGGCGCTCCTGCGCAAGGTACTCATCGAACAGTTGCACCCCGAGTACGACCGTTCGATCCGGGCGCTCCCACACGCCGACCGGCCGTCGGTGATGCTGGTCGTCGGCGTCAACGGGACCGGCAAGACCACCACCACCGGCAAACTGGCGCGCGTACTGGTGGCCGACGGCAGGCGGGTGCTGCTCGGCGCCGCCGACACCTTCCGCGCCGCCGCCGCCGACCAGCTGCAGACATGGGGCGAGCGGGTCGGGGCCCAGGTGGTGCGTGGCAAGGAGAACGCCGACCCCGCATCCGTGGCCTTCGACGCCGTCGCCAAGGGCATCGAGGACGGTGTCGACGTGGTGATGATCGACACCGCGGGCCGGTTGCACACCAAGACGGGTCTGATGGACGAACTCGACAAGGTCAAGCGCGTGGTGGAGAAGAAGGCCCCCGTCGACGAGGTGATCCTCGTTCTCGATGCCACGGTCGGACAGAACGGCCTGGTGCAGGCCCGCGTGTTCGCCGACGTCGTCAAGATCACCGGCGTGGCCCTCACCAAGCTCGACGGCACCGCCAAGGGCGGCATCGTGTTCAACGTGCAGGAGGAACTTGGTGTGCCGGTGAAGCTCGTGGGCCTCGGCGAGGGCGCCGACGATCTGGCGCCATTCGAGCCCGGAGCCTTCGTCGACGCGCTGCTGTAGGCCGCAATCCGGGCACGACACGGGCACGCGAAACTCGCATCCGTGTCGTGCCACTGTGAGATGCCGCTGAGAGCTGTCTTGCCGGTTTACGCAGATGAAATATATTCCGCGCCGTGGTTCACCGGCCTGAAACACCAGCGCACCACCACCGAAACCACCGCCCGACAGAGTCATCACAGGCGCCGAGAGGTCGGCGTAACTCGTCAGGAGGTTTCATACAGTGGTTCTCGCGCTGCCAACAGAATCGTTTGGCACATTCGACACTGGCGACACGGCGTGGATTCTCACCTCCGCGGCCCTCGTGTTGCTGATGACCCCGGGCCTGGCCTTCTTCTACGGAGGCCTGTCCCGCGGCAAGTCCGTTCTGAACATGATGATGATGTCGTTCGGCTCGCTGGCCACGGTCAGCGTCGTCTACGTGCTGTGGGGCTTCTCGATGTCTTTCAGCAACGGCATCACCGGTGACGACGACATTCTCGGTATCTTCGCCAACCCGTTCTCGCTGTTCGGCTCCGACCAGCTGACCAACACAATCGAGAAGGGCAACGAAACCCTCGTCGTGACCGGTGGTCTGTCGATTCCGTCGATCGTGTTCCTGGGCTTCCAGCTCACCTTCGCCGTGATCACCGTCGCGCTGATCTCCGGATCGCTCGCCGAACGCGTGAAGTTCTCCACCTGGCTCGTGTTCACCGTGGTGTGGACGACCATCGTCTACTTCCCGCTCGCCCACATGGTCTGGGGCGGTGGCATCATGTCGGGCGCCGAGACCGGTTTCGCGTCCTGGCTCTTCGGCACCGAGGACGGCGCGGCCAAGGTCGCTCCCGTCGACTTCGCCGGTGGCACCGTGGTTCACATCAACGCCGGTATGGCCGGCCTGGTCCTGGCCATCATCGTCGGCAAGCGCGTCGGATTCGGCCGCACCGCCTACCGTCCGCACAACATCCCGTTCGTCATGCTGGGTGCCGCGCTCCTGTGGTTCGGCTGGTTCGGCTTCAACGTCGGCTCCGAACTCGCCGCCGACGCCACCGCGGGCAAGGTCTGGGTCAACACCACCGCCGCCACCGCGGCAGCCATCCTCGGCTGGCTCGCAGTGGAAATCATCCGCGACAAGCACGCCACCAGCGTGGGCGCCGCCTCGGGTATCGTCGCCGGCCTGGTCGCCATCACCCCGGCCTGTAACGCGCTGACCCCGGTCGGTTCGCTGATCCTCGGTGCTGTCGCCGGCGTTCTGGCGGCCCTGGCCATCGGCCTCAAGAACAAGTACGGCTACGACGACTCGCTCGACGTCGTCGGCGTGCACCTCGTCGCCGGCCTGTGGGGCACCATCGGCATCGGTCTGCTCGCCAAGGGCGACGGCCTGTTCTGGGGCGGCGACGCAAAGCTCCTCGTCGTCCAGTTCGTGATCGCCCTGTTCGCCCTGGTCTTCACCGGTGTTCTCACCGCCGCCATCGCCTTCGCTCTCAAGCCGCTCGGCTGGCGGGTCAGCGATGAGGATGAGAAGGTCGGCATCGATGAGGCAGAACACGCCGAGACCGCCTATGAATCAGCGTGAACACGCTCACATCGACAACTACGCTGAATCCTGTGGAGAGGGATAATTCATGAAGCTGATCACTGCCATCGTCAAGCCGTTCACTCTCGAAGACGTGAAGGCAGGACTCGAACAGGCGGGCATCCTCGGGATGACCGTGAGCGAGGTCCAGGGCTACGGGCGACAGAAGGGCCACACCGAGGTCTACCGGGGTGCTGAGTATTCCGTCGACTTCGTACCCAAGGTTCGTGTCGAGGTCGTCGTCGACGACGCGGCCGTGGACAAGGTCGTCGACGTGATCGTCGAGGCCGCCCGCACCGGCAAGATCGGTGACGGCAAGGTCTGGGTCTCGCCGGTCGACTCGGTGGTCCGGGTCCGTACCGGTGAGCGCGGGGGCGACGCCCTCTAGCACCACCTATCCGGGTCCATGACCCGGCCGGCACCGTGCATCGCGGCCCCGCGACTGATGACTCATCAGGCGCGGGGCCGCGACCATCTCACGATCGGCTGCGCACGGGTCGTGTCCCGGACCGGTCGGCGGTCAGCCCGTTCCCGAATCTGCCCTTCCACGAATCTGCGAGGTATCGAGAAGCCCATGGCAGCAACAGATCTTGCCCAGGCCAGACGCCAACTGCTCACATCGGCCCGCTCCGGCAAACTCGACGCACCGGGCCTGCGTCAGGTACTCGTCGACCTGCACGAGTTCTGGCTCAACAGCAAAGGAGCCGAACTCGGAATCACCGCCGACAGCGGTCTGGCGATCGTCGCCGTCGGTGGCCTGGGGCGTGGGGAACTGCTGCCGTATTCCGATCTCGACCTGATCCTGCTGCACGACGATCTGCCCGCGGCCAAGGTGTCGGAGGTCGCCGACGGCCTGTGGTATCCGCTGTGGGACGCCAACATTCCGCTCGACCACTCGGTTCGCACTGTGCCGCAGGCGCTGTCGGTGGCCGCCGAGGACGTGACCGCCGCGCTGGGCCTGCTCGAGGCCAGGCACATCGCAGGCGACGAAGACCTGTCCAAGCTGCTGATCGGTGGTGTGCGCCAGCAGTGGCGATCCCAGATCCGCACCCGTTTTCCCGACATCGTCACCCACGCACAGGACCGCTGGCGCCGCGCCGGGGATATCGCGCACCGCGCCGAACCCGACCTCAAGAGCGGTCGGGGCGGACTGCGCGATGTGCAGTTGCTCGGTGCGCTCGCCATCGCGCAACTGACCGACGGCGTGAGCCAGGCACGTGCGGATCCGTCGGGGTCGGCGCCGCAGACCGCCTACGTCCGGCTGCTCGATATCCGCACTGAACTGCACCGCATCGCGGGCCGGCCGCGTGAACAGGTCCGCGCCCAGGATGCCGACGAGATCGGTGCCGCTCTGCGGATCGGCGACCGATTCGACCTGGCACGGTCCATCAGCGACGCCGCCCGCACCATCAGCTACTCCATCGACGTCGGCCTGCGCACCGCGGGCAACGCACTGCCCCGGCGCGGTCTGGCCAAGCTCCGGCGCCCACCGGTGCGTCGCCCCCTCGACGAGGGTGTGGTGGAGCACAACGGCGAGGTGGTGTTGGCGCGCAACGCGATTCCGAGCCGGGACCCGGGATTGATTCTGCGCGTGGCGGCCTCGTCGGCACGCACGGGCCTGCCGATCAGCGCCTCGACGCTGAGCAGGCTCGCCGACTATGCACCGGAACTGCGGGAGCCGTGGCCGCGTGAGGCGCTCAGCGACATGATCGTGCTGCTCGGATCGGGGCACCACATGGTCGACCCGATCGAGGCGCTCGACCGGACCGGACTGTGGGGCAGGCTGATTCCCGAGTGGGGAGCGGTCCGCGACCTGCCGCCGCGCGATGCGATCCATTCGTGGACCGTCGACCGGCATCTGGTGGAGACCGCCTCCTATGCGAGCGCGATGACCACCCGGGTCACCCGTCCCGACCTCCTCGTGCTCGGGGCGCTGATCCATGACCTCGGTAAGGGGAGGGGCGCCGACCACAGCATCGTCGGCGCTGAACTGGCCATCCAGCTCGGCAACCGGATGGGGCTGTGGCCGCAGGACGTGACGATCCTGTCGGAGATGGTGCGTCACCACCTGCTGCTGCCGTCGGTGGCCACGCGCCGCGACCTGGAGGATCCGGACACCGCGCAGTTCGTCGTCGACACGCTCGGCGGCAACCGGGTGCTGCTCGAACTGCTCGCGGCACTGGCCGAGGCCGATTCGCTGGCCACCGGCCCAGGTGTGTGGGGCGACTGGAAATCCTCACTCATCCACGACCTCGTCCGTCGGTGCATGCGGCTGATCGATGGCGTCGAACCCGTTGTCGCCGAACCGTTGTCGCCGGAACAGATCGCGCTCGCCGAGGCGGGCGGGTTCGCCGTCGAGATCTCCCCGGCGGAGGGCCTGCACACCTACACGGTCACGATGGTCGCCCCGGACCGGCCGGGCCTGCTGTCGAAGATGGCCGGTGTGCTCGGCCTGCACGGTCTGCGGGCGCAGTCGGCGTCGGTGCGCAGCCACGACGGCAGCGCGGTGAACTCGTTCGTGGTGGTGCCGCGCTTCGGCAGCCCGCCCGAGGTCGGCCTGATGCGTCAGCAGTTGATCGCCGCTGTCGAGGGCAAGGTCGACGTCCTCGCGCGTCTCGACGCCCGCGAGGCCGAATCACCGATCCCCACCATCGCCAGCGTGTCCGAGGGCATCGGCGCGCTGGCCGGGGTATCGGCGTCGGCGGGGAGCACCGACCCCGCCACCGACGGCTCAGGGCACGCCAAGTTCGCGGTTCCCGCCTTGTTCGCCGTGGCGCCCGCCCGGATCCTGTGGTCGGGGGTTCCGGGTGAGTCGTCAGGTGCCGGCGCGGACGCGGTCGGCGGGCAGGCGATCCTCGAACTGCGCGTCGACGACCGGATCGGACTGCTCAGTCGCGTCAGCGCGGTCCTTGAGGCGCATGGCGTGGACGTGCGGTGGGCCAAGGTCACCACGCTCGGCAACACCGTCGTCGACACGTTCTGCATTCGGCGCTCGGATCCCGAGCGCAGCGTCGACGACCCGGACTTCCGGGCCGCGGTAGAGGCCGACATCCTCAAGGTCTGTCCGCAACCGCAGCCGCGGGTGGAACCGAATTCGGGCAACGGGCCCGGTGGTACCGGCGGGACCTCCCGGTCAGGTGTGCCGATCAGCTGAGTCGGCCGCAGGCATGGAACACTAGAGGAATGTTCGATTCCCTCTCCGACCGGTTGACCGGTGCCCTGAAGGATCTGCGCGGCAAAGGCAAACTCTCCGACGCCGACATCGATCGGACGGCCCGGGAGATCCGCCTGGCGCTGCTCGAGGCCGATGTCTCGTTGCCGGTGGTCCGCGGCTTCATCGCCAAGATCAAGCAGCGCGCCAAGGGCGCCGAGGTCTCGGCCGCGCTCAACCCGGCGCAGCAGGTCGTCAAGATCGTCAACGAGGAACTCATCGCGATCCTCGGCGGCGAGACGCGGCGCGTGCAGTTCGCCAAGAAGCCGCCGACCGTCATCATGCTGGCCGGCCTGCAGGGTGCCGGTAAGACCACCCTCGCCGGCAAGCTCGGCAACTGGCTCAAGCAGCAGGGGCACACCCCCCTGCTGGTGGCGTGTGACCTGCAGCGTCCCGGCGCGGTGTCGCAGCTGCAGATCGTCGGCGAGCGGGCCGGGGTGCCGGTGTTCGCGCCGCACCCGGGCACCAGCATCGGCGGCGAGGGCACTCTCGGCGTCAGCTCGGGAGACCCGGTCGCGGTGGCCAAGGCCGGTATCGATGAGGCCGCCTCCCAGCACTACGACGTGGTGGTCATCGACACCGCGGGCCGCCTCGGCATCGACGAGGAACTGATGCGTCAGGCCTCCGACATCCGCGAGGCCACCGACCCCGACGAGGTGCTGTTCGTCGTCGACGCGATGATCGGTCAGGACGCGGTCTCCACGGCCGAGGCGTTCCAGTCCGGGGTCGGCTTCACCGGCGTCGTGCTCACCAAACTCGACGGCGACGCCCGCGGCGGGGCCGCACTGTCGGTGCGCGAGGTGACCGGCCAGCCGATCATGTTCGCCTCCTCCGGCGAGAAGCTCGAAGACTTCGACGTCTTCCACCCCGACCGGATGGCCAGCCGCATCCTGGGGATGGGCGATGTGCTCAGCCTGATCGAGCAGGCCGAACAGCACTGGGATCAACAGCAGGCCGAGGAGGCCGCCGCCAAGATCACCCAGGGTGAGCTGACGCTGGAGGACTTCCTCGAACAGATGCTGATGATCCGCAAGATGGGGCCCATCGGCAACATCCTGGGCATGCTGCCCGGCGCGGGCCAGATGAAGGACGTGCTGGCGCAGGTCGACGACAAGCAGCTCGACCGGGTGCAGGCCATCATCCGCGGCATGACGCCGGCCGAGCGGGAGAATCCGAAGATCATCAACGCCTCCCGGCGCCTGCGTATCGCCAACGGTTCGGGGGTCACCGTCAGCGAGGTCAACCAGCTCGTCGACCGGTTCTTCGAGGCCCGCAAGATGATGGCGCAGATGTCCGGGCGTATGGGCTTCGGGCCGGCCGGCCGGAAGAACGCCCGCAAGGGTAAAGGCAAGGGCAAGAAGGGCAAGGGACGCGGCCGTGGGCCGACCCCGCCGAAGATGCGCGGCGGTTTCCCCGGGATGCCGGGCGGGATGCCGGGTATGCCCGCAGGGTTCCCGGACCTGTCGAACATGCCGGCCGGTCTCAACGAACTGCCGCCGGGCCTTGAGGGTATCGACGTCTCGCAGTTCCAGCAGCCGAAGAAGCGCGGCAACTAGGCCGCTTCGTCCCCGGGAGCACCGATGACACAGGGCGCGTTGCATTTTCGCGGTATCGATCCGTTCACCGAGCAGAGTCTCGAATTCTGGGTGGTCGACGGTCGGATCACCTTCGAGCCGGTGGCCTCGGCCGAGACGGCCGTCGACGGCGGCTGGATCGTCCCGGGGCTGGTGGACGCGCACAACCACGTCGGCATCGCGCCCGGTCTCGACGTGACCATCGAGCAGGCCCGGCAGTCCGCGTACGCCGACGCGCGTGCGGGTGCCCTGCTGATCCGTGAGGTCGGATCACCGCTCGATACCCATCCGCTCGACGACGATCCGCTCTGCCCGCGGTTCATCCGGTCCGGACGCCACATTGCCCGGCCCAAGCGATATATGCGCGGCTACAGCGTCGACCTCGTCGACCCGGCCGACCTGCCGGCGGAGGTGGCCAGACAGGCCGCCGACGGCGACGGCTGGGTCAAGATCGTCGGCGACTGGATCGACCGCGAGGTCGGTGATCTCGCCCCGCTCTGGGACCGGGACACGCTGGCTGCCGCTGCTGCCGCCGCGCACGACGCCGGGGCCCGGATCACCGCGCATGTGTTCGGCACCGATGCGCTCGGCGACATCATCGACGCCGGATTCGACTGCATCGAGCACGGCACCGGCCTGACCGCCGACCTGATCGACAAGATGGTCGAGAAGTTGATTGCCTTGGTGCCCACCGTGATTCAGGTGGATAATTTTCCGGGTATCGCCGCAGGCGCCGACCGGTTCCCGGTCTATCAGGCCAACATGCTCTCGCTGCACGCGGGTGCGGGGGAGGTTTTCGGAGCGGCGCGGGAGGCCGGGGTGGCGATGTTCGCCGGCACCGACGCCGGCGGGTTCGTCACCCACGGGCGCATCGTCGACGAGATCGAGGCGCTCGTGGACCTGGGCTGGCGCCCGGTCGATGCGCTCGCCGCGGCGAGTATCGAGGCGCGCACCTGGCTGGGCGCCGGCGGTCTCGCGGAAGGCGACCGCGCCGACTTTCTGGTGGTCGGCGAGGACCCGCGGGAGCGGATCTCGGCGTTGCGGTCGCCGGCAGCCATCGTGTGTTCGGGGCGG
>NZ_BAED01000034.1 GCF_000241345.1 Gordonia amarae NBRC 15530
AGCAGGGCCAGCACGTCGTCGACGGCATCGGTGAAGTCCGGGGGCACGGCCCCCTCGAATCGGGTGGCGTCCACTGCGGCGGCCACCCGTGGTGAGGTGAGCAGCTCGCCGATCGGGAACGGTGGCGGGATCAGCAGACCATCGACGATCAGGTCTTCCGCATCGGGCTGAGCCGGGGCTTGTGCCCGGTCGTCCGCGCGTGCCCGGTGCTCGGCACGTCGTTGTGCGGAGCGGCCCAGGCCCAGGTCGAGACGACCCGGGTGGAGGGCGTCGATGGTGCCGAACGCCTCGACGATCGACAGCGGTGTGTGCACCCCGCTCTGGACCGCGGCCGAACCTACCCGGATCTCGGTGGTGGCGTCGGCGATCAGTGCGATGAGCACGGCCGTCGACGAACTGGCGACCGCAACGGCGTGATGTTCGGCGAGCCAGAAACGGCGATATCCGAGCCGTTCGGCGTGCTGGGCGAGTTCGATGCTGCGGCGCACCGCGGTCGCCGCGTCGGATCCTTCGGTAATCGGCGCAAGATCGAGAACGGACAATGGGATCGGCGCATCGGTCGCCATGTCGCCTCCTGTCTCTGCCGGTTCGTCCGGGCAGCCGCATCTACGGGGTGCCGCGCGGTTATCCGCACTCCAGTGCGCCGCAGATCGTGCGATGACACCAGGGTTTGAGTCAGTGCGATCGCATTCGGCGTTCTCGGAACGGACCACGCGGCGGCAGCGTTGCCGCCACAGACACGACACGGCAAGGGAGAGACGCGGTGACCCGAAAAACGGCGGGACTTCATCTGGGAGTGGCACTCACCGGAGCCGGATGGCATCCGGGTGCGTGGCGGGCAGCGCACGCACGACCGGCGGAGCTGCTGACGGCGCAATACTGGGCGGATCTGGTGCGTAAGGCCGAGTCCGGACTGCTGGATTTCGTGACGTTCGAGGACCGATTCACCGTATTCGATCGCGGCGTTCCCGACGACAGCACCGACCTGGTTGCCGGACAACTCGATTCGGTTCTCGTCGCGTCCCGGGTGGCTCCGCTGACCAGGCACATCGGACTGATCCCGACCGCTGTGGTCACGCACACCGAACCGTTTCACCTGTCCAAGGCGATCGCGACACTCGACTACGTGAGCGGCGGACGGGCCGGAGTACGGCTGCGGGTATCGGGCGATCCCCGGGAGGCGGCGTTGTTCGGGCGCCGCCGGGTCGACGACCAGCACGCCGGCGAACTACTCGACGAGGCCGCCGACTACGCGACGGCGCTAGGGCTGCTGTGGGATTCGTGGGAGGACGACGCCGAGATCCGGGACAACACGACCGGACGCTTCATCGACCGCGACAAACTGCACTACGCGGATTTCGCCGGCGAGTTCTTCTCGGTTCGCGGACCGTCCATCACTCCACGCCCACCACAGGGTCGGCCACCGATCGCCGCACTTGCCCACTCCGGCAGAGCGCACCGGTTCGTCGGCGCATCAGCCGATCTGGGGTTCATCACCCCCGACGACGAGAACACGGCCGCCGCGATCGTCGCCGATATCACCGGTGATCGGCACGACGATGCCCCGGTGCGGCTCGTCGTCGACCTGGCGGTGACGATCGGCGACACCGATGCCGACGCACATCGCAGAGCGGACGAGCTGAACAGCCTTTCAGCGCAACCCTATTCCAGCGATGCTGAGATTGTGGTGGGGTCTGCTTCCACTGTGGCCGACCGCATCGCACAGTGGGCCTCGCTCGACGGCATCGACGGGGTCCGGCTCCGGCCGGCAGCTCTCCCCGATGATCTGACCGCGATCACCCGGTCGGTGGTGCCGATTCTGCAGGGCCGCGGCCTGTTCCGTAAGTCTTACGCCGAGAGCACGTTACGCGGTCGTCTGGGACTGTCCCGACCTGCCAACCTGTTCACCGAGAGGGTTTCCGCATCATGACCAAGCAGGTTCATCTCGCCGCCCACTTCCCCGGCGTCAACAACACCACCGTGTGGAGTGATCCCGCCGCGGGCAGCCATATCGAGTTCGATTCATTCGTACACCTTGCCCAGACCGCCGAACGAGGAAAGTTTGACTTCTTCTTCCTCGCCGAAGGCCTGCGGCTGCGTGAACAGAACGGCCTCATCTACGATCTCGACGTGGTCGGCCGACCCGACACGTTCACCGTGCTGGCGGCGCTCGCCGCGGTCACCGAACACCTCGGCCTGACCGGCACCATCAACTCCACGTTCAACGAACCCGTGGAAGTGGCAAAGCAATTCGCCACCCTCGACCATCTGTCCGGCGGACGGGCCGCGTGGAATGTGGTGACGTCGTGGGATGAGTTCACCGGGGAGAACTTCCGGCGCGGCGGCTACCTGCCGTCCGATCAGCGCTACACCCGTGCCAGGGAGTTCCTCGACGCCGCCACCACATTGTGGGATTCATGGGCCGACGGCGACATCGTCGCCGACACGAACTCCGGTCACTTCCTGAGACGCGCCGACGCCGGCATATTCGACTACCACAGTTCACAATTCGATATCCGCGGCCGGTTCGCCGTACCCCGGTCACCGCAGGGCCGGCCGGTGATCTTCCAGGCGGGCGATTCGGAGGAGGGCCGCGAGTTCGCCGCCGCCAAGGCGGACGCCATCTTCTCCCGGCACGCGAAATACGATGAAGGCCGTACCTTCTACGCCGACGTCAAACGCCGACTGCCCGCCTACGGGCGCACCGAACGGGACCTATTGGTGCTGCCCGCGGCGTCGTTCGTGATCGGCGACACCGACGCAGATGCGGCCGACATCGCCCACGACGTCCGCCTCGCCCAGGTCGGCCCCGCCACCGCGATCAACTTCCTGGAACAACTCTGGAACCGGGATCTCTCCGATCACGATCCCGACGGCCCGCTGCCGGCAGTGGACCCGATCCCCGGCGACAACACCATCGCCAAGGGCAGGGCCAGCACCCGCCACCACCGCGACCCCCGCGTCATCGCCGACGAATGGCGGCAGATCGCCGAAGCCGACAACCTCACCACCCGCGAACTGATCATCAAGGTCACCGCCCGCCAAACGTTCGTCGGTTCGGCCGCGACCATCGCCACCACCATCGACAGGCACGTCCAGGACGACGCCGCCGACGGTTTCATCCTCGTCCCGCACATCACCCCCGGCGGCCTCGACCGCTTCGTCGACGAGGTGGTCCCGCTGCTCCAGGACCGCGGCGTGTACCGCACCGAGTACGACGGCCCCACCCTGCGCGACAACCTCGGCCTGAGCGGTTCCACCATCGGCGCTCACCCCTGATCGCGGCTCCTGAACCACATCGACGAACCCTGCGTAACGGCCGACGAAGCCGGTGCCAGACCGGCGGAGCGGAAGCTACTGCGCCGATCGGCCGACCCCGGCATCGTGCCGGTCGGGGACCGGCGACGCCCGACGTCCGACACTCACTGCGTATGTCGCCCGACAGATAGCTTGTATACGTTGCTCCCCCACCAGGACTCGAACCTGGAATGCCTGAACCAAAATCAGAAGTGTTGCCGATTACACCATGGGGGATCACTGCGCTGACGATTGTGCCACAGCACGTCGCCGGCGCGGCAACTCGATTCCCGCTCACCGTTTCGGCAGACGCTCACGTTGTGCGGTGAGCGTCTGCCGACCGGGTG
Organism: Gordonia amarae NBRC 15530; assembly: GCF_000241345.1. GTDB lineage: Bacteria > Actinomycetota > Actinomycetes > Mycobacteriales > Mycobacteriaceae > Gordonia > Gordonia amarae. The sequence continues at coordinate 3,645 of NZ_BAED01000034.1, forward strand.
AGCGGGAAGCGGGAAGTGTCAGTCGCGCGGGCCGCCGGCGACGTAGATGACCTGGCCGGAGACGAAGCCGGCGCCTTCGCTGGCGAAGAACGAGGCGGTGTGGGCGATGTCCTCGGGCTCACCGACGCGGGCGACCGGGATGGCGGCGGCGTTGGCCTTCTTGAACTCCTCGAAGTCCATGCCGACGCGGGCGGCGGTGGCCGCGGTCATGTCGGTGGCGATGAAGCCGGGGGCGATGGCGTTGGCGGTGATGCCGAACTTGCCGAGCTCGATGGCGAGGGTCTTGGTGAAGCCCTGCATGCCGGCCTTGGCGGCCGAGTAGTTGGCCTGGCCGCGGTTGCCGAGGGCCGAGGTGCTCGACAGGTTGACGATGCGGCCCCAGCCGGCGTCGACCATGTGCTTCTGGCAGGCCTTGCTCATGTTGAAGGCGCCACGCAGGTGGACGGCCATGACCGAGTCCCAGTCGTCGACGGTCATCTTGAACAGCATGTTGTCGCGGATGATGCCGGCGTTGTTGATCAGGACGGTGGGGGCGCCCAGTTCGGCGACGACCTTGTCGATGGCCGCGGCCACCGAATCGGCGTCGGAGACGTCGGCGCCCACGGCGATGGCCTTGCCGCCGGCGTCGGTGATCGACTTCACGGTGTCGGCGCACGAGTCGGCGTTGAGGTCGAGCACGGCAACCGCCAGCCCGTCGCTTGCCAGCCTGCGCGCAACCGCCGCGCCGATGCCGCGGGCCGATCCGGTGACGATCGCGACCTTCTGTGTGCTCACTACAGGTACCTCCATTGGTGACTCAATTGTTGAACTCCCCGTCACATTGGTTTTATCAGGTGCGGCCACCTATCCTGGCCACCGGCTTTGGGCTTGATACTCACAGACGGGCCGCAGCGCCCGGGACGAGCGGAGAAAACCTCATGACCGACATCGCGGTGATTGTCCTCGCAGCCGGTGCGGGCACCCGGATGAAGTCGAAAACCCCGAAGATCCTGCACACCCTCGCCGGGCGCAGCCTCGTCGGCCACGCCCTGCACGGCGCCGCCGGCCTGGACCCGAAACACCTGGTCGCCGTCGTCAGCCACGAACGTGAACGGGTCAGCGCCGCCATCGATGAGGTCGCCGCACAACTGGGCACCACGGTCGCCATCGCCGACCAGCCGCAGCCCCTCGGCACCGGGGACGCCGCCCGCGTCGGCCTGGGCGCACTGCCCGCGGACTTCGCCGGAACCGTCGTCGTCACCGCCGCCGACGTCCCCCTCCTCGACGCCGGCACCCTGCGCGCCATCATCGGCACCCACACCGACGGCGACGGCGCCGCCGTCACCCTCACCAGCTTCGTCGCCGACGACCCCGCCGGCTACGGCCGTATCGTGCGTTCGGCAGACGCGGTGGAGGCCATCGTCGAGCACAAGGACGCCACCGTCGAGCAACTGGCGATCACCGAGGTCAACGCCGGTGTGTACGCGTTCGACGCCGCACTGCTGCGCGATGCCCTGGCGCAGGTGTCCACCGACAACGCCCAAGGCGAGTTCTACCTGACCGACGTCATCGAGATCGCCCGTAAAGCCGGGAAGAGCGTCCGCGCGCACCTGGTCGATGACCCGTATCTGGTGGCCGGCTGCAACGATCGCGCTCAGCTCGCCGACCTGGCCGCGGAACTGAACCGGCGCATCGTGCGCCGCCATCAGCTCGCCGGGGTCACCGTCGTCGACCCGGCCACCACCTGGATCGATGTCGACGTCACCATCGCCGCGGACGTCACCGTCGAACCCGGCACCCAGCTGCGCGGGACCACCACGATCGCCGAGGACGCCGTCGTCGGCCCCGACAGCACCCTCACCGACGTCACGATCGGCACCGGCGCACAGGTTGTCCGCACCCACGGCAGCGAGGCGGTGATCGGGGACGGTGCGACCGTCGGGCCGTTCGCCTACCTGCGGCCGGGCACCCGGCTCGGCACGGGCGGCAAGATCGGCACCTTCGTCGAAACCAAGAACGCACGGATCGGCGATCACACCAAGGTTCCGCACCTCAGCTACGTCGGCGACGCCGAGATCGGTGACCACACGAACATCGGCGCCTCCAGCGTGTTCGTCAACTACGACGGCGTGAACAAGCACAAAACAGTGATCGGTGCCCACTGCCGTACAGGATCTGACAATATGTTTGTCGCCCCTGTTCGGGTCGGCGATGGCGTCTACACCGGCGCCGGAACAGTCCTGCGTGACGATGTTCCGCCGGGGGCGCTTGCGGTGTCGGCTGGATCACAGCGCATCATCGAGGATTGGGTGCCGCGCAAACGCCCCGGAACCCCGGCGGCGCAGGCAGCACTTGACGCACAGAAACGGGCCGCCGGCAGCGGTGACCCCGGTGGCGACGACAACTGAAGATCGCACGACAAACACCCACCCCGACAGCCCCGAGTAGAAGAGATTTCATGTCCTGGACGACTGACAACCAGAAGAACCTGATGTTGTTCTCTGGCCGTGCCCACCCCGAACTCGCACAGGCCGTCTCCGACGAGCTCGGCGTGAAGGTCACCCCGCAGACCGCCACCGACTTCGCCAACGGTGAGATCTTCGTCCGGTTCGAGGAGTCGGTGCGAGGATCGGACGCTTTCGTCCTGCAGAGCTGCCCGCACCCGCTCAATCAGTGGGTGATGGAAGCACTGATCATGATCGATGCTCTCAAGCGCGGCTCCGCCAAACGCATCAGCGTGATCCTGCCGTTCTACCCGTACGCCCGCCAGGACAAGAAGCACCGCGGCCGCGAACCGATCTCCGCCCGGCTGATCGCCGACCTGCTCAAGACCGCGGGCGCCGACCGCATCATCACCGTCGACCTGCACACCGACCAGATCCAGGGCTTCTTCGACGGCCCCGTCGACCACATGCACGCGCTCGGCCAGCTCGCCGAATACGTGCGCAACAACTACGGCACCGACAACGTCTGTGTCGTCTCCCCCGACGCCGGCCGCGTCAAGGTGGGCGAGAAGTGGGCCGACGCGCTCAACGGCGCGCCGATGGCGTTCGTGCACAAGACCCGCGACCCCGATGTGCCCAACCAGATCAAGGCCAACCGGGTGGTCGGTGACGTCTCCGGCAAGACCTGCGTGCTGATCGACGACATGATCGACACCGGCGGCACCATCGCCGGCGCGGTGAACGTGCTCAAGGAGGCCGGTGCGGGCGACGTCATCATCGCCACCACGCACGGCGTGTTCTCGCATCCGGCGGCCGAGCGCCTCGCCAACTGCGGTGCCAAAGAGGTCATCGCCACCGACACGCTGCCGATCCCCGAGGACAAGCGGTTCGAGAACCTGACCGTCCTGTCGATCGCGCCGCTGCTCGCGCAGACCATCCAGGAAGTGTTCGAGAACGGCTCGGTGACGAGCCTGTTCAACGGCAGCGCATAGTCGCTCTCGCTCAGCCGGGGCGCCGTTTCAGAATCAGGGCGGTGCCACCGGCGAGCAGGAGCCCCGCGCCGGCCGCCACCCCGATACCCACGTAGCCCCGGCTGCTGCCGCTCGAACCCGGGTCACCCTGGGGTTTGGTGGACTTGATCGGGGAGAACGCGGGACCCGCGTGGGCGATGACGGCGGCGGCATTGGACGACATGTTGTCGCACAGCGACGCGCCCCACTCGTCTCCCTTGGTGGTCACGCCACCGCCGGGCCAGCCGAGCACGATGGTCTGCGTCTTGCCCTCGGTGAGGGTGATGCCGCAGGCACCGGCCGGCGAGGCGCTGACGATGGTGATGGTCTCGGGCATGCGCCGCTTGTAGCTGCGCACCACCCGCACCACATTGCGCGAGCCCAACCCGTCATGCTTCACCGAGACGGGGGTGCCGACGATGATGGCGCCGGCCCGGTCGGCGATCTGTTCAGGGCTGCTCGGCGCGCAGGAACAGGCGCACGCCGGAGACGTGCCGACCGCCGCCGACAGCGCCGCACAGGCGACGAGTCCCGCCACCAGCGCCACCACCCGTGTCCAGCGGCTTCGGGATACTCGAGTGAGATCGGCCATACCCGCCATGATCCCCGAATCCGCACGCCCCACCCACCGTCCGGCGCCGATTGCGCCGACCGAATGACCTACCGTGGACGGTATGGACGCGACGATTTACCACAACCCCAAGTGCTCGACCTCGCGCAAGGCGCTCGCCCACCTCCAGGAGGCGGGAATCGAGCCGAACGTCGTCAAATATCTGGACACCCCGTACACGCGCGAACAACTCACCGAGCTGCTCGCCGACGCCGGGCTCACCGCCGGTCAGGCGGTCCGTAAACGGGAGGCGCTGTACAAGGAATTGGAACTGGCCGGCAAGTCCGACGAGGAGATCTTCGAGGCCATGCTCGAGCACCCTATCCTGGTGGAACGGCCATTCGTGGTGACCGCCAAGGGAACCCGGCTCACCCGGCCGATCGAGAAGCTCGACGAGATCATCTGACGCCTGCCCCAGACCCCACCGATATCCGGCGGCATCGCAATAATCTCCGCGCCGGGGCGTATCGGTGGGGTTTGCGTCAGATCTCCCCGATCAACCGGACCACCGCGTAGACCAGCCACACGCCCAGCACCGCATAGGTCACCCGATGCCGGGCGATCGCCTCCAGCGCGGGCGGCGGACGGCGGCGGATCCTGCGACCCACCACCACCGCCGCGAGCACCACCACGGCGGCTATGAGCAGCGGGCCGAAGATGTTGGCACCGAATGCCGCAGCCCAGTCACCGTGCATCGTGTACACCCAGGATCGGGTCAATCCGCAACCGGGGCAGGATAATCCTGTGATCAACCGGAATGGGCACAGGATCGGTCCATCCTCGATCGTCGCGGGGGAACGTACACACGCCACACCGACAGCGGCCACTCCGAAAGCCGCCACCCATTCGGTGTCGGCAGGTCGAGCTCTGCCCACGGATGTCGCCATCGGTTCAGACGAATCTACGAGAGTGTCCGGGCATAGTTGACGCGGCCCGAAACATCGATCATGGTTGCGGGCGATGCTGCCGGGATATTCGAAACATGTTGTACCCCATTGGCTCCGCGCACCATGACCTGAATGTATCCGGTGGTGGCGCGGTCCTTCATCAGTAAGAAGAACAGACTGAACACACAGACGAACAGAAAACCCAGAATGGCGAGCACGATACCGGTCGTCGAGACCTTCTCCGTTGTCGATGACATGTCGGTGACGGACCACTGAGCGCCCGCGATCGGAAAAGTACCGGATGGGGTGATCACCTGCGTCTGGGTGCACGTGATGTCCCCCACCGTCACCAATGGTGCATCGGGAACCACGCCACCGGATGGCATACCGAACGCATCTGCCCCGAACGCGGGATTCCCGCCCTGACCGTGATTGAACTGCTGCCCACCGTTGTACGGATCGGGCACCCCGCCCTGATATGTCATCGGTCCATCATGGCATAGCCGCCGACGCGGTCGGTTTGCCGCCGCGATGCCTCGGTTCACGCGAGCGACCTGGATTCAACCAGCTCGACGGCGAAATCATCACCACCCGCGATCTCCCGCTATTGAGCTTCTCCCGCCGACTGGATCCGCCGGCACGACACGCACATGGTCGACGCGGTGGCGGCTGACGTTGAGCACTTCCAGGCGATATCCGGGGACGAGCACCGCATCACCGGGGACCGGGATCCTGCCGAGTTCGGCCATGACGAAACCGGCGACTGTCTCGTAGTCGCCGTCGGGCAGCTCGATTCCGGTGGCCCGCGCGAACTCCTGGAGGATGAGACCGCCCTGCACGCGATAGGTGCCGTCGCCGCGATCGACCACCGCGTCCTCGGGTTCGATGGTGGAGTCGTACTCGTCGTAGATCTCCCCCACCACCTCCTCCACCAGGTCCTCCAGCGTGACGATGCCCGCGGTGCCACCGTATTCATCGACGACGACCGCGATCTGGTCTCGCCGGCGGCGCATCATCGTGAGCGTCGCCAGCACCCGATTGGTCTGCGGCACAGTGAGTATCGGCCGCACCAGGTCGGCAACGACGGCGGCGTCGGTGCGCTCGAACAGATCCCGGACGTGCACGAAACCGATGACATCGTCCACTGATTCGCCGGTGACCGGGTACCGGGAGAACGGCAACGGATGTACCTCATGGCGCACCTGCGGGATTCCGGCGGCGGCGTGAAGAAATCTCACGTCCGGCCGGGGCCGCATGACCTCGCGCAGCGTTCGTTCGCCCGCGTCGAGAACATCGGACAGGATCGTCCTGCTGCCCTTGGGCAGGCCGGGAATCTCGCTCACCACCACGGCCAGTTCCTCGGCGTTCATGTCCGCGGTGGTGGCGTCCGGGTCACCGCCGAGCAGCCGCACCACCGCGTTGGTGGACACCGACAGCAACCAGATCACCGGACGCACCAGCCGCGCGAACCCGGCCAGCACCGGCCCGACGATCCGCGCGATACCCGCCGCGTTCTGCAGGGCCAGCCGTTTGGGCACCAACTCGCCGAATACCAGTGACAGGTACGCCACCGCCAGGGTCATCGCGACGAATGCCACCGGTTCGGCGGCCGCCTCCGGCAGTCCGGCCCGCTCCAGCAGCGGCGCGACGTCGGGGGCGAGCACCGACGCGCCGTAGGCGGCGGAGAAGAACCCGGTGACGGTCACCCCGATCTGCACCGCAGACAGGAACGTGTTGGGGTTGCGGGCGAGGCGGGCGGTGGTCCGGCCCCGGCCGCCCGAGCTCTCCAGTTGCCGGATCTGCGACTCGCGCAACGACACCAGCGCGAACTCGGTGCCGGAGAAGACCCCGCCCAGCAGTACGAACAGCACCACGAGCGCGATGTTGATCAGCGTCTGCGTGTCCATCCGCCAACCCTAGTGGCCCGCGGCGCACCTCACCTGCACGGGCACAGGATCGGCCCGTTCCCGATGTGCGCGGGTGAGGCCACGCGGGCGGCATTCAGCGTGGACACGGCCTCACCGGCTCAGGCCAGCGGCCGGCCGCTGCTGTCGCGGAAGTTGCGGGTCGCGATCAGGATGATGTCGACCAGCCACCAGATGGAGAATCCACCGCAGGTGATGAGCTTGAGGATGCCCAGACCGACCTGGCCGACGTAGAAACGGTCGACACCGAAAGAACCGAGGAAAACCGACAACAGCAGTGCGGTCAGCCATTCCGAATTGGAGAACAGGCCGGGAACCTGCCGCGCGGGGAAGGGCATCGGACTCTCGGCGGACCGGATGAGGGTGTCGCCGCGCACCTGGCCCGAGATCGCCATCTGCTGCAGCTGGGCGTAGTTGATGGGTCCCTGCTCGTACCCCATCTGATTGACATAGAACTGGCCCGGCATCCCGGGCATCGACGCGGCGCCGTGCTGCCCTGGCTGTCCGTACTGCCCGCCCGGCTGTCCGTATTGCCCGCCCGGCTGTCCGTATTGCTGGGGCGGCAGACCGAACTGGGCGTTCTTGTCGAAGTCGGGCGATTCGTAGCTCATGAGCGCACATAGTAATGGCAGGTCAGTGGCGGGGCGGCGCCGTGCCGCCGGAGCATTCGCCGGAATGACACGCCCATGGTCGAGGCGGTCGACCACCGCATCCTGGCGGTTCGGTGGTGGAGTCGTACTCGTCGTAGAACTCCCCCACCACCTCCAGCAGGTCCTCGGCCGTGACATGCCGGCGGTACCGTCCCCGAAAGCCCGCCGCGTCCGCGACATGGCTCCGGCAGAACCGCCCGGCGATCGGTCAGATCGAGATACCACCGTCAACCGGCAGCACCACACCCGTGACGTAGCCCGCCTCATCCGAGGCCAAGAAGCCAACTGCCGCAGCCATTTCGGAAGGATCCGCGAAGCGTCCCATCGGGATCGCCGCGGCGAGTTCTGCCTTCTTGTCGTCCGGGATCGACGACACCATCCGGGTCTCGGCGTTGGGCGAGATGGCGTTGACGGTGACACCGAAACGCGCGAGTTCTTTGGCCGCGGTCTTGGTGAAGCCGATGATGCCGGCCTTGGCCGTCGCATAGTTGGCCTGGCCGGTGTTGCCGCGCAGGCCGGTGTACGAGGTCACGTTGATCACGCGGCCGAAACCCTGGGCCCGGAAATGGGGGACGCAGGCCCGGGTCAGCCGGAACGTGCCGCCGGCGTGCGTGGCGAGCACCTGCTCCCAGTCGTCGTCGGTGAGTTTCCAGAGCACCTTGTCCCGCAGGATGCCCGCGTTGTTGACGATGATGTCGACGCGGCCCGTGTCGGCGACGGCCTGCTCGACGACGCGCTCGATGTCGGTGGTGCTGCTGACGTCGGCGGGTGCGGCCTTCGCCCCGATCTCGGCCGCCGCGCGCGCGGCCTCGTCACCGTCGAAGTCGATGATGTAGACGGCCGCGCCGGCGCCGGTGAAGAACCTGCTCAGTTCCAGCCCGATGCCGCGGGCGCCGCCGGTGATCAGCACCGTGCGCCCGGTGAAGTCGTAGGTGAGGTTGGTCATGTCGTATCCTTCCCGGCCGCACCAGATTCAGGGTGACGACCGATCTTATTGTCCTTCAGAAGCTTTCGCGTGTCACGAACACTCAGGCACGCTTGCTGACGCCGGAGATCCAGGTGTCGACGAGCGTTTCGCCGGCGACCTCGATCGGCACGTCCTTGATCACGCCGTCGCAGAGCACAAAGCGCTGGAAGGCGTAGAACTCACTCATGCTGCCCAGCATCTCCGCCGCGACCTCGATGTCGATGCCGGTCCGGACGACCCCCGATTCGATCCCGCGCCGCAGGGCATGGGCGATCCGCCCGTAGAACGCCTGCCGCGAACCGGCCCAGATCCGCCGGACCTCGTCGTCGGTCTGGGCCAGTTCGACCAGGAGGCCGAACAGTTCGCGGTTCGCGTCGTAGAACCGCAGGTACAGCTGCGTCGACCGCAGCACCGAGGCGCGCGGATCGTCACCATCCCACGGCACCCGGACAAAGTCGAATGCCTCGTCGGTGAGTTCCCGCAGCAACTCGATCATGAGCTCGTGGCGGTCGGTGAAGTACCGGTAGAACGCGCCACCGGAAATGCCGGCCGCCTCGGTGATGTCGGTGATACGCACCCGCGAATACCCGCGCTCGCCGAACAGCCGCTTCGCCTCGGCCATCAGGCGGCGGCGGGTGTCGCGGCCCTTGGGCGTCAGCGGCCGTGTGTCGTCCATAGCCGGGACACTACGCAGGGCAGGCCCATAAGTAAATGTTGCGCCACTTTTTCTTTTTGCCCGCACGCGGACGGCTGACTACCCCTGACGACGCAGGATGAAGCGCTGGATCTTGCCCGACGGCGTCTTGGGCAGCGCCTCGACGAAGTGCACCGTGCGCGGGTAGGCGTGCGCGGCGAACCCGGTCTTGACCAATTGCTGCAGTTCGGCCTCGAGTGCGTCGTCGCCGGTCAGCCCCTCTGCGAGGACGACGAATGCCTCCAGGACCTCACCGCGCATCTCGTCGGGGCGACCGACGACCGCCACATCGATCACCGCCGGGTGCGTGATCAGCACGCTTTCCACGTCGAAGGGACCGATGCGGTAGCCGGCCATGATGATCACGTCGTCGTCGCGGGCGGAGAAGTAGAAGTTGCCGTCGTCGTCGACGCGGCCGGTGTCGCCGGTGAGGTACCAGCGGCCGTCGTCGGTGTAGCGGGCGGCGGTCTTCTCCGGGGCGTCGAGGTAGCCGGGGAACCAGAAGGCCGGGCTGGCGGGTACGTCGATGGCGATCTGGTCTCGCACGATACCGGTGACGAAACCGGGCATCGGCCTGCCCATCGAGCCCGGGATCAGTGGTGTGCGCAGTTCATCGGCCCAGTGGTTGTTGATGAACATGCCGTGTTCGGTCTGGCCGTAGTGGTCGCGGACCTCGGTGCCCAGCGCCTGCTGCGCCCAGCCGATCACGTCGGGGGTGAGTGGCTCACCGGCCGAGGATGCCCGGCGCAGCGTGAATCCGTCGACGACCGGCGTCTTGCTCAGCGAGCGGTACACCGTCGGGGCTGCCGCGAAATTGGTGACACCGAGCTCGCCGAACACCTTCGCGGTGACCTCTGGTGAAAACCCGGCCTGCAGCAGGATGTTGGGCCGCCCGACCAGCAGCGGCCCGAGGATCCCGTAGTACAGGCCGTACGCCCAGCCCGGATCGGCGGCGTTCCAGAACACATCGTCATCGCTCACATCGAGGCCGTACCGCATGTAGGTCCGGAACGAGGCCAGCGCACGGACCGGTACCGGCACCCCCTTGGGGGTGCCTGTCGTACCACTGGTGAACAGCAGGATCAGATGCCCGTCGCCGCCGACCGCGACCGACTCGGCGAGCGGTTCGGCTCCGGCCAGCAGGGTGTCGAAGCCCCGGTCACCGGTATCACCGGCGACGATCGTCGTCAGCCCGTCGATAGGCGCCAGCTTGTCCGCCTGGCTGGTCTCGGTGATCACGATGGTCGCGTCACCGCCACGCAGCCGCATCTCGATAGCCGGTGTCGCGAACGCGGTGAACAGCGGGATGTACACCGCACCGAGCCGGGCGAGCGCGAGCAGCGTCACCACCAGTTCGGTGCGTTTGCCCATGAGCACGCCGACCCTCGTGCCGCGGGTCACGCCGAGCCTTGTCAGCGCACAAGCCAGGCGGCGGGACCGGTCCGCGAGCTCGCCGTAGGTGACATCGGTGGTCACCAGTCCGTCGGCACCGGCGGGCGCCACGGTGGTGAACGCGACACCGGTTGGGTCATGCCTGTCGACGAGCAGATACGCCGCATCGGCGTCGGCGGCACCGTACTCCGCCAGCCAGGCCCTCACGTCGGCGTCGACGGCGGTGGGGACGGTGTAGGTCATGTTCTCTCCCGGCTGTGTGTTGGCCAGATCACATATCGCCACCCATTCTGCCCGCACGACGACATGCGGCGATGTGACTTTCGGTGACCGCGTGCTCTACGCTGGTTGCCGTTGTCTCGGCGAGGGTGACCTGATCACCGTTATCGGCGCGACCATCGTGACTCTCCTGCGCGGTGCCTTCACGCACCCCGGTGCCCGTCGTGGTGTGCGCCACTCACCGCGGCAAGAACCGATTCACGAGGAGAACATCATGTCGAACACCACCAAGCTCGCCGTCGCCACCCGCGACGACAAGGGCAAGGGCGCCGCCCGCCGCGCCCGCCGCGAGGGCAAGGTTCCCGCCGTGCTCTACGGCCACGGCACCGACCCGGTGCACCTGCACCTCCCGGCCCGCGAATTCGCCGCCGTCCTGCGCGCCAACGGCACCAACGCCGTCATCGACCTCGACATCGAGGGCAAAAGCCAGCTCGCGCTGACCAAGCAGGTCGACGTGCACCCGATCCGCAGCTACATCGAGCACGTCGATCTGCTCGTGATCAAGCGCGGCGAGAAGGTCACCGTCGAGGTCACCGTCGCCGTCGAGGGTGACGCCGCACCGGGCACCCTGGTCGTTCAGGACGCCAGCGTCATCGAGGTCGAGGCCGACGCCCTGTCGATCCCCGAGCACATCGTCGTCGATGTCGAGGGCGTGGCGGCCGGCACCGCCATCCACGCCGGTGACGTGACCCTGCCCGAGGGCGTCACCCTCACCAGCGATCCCGAGCTGCTGGTAGTCGCCGTCAACGAGGCACCGCAGGCCGCCGCTGACGACGAGGCCGAGGCCGAGGGCGACGCCGCCGAAGCGGCGGAGTAGTCCTCCCCGAGTGAAACTTGTTGTCGGCCTGGGCAATCCCGGGCCCCAATACGAGAAGACCAGGCACAACGTCGGCGCGATGGTCGTCGACGCCCTGGTCGCCTCGGCAGGCGAGCGGTGGAAGGTGCACAAGAAATCGGGTGCACAGGTGGCCACCGCCCGCCTCGCCGGGGAGCCGGTGCTCATCGCCCGGCCCACCACCTACATGAACACCACGGGCCGGCAGGTCGGCCCGCTGGCCAAGTTCTATTCCGTCGCACCCGAGGATCTGATCGTGGTGCACGACGAACTGGACATCGACTTTGGTCTCGTCCGGCTCAAACGCGGCGGCGGCGAAGGCGGGCACAACGGCCTGCGATCGATCAGCCAGGCCATCGGTACCCGTGACTACCTGCGTGTACGCCTCGGCATCGGACGCCCACCGGGCCGGCAGGATCCGGCCGACTACGTGCTCAAACCGTTCCCGTCGGCGGCCAAGGCCGACGTCGAGTTGCTGATCGGCAACGGCGCCGAGGCCGTCGAGCTCCTGGCCCGGCAGGGCCTCGAAGCAGCCCAGAACACCGTGCACGCCTGGTGATCGGTCGTTCGGATCAGGGCGAATCGGAGATACGGCCCTCCGGGCCTAGAATCCTATTTCTATGACATCCGCATCGATGCGGGCAGCATCCGGGAGGTAGACGTGGTACAGATCGCAACCAAGACTGGGCAGCAGAACGTCGCGATGCTCGGGGTGGGCGCCTGCCGGCCCACACGCGTGATCACCAACGACGAGCTCTGCCAGACACTCGACTCCAGCGACGAATGGATCTTCGAGCGCAGCGGTATCCGTTCGCGCCGCTGGATCAGCGGCGACGAGTCGAACCGGTCGATGTCGGTTACCGCGGGCGAACGCGCGATCCTCAACAGCGGTATCGACCGCTCCAAGATCGACTGTGTCATCCTGTCCACCAGCACCTGGCCCACGATCACCCCGCACGGTGCGCCGTCGGTGGCCTACGACCTCGGCATCAACGGGGTCCCCGCCTTCGACCTCGTCTCGGGCTGCGGCGGCTTCTGCTACGGCGTGTCCGTCGCGAGCGCGCTGATCAACGCGGGCAGCGCCACCAACGTGCTGCTTATCGGGTCCGAGACGATGTCGTTGAGCCTGGATGTCACCTCGCGGTCGACGGCCTTCCTGTTCGGTGACGGCGCCGGCGCCGTGGTCATCGGTCCCGCCGAGGAGAACGGCATCTCCCCCACGGTGTGGGGCAGCGACGGCGAGAACGCCTCGGCCATCGGGCAGACCATCAACATCCCGGACTTCATCAACCCGGAGCTCAAGGAGAAGCCCGGGATGTACCTCACCATGGAGGGCCAGCGCGTGTTCCGGTGGGCGGCGATCACGCTGCCCAAGGCACTCTCGGGTGCACTCGATGTCGCCGGGCTGCACGCCGACGACATCGAGGTCTTCATCCCGCACCAGGCCAACGCCCGCATCAACGACCTGATGAAGAAGAACCTGGGCCTGCCCGACGACGTCCCGGTGGCCAACGACATCGAGTTCACCGGCAACACCTCGGCGGCATCGATCCCGCTGGCCATGGAGGAAATGCTCGCCTCCGGCAAGGCGAAGGGCGGGCAGACTGCGCTGATGCTCGGTTTCGGCGCCGGATTGTCGTATGCGGCGCAGGTCGTGACACTGCCGCCGGCACCCACGATCACCAGCCTCGACGATTAGTCGCCACGGCACGGACCTGCCGACCGTTCGGTCCATGCTGTCGCATTCGGTTTCCACACTGACGCATTTGGGTCCATGCTGGGAGGCGGACATCTTGTCGTCTTCCAGGAGGGCCGCGTCATGCACCTGCGCACCCGGCGCAACGTCAGCGCACAACACTCCGGCCGAGTCAGACACTCCGCGACAGCGGCGGCGACCGTCGGCGCACTGTGCGCGGCCGCGGTGGCCGGCATCGCACCCGCTCAAGCGGCTACCGCACCACCCACGCTGCGGGTGACCCTGTACGACGGTCCGCAGGACTGGACCGGCTGGCAATCGGCGATCGACACCAGGAACAACCGCGAGTGCCGGATCAGGGTGGCCGCACCCGCGGCGGCCAAGCTGAACCGGAACGCCGCCATCAGCGGTAGGGGCGCGTTCGCGTGGCCGCAGAACTACCTGCCCGCCGGCCAGTACCGCCTGCGGATCGTCTGCCGCCACACGGCCTCACCGGCGGTGAGCTTCTATTCGCCGCGCAACCAGGTGAACGATGCCCGCACCAGATTCAGCGACTACACGAGGGGCGCACTGGGGCTCTAGGGCACCGCCGGGCCGCAGGTGACCCGCACCCGGACAGCCCACCCGCGGGGCCAACGGAACAGGGCGCCGGTGGCTGTGATATTGATTGCACCCGAATTCTCGGACCGGCTCCCCAATCGGGACAAAACCCCAGGAAACAGCCGACAAACCCCCTTACGAACCCCGAGTCACCGACCTCCGTCCCCCCGAACCGGTGTCACCCGGCCAGAGGACCACCGGTAATGCCGTCTTGACAGTTCGCGATCTATAGCCAAGATGGGAACGTACACCAATTGGGGGGTGTGAAAGTTGGTTGGACGTTCACTGTGTCCGGTTCAAGTCCGTGGAAGGGTCTTCTGATGCGCGCTCGCAAGCCACGCACGACGGCGTGGGGCAGGCGCGAGACCAGGACAGCCACGTCGGACACCGCGGAAATGCCGAAGGCGACCGGCGCCGCGGAGACTCTTCCCGAGTGGCGCGATCCGCACAAGGGCCTATGGCTCTCGGGCCTGATCATTCCGCTGACACCCTTCCTCGCCTGGGGCCTGGTGTCGCTGCTCGGCCCCGGCGTCTTCTGGGCGGCCGGTCTGCTGGTGGTCGCGCTGATCCCGTCGATCGACCGCTTCTACGGACCTGACCGGACCAATCCGCCGGACGAGGTGATGAAGCAGCTGGAGAACTCGCGCTACTACCGGTGGTGCCTGTTCCCGTACATTCCGCTGCAGTACGCGGGTCTGGTCCTGGCCTGCTACCTGTGGACCCACGCACCGATGGGCATTCCCGAACGCATCGCCCTGGCCACCACGGTCGGCGTCGTCGGCGGACTGGCGATCAACGTGGCCCACGAACTGGGTCACAAACGCACCAGCCACGAGCAGTGGCTGTCGAAGATCGCCCTCGCGCAGACCTGGTACGGCCACTTTTACGTCGAGCACAACTACGGACACCACATCCGCGTCGCCACACCCGACGACCCGGCCAGCGCGCGCTTCGGCGAATCGTTCTGGCGGTTCTGGCCCCGCACCGTGTCAGGCACGTTCAAGCTCGGCTGGCAGATCGAGAGCAAGCGGCTCAAGCGGCAGGGCAAGAGCGTCTGGAGCCTGCGCAACAACGTGCTCAACGCCTGGCTGATGTCGGCGGTGCTGTACGTCGTCCTCGTCGCCGTGTTCGGCTGGGCGGTGCTGCCGTACCTGATCGTCCAGGCCGTGTTCGGCTTCTCGTTCCTGGAGATCGCGAACTACATCGAGCACTACGGACTGCTGCGGGAGAAGCGACCCGACGGCAAATACGTCCGGGTCGCCCCGCATCACAGCTGGAACAGCGACTACGTGATGAGCAATGCCGTTCTGTACCACGTGCAGCGGCACAGCGACCACCACGCGCACGCCGGTCGGCG
This sequence comes from Gordonia amarae NBRC 15530, assembly GCF_000241345.1. Classification (GTDB taxonomy): domain Bacteria; phylum Actinomycetota; class Actinomycetes; order Mycobacteriales; family Mycobacteriaceae; genus Gordonia; species Gordonia amarae. Next base: position 18,970 of record NZ_BAED01000034.1, read on the forward strand.
TTACCAGACGCTGCGCTCGTTCGGTGATTCCACGCCGCAGCTGCCCGGCGGCTACGTGTCCATGGGTGCCTGCGCGCTGATCCCGCCGCTGTGGCGCCGCGTCATCGACCAGCGGCTCCTGGACTACTACGACGGCGACGTCACCCGCGTCAACCGCGGCCCGGTAGACGATGCGGACCCGGCCGAGAAATCCGCGGCCTAGCGGGATTTGTCCACGTCACCGGCGGCAAAGTAGCCTCGTCGGGTGAGCACTGAAGGTCAGACGAACACCGGAGACCGATCGGGCGGGGACGAGTCGGTTCGCGTGGCCCGCGAGGTGCGGCGGCGGCGGACGTTCGCCATCATCTCCCACCCCGACGCCGGTAAGTCGACGATGACCGAGGCGCTGGCCCTGCACGCACGCATGATCAGCGAGGCGGGCGCCATCCACGGCAAGGCCGGACGCAAGTCAACGGTGTCGGACTGGATGGAGATGGAGAAGGCGCGCGGCATCTCCGTCAGCTCGACGGCGCTGCAGTTCAACTACACCCCGTCGGGGTCGCCCGCCGCACCGCCGGACGATCCCGACGCCACGTACGTGATCAACCTCGTCGACACACCCGGCCACGCCGACTTCTCCGAGGACACCTACCGGGTGCTGACCGCCGTCGACGCCGCGGTGATGCTCATCGACGCCGCCAAGGGTCTCGAACCGCAGACGCTGAAACTGTTCCAGGTGTGCCGTCACCGCGGCATCCCCGTGATCACCGTCATCAACAAGTGGGACCGGCCCGGCCAGACCCCGCTCGAACTGATCGACGAGATCACCGAACGCATCGGCCTCATCCCGACGCCCCTGCTCCTTCCCGTCGGCATCGCCGGCGACTTCCGGGGCCTGCTGGACCGGCGCACCGGCGAATACGTGGCGTTCACCCGCACCGCCGGCGGAGCCAAGATCGCGCCCGAGGAGATCATGGACGCCGACGCCGCGTCGGCCCGTGAGGGCGGCGAATGGGAGTCGGCGCTCGAGGAGAGCGAACTGCTCTCGGAGATGGGTCAGGACCACGATCAAGAGATGTTCCTGGCCGGGCAGACATCGCCGATGATCTTCGCCTCGGCCATGCTCAACTTCGGGGTGCGACAGCTGCTGGAGGCACTTGTCGCACTCGCCCCCGCCCCATCGGGCAGGGCATCGGTGAGCGGCGACGTCCGCGTACCTACCGACCCGTTCAGCGCGGTCGTGTTCAAGGTGCAGGCCGGGATGGACACCAGCCACCGCGACCGGCTGGCGTTCATGCGGATCGTGTCCGGCGAGTTCGAACGCGGCATGGTCGTCACCCACGCGCAGACCGGCAAACCGTTCGCCACCAAGTACGCCCAGGCGGTGTTCGGCCGCGACCGCTCCACCGTCGACCGCGCCTACCCCGGCGACGTGGTGGGCCTGGTCAACGCGATGACGCTCGCGCCGGGCGATTCGCTGTTCACCGGACCCAAGGTGCAGTTCCCGCCCATCCCCTCGTTCGCGCCGGAACACTTCTCGTCGCTGCGGGCCACCACGGCCGACAAGTACAAGCAGTTCCGCAAGGGCATGGACCAGCTCGACAGCGAGGGTGTGGTGCAGGTGCTGCGCAACGATCTGCGCGGCGACATGGCGCCCGTACTGGCCGCGGTGGGCCCGATGCAGTTCGAGGTGGTCACCGCCCGCCTCAAGTCCGAGTTCAACGTCGACACAGTGATCGAGGGTCTCGGCTATTCGCTGGCCCGGCGCACCGACGAGGCCAGCGCCGCCGAACTGAACCGGCAGCGCGGCGTCGAGGTGTTCACCCGCACCGACGGCGCACTGCTGGCCCTGTTCAGCGACAAGTGGCGGCTGCAGTTCGTGGAGAAGGAACACCCCGAGCTGACCCTCGACCCACTCGTCGCAGCAGCCGATTAAGAAACGCCGGGAGCCGCTAGTCGCCGACCAGTCGGCGCACCTCGGCCGGGTCGACGGCGTCGATCGTGGCGGGGGTGAACGCGGGGTTGCGGTCCTTGTCGACGAGCACGGCGCGCACGCCCTCGGCGAAGTCGGGGGTGGCGCAGACGCGGGCACCGACGCGCAGTTCCCGGTCCAGGCATTCGGCCAGGCTCGACGTCCTGCCCGCCTCCAACAGCGCCGCGGTCACCCACAGACTCGTCGGTGAGGCGTTCCCGAGCAGGCCCACCATATCCTGCGCCCAGTCGTCGCCGACTGCGCCCTGCAGGCCACCGACGAGAGCGTTGATGTCGGAATCGCTGAAGTATTCGGCGATCCGGCGCAGCGGCAGGTCCGTCTCCACCGGTGCCGACCGTGGGCGCAACGCCTCCCCCAGCGAGACCCCGGCGCGGATGTCGCCGGCGAGCGCGGGCAGATCGGCGGCCTTGACGTGGTGCGTGGCCAACCCGACGGCGACGGCGTCCGCCCCGCGGAGCCGGGCACCGGTCAGTCCCAGCCACAGCCCGACGCCCTCGGGCAGGCGAGGCAGGAAGTAGGTGGCGCCGATGTCGGGGAAGAACCCGATCGCCGTCTCCGGCATGGCGATCAGCGCGTTCTCGGTGACGACGCGGATCTCCCCGTGCACCGAGATGCCCAGTCCCCCACCCATCGCCGCACCGTCGATCAGCGCCACATAGGGTTTCGGGTATTCGGCGACCAGTTGATCGAGCCGGTACTCAGCGGTGAAATAGGTCTCGATGGCTTCGGCGTCACCGTCGAGAGCATGCTGGCGGATGGCGCGGATGTCGCCGCCGGCGCAGAATGCCCGCTCGTGCGCCGAGGTGACCAGCACCGTCTCGATCGAATCGTCATCACCCCAGGTCAGGAGGGTCTGGTGCATCTCATCGATCATGCTCTGATCGAGGGCGTTGAGCGCCTTGGGCCGGTCGAGGATGATCTCGCCGACGCCATCGGCCACGTTGGTCCGGATAAACGACATGCCCATCACGCTAGCGAACCCGACCCGTACTTCCTCCGCCAACCGCAGGATCCTCCGTCAGCCAAGGGAGGATCCTGCGGTTCGGGGTGGATCGGTTAACCGGTTGCGGACCGTGACCTCGTGACCTACGGTGGGTAGCCGTGAGTCCAGGGGCCTGATCGCTCCAGGGAGTGACAACGCCCGGACCACAGGCATCTGTCGCCTACCAGAGGAGCTGATTCCCGGAATGAATGCCTGAAGTGCCTTCGAACCGGCGCGATCCCGCGTCGCCTCATCGAGTCACTTCTGGAGTTGTCATGTCCGAGAATTATTCTGTTCCCGCGTCTTCCGCCGCCCTGATCGTTTCCGATCTGAGTTTTTCCTGGCCCGACGGCACGCCGGTGTTCACCGGATTGTCGTTCTCCGTCGACCGCCGCACGCATTCGCTGGTCGGCTCCAACGGCGCCGGGAAGACCACCCTGTTGCGGCTGATCGCCGGTGATCTGCGCCCCGCGTCGGGCAGCGTGAGCACCGTCGGCGACGTCGAGTTCGTCACCCAGCACCCGCAGGCCGATCCGTCCCGCACCGTCGGCGATGTCCTGGAGATCACCCCGGTCCTGGCCGCGCTCTCCCGGGTGGAGTCGGGTTCGGTGGACCCGGCAGACTTCGAGATCATCGGCGACGACTGGGACATCGAGGAGCGCGCCCGCGCGATACTCGCCGAATCCGGTCTGCCGCATGAGGATCTGCACCGCACCGTCGGCACCCTGTCCGGCGGCGAGGCGACGCTGCTGACCATCTGCGGTGCCCTGCTGCGCAGACCGGCGGTACTGCTGCTCGACGAACCCACCAACAATCTCGACACCCGCGCCCGCACAAGCCTGTTCCGGATGATCGACCAGTTCTCCGGCGTGCTGCTGGTGGTCACCCACGATCTGGAACTGCTCGAACGGGTCGAGGCGACGCTGGAGTTGCACGACCGGTCGATCCGGCTGTTCGGCGGACCGTATTCGGTGTACCGGAAGATCCTCGACGCCGAACACGAAGCCGCCCTGGCCGCCGTCGCCGACGCCCGGTCCGATCTGGCCAAGCAGAAACGGGAGAAGGAGGAGGCCAACATCAAACTGGCCCGGCGTGCACGCACCGCCCGAAAGGCGGAGCGGGAGAAGCGGGTTCCCAAGATCATCATGGGTTTGCGGCAGAACGACGCCGAGGTGGCGGCGGGGAAACTCGCCAACCGGCACCGCGACGACGTGATCGCGGCGGACGACCGGCTGCGGGAGGCCCGCGACGGGGTACGCGCCGACGCATCGGCACGCATCACGCTGCCCGAGGTGTCACTGGCGAGCCGCGCCCAGGTGGTCGACGACGATCGCCTGACACTGCTCGGCCCCGAACGGGTCGCGGTCGCCGGACCCAACGGCTCGGGCAAGACGACGCTGCTGCGGTCGCTGATGTCCACCGATGACTCGATCTGCGTTCCGCACGCCTATCTGCCGCAGCGACTTCGGTTCGCGGACGAGTCGAAGTCGTTGGTGGAGGCGCTCACCGAGGCCAACCCCGCGGTGGGTGAGAACGAGATCCGCGGCCAGCTGGCCCGGTTCCTGTTCCGCGGCAGGCGCGGTGACCGATTGCTGTCGGAACTGTCCGGCGGGGAACGCATCCGGGCGGCCCTGGCGTCGGCGCTGCTGCGCCGGCCCACGCCCAAGCTGCTGATCCTCGACGAGCCCACCAACAACCTCGACATCGACACCGTCGAACAGCTCGCCGACGCCCTCGCGGGCTGGCGAGGCGCACTGATCCTGGTATCTCACGACCCGGAGTTCGTGCGGCGCGTCGGGGTGGATCGAACGATGACCCTGTAAGCGGACCGCAGTTGTCCGCGATCGGTGACACCCTGGGTTTCATGCACGAGGAGATCCGGGTGCGCGGGGCACGGCAGAACTCGCTGAAGAACGTCGACGTCGACATCCCGAAGCATCAGTTGGTGGTGGTGACCGGGGTGTCGGGGTCGGGCAAGTCCTCGCTCGTGTTCGACACGATCGCCGCCGAGTCGGCACGGCAGCTCAGCGAGACGTTCCCGGCGTTCGTGCAGTCGCGGATGCCGAGCTACGCGCACCCGGATGTCGATGTGCTGGAGAATCTTCCGGCGGTGATCATCGTCGACCAGAAGCGGCTGCACGGCGGACCGCGGTCGACGGTCGGCACCATCAGCGACATCGGTGCCCGGCTGCGGCTGCTGTATTCGCGGATCGCCGAGCCGGTCGCCGGGTTCTCCAATGCGTACGGCTTCAACGATCCGGCCGGAATGTGCCCGAGGTGTGAAGGCTTGGGAGTGACAGCGCGGGTTGCCGAGTCCAGGATGGTCGATGACTCGAAGTCCCTGAACGACGGCGCCATCGATTTTCCGATGTTCGCACCCGGCCAGTGGATGTGGAAGGCGTACGCCAAGTCCGGGTTCTTCGATCCCGCGATGAAGATCGGCGACTACACCCAGGAGCAGCGGTGGATCCTGTTGCACGCGCCTGCCGGTGAGCTGCAGGCGCCGGCCGGGATCGATGCGGTCGGCAGCGCCTACGAAGGGGTGATCGCCCGTTTCAACCGCATTTATCTGCGCCGCGAACCCGATTCGTTCAAAGGGGCGCAGCGGGAGGCGTTCGAGCGGATCGTCGAACGCGGCGTGTGCACCGACTGCGGCGGCACCCGGCTCTCGGAAGCGGTGCGCGGCAGCCGTGTCGGGGAGTTGTCGATCGCCGACTGCAACGCCATGCAGATCAGCGACCTCGCGGAGTTCGTCTCCACTCTCGACGTGCCGGCGGTGGCGCCGCTGATCGACAGCCTGCGGGTGCATCTGGACCGCATGGTGACCGTGGGTCTGGGCTATCTGAGCATGGAGCGGGCCACCTCGACGCTGTCGGGCGGCGAGGCGCAGCGCATCAAAATCGTCCGGCATCTCGGCAGTGCGCTCGCCGACATGCTGTACGTGTTCGACGAACCCACCGTGGGGCTGCATCCGCGCGATGTCGCCGCGCTCGGCGGGTTGCTCGGCGAACTCCGTGACCGTGGCAACACGGTGCTCGTGGTGGAGCACGACCCGGACATCATGGCGATCGCCGACCACATCATCGACATGGGGCCCGGCGCCGGTGCTGCCGGCGGAACGATTGTGTACCAAGGTGATTACCCAGGACTGAGCGGGGCGGACACCGCCACCGGCCGCGGCCTGGCCAAGCCGCATCCGTCCGTGCGCGAACGCCGCGAACCGCGCGGCTGGATCGATATCACCGGCGCCTCGACACACAACCTGCGGAACGTCGACACGCGGATTCCGCGGGGGGTGATGACCGCGGTCACCGGCGTGGCCGGGTCGGGAAAGAGCAGCCTGATCCTGGGCCACCTCCCCCAGGCCGAGCCGGACACGGCGGTGATCGACCAGCGCCCGATCCGTGGGTCGCGCCGGTCCAATCCGGCCACGTTCACCGGGATGCTCGATCCGATCCGCAGACTGTTCGCCAAGACCACCGGTAAACCGATCGGCCTGTTCACCGCCAACTCGACGGGCGGGTGCACCGAATGCGACGGCAACGGTGTCATCTACACCGACCTCGCATTCATGGACGGTGTTCTCACCTCGTGCGACGCGTGCGGCGGGCGGCAGTTCACTCCGGAATCACAGGCCATCACCATAGACGGAGTCAGCATCGCCGACGTTTACCAGATGAGTATCGCCGAGGCGCTCGCCTGGTTCCGGCCGCGGCCGATCGTCACGATCCTGGAAACCATCCGAGACGTCGGCCTGGACTATCTGACGCTCGGACAACCGCTGACCAGCCTCTCCGGTGGCGAACGTCAACGCCTCAAACTCGCCGCCCACCTCGGGACGCCCGGGCACACCATCGTTCTCGACGAACCGACGAGCGGCCTGCATATCGCCGACACTGAGCGCCTGATCGCTCTGCTCGACCGCCTGGTGGACCAGGGGTCGACCCTGGTGGTGATCGAACACAACCTGGATGTGATCGCGGCGGCTGACTGGATCATCGACCTGGGCCCCGACGCCGGCCACGACGGCGGCCGGATCATCTTCGAAGGCACCCCCGAGACGATGGTCGAACACGGCTCCGGCCACACCGCCACCCACCTACGCCGCACCTCGCCTGAGTTTGCCGACTATCCCGTTTTCCGAGACCAACTGCAAACTCAGACAACATGACGGTCCCGCTCCCTCGTCCTGACCCATGACGGACAAGGTTCGTGGGCGGTCACGGCCGACGCCCGCGGCACGACCGACATACCCGCACCCGGCTTGGACGACGGCCGAACGGTTTCCGGCGTCGCCAGCCAATCGGCGAGGGCTCGCGGCGACAGCGGTTCATCCTTGAGTGCCGTCAGTGCTACCCGCACCGTTCAGGTCCTGCTATCTGATAGGTTCGAGATCCTGCTGTTCGTATAATACAGATCCTGCTAACTGTAAGATTCAACCCCTGCTGGATGTAAGATTCGGGCATGGACTACCAGCGACGCGCACTCGATGATGAGCTGGACCTGATGCTGTCGGCGCTCCCGGCGATCGCCGTCGACGGCGCCAAGGCCGTGGGCAAGACCTCGACCACGCAGGTCCGAGCCGCGAGTGTCTTGCGACTCGATTCACGCTCGGTACGTGAAGTCGTGGCCGCAGATCCCGCGTCAATCCTGCTCCGCCCACGGCCACTGTTGATCGACGAATGGCAGAACGTGCCCGATGTCTGGGACGTCGTACGCAGAGCGGTCGATGAGGACCGCACTCCGGGCCAGTTTCTGCTGACTGGGAGTGCAACACCCAAAGAAGGCGCGACCGCGCACTCCGGCGCTGGTCGAATCACTCGCCTGCGGATGCGTCCACTCGCGTTCAGCGAGCGGGGCAACACCACTCCATCCGTCAGCCTCGAAGGACTCCTGGCCGGGAATCTCCAGGTCGAAGGCCACACCGATATCCGGCTGCCGGACTATGTCGAGGAGATCATGGCGTCCGGCTTTCCCGGGCTGCGCGGGCTGCCGCCGAGGCTTTTGCGCGGTGAGCTCGACAGCTATCTACGCAACACCGTTGATCGAGACATCCCGGAACAAGGACTCTCCGTGCGCAAGCCGGCGGCGTTGCTCGACTGGCTGCGCGCCTATGCGGCAGCCACCTCGGGTACTGCGAGCTACACAGAAATCCTCGATGCATCCACTGCAGGCATGTCCGAGAAACCGGCCCGAGCAACAACGGCCGCATATCGTGATGCCCTACGACAGTTGTGGCTTCTCGACCCACTACCGGCATGGGCGCCGATCGGAAAGGAATTCACCCGTCTGAGCCAAACTCCGACGCACCATCTCGCCGACCCCGCACTCGCCGCGCGGCTTCTCGGGCTCACTCAACGGTCACTGCTGGACGGAGCCGGAACACCACTGGGTCCACAACAGGGCACTGTACTGGGAAGACTGTTCGAGTCGCTGGCCACGCTCAGCGTCCGGGTTCTCGCACAACGTGCCGAAGCAGACACGGCCCACCTCCGTACACGCAATGGCGATCACGAGATCGATCTCATACTCACCGACCCCGAGGGCAAGGTGCTCGCCATCGAGGTCAAACTGAGCAACACCGTCACCGATAATGACGCCAAGCACCTCGCGTGGCTGTCGAATGCCTATGGCGACCAGATCATCGACCGAGTCATCATCAACACCGGACCGGCGGCGTACCGCCGCCCAGACGGCATCGCTGTCGTCCCTCTGGCGCTGCTCGGTCCATAATTGTGCCACTCAGCAACCCTTCGGCTAAGTCGACAGTCCCTGCGGAGCTGACAGCAAGCTCAATGGCTCAGTAGCGATCCAGTTCGGGGCCGAGGCGGGCGGATTTGTCGTCGGTCCAGCCGGGGACCTGCAGGATCGCCTGCCAGGCGTAGGGGATCTCGGACGAGTAGTTGTGGCCATGGCCGTCGGGCACCTTGTCGGAGGAGACCATGTCGGCCGAGATCTGCAGGAAGGTGACCAGCGGGAACCACTGCATCTTCGGGTGGACGTCGGCGCCGCGCTTCTCGCGCAGCCAATCCGGTTTGCGCAGAATGGTTCCCGGATCCCACCAGACCACCGGATCGGAAGCGTGCTGCAGGAACAAGATCCGGCTCGCCGACGGCCACGGCTGTTTCTCGGCCGCGGCGATGTCGTGGCGGTTGGCGACGAACCGCACCAGGTCACCGCCCTCGAACACCGGCAGCCGTTCGGGGGTGCCCTTGTCGCGGTCACGCAGGGTCGCCTTCCACAGCGGATTGTTCACGATCGGACCGGCGAAGAACGCGCCATCGGTGCGGGCGGCGATGTCGGGGATGGTGCCGAACGGGGCCTCCGCGCCGGAGGTGCCGAGGCTCTCACCGAACACCACCAGCTTGGGACGCCGCGCCTCCGGGATCTTCCGGACCCGCGCCGACACCGCCTCGAACAGCGCCTGACCGGCGCGCCGGCAGCGTTCGTTGTCGACGAGGAACGACAACCAGCTCGGCAGATACGAGTACTGGATGGCGACGGTCGCGGTGTCGCCGTTGTACATGTATTCCAGTGAGTCGACGGTGGACCGGTTGATCCAGCCGGTGCCGGTGGTACCCGCGACGGCGATGATCTTGCGGGTGAAGGCCCCGGTGCGTTCCATCTCGGCGACGGCCAGCCGCGCGTTCACCCGCGGATCGGCCTCGTGACCGAGACCCACGTATGAGCGGATGGGTTCTTTCGCGGGGGCGCCGTTGAACCGTTCGAGATCGGTCACCGTCGGTCCGGTGCCGATGAACACCCGCCCCTGCAGGCCGATCGAATCCCACGTCACCAGTGATCCCGGTCCACCCGACCGCAGTCGCGAGTTGGTCGGCTGGGATTCGGCGGTGGTCTCGTCGTTGAGGGAAGCGAACGACGAGTTCATCGCCCGCATCGAGTATTTGGCGACCACACCGTTGAGGACCAGTACCGTGAGCACCAGGACCAGCAGCACCGAGGTGACCGCGGCGATCCGCGGCGGGGTGTACCTGTCGATCCAGCGGTACAGTGCCCGCACGGCGTCGGCCCACGCCCAGCCGAGTAGGAGGAGCAGCACGAAGACGGCGTGCGCGACAATCGCGATCACCGGATAGGCATGCCACGACATGTGCGACATCCCCATCAGGTCCCGGATCTCGTCCTGCCAGCGGGAGAACCAGTACAGCATCACGGAGGTCCCGGCCAGCGCCACGACCACCAGCGCGATCCAGTGTGGACGCCGCGGCGACGGCCACGGCCGATCCCGGGACATCATGAACCGGATCAGCCACGACACGAACACCCCCAGCAGGTAGCCGGCAGCCGCCGAGATGGCGCTGATCAGTCCCTGGAACAGGGCGTCTCGCGGCAGCAGTGACGGCGTCACCGACAGCCACAGCATCACCAGCGCCATCGACAGTCCGGCGAAGCTGTACCGCTGCCGGTACGCGTCCAGCAGCCGGCGTGGACGCGACGGCTTCGGCAGGTCCGCCCGGTCCCCGACCGGCCCGCCGGAATCGACCGCCACCGCCGCGCTGTCCTCGTTGTCGCTGCTCACGGACTTCTGTCTACCGCACCCGGCGGTACATCCGTGCCAGCCCACGCCATGACATCGGCCACCCGGCGTCGATCACTCCATCAGCTCGGCCAGCTCCAGCCACCGTGCCTCGGCGGAGTCCTTCTGTTCCACAACGGACTTGAGTTCGGCGTTCAGAGTGACGAGTGTGCCCGGCTCGGTGGCCGCGGCGACGAGGTCGGCGTGCAGCTTGTCCTCCTTGGCGGAGAGTTGCTCGATCTGTCGTTCGAGTCGATTCATCGTCTTACGCGTCTCACGATGCTCGGCCGCCGACATGCCGGTAGGTTCCGGTGTGGAATCAGATTCCGCTGCAACCTTTTTGGTGGCCGTCTTATCTTCGGCCGCTGCGAGCTCGCGCCGTTTGCGCAGGTACTGCTCGATGCCGCCGGGCAGGTTGGTGAGCTGGCCGTCACCGAACAGCGCCCACGTGCTGTCACAGATCCGCTCGATCAGATACCGGTCGTGGGAGATCACCACCAGGGTGCCCGCCCACGAGTCGAGGATGTCCTCCACCTGCTGCAGGGTGTCGATGTCGAGGTCGTTGGTGGGCTCGTCGAGCAGCAGCACGTTGGGTTCGGCCATCAGGACGCGGGTCAGCTGCAGGCGGCGGCGTTCACCGCCGGACAGATCACGCACCGGGGTGCGTTGCTTCGCCGGGGTGAAACCGAGCCGTTCAGCCAGCTGGGATGCCGACATCTCCTTGTCGCCCACCACGATCCGGGTGGCCACATCCTCGACGGCGTCGAGGACGCGCTGGTCTTCATCGAGGTCATCGAGTTCCTGCCGCAGCCAGCCGATCTTGACCGTGGTGCCCTCGATGCGGCGGCCGGGCGCGACAGGCACCTCCCCGGCGAGCGCACGCAGCAACGTGGTTTTGCCGGATCCGTTCACGCCCACCAGGCCGACCCGCTCCCCCGGCGTCAGACGCCAGGTGAGGTCGTCGAGAAGGGTTACGCCACTGGGTGTTTCGAGGTGTGCGTTCTCGAGTTCGATGACCACGCGGCCGAGTCTGCGGCGCGCGAACGCCGACAGGGTCACCGTGTCGCGGGGCGGCGGCACGTCGGCGATGAGTTTCTCCGCGGCCTCGATCCGGTAGCGCGGCTTGGAGGTTCGGGCCGGTGGGCCGCGGCGCAGCCAGGCGAGTTCTTTGCGGGCGAGGTTGCGGCGGCGTTCCTCGGCGGCGTCGGAAAGCCGGACACGTTCGGCGCGGGCGAAGATCCAGTCGTTGTAGCCGCCCTCGTACTCGTCGACGCGGCCCGAATGCACCTCCCACGTACGGGTGGCGACTGTGTCGAGAAACCAGCGGTCGTGGGTGACGACGATGAGGGCGCTGCGCCGGGACACGAGATGATCGGCCAGCCACTGCACGCCCTCGATGTCGAGGTGGTTGGTGGGCTCGTCGAGGATCAGCAGGTCGGCGTCGGCGATGAGCGCGGTGGCCAGTCCGACACGGCGGCGCTGCCCACCGGACAGTTCGTCGACGCGCCGGTCGAGCAGGCCGTCGATACCGATGCCGGCGAGGATGCCACGCACCCGCGCGTCCCCGGCCCATTCGTGCACGGCCACCTCGGGACCGCCCACCACCACCTCGGCGACGGTCGCCCCGGCGGGCAGCTCACCGCGCTGGGTGACCGTCTCGACCCGGATGTCCCCGGCCCGCGACACCCGGCCGCTGTCGGGTTCGGTGATGCCGCCGAGGATCTCCAGCAGGGTGGTCTTGCCGCCACCGTTGAGGCCCACGACGCCGATCCGCTGGCCCTCGTGGACGCCGAGGCTGACCGAGTCGAGCAACTGCTTGATGCCGAAGCTCTTGCTGATGCGGTCGGCGTTGATCAGGGCCGTCGGGTTGGAGGGTGCCACCCGACGACGATAGCTCACCGGCGGCTGTGCGCCTGAGCCACAGAACGTCACCGGGGTACGAGTACCTCGACGACGGCAGTCTGGCCGTCGTCGCTGTGATGCACCCGACATCCGAACCCCAGATCTGCGGCGAACGCCTGCGCGGCGGGCGCCTGTCCCCGGTGGCATTCGCACAGCACCACACCGCCCGGCGCGCCCCAGCGCCGGGCTCCGGCGAGCAACCCGCGCACCGCGTCGAGCCCGTCCTGGCCGCCGTCGTGACTGTCGGCGGGTTCGTGGTCGACGGCCTCGGCGGGCAGCAGCGCCCGCGACGCGGTGGGCACGTAGGGTGCGACCGCGGCGAGCACGTCCACCGATCCCAGCACCCCCGCGTCATCGAGCACCGTGCTGAGACCGTCGGGCACCACGGCGCGCATCACCAACGCATCAGCCGGCAGGTTGATACGCGCATGCGTCAACGCCTCAGCGCGATGGTCGACGGCGACCAGCCGCGCCGCCGACGTGCCGAGTCGGGCCGCCACCACGGCCGCGATGGGCGCGACCCCGCAAAACGCCTCGACGAGAACGGCCCGCGGTGCGCGGGTCTCCACGGCCTCCACGGCCAGACCGGCCAGGAACGCCGACCGCCGGCGCGGGATGAACACCCCCGGCCCCACCGACAACCGCAGCCCGGCGAATTCCACACCGCCGACGATGTGTTCGGGCGGTTCGCCCCGTTCGCGGCGGCGGACCAGCGAGTCGAGCAATTCCGGGTCGAGCACCCCGTCGCGGGTTGCGGCCTCGGTGAGTATGCGGGCCTCGTCGTCGGCGAACACACAGCCCGCCGCGCGCAGCCGCCCGGCCAGATCCGCGACACCGTCGGGTGCCCGCCGCTCAGCCGTGATCGACCACCTTGGCGCCGGGCACCGGGCCGCCGGCCACACGCACACCGCGCGCCACCCCGGCACCGGCGAGTTCGGCCGCCACCGCCACCGCCGAGTCCTGGTCGGCGCACAGGAAGGCGCACGTCGGTCCGGATCCGGACACGATGCCGCCGAGCGCACCTGCCTCGGTGCCGGCGCGCAGGGTCCGGCGCAATGCCGGCTTGAGGCCGAGCGCGGCCGGCTGCAGGTCGTTGTACAGCAGCGGCGCGACCGCGTGCGGGTCGCCCGAGGCCAGCGCGGCGAGCAGGTCGTCGGGCCGGGCCGGCTCACCGGGTCCGGCCTCCGGCCGCCCGTCGCGCAGCCGGTCTAGTTCGGCGAACACCTTCGGCGTGGACAGGCCGCCGTCGGCGAGTGCGAGCACCCAGTGGAACTCGCCGCGCGAGAGCACCGGCACCAGTTGTTCGCCGCGGCCGGTGCCCAGGGCCGTGCCGCCGTAGAGGATGAACGGCACATCGGAGCCGAGGTCGGCGGCCAGCGCCGACAGTGCGGCGCGGTCGATGTCGAGTTTCCAGAGTTCGGCGACGGCGACGAGGGTGCCCGCCGCGTCGGCGCTGCCGCCGGCCATGCCGCCGGCCACCGGGATCGCCTTGTCGATGTCGATGTCGAGCCCGGAGCCGTGGTTGGCCCAGGCCGCGAGCGCCACCGCCGCGCGGTAGGCGAGGTTGGTCTGGTCGTCGGCGACGAACGCCGCGCCCTCGCCGCGGGTCCGCACCGTCAGTTCGGGGGCGGCGCGGACGGTGATGTCGTCATGCAGCGACAGCGCCTGGAAGACGGTGACGAGGTCGTGGTAGCCGTCGGGGCGGCGCGGTCCCACCCCCAGGTGCAGATTGACCTTGGCCGGCGCGCGCACGGTGACCGACGGGGAGACCACGGACAATGACGCACCTGACACGAGCTAGAGCCTAGTGGTCGGGGGCGGCGGGGATCTGAGCGAGGCGGACGAAATCGGCCACACCGAGCTTCTCGCCCCTGATCTGCGGGTCGATGCCCGCCGCGCGCAGCCTGCGTTCGGCCTCGACGGCGCCGCCCGCCCACGACGCGAGCGCCGAGCGCATCGTCTTGCGGCGCTGGGCGAAGGCCGCGTCGATCACGTCGAACACCTGCCGGCGCAGGGCGTCGTCGCGGGGGTAGGTGTCGGTCCGGCGGATGCGGACGAGGCCGGACTCGACCTTCGGTTCGGGCCAGAACACGTTGCGCCCCACCGCACCTGCCCGGGCCACGTCGCCGTAGTAGCGGGCCTTGACGCTGGGCACCCCGTAGATACGACTGCCCGGATCGGCGGCCAGCCGATCGGCCACCTCGGCCTGAACCATCACCAAAGCGGTTGTGATGCTGGGCAATTCGGCCATCAGATGGAGCAGCACGGGCACGGCCACGTTGTAGGGCAGGTTGGCCACCAGGGCCGTCGGCTCCGGCAGGTCGGCGCGGCGCACCGACATGGCGTCGGCGGTGATCACCTCGAACCGGCCGGCCTGACCGGGTGCGCGTTCGGCGATGGTACGCGGCAGCCGGGCGGCGAGCTTCGGATCGATCTCGACGGCCACCACCCGGCCGGCCTCCGCGAGCAGCGCGAGGGTCAGCGAGCCCAGACCCGGACCCACCTCGAGAACGGTGTCGTCGGGGCCGATGCCGGACGCCGCGACGATGCGCCGGACGGTGTTGGCGTCGTGAACGAAGTTCTGGCCGAGGGTCTTGGTGGGCCGCACATCCAGTTCGGCGGCCAGTTCACGGATCTGTGCCGGGCCGAGGAGCGCCGGTCCCCCACCCGGCGCCGGATCAGGGGCGCTCAGCGCAGCCCCAGCTTGGACGAGCAGGACGGCCACGCGCCCCAGCCCTGAGCGGCCTGTGTCTTGCTGGCGATCGCGATCTGCTCCTCACGGGTGGCCAGGTCGGCGCGCGGGGCGTACTCGAGCCCACCCCAGCGCTCCCAGGTGTTCTGGTCGAACTGTACGCCGCCGAAGAAACCGTTACCCGTGTTGATGGCCCAGTTGCCGGTGGCCTCACATTGCGCGAGCTGATCCCACACCGAGCCCGGCGCGACGTACGGGGCGCCCGGCTTGGTGCCGATGCGCACGGTCGCGGGCACCGGCTCGGTGAGGGTCTTGGAGCCGAGCTTCTCCCGCTCGGTGACCTTGCCGTTGACGATGGTCAGCCGGTAGGTGACCTCGGAGGTACCCGGCTTGCCCGCCTTCTCGACGACCTTGCGGTCCTTGACCAGCGTGGGGTCGTCCTTGGTGACGGGATCGGCGCTGAACTTCTCGGTGACCGTCGACTCCTCGGTGCGGATGCGGGTGACGACGATCTTCATGCCGGGCCGGATCGGGGTGTCGGCGGCGGGCCGCACCTTGTCGAGCGGGGTCAGCGGCTTGCCCGAGTTCTTGAGGACCTCGGCGACCGTGCGGGCGGCGATGTCGGTGCGGTAGGTGGTGGTGCCGTCGGTGATACGGATCCGCTTGGGCAGGGTCACCTGCACCAGGCCGCCGGTGAGCGGGACGCTGTCGGGCCCGAAGTTCTGCGGATGGGCGAGCGCGTCCTCGTAGCCGTTCTCGTCGAGGATCTGCTTGATGTCGGTGGCGGTGGTCTGGACGGTCGAGGTCTTGCCGTCGATATTGAGGGTCAGGGTCTTGTGCCGGTTGAAGACGATGGTCTGCCCCTCTTTGAGACCCGACTTCAGACCGGGCAGCACCTGGTCGGCATTCGACGGGCTGTAGCCCTGGTCGCGCAGCACACGGTCGACGGAGAACGCCATGGTGGAGATCTGCTGGGTCTTGCCGTCGACGGCAAGGGTGATGTCCTTGTGGCTGGTGATACCGACGACGCCGCCGGCCATCACGGTGAGCAGCGCGGCACCGGTGGCCACGCGGGCCGCCTTGGAATCGGACCTATGGATGTGGAGCAGAGCAGACACGTTACGAAATTCCTCGTTGACAACAGATCGGCCCGCGTTCCCGTTTGTCACAGCTCCGGCGGGGTCACGGTCAAGTGCCGTGATGGGGAGGCCGGCTACGCGGGGGTGAACCTCTTGGTTACGATACGATAACGAACAGAATTGGTTAACGCAAAGGTATGCCGTAAACCCGGCGTGCGTTGGCCCCCACGATCTCGGCCAGTTCCGCCTCGCCGATGCCACGGGTCTCCGCGATATGTCGTGCGGTGTACGGCAGGCAATACGACTGATTTGGCTGGCCACGGTAGGGATGTGGCGTCAGGAACGGCGCATCCGTCTCCACGAGAAGCTGGTCGTCGGGCACCAGCGCCGCCGCGACTCGCAATTCATCGGAGTTGGCGAACGTCACAGTTCCGGAAAAACTCAGCAGGTATCCGCGGTCTATGCATTCGCGTGCAACGTTTCGGTCACCGGAGAAGCAATGCATGATCACGGATTCGGGCGCGCCTTCGGCCGCCAGAACGTCCAGCAGATCGGCGTCGGCGTCACGATTGTGGATCATCAGCGGCTTGCGCAGACGCTTGGCGAGGTCGATATGCCAGGCGAACGCCTCGTACTGCTGCTCCTTGGTGGCGCACGTATCGGACCTGCCGATCCAGTAGTAGTCCAGGCCGGTCTCCCCCACCGCGACGACCCTGTCGGCGGCGGCCATCTCCTCGATCTCGGCGCGGGTCGCGTCGTCGAGTTCACCGGCGTGGGTCGGGTGGATGGCCACCGCCGCGTACACCCGGTCGTCCCACTGTGCCGCCCGGTGTGCCCAGCGGGCGTCGACGATGTCGTCGGCGACGGTCACCACCGCCCGCACCCCCACCGACGCGGCGTGGTCGACGATGGCCCGCACCGATTCGGGGTCGCGTCCGCCGCACGCGGCCAGGTGGGTGTGGGCGTCGATCAGTCCGGCCAGCGGCGCCGGATCAGGCGGGGGCTGTTTACGCAGCCGCCTGCGCGCGGCCTTACTGCTCTCGGTCTCGGGTGCTGCCGGGGCGTCACTCACGCCCATAACATTGACACAGCGTATGATTCAGAGCGCGACCGTACCCTCGATGACGGTGACGCAGTCGCCGCCGACCCAGATGTCAGTGCCGTCGTCGGTGATGTAGACCCGCCCGGCACGCCCGATCGCCGCACCCTGGGCGGCCACATACTCCGGTGGCACCCGGCCGGCGGCCCGCATCCACATGGCGACGCCGGCGTTGAGGCTGCCGGTGACCGGGTCCTCGGGCACGCCGACGCCGGGCGCGAACGCCCGCACCTCGTACGAGATCGGGCTGCCCGACGGGTATGGACCCACCACGCCGACCTTGTGGGTCCCGAGCGCGGCCATGTCCGGTTGCAGGCTCAGGACCCGCTCGCCGGAATCGAGGACCAGCAGCATCCAGTCGGGTCCGTTCACCACCCATTCGGCTGCGCTGATCTCCGTACTGTCCAGGCCCAGCGCGGCGGCGACCTCGGCGACCACGGCCTGGTCGACGGATCCGGTGCGGATCAGCGGCGGTGCGGCGAACGCGAGCCGTTCACCGTCGCGGCGGATGGGCACGAGCCCGACGCCGCATTCCTGCACGATCCGTTCGGCTTTCGGCACCCCACCGGTCGCGAGCCAGGCGTGCGCCGAGCCGAGCGTCGGATGGCCGGCGAAAGGCAGTTCCCCGCCAGGGGTGAAGATCCGCACCCGGTAGTCGGCGTCGGGATGCGCAGGTGGCAGCAGGAACGTGGTCTCCGAGAGGTTGGTCCACCGTGCGAACGCGGCCAGTTGCCCGTCGTCGAGGCCGTCGGCATCGACTACCACGGCGAGCGGGTTGCCGCGGGTCGGTTGCGGTGAGAACACATCGAGTTGAGCGAATCGTCGGGTCACCGCCCCATCCTGCCGGGGCCCGCCGGCGGCGGTCCAGAGGTTTTCGGTCAGCGCACGCTGCGGACGAGGAGCACGCTCAGGCCGCCGAGGATCCCGAGAACCGCCGAGGCGACGAACAGGCCCGTGAAACCGCCGGTGGCCTCGACGACCAGGGCCCCGACCAGCGGGCCGAGGGCCTGCGGCACGGCCATCGCGATGTTCATGATCCCGAGGTCCTGGCCGTTGTGGTCGGGGTCGGGCAGCACCTGCGTCGCCAGCGCCTGATCGACGCCGAGGAAGGCGCCGAAACCGGCACCGAGGAAGGCCGCGGCCACCATCGTCATCGTCAGATCCGCCTGTGCGGCAATGCAGAGCGCCGCGATGCCCTGGGCGAGCCCGGCGGCCAGGACGAACGGCTTGCGCCGCGCGATGCGGTCGCTGACCGCGCCGCTGATGAACGCGCTCGCGATGACGAACAGCATGTAGACGGCGCTCACCAGCAGCAGATCGTTGTCCGGGTCGTCGACGCCGAGGCCGAAGGTCAGGAAGAACCACAGCAGCGAGGTGCCCAGGGCATTGCCCAGGTTCACCAGGATCCGCCCCAGCAGCGTCCAGCCGAAGTCGGGATACTTCGACGGCGAGATCCACAGTTCGGACACGATATTGGCCACGGTCAGCTTCCCGAGCCCGGCGTCGGCCGGCAGCGGATCGTCCAGGCGCAGCACGAACGGCAACACGCAGACGACGAGCGCGCCCGCGTACACCAGGTACGCGGGCAGATACCCGAGCTCGAACGACGACACGATCGCCATCCCGACGATCACGCCGAGCGCCTGCGGCGCCGACACGAAACTGGACACGACGCCGCGCTGGAACACCGGGACCTGATCACTGATCAGTGCCGTCAACGCCGCCGAGGTGGTGGCGAAACCGGTGATCGCCGCCGACCACAGCACCGTGATCGCCACGATGTCGCTGACCAGTCCCAGACTGATCAGCGACACCACAAACAGCACCATGCCGCCGACGATCCAGGGTTTACGTCGGCCGTACCGGCTGCGGGTGCGGTCCGACAGCGACCCGGTCAGCGGAAACGCCACCAGCGCGAAGATCGCCGAGATCCCGGACACCACACCGAATGTCAGCACGCTGCGGTGCCAGTTGCCGGCGGTGACGTCGTCGCCGATGTCGAGCCAGTCGTTGACCTGTTCGGGCAGCGTCAACTGGAACGGGGCCAACTGCGCCAGCCACACCCCCATCCAGGCGAGCCCGAAAAGTCCGATCCACCTTCGGGATACGCGCTGCCACACCGGCGCCGCGGCCGGACGGGAATTCATCGGGTCAACCTATCCCACCCGGCACCCACTTCGTCGGTTGAGGTGCGAGCTTGCGAGCCTCGACACCTCGCAAGACAACACTGCCCGCTCACCAGGTTTCGAGGCTCGGTCGCTGGGCGACCTCACACCTCAACCAGCGAGGAGGTCGGCTTTGTCTCATGGATCAGCGCACAGAGCGGAAGGGTTTGAGGCGCAGGATATGGCGGAGCACGAAACCGAGGATCGGCCGCACGAAGGGCACCGCCCAGCGCCACGGCAGCCAGCCCACCCAGCGGGGCGAGCCGGCGATCGCCCAGGTGACCACGAGGGTGCCGCGGGGACCGTCGGTGATGGTCCAGCGTTCAGCGAAGCTGTGGATGGCCAACGGGAACGAGACCGCGGTGCCGGTGAGGGTCAGTTCGGCCTCGTCCTCGACGTGCGTGACGCGCTCGGAGACCGACATCAGCGTTCCCGACATCGTGCGCGCCGCACCCACCGGAACCACCGGGGTCGCCCCGGGGATCACGTCGTCGCCGGACCACACCGGTCCGGACAGCAGCGGCAGGCTCGACATGTACTCGACGTTGACGACCCGGTCCCAGACCTCCCGGCGCGAGAGCGGCGTGCGTTCGGTGAGCACGATCGCGAAGGCCGCGCCACGCTCGATGTAGCGGTCTATCTCCTCGGCCGGAACCTCCTTGCGTACCGCCGACCTGCCGGGATTGCTCGCGGTGCCCCACAGCACCACCAATCCGACAATTCCGACGACTCCGAGGGCCGCCAGCACCCCGATAACCAGCCACACAATCTGCGACGTACTCATCTGCACCCTTCTGACCTGGCCATACCCCGAAGTCCACACTCCAGGGGATGTGAAGCTTTACATTTCATATATGAAACATGCTAGCGTGCTCGCTGAGAGCCAGGCCACATAACCGAAGGGGGTTGTCGGTGGCATTCGACCTACCGGCGTCAAAGGGTCCCATCAGGGACCTCGCCACCGAAGCCGGGCACACGCTCGGCTTCGCACTCCAGGCGATCGGGGCAACCGTCGTCGCAACTCTGCGGGGGCGATTGTCGCTCGGCGAGACACTGGGTCAGGTCGTGTTCATCGGCCGCGTCAGCACCGGCCCCGCGCTGCTGCTGATGATCCCCGTCGGTGTGTTCATCGCGGTGTCGGTGGGCGAGCTGGCCGGCCGGATCGGCGCCGGCGGCTACTCCGGCGCCGTCGTCGCCTTCATCATCGTCGGCCAGGCCTCGGCTCTGGTCAGCGCGCTGATGATGGCGGGTGTGGCCGGGTCGGCGATCTGCACCGACCTGGGTTCCCGCAAGATCCGCGAGGAGGTCGACGCCATCGAGGTGATGGGCCTGAACGTGATCGAACGACTCGTCGCGCCCCGCGTGGCCGCCGGGATCATCGTCTCGATCATGTTGTGCTCGTTGATCACCGTCGTCGGCGTAGGTGCGTGCTACGCGTATCACATTTACGTGCAACACCTTCCGGCCGGCGCATTCATGGCCACGTTCAGCCAGTACGGACGGATGTCGGACTTCATCATGGCGCTGGTCAAGGCCGCGGTGTTCGCACTCATCTCGACGATCGTGGCCTGTTTCAAAGGACTTCATGCCCGCGGCGGCCCACGAGGGGTGGCCGACGCGGTGAATGAAGCGGTGGTGATCGCCTTCGCCCTGGTGTTCGTGTTCAATACCGTGCTCTCGCAGCTGTATACGGTGATCGTGCCCGCGGTGGGGGCCTACTGATGGTTGCCACCCACGACGCCACGTACCGCATCCGGCGGTCGGCCACTCGCAAGTTCGAGGGCGCCACCTCCGGGGTAGTGCGGCTCGGCGAGTACGTCACCTTCATCACCCGTGCGGTGCTGGCGATCCCGTTCACGCTGGTCCACTACCGCAAACACGTCCTCAACCAGATCTCCGAGGTCACCTTCGGTTCCAAGTCGCTGCTGTCGGGCGGCGGCACGCTGGGCATCGTGCTGGCGATGTCGCTGGCCGCGGCCATGATGCTCGGTGTCGAAACCTACCGGGGCCTGCAACTCGTCGGCATGACCTCACTGTCGGGAATGCTGTCGGCGGTGGCCAATACGCGCGAACTGGCCCCCGTGGTGGTGGCAATCGCCCTGGCCGCCAAGGTGGGCACCGGATTCACCGCACAGATCGGCGCCATGCGGATCTCCGACGAGATCGCCGCGCTCGACGTGATGGCCATCCGCTCCATCCCGTTCCTGGCCACCACCCGCATGATCGCGGCGATGGTGTGCGTGCTGCCGATCTACATGATCGGCCTGCTGTCGAGCTACATCGCGACCCGCCTCGTGGTGGTCTGGTACAACGGCGAATCGTCGGGCACCTACGACTACTTCTTCCATCTGGCGCTCAATCCGTCGGACCTGCTGTATTCGGCCATCAAGGCGGTGTTCTTCGCGGGCATCGTGACCCTGGTGCATTGCAGCTACGGCTATTTCGCCTCCGGCGGCCCCGAGGGCGTGGGGCAGGCGGCGGGCCGTGCACTGCGCACCTCGATCCTGGCGATCGGCATCTTCGACGTCATCCTGACCTTCGGCCTGTGGGGACTCGTACCCGAGATTCCGGGAATGGGGATCTGACGACATGACCATCATGCTTCCCGGCCGCCAGGTATCCAAGGCCGGCTACATCTTTCGCGCGCTCGTCGCGACAGCCCTGCTGCTGGCCTTCGCGCTCTACATGATCTCGCGCAGCACCGGTCTGTTCGATGACACCGCCGAGGTGCACGCCGAGATCCCGGTCGAGGCCGGACTGATCTCGCCCGGTGCACCCGTCCGCTACAACGGCGTCAAAGTGGGCAACATCGATTCGATCGAGGCGGGCACAACGTCGTCGCGGGTCGGCCTGGCCGTCGACCGGTCGATGATGAAATCCATCCCGGACAACGTGACAGTGCGGGTCGCCCCGCGAACCTTCTTCGGCGACATCTACATTCAGCTCATGCCGGGGACCGGCGGGTCGACCGGAAAGCTGCGCGGCGGTGCCGACCTCCCCGTCGACAGCGGCGCGGACGCGGTGAACCTGTACGACGTGTTCACCAAGCTGTCCACCCTACTCGGCGAGGTCAAGCCCGAGAAGATGAACGTCGCACTGAGCACGGTGAGCCGGGCCATCGGTGACCGCGGCAACCAACTCGGCATCATGATCGACGACTGGTGGGTCGCCTCGCGCGAACTCGAGTCGACGATGAACCAGTTCCTCGATGCCACCCCCAAGTTCCGGGCTGTGGTCGAAAGTCTGCGCCGCGCAACACCGGACGTCATCAGGACACTGTCGTCGACCACGTCGATCTCGCGCGGCATCGTGGAGAACCGCGACCAGTTGGTGGCCATGTTGTCCTCGGCAGCGGGCTATCTGGATTCGGTGACGCCGTTCGTGGCCGCCCAGCGCCAGAACCTGATCACCATCGTCGATTCGACGTCGACGATCATGTCCACGGTCGCCGACAACCCGGACGGCCTGTCGACCACACTGGCCGAGGCCGACAAGTTCGGCGCCGCCGGCACCATCCTGTTCGCCAGCGGCAAGTTCAACATCACCGCGGTTCCCACGTTCTCCCAGCCCATGCCGTACACGGCGGCCGACTGCCCGCATTACGGAAACCTGCGCGGCCAACGGTGTTTCGGCACCGGACCCCGACAGGGCGTGGGCCCGGTGCGGGCCCCGGGCGCGCCGAACGGCACCATCCTGAATCCACCGCGAGGAGAAAATGAGTCGCGCGACACCACGTCCGGAGACAAGAAGACTCGTGACACGGCATCCGGCAGGGACACGTCCGGCCGCGGCCAGTCCGGTGCCGACGATTCCGGTACCGACGATTCCGGTACCGACGGGTCCCGGCAGAGCGCATCGCGTGAATCCGTCATCGACGGCGCCGCGGAGAACGAACCGTTGAGCAACCTCGAATCGACCGTCACCGGCAAGCGATCGTCGGCCAAAGGCACCCCCAGCCCGGCGACCAAGCTGATGGTCGGTCCGATGGTCCGAGGAATGAAGGTGCAGGTGCAGGAGCGATGACCAGACTCCCCCTGTCCGTCACCGTCAAGGCCCTCGCCTACGTCGTGGTGGGCATCATCGCCGCCGTCCTGATGAGCAACACCCTGCGGGTGCCGGTGCACGGTGACACCACCGGCTACCGGATCGCGTTCCACGACGCCGAGGGCCTGACCGCCGGCAACCCGGTCACGATGGCGGGAGTGCGGATCGGCCGCGTCGACGAGGTGGACCTGCGCCCGCAGAAGGACGGCACCGCCCTCGCCGAGGTGAAGGTGACCATCGCCAAGAAATACACACTGCCCGACAAGGTGCATGCCACGGTGCGGTACGGCGACATGCTCGGCGCCCGCTACATCGCACTCGCATCCAGCCCGGACACCCCGGCGCGCAGCGGCAACCGGATCCCGGTCGGCGCCACCACGGCAGCGGTCAACCTGACCGCACTCATGAACGGTTTCCAGCCGCTGTTCTCGGCGCTGGACCCCGATCAGGCCAATACGCTCGCCCGCGGCTTCGTCGACACCTTCGAGGGCCGCAGCGGGTCCGTTCAGACTCTGCTGCGGCAGATTTCGACGATGGGCCAGAACCTGGCGGCCAACGGCCCCGTGTTCACCCGCCTGATGTCCAACCTCACCGCCCTGATGACCACCGTCAACGATCGCAGTCCCGCGCTCACCGAGCTGTTCAACGGCCTCGGACAGCTCAGCGCCACGCTGATCGGTGACAACGGGCAACTGACCACGCTTCTCGACAGCGGCGACAAGGCCGTCGCCGCCCTCGCGGACATGATGACCGCCGCGGGCGACAACTTCGAGACCTCACTGAAAGGGCTCAAGAACATCACGTCGGCATGGATTCCGCAGACCGGTGAGTTCACCAGTTTCCTGAAGAACTTCCCGATGCTGGCGACGAAGCTCAACCAGTCCGGCCGCTACGGGGGATTCATGATGCTCTACTTGTGCAACTTCACTCTCGAAGCGCAGGGCCTGAGCGCCAACATCTTCGGTCCCCTGCACTCGCCGTCGTGCCTGCCCACCTCCAGGGCTCAGGGGTGATGCGCTGATGTTCCTGGTCAAACTCATCGACGTCTTCGTCGGCATTCTCGAGTTCATCTTCAAAGCCGACAAGCGTGCGCAGGGAGCCTCGGCGGCCACCCTGGGCACTGCGGGCATCATCACATTGCTGGCGATCCTGCTCGTCGCTGTCGGCGTGCCCCGCATCATCTACTACAACAGCACCGACCAATACACCGCCGAACTGTCCAACGCGTCGGGCCTGACCACCGCCGACCCGGTGCTGGTCGCGGGTGTGCCCGCCGGCCGCATCGAGAAGATCTCGCTGGCCGGTGACCGGGTGAACGTGAAGTTTCGCCTCGACAACGGTCAGCCGCTCGGCGATCAGACCACCGCCGGCGTGCGCCTGCGCACGGTGCTCGGCAAGCGGTACCTGGAGATCATCCCCGCGGGCTCCGGGCCGGTGGGTACCGGCAAGAACGGTGCCAAGAACGTGATCCCGTTGTCGCGCACCACCTCTCCGTACAATCTCGACGACCTGTCGAGCGATGCGGTGAACACGTCCAAGGAGATCGACGTGGACGTGCTGCGCACGATGATGACCACGATGACCAAGCTGATGCCCGACTCGAAGGCCACCTCCGACTCGCTCAGCGGGATCACCGCGGCGGCCTCGACCATCACCCGCAGCGGCACCCAGCTGAGTCAGCTGCTGACGGTCTCGCAGCGACTGGCCGCCGTGACGTCGCAGCAGAGCGAGACCATGTCCGACGCCTTCTCGTCCACTCAGGCACTCGTGCAGATGCTGTCGGTGCGCCACCTCGTGCTCACCCGGCTCACCGACAATCTGCGGCTGATCCTGCGGCAGATGGCGGCCACCTTCCCGAATGTCCCGATGGCCGAACTGACCGTCAACCTCACCAAGATCACCAAGACTCTGGCCGACAACGCCGGTCAGGTGAACGAGATCCTCACCCAGGTGCCACCTTCGCTGCGCACCATCACCGATGCCAGCGGCAACGGCAACTGGGCCGACGTGGTCTCCCCGTCCGCGGTCATTCCCGACGGGCTCCTGTGTGTCCTCGGCGTCGTCAAGGGGTGCAAATGAGTTTCCGTCAGGTCCGCGAAGTCCGGAAGCGTAAGCGCCGGGGCGGCAAGATCTTCACCGCGCTGCTGGTGATCGCCGCGATCGTCGCCGGCTGCTGGTACGTGTTCGGCCGCGGCGACAACAACCGCACCGTGCACGCCGATTTCGCCTTCGTCAACGGGCTGTACCAGGGCTCCACCGTCACGGTCCTGGGCGTGCCCGTCGGTACCATCGACAAGGTCGAGGCGCGCGGCGATCATGTCCGGCTCACCCTCAGGGTGCGCGAGGACGTGAAGCTGCCCGCGAAAGTCCAGGCGTACGTGCTCAATCCGTCGGTCATCAGCGACCGGCACCTTGAGCTCGGCCCCGCCTACACCGAGGGCGACACGTTCAAGGACGGCGGCGTCATCCCGACCGAACGCACCCACTCCCCGATCAGCTGGGACAAGCTGATGGAGAGTGTGAAGACCCTCACCCAGGTGATGGGGCCGGGCACCGACACGGCACGGACGGCAAGAGCGACGAGGGCCTGGGCGCCCTGCTGTCCCAGACCGCCAAGTCGTGGGACGGCCGCGGACCCGAATTCGGAACGGCCATGTCCACTCTCGCCTCCGCGTCGGGGATCTTCGGTGCCCGCAGCGAGGACATCGCCGGTCTCATCGACAGCCTCGACCTGATGATGACCACCTTCAAGAACAAGCAGGTCTCCCTCGACGGACTGATCACATCGATGAGCAGACTGTCGGACGAGTGGGCCACGGCCAACACCGACATCACCACGCCCATCAAGGATCTGCGCACTGTGTTCGACCAGATCAACAACTTCGTCCTGCAGCACGGCGGCGACGTGGGTGTGGTGGCCGAGAACCTCGACACCCTCGGGAAGACGCTGGTGAAGAACAAGGCCGGCATGGCCGAGTTCATGGACCTGGCCCCACTGATGATGCAGAACCTGTCCAGCACGATCGGGCCCGACCGTCGGGGGCGGATCCGGTTGAACGTCTCGACCACACTCACCCAGTTCAAGACGCTCAAACCGCTGTGCGATCAGTTCCCGATGCCGATCTGTGTGGGCGCCGGGCTGACCAACCCGATCTCGTTCCCGATCTCGGCGTCCGATCCGCTCGGCATCGTCTCGGCCATCTCCGGTGGCGCCCTTCCGAAGAAGTCAGGAGGCCGCTGATGCGTACCGCCCGTGTCGCCGCCCTGGCACTGACGGCGGGCGTGAGCCTGTCGGCGTGCGCGACCGGCCTGCAGGACCTGCCGATGCACGGCGTCGGCAGCGATACCTTCACCATCACCGCCGACGTCGACACCGCCGACGGCATCGTCGCCGGTGCCGACGTGCGGCAGGGGCAGCAGGTGATCGGCCGCGTCACCGACATCGCACTGGTGGACAACAAGGCCCGGCTGACGCTGACCCTCGACGACGCCGTCAACGTCCCCGAGAACTCGACGCTGCGGGTGGAACTGCCCTCGGCACTGGGCAATCCGTTCATCCGACTGAACAAGCCGGAGAATCCGCAGGGCGCCCTGCACCAGGGATCGCACATCTCCTCCCGCGACACCTCCCTCGGCCCGCAGGTGGAGAGCACGCTGGCCGCGCTCGGAAACCTGATGAGCGGCAGCGGAATCGGCCAGTTGCAGTCGGTGATGACGAGCCTGAACACGGCTTTCGCCAATCGTTCGGACAAGGTGGGCGACCTGATCGACACCCTGAACCGGCTGCTGGCCCGGTCCTCGCAGCACACCGAGGATTTCAACGCCGCGATGTCGGCTGCCGCCGACGTGAGCGACCTGTTCGTCGCCCGGCAGCAGTTGGTGGAGAACTTCCTCGACCAGACCCCCGCCGCCGTCAAGGTGCTGGCGGGCCAGCGCGAGCGGATCGGCGCGCTGATGCAGCAGACCACCACGCTGGCGGCCAACATGAACCAGATCGTCAGCGGCAGAAGGTCGGAGCTGAACAGCCTCGTCGGCGACGCCCGGGTGGTGCTCGAGTCGCTGGGCACGTTCAACGACAACGTGGGACAGACGCTGCGCCACATGAACACCTTCCTGGTCAACTTCGGCAGCGCCATCCGCGGCGACTATCTCGTCTTCGACGGCGGTCTCGACATCCCCGCCAGCATCGACAAGGTGCTCACGGGCGGTCTGTACCTGTCCGGGCAGCCGGCACCGACGATGGGTGAGCTCCGCGACCTCATCACCGGCGGCATCGACAAGGACCGCCGGGCCAAGGCCAAGAAGAATGCCGCGGGCCATAAGAGCAAGCCGAAGTCGACGGCTCCGAAGAACACCAAATCCACTGGGACACCCAAATCCACTGGGACAACCAAGTCCACTGAGACACACAAATCCACTGGGACAACCAAATCCACTGGGACAACAAAGACCCCCGCGACCACGACGGCCACCCAGGAGGGCACGCGATGAAGCTCCCCACGTCCGACCTCACAGCGTGGTACAAGCGGCTGCCGGCCGGCACGCTGCAGTTCGTGATCTTCCTGGCGATCGCCGCGTTCGTGATCCCCTACGGCATCAACTTCATCGCGGGCCCCGAGGGTTTCGGCGCCAAGCTCACCCTCAAGGCGCAGATGCGGGACGCGTTCGGTCTCACCAAGGGCACCGGCGTCACCGTCCGCGGCGTCGACGTGGGCACCGTGTCCGAGGTGAAGCTCTCGCCGGACGGCAAGGCCGCCGACATCAAGCTGGTGCTGCGGGGCAATGTGAAGATCCCCAAGAACTCGTACATGCAGGTGACGATGGCGACGATGGCCGGCATCCAGAGCGTCGACATCATCCCGGAATCGTCGACCGGCCCGTACCTGAAGTCGGGCGACACGGTGTCGGCACCGGCCGACCGGCAGCCGCAGCAGATGGACACCATCATCTCCGACGCAGCCAAGGTGCTGCGCAGCATCGGCGACGGCGACTTGTCGACGGTCGGCGACGAGATCTACACGGCCTTGGGCAAGAACGAGAAGACCTTGCAGACGTTGCTGACCAATGGATCCCAGTTGGCCACGCTGGTACGGCGCAACGCCCCGATGCTCCGCGGCATCTTCGACGAGTGGCTCACCGTTCTCGACGCGATGAGCGACAACACCGCCTCCTTCGAGCGGGGCATGAAGACCACCGCGACCTTCACCGATCAGCTCGACGCGCAACAGCCGGTGTTCGTGTATCTGCTCGACCGCTCCCCCAAGGGCCTCGACCACGCCCGCGCCCTGTTCGACAAGTACCGCGGCACTTTCGGTGGCGTGCTGGCGAATCTGACTGTGGTCGAACCGATCATCAGCGACCGGCAGGCCGCCCTGACCACAGGCCTCAAGACCATCCCCCGCGGCATGGAGGACCTGCGCTCGATCGTGAAGAACGGCCGCGCCGACTTCTCCCTCATCGCCACGCAGGGTCCGGTGTGCATGTTCTATGACGAACCCCGCAGCAGCGTCGGCGATTTCACGGTCGCCGCCCCCAACCTGGCGCGCTACTGCCCACCCACCAACAGCTCCGGCCAACGTGGTGCGGTCAACGCCCCCCGACCGAACAACCTGGGCACCTCCACCTGGACCCAGCCGGGCCAGCCGTCGGGACCCGCCGTCGTCGACGATCCCGTACTCATTCCCAACGGCACCGAGCTGCTCGACTGGTGGCGCAAACTCGAAGAAAGGGCCAAAAATGGCAACTGACACAGTGACATCCAGCACAGAGGAAGTGGTTGCCATGGGCGATGCCGAGAACACGCCGGAAGGCACGGCGGAAACCGAGTCGAGTGCCCCCGGCGCGGACGCCGGCAGGCGTCCCGCCGCCGCCCGGACCGCACCGCTGCGCAAACAGACCGTGCCGCAGGGCAAGTCGCGCCTGAGCAAGCCGGACACGGCCACCTCCGGCAACGCCGCGACCGGGGAATCCGAATCCGCCCCGGCGACGACGCGGTCCACCTCCGGGCGCAACCGGATCGTGTTCGGTGCCGTCGCCGCGTTGCTCGCCGTGGCGGTCGCCGTGGGCTGCTTCTTCGCCGGCCGGGCCACCGCCCCCGACGGCGCGGACTCGGGCGGTGACCGCGCCGCGGTCACCAAGATCGCCCGTGACTACGCGATTAAGCTCTCCAGCTTCGACTACCGGAGCCTGGACAAGAACCGCGAGGCGATCACCGCGATGTCGACCCCCGACTTCGCCAAGAAATACGACGAGATGGTGCAGGCACTGACCCAGATCGTCCAGAACGGCAAGGGCGAGGCCACCGCCACCGTCTCCTACGCCGCGGTCGATTCCATCGGCGCCTCGTCGGCGAAGGTGATGCTCTTCGTCGATCAGCAGGCCAAGAACGTCGTCTCCCCCGACGGCCGCTCGCAGCCCTACCGGATGGTGGTCACGCTCAAGCATTCCGGCGGCAAGTGGCTCGTCGACAACGTCGAAACAGTCTGACACACAGCACAACCCACCCACAGCAGTCGAGTCGTAAAGGAGAATCCCGTGCCCGCTAGTTACCTGCCGGATCTGGAGACCGCAACTCCCGAACTGACAACTCCCCGCACCCGTATCCGCATCACCACCCGCAAACGCCGGGTCACCAACGCCCGTAAGCCGGCGCTGATCGCCGAGGCACTGGACTTCTGGTCGTTCGCCGGTGCCGCCGCCAACGTGGTGATGCAGCTCGGCTGGCCCGAGGTGGCCTACGGCGTCATGGAGTCGAAGGTCGAATCCGGCTCGCTCGTGCACCATCCGTGGAAGCGGGCACGCACCACCACCCAGTACCTGGCGGTGGCCGTGCTCGGTACCGAGGAGGAGCGCACTATGTTCCGGGATGCGGTCAATACCGCGCACCGGCATGTGCATTCGGACTCCGAGAGCCCGGTGAAGTACAACGCGTTCAACAAAGAACTCCAGATGTGGGTCGCCGCCTGCCTGTTCATCGGCTTCGAGGACTCCCACCAGTTGCTGCACGGGGTGATGAGCGAGGAGGAGGCCGAAACCTTCTACCAGTCGGCCAGGCCGCTGGCCACCACCCTGCAGGTGCCCGACACGATGTGGCCGGCCACCCGCAAGGAGTTCGACCACTACTGGAACGTCGGCTGCGAGCGCGTGGTCATCGATGACACCACGTGCGAGTTCCTCAACGACCTGGTCGACCTGAAGATGATCAACCCGCTGATCCGGTTGCCATTCGTCAACCTGCTGCGCTTCCTGACCACCGGCTTCCTGCCGCCGCTGTATCGCGACCAGCTCGGACTGGAATGGACCGAGGACGATCGCCGCCGTTTCGAGCACCTGTTCACGTTCGTCTCCATTGTGAACAAGTTCCTGCCCAAGTCGATCCGGTTCGGCGGGAGCCGAATGATGATGAAGGACCTGCGGCGGCGTTTGAAGCACGACAAGCCGATAATCTGATCGGACGACACGCGTACGCCCGGACCAGCCACGACTCACCCCCGACCACATCGATACCGCAGGTGGATTCACAGATGACAGCGCAGAGCCTTCGCCGCACACAATTGACCGACGAGGTCGCCACCGTGTTGCGGAACCGGATCATGACCGGAGACCTGCGCCCGGGCGACTTCGTCCGGCTCGACGAGACGGCGTCGGCGCTGGGATGCAGCGCGACACCCGTCCGGGAGGCACTGGTGACGCTGCGGGGCGAGGGGCTGGTCCGGTCGTCCCCGCACCGCGGTTTCATCGTCGAACCGCTCGACCGCGGCGACATCGTCGACATCTTCTGGATGCAGGCCGAACTGTCGGCGCGGCTGGCGACCAACGCGGTGAGCAACCCCGACCTGCCCGCCCACCTGGCCACC
This sequence comes from Gordonia amarae NBRC 15530, assembly GCF_000241345.1. Taxonomy (GTDB): domain Bacteria; phylum Actinomycetota; class Actinomycetes; order Mycobacteriales; family Mycobacteriaceae; genus Gordonia; species Gordonia amarae. The sequence goes on from NZ_BAED01000034.1 coordinate 50,298, forward strand.
CTCAGCGGTCTGGTGGACGAGTTCGACGCCGCCGTCGCCGCCGGGGACCAGCGGCGCGTGCTGCACACCGAGTTCGCCTTCCACCGCGAGATCAACCTGGCCGGCAACAGCAAGAAGCTCGCCTGGTTCGTCCACGCCGCCAGCAAGTACAACCCGCACGAGCTGTACGCCCGCGATCCCGAATGGCGCAGGCAGGCCGCCGCCAGTCACCGGCGGCTGGTGGGCCACCTGCGCCGCCGCGACACCGAGGCCATCCGCACCGAGATCCATCAGGGCTTCACCGATGCCCGCGACCGGTTGATCGCCCAGCTCGAATCGATCGGCTTCTTCGACGAGCAGTCCCGCACCGAACGCGCACCGGCCTGAGCCAGATGGTCGGGTCCCGGCCGCTTCCCGCGCCGAACCGGCCCGGTACAGGTAGCGTTGGCCCGGTGTTGGGATTGCCAGAGACAGTGACGGTCGCGCTCTTCGACCTCGACGGGGTGTTGACGTCGACAGCGGTATTGCACCGCAGCGCCTGGAAGCGGGCCTTTGACGCCTACCTGCGCGAGCGCGACCCGGAGGGCTTCGCCGAGTTCACCGCGCAGGACTATCTCGACTACGTCGACGGCAGACCCCGCACCGACGGTGTGCGCACCTTCCTCGCCTCCCGCGGCATCACCGACGTCGACGAGGCGACGGTGGAGGAGATCGGCACCGGTAAGAACGAGATGTTCCTGACCGCCCTCGAATCCGAAGGGGTCACCCCCTATCCGGGATCGGTCCGCTATCTGGAGGCCGCGAAAGCGGCCGGTCTGCGTATCGCCGTTGTCACCTCGTCAAAGAATGGAGAAGCCGTGCTCGAGGCAGCCGACCTGTCCAAGTACGTCGAGATCCGCGTCGACGGACTCGACGTCGTCGCCCGCGGACTGAACGGGAAGCCCGCACCCGACTCGTTCCTGCTCGGCGCCCGGCTGATGGGCGTCGAACCCGCCCACGCGGCAGTCTTCGAGGACGCCATCTCCGGTGTAACGGCAGCCGCCGCAGGCAATTTCGGCTACATCGTGGCCATCGACCGACACGACGGCGAGCAGACCGAGGCGATGCGCGCCGCCGGCGCGAGCGTCGTGGTCGCCGACCTGGACGAGCTGGTGCCGGCATGACTCTTCACGATCACACCTATGGCTTCGAGGTCCACCCGTGGCGGCTGCGCTGGAGCGGCCTGGACACCGACGCGCTGAAGAAGACCGAGACCCTGTTCGCGCTGTCCAACGGCCACATCGGCCTGCGCGGCACCTTCGAGGAGGGCGAACCGGTCGACCACCCGGGTACCTACCTGAACGGCTTCTACGAGGGTCGCGGCCTGCCGTACGCCGAAAGCGGTTACGGCTACCCCGAATCCGGACAAACCGTGGTGAATGTGACCGACGGCAAGATCATCCGGCTGCTCGTCGAGGACGAGCCGATGGACCTGCGCTACGGGCGCACCGAGGAGCACGAACGCACCCTCGACTTCCGCACCGGCACGCTGCGCCGCTCCACCCTGTGGACCTCTCCCACCGGACACACCGTGCGGATCAAGTCCGAGCGCCTGGTGTCGTTCACCAAGCGCACCATCGCCGCCATCCACTACGAGGTGGAGCCGATCGGCGAGGACATGAAGCTGGTACTGCAGTCCGACCTGCTCGCCAACGAGCCGGTGCCCACCCCCGGCAACGATCCGCGCCTGGCCGCCGCACTCGACGCCCCGCTGGTGGCGGACCTGGCCGCCTGCCGCAACTACTGGTCGATCCTGGTGCACCACACCAAGAACTCCAACCTGCACATGGCCGCGGGCATGGATCACGAGATCGACTTCCCGGACAAGTTCGACGCGTTCATCCGCGCCGACGGCGACCTGGCCCGGCTCACCGCCGCCGCCAACGTGCCGCAGGGCACCAAGCTGTCGCTGACCAAGTACATCGGCTACGGCTGGTCGGCCCGGCGTTCGGTGCCCGCGCTGCGCGCCCAGGTCGACGCCGCGCTGGCGATGGCGATGGAAATCGGCTGGGAGGCACTGAAAGCCGAGCAGGTGGCCTACCTGGATGACTTCTGGCGCGACGCCGACATCGAGCTCGACGGTGACGCCGAACTGCAGCAGGCCGTGCGCTTCTCGCTGTTCCACGTATTGCAGGCCGGTGCCCGCGGACAGTCCCGGGCCATCCCCGCCAAGGGCCTCACCGGTCCCGGCTACGACGGCCACACCTTCTGGGACACCGAGAGTTTCATCCTGCCGATGCTCACCTACACCGCGCCCGCCGCGGCCGGTGAGGAGTTGCGCTGGCGACACGCGACGATGGACAAGGCCAAGGCCCGCGCCGCCGAACTCGGCCAGCGCGGTGCGATGTTCCCGTGGCGGTCCATCAACGGCGACGAATGTTCGGGCTACTGGCCGGCGGGCACCGCCGGTGTGCACGTGTCCGCCGACATCGCCAACGCCACCGCCCGCTACCTGCGCGCCGCCGAGGACGAGAAGTTCGAAACCGAGTGCGGGGTGGAGCTTCTCGTGGAGACGGCGCGGCTGTTCGCCGGGCTCGGCCATCACGACGTCAACGGCAAGTTCCGGATCGACGGCGTGACCGGACCCGACGAGTACACCGCCATCGTCAACAACAATGTGTTCACCAATCTCGCCGCCCGGCAGAACCTGCGCGACGCCGCCGAGATCGTGCACCGGCGCCCCGACATCGCCGGACAGCTCGGGGTGACCAATGCCGAAGTGGCGCACTGGGAATCATGCGCGGACGCGATGACCATCCCATTCGACGAGGCGCTCGGGGTGCATCAGCAGTGTGAGTCGTTCACCCTGCTCGGCGCCTGGGATTTCGAGGCGTCGGTGGGCAAATACCCGCTGCTGCTGAACTATCCGTACTACGACCTGTACCGCAAGCAGGTGGTCAAGCAGGCCGATCTGGTGTTCGCGATGTACACCTTCGGCGAGGAGTTCACCGACGAGCAGAAGCTCAAGAACTTCGACTACTACTATCCGCTCACGGTGCGCGACTCGTCGCTGTCGGCGTGCTGCGAGGCCGTCACCGCGGCCGAGGTGGGCTACCTCGACCTGGCGTACGACCTGCTCGCCGAATCGGTGTTCACCGACCTGCACGACCTGCACAACAACGTCAGCAGCGGCCTGCACATCGCGGCGCTGGCCGGTGCGTGGACCGACTGTGTGGCCGGGTTCGGCGGTATGCGCGACTTCGGCGGCAACATCACGTTCGCGCCGCGGCTGCCCACCCGACTCACGTACCTGTCGTTCAGGATGGTGGTGCGCGACTCCAAGATCGTCGTCGCCATCGACAAGGGGCACGCCACCTACCGGCTGCTGTCGGGTCCGCCGATCGAGCTCGCCCACCACGGCGAGGAGTTCACGCTGCATGACCAGCCGGTGTCGTTGCCGATCCCGGAGATCGAGCACCGCACCCCGCCCAAGGCTCCACCCGGCTGCGAGCCCTACCAGCGCAGCGTGTGATCCGTTAGGCACCGGCGGTGCGGGGTCGGTAATCTGGCGGCATTATGTCTGCAGACACCACCCCGACCTCCGGTGCCGAGTCCTACGGCGGCGGCCGTCCGTACTACCTGACCACCGCGATCGCCTATCCCAACGGCGTACCGCACATCGGCCATGCCTACGAGTACATCTCGGCCGACGCCCTGGCCCGGTTCAAGCGCCTCGACGGCTTCGACCTGCGCTTTCTGACCGGTACGGACGTGCACGGGCAGAAGATGCAGCAGACCGCGCAGGCCGAGGGCATCGCCACCGCCGAGCTCGCGACCCGCAACTCCGACCGGTTCCAGGCGCTGCAGGATCGTCTCGGCTCCAGCTACGACCGGTTCATCCGCACCTCCGACGCGGACCACAAACGCGCCTCTGAGGCCATCTGGAAGCGGATGGCCGAGGCCGGTGACATCTACCTGGACAAGTATTCGGGCTGGTACGACGTCCGCGATGAGGTCTTCTACGCCGAGGCCGACACCACCGTCGACGACGACGGCAACCGGGTGGCCGCCGACAACGGGCACACGCTGACCTGGACCGAGGAGGAGACCTACTTCTTCCGGCTCTCGGCCTACCAGGACCGCCTGCTCGCGCTGTACGAGGAGCATCCGGAGTTCATCGGCCCCGATGTGCGCCGCAACGAGGTGATCAGCTTCGTCAAGGGCGGACTCACCGATCTGTCTATCTCCCGGACCACCTTCGACTGGGGTGTGCCGGTGCCCGATCATCCCGGTCACGTCATGTACGTGTGGGTCGACGCGCTCACCAACTACCTCACGGGTGTGGGTTTCCCGGACGACCCGGACACCACCGGCCGGTACTGGCCGGCCGATCTGCACGTCATCGGCAAGGACATCATCCGGTTCCACTGCGTGTACTGGCCGGCCTTCCTGCTCAGCGCGGGTATCGAACTGCCCAAACGCGTGTTCGCGCATGGCTTTTTGTTCAACAAGGGCGAAAAGATGAGCAAGTCGGTGGGCAATGTGGTGGACCCGGAGAACCTGATCGACCAGTTCGGTCTGGACCCGGTGCGCTACTTCTTCCTGCGTGAGGTGTCCTACGGTCAGGACGGCTCGTATTCGGCGGAGGCGATGATCAGCCGCATCAACGCCGACCTGGCCAACGAGTTCGGCAATCTGGCCCAGCGCACGCTGTCGATGATCGGCAAGTACTTCGACGGCGCCGTACCCGAGCCGGGTGAGTTCACCGACGCCGACCGCGCGCTGCTCGGCTCCGCGGACGCACTGCTCGACGCGGTACGCGGACACTTCGACACCCAGGCCATCCATCTGGGCCTGGAGGCGCTGTGGTCGGTGCTGGCCGACACCAACCGGTACATCTCGGCGCAGGAACCGTGGAAACTGGCCAAGACCGACCTGGCCCGCACGGGAACGGTGCTGTACGCGTGTGCCGAGGTGGTGCGGATCGTCGCCCTCCTGGCGCAGCCGGTGCTGCCCACCTCGTGCGGCACGATCCTCGATCTGCTGGCGGTGGGTGCCGACCGGCAGTTCACCGCGGTCACCTCGCGGCTGGTCCCGGGCACGGCGCTGCCCAAGCCGTCGCCGGTGTTCCCCCGGTACGAGACGTCTTGACCCTGTGCCCCAAGAGGTTCCGGGACCGCTGGAGGTCCTGGGTGCGCTGATCGAATACACCGGTGCCCATCGCCTGCCGCCGCCGGCGGCGCTGGTCGGTGACTGGTGGGGCGCGGACGCGGTGATCGCGCCGTCGATCGACATCGTCGCCGGTCATCCACCACCGCCGGTGGCCGAGCGATTCTGGTTCGGCTACCTGGGATTTCCCCAGTATCCGGCGACCCCTGCCGGTGCTGTCGACGGCGTCATGGACGGCGGCGGGTTGCCCGCGGTGGCCGGTGGGGAGACCGACGGCGTCCTGCTGCTCCGCGACGGCCGGTGGGAATACCGCAGCGTCGACGGGTCACCTTGTCCGGCATGGGTTTCCGAATGTATAGCAGCCGCCGGGTCGATCGGGGTCCCGCAGCCACCGCGGGTGCGGTGGACCCCGCCGGAGCGGGAACCGCATCTGGCGGCCGTCGAATCCTGTCTGGAGGCGATCCGCGCGGGCGAGGTGTACCAGGCGTGCGTGTGCACCCGCTTCACCGGGCAGATCGACGGCCCGCCGTCGGTGTTCTACCGACTCCTGGCCGCGGCCACCGTGCCCGCGAAATCCGCCTTTCTGCAAGGTGAGTGGGGCGCGGTGGCGAGCTTCTCGCCGGAGACCTTCCTGCGCCGCACCGGCGGTGTGGTCACCTCGGCCCCGATCAAGGGCACCATCCCTGCCACCGGTGACCCCGCCACGCTTGCGGCGTCGGAGAAGGACATCGCCGAGAACGTGATGATCGTCGACCTGGTCCGCAACGACCTCGGGCGCGTCGCCGACATCGGCAGTGTCACCGTCCCGGCGCTGCTGCGGATCTCCCCCGCCCCGGGTGTCTGGCATCTGGTGTCGACGGTGGCCGCGGAGGTGGGCGAGCACGTCACCACCATCGACCTGCTCGACGCGGCGTTTCCGCCGGCCTCGGTCACCGGCACCCCGAAGCTGCGTGCTCTGTCATTGCTGGCGGGGTGGGAGCAGCACGCGCGCGGGGTGTACTGCGGCGCCATCGGGATGAGTGGGCCCGGCCAGGCGAGCGAATCGGGACCGGCCGGGGACCTCGACCTGAACGTCGCCATCCGCACCGTCGCCGTGACGCCCGGCGGATCGGCGGTGCTCGGAGTGGGCGGCGGCATCACCATCGACTCCGATCCCGGACGCGAATGGCAGGAATGCCTGGACAAGGCGTCGTCGATAGTGTCGGCCTTCACCCGCTGAGCCACAGAATTCCCCCGCGGAGACCCCGGCCCGATGCACCCGACCCGTTAGTATGCTCACTATGGGGTTGATCACGCCGGGCGCAGATCTTGTGGAGGTACGCAGCCGGCTCGCGGCCGTCCACGAGGCCGTGGTCGGCCGCGGCGAAGACGCACCGGACGACATCCGCGAGGAATTGCTGACGTCCTGGCGGGCATCGGCGGCCGCCGGAATCGACCCGGACGTGCTCGACCCACCGCTGGTCAGCCGCGCGACGGTATCCGAACGACTGGCCCACCACCCACTGGCCGGTGCCATCGACCGCATGCGGCAACTGTTCTCCGACGCCGTCACCGACCCGCACCTGATCATGCTGCTCGTCGATCCCGACGGCCTGGTCATCCACCGCAACGCGTCGGCCGACCTGCTGCCGATCGCCGACGGGATCCGGCTGCTGGAGGGCACCCGCTGGGATGAGTCGTCGGTGGGCACCAACGCGATCACGATGGTGATGCGGACCGGCCGCCCGCAGCTCGTGTTCGGCCCCGAACACTACTGCCGTGCCCTGCACGACGTGTACTGCGCCGCCGCCCCGATCCGCGACCGGTCCACGGGTGACATCGTGGGTGTCGTCGCCATCACCGGCCCGTCCACCGCGCTCCAGCACGCCACCACCGCCCTCGTCACCGCCTTCGCCGCGCTCGGCGAACGTGAGATGGAGATGGCCCACGAACGCAACCTCGCCGAGCTGCGCGGACGCACAGTCGCCCAGCTCACCGGCCTCTCCGGTCCTGCCGTGGTGGTCGATGACAACGGCTGGGTGGCCGCCGGGACCGGCTTCACCGCACCGACCCGCATCGACCCGCCCGAAGCCGGCGCCAAGCAGTTCATCTCCGGCATGGGGGTGTGTGAGGCCCAGCGGGTCACCGGCGGATGGCTACTGCAGCCGTCTGGACCCGGCCACCCGGTGGTGGCCACGCTCGATCTGCGCGGCGAACCGAGCATCATGGTCACCGGAGACGAGGGCGACTGGCGGTCGGTGCTCACCCGGCGGCACGCGCAGATCCTGCTGCTGCTGTCCGAGGCCGGCGAGAGCGGTATCACCGGCGCCGAACTGAGCCGACGGCTGTTCGGCGACGCCGAGCACCTGGTAACGGTGCGGGCCGAGATGTCGCGGCTGCGGCGGGTCATCGGCACCCTGGTGGTCAGCCGCCCCTACCGCCTGGCCCGCGGCGTCGAACTGCGAATGGTCGGCAACGTCGAATCCGCCAGGGGCGACCTGCACGCCGTCGAGACCGACCCGGCGCTCACCGGCTAACCGGCCAACCTGCTAACTTCGGCGGTCGAGCACGGCCTGGTACACCTCGCGGCGCGAGACCCCCAGACCCTCACAGACCTGCGCGCAGGCGTCCTTGAGGCGCATCCCGCCGGCGGCGAGTTCCTCGGCGGCGGCCGCCAGCGTCGCCACATCGGGTTCACCCGACCCCGCCTCGGCACCCTCGATGACGACGGTGATCTCGCCACGCACACCGCCGGCCGCCCACCCGGCGAGCTCACCGAGCGTGCCGCGCCGCACCTCCTCATGCGTCTTGGTCAGCTCCCGGCACACCGCCGCCCGCCGGTCGGGCCCGAGCACCTCGGCGGCGATCTGAAGGGTGTCGGCGAGGCGGTGCGGTGACTCGAAGAACACGGTGGTGCGGGGCTGGCTGATCAGTTCGGTCAGCCACGATCGCCTGGCCCCCGGTTTGCGGGGGGCGAAACCGTCGAAGCAGAAACGTTCGGCGGGCAGCGCCGACAGCGCCAGCGCCGTGGTGACCGCGGACGGCCCCGGCAGGCAGGTCACCGGCAGGCCGGCGTCGACGCAGGCCCGCACGACGGTGTAGCCGGGATCGCTGACCGACGGCATGCCCGCATCGGTGATCAGCAGCACCGTCTTGCCCTCGGCGACGGCCTCGATGAGCTGCGGGGTGCGGGCGGTCTCCACATGGTCGTAGTAGCTGACCACGCGACCGGCGATCTGCACGCCGAGCGAGGCGGCCAGGTTGCGGGCGCGGCGGGTGTCCTCGGCGGCCACCACCTCGGCCGTCCCCAACGCATCGCGCAGTCGCGCGGAGGCGTCACCGGCCTGCCCCATCGGTGTCGCGGCCAGCACGAGACGGCCCGGGCCGGTTCCCGGCGGGGTGCTCTCCGCCGGGACACTCTCATCTGGGGAAACCTCGGGCGCGCTCACCGCATCAGGGTAGCCGCGCCCCGCACCCCGTCGCGGCCGTACCCGGGGCACACCGGACGATGCCCTACCATCGAGCGGGTGACCCTGACCGCCGACCGCTCCGTGCGCCCCCACGGAACGCGGGCCGCGGAGGCGCCCGTCGCCGGGAATCCCGGCCTGCTCGAGGTGCGCGGTGCCTCGGAGGATCTGGGCACCGCACCGCGCCCGATCGTCCCCGAACCGGTGTTCGGCGCCACCGACCGCGCCCGGGGCCTGATCGTCGGGGTGATCCTGGCGCTCGCCGCCGCCGCGACGCGGCTGTGGAATCTGTCGCACCCCACCGACCACGGCACCCCCGTCTTCGACGAGAAGCATTACGTGCCGCAGGGCTGGCAGGTCCTGACCGGTGCCAACTGGATCGAGGACAACCCCGCCTACGGACTCGTCGTGCACCCGCCCGTCTCGAAATGGCTGCTGGCGGCCGGTGAGGCGATGTTCGGATACGGGCCCGTCGGCTGGCGCATCATGCCCGCGATCGCCGGCATCGCCATCGTGGTGATGATCTACCGGGTGACGCGCAGGCTCACCCGGTCGACGCTGATCGGCGCCATCGCCGGGGTGTTCGCGATCTGTGACGGCGTGCTGTTCGTGCAGTCACGGATGGGGATGATCGACATCCTGCAGACGGTGTTCATCGTCGCCACGTTCACCGCGCTGATCGCCGACCGCGATCAGGTGCGCGCCCGCATCGACCGGGTGTACCGCGAGGGCCGCATCCACGACAGCGTGTACGGGCCCCGCTACGGTTTTCGCTGGTACCGCTTCACCGCCGGCGTCATGCTGGGTCTGACGTGCGGCACGAAGTGGTCGGGCATGTACTACGTGATCGCCTTCGGCCTGCTCGCCGTCGCCTTCGACGTCGCCACCCGCAAGGCCTATCACGTGCGGCGGCCGTGGAAGGGCACCCTCGTCCGCGACGTGCTGCCCTCCGGGATGAGCCTGGCCGTGCTGCCGGTACTGATCTACCTGGCCTGTTTCGTGCCGTGGTTCAACTCCGAGACCGCGGTGTACCGCTACCAGGTGGGCAACACGATCGGCACGGGCGGACCGTTCGCCTGGGTGCCGGGAGCGTGGCGTTCGCTCTGGTACTACGAGTCCGGGATCCTCGAGTTCCACGCCGGGCTCACCAACGCCGCGGGCAACCACCATCCGTGGGAGTCGAAACCGTGGACGTGGCCGATGAGCCTGCGGCCCATGCTGTACGCCATCGAGAACGGCCCCGACCACTGCGGGGCGGGCGAATGCGTCCGCGCGCAGATGCTGATCGGTTCACCGGCCATGTGGTGGCTCGCGGTGCCGATGCTGCTGTGGGCGCTGTGGCGGCTGATCGCACGCCGCGACTGGGCCCACGGCGCAGTCCTGGTCGGCTATCTCGCCGGGATCCTGCCGTGGTTCACCTCCATCGACCGCCAGATGTACTTCTTCTACGCCACGGTGCTGGCACCGTTCCTGGTGATGGGTCTGGCCCTGTGCTGCGGCGACCTGTTGCGGTCGGCCGCCGCCCGGGTGCGCACCCGGAACGAGCCGGGCGCCCCGGCGGTGGTGCGCACCGAACGCCGCACCCTGGGGCTGCTGGTCGTGTCGTTCTATGTCGCACTCGTGGTCGCGAACTTCGTGTGGTTGTGGCCGATCCTCACCGCGAGCCCGATCTCACCGGAGCAGTGGCACAACCAGATCTGGCTGCCCAGCTGGAGTTGACCGGCCGGGGTTCGGTCAGCGGCCGGGGTTGGTCAGCGGATGGGTTCCTCGCGCGAGACCGGGCACGCCAGGCAGCGCGGACCGCCGCGGCCCGTGCCCAGTTCACTGCCCTCGATCTCCAGCACCTCTATGCCCGCGTCCCGGAGTCTGCGGTTGGTCTCGGTGGCGTGGGCATACGCGACGACCACCCCTGGCGCGACAGCCAGGGTGTTACTGCCGTCGGCGCCGTACACCTGCTGGTCGTGGCCGCTGATCGCGGTCTCGATCACCCGGATCCGCGCCAGCCCCATCGCCCGGGCGGCGACATCGGCGAACTCATCCGGACCGGCGACGGTGAGGTCGTCGGGACCGCCACCCTGGACGCGGCTGACCGTGACCGTGGCGGCCCGCCGCACCTGCGGATTCATCACCATCGCGTCGGTGTCGACCATCGTAGCCATCGTGCCCAGGTGCATGTAGGCCCGCGACTGGGCGATCCCGACGGCCAGCACAGTGTGCGCCAGTTCGTCCCGGAACAGGCTGCGCGCCAACGCCTCCACCCCCGCCGGGGTGGTGCGCTCCCCCACCCCGACTGCCACCACACCGGGTGCGAGCAGCAGCACGTCGCCGCCCTCGACCGGGGCGGTCCGGGACTCGTACGCGCGCCGGGTGCCGAGGAACCGCGGATGATGGGCGAAGATGAGATCGGTGAGCGAGGTCTCCCGGCTGCGGGCGGCGAAGGCGAGCCGGGTGATCGCGAACCGGTCACCGACCCAGAACGAACTGTCGCGGGTGAACATCAGGTTGGGCAGCGGGTCGATCACGAAATCGGTTCCGGCGTGCATGAAACGCACCAGCGAGGTCGCCGACGTGCCGATCCCGGCGGGCAACTCGTCGAACGACAGACCCGCGATCAGCACTCGCGCCAGCTCGGCGGGCGGCAACGCCCGCAGGTATCCCGACACCTCGGCGGCCAGCTGCGGCCCGAGCCGCCGCTCGCTGACCGCGGCGGAGATCCCCTGGATCCGGGCCGCCCCGCTGTGCTCGATGGTCTGCGGCAGCAGGTCACCGAGCAGCAGGACCTCGGCACCGTGCTCGCTCAGCACCCGCGCGAACGCATCGTGTTCGGCACGCATCTGGCCGAGCGAGGGGACGACGTCGAAGAGCAGCTGGTCGCGGTTGGCCTCGGTCAGCCGGCTCAGTTCGGCACCCGGCCGGTGCAGCAGGACCGCGCGCAACCCGCCGACCTCCGAGGTCACCCCAAATTCACCCATCACATAAATCTAACGGCCGGGGCGAGCTATTTATGGTCGGGCGCCCCGAGATCCGGATCCGGGATCTGCGGCCCGGATCCGTCCGCGCGGGTGAGCCGGACCGGTGCGGTCTCGGGTGCGAACAGCCACATCAGCAGCGCCACCGCGGTCACCGCGCCGGTGACCGCGAACGCCGTGGTGAACCCGGCTGTCGACGCGATGAAGCCGACCACGATCGGTCCGCTGACCGCCCCGAGATCCGACGCCATCGTGAACGCCGCCAACGCCGAACCGCCACGGACGCGGTTGCCCAGCACATCGGCCAGCGTCGCCTGTTGGGTGGGCACGAACATGCCGGAGCCGAGCCCGGCCACCGCCGACACCGCCACCGTCACCATGATCGACGTGGTGAACCCCATGGCGGCGGTCGCGGCAGACACCACCAGCAGACCCGGCAGGATCAGGATCTTGCGGCCGTGCGAGTCCGACAGCCTGCCGGCGGCCATGATCGCGACGACGTTTCCGGCGGCGTACGCGGCGAGCACCACCCCGGCCAGCGCGGCGTCCTCATCCAGACCGTCGACGACGAACAGCGGCACCACCGCCACCCGCACACCGAACGACGCCCAGCCGTTGGCGAAGTTGGACACGAGCACCGCGCGGTAGGCACGGTTGCGCCACGCGGTCGCCAGCGCCACCGGCTCGCCGCCGCGCTGCGTACCGGGGCCGGCGGACTCGCCGTCGGCGCGCAGTTGGGTGGCCACGACGGCGGAGGCCACGAGCAGCGCGATCGCGTACACCACGAACGGCATCCGCAACCCGAAACCGACCAGCGCACTGCCGATCAGGGGTCCGCTGATGTTGCCGATCAGGAAGCCCGCCGAGAAGTAGCCGGATACCCGGCCGCGGATGTCGTCGGGTGCCATCCGGATCAGCAGACCCATCGCCGACACCGTGAACATCGTCGACCCGATGCCGCCGAGACCGCGGACCACCAGCAGTTGCCAATAGTTCTGGGCGAACGCGCAGGCCAGGGTGCTCACCGCCACGATGAGCAGCCCGATGAGGTAGACGCGGCGCTCCCCCACCACCGAGATCAGCCGGCCGGCCGTGGGCGCGAAGAAGAGCCGCATCACCGCGAACGCCGACACCACTGCCGAGGCCGCGGTGATCCCGACGTCGAAGCTGCGGGCGAAGGTGGGCAGGGCGGGAGCGATCAGCCCGTATCCGAGTGCGATGACGACGTTGGCCGACAGCAGCACCCAGATGCCGCGGGGAATGCGTCTCACTCAGACCCGTTCCGGCAATTGGTCCAGCGCGGCCGCCGTGAGCGACCTACCGATCGCGATCAGCTCCGCGGCCTTGTGAAATTCCAAGGTGCGAGCGGCTTTTCGCGGGATGCGGATGAGCAGGTCGGGCGGATGCGAGGCGGTCTGGTAGCGGGCGAGCGCCTCCGACATGATGTCGAGCGAGCGGGTGAGCACCTCCACCTTGCCCATTCGCACCCGCGCCGGGTCGGTTTCGGGATCCGCGTCGGCGTCGGTCGGTACGAGCTCGGACGACCGGGTGTCGGAACTGTCGAGGTAGTCGGGGAACTCCACCCCGAACCGGTCCCGGACCGCTTTGACGAACTCGTTGTCGAGCAGCGGCGCGACGTTGCGGCGCACCACACCCCCGACCAGTGAGCCCCGCGAGGCCCCTTCGTCCGGGCTGAAGTCGTTGCCGAGGATCACCCCGACGGTCACATCACTGGGCACCGCGACGGTCGGCGCCACCGGCAGCGGGTCGAGGATGCCGCCGTCGCCGAGGATGCGTCCCTGGTAGGAGTGCGGGCTGATCACGCCGGGGATCGCGATGGAGGCGCGGATCGCGTCGACGAGGCTGCCGCGCTGGTACCAGACCGAACGGCCGGCGGTGAGGTCGGTGGCCACCGCGGTGAAAGGGGTGGCAAGTTCCTCTATGGTGACCTCGCCCAGGATCTCGCGGACCCGGGCCACCACCCGTTCGGCACCGATCACCCCCGATTTGGACAGCGACACGTCCATCAGCTTCACCAGGTCGAGCTGTGTCAGCGACGACGCCCAGTCAACGAATTCGTCGAGTTTGCCCGCACAATGCAGCCCGCCGACCAGCGCACCCATCGACGATCCGGACACCGTGACGATCTCGTAGCCGCGGTCGCGGAGTTCTTCGATCACCCCGATGTGGGCGTAGCCGCGGGCGCCACCACTGCCGAGGGCCAGCGCCACCCGGGCGGGTTTGAACGGTTTGTCGGCGGTGGCGTCGGACACCTCGGCGCCCGGGCGCGGCGACACGTCGTCGCCGGGCTGTTTCACCACGGCGTTACCCGGGCGCTTTGCCACCGCGCCCGGGTTCCGCTGGGCTACTTCATTTCCGCTCGGCCTCGCCATGCGTCGAGACTAGCGGGCGCGGTATTGGGTGTGATCAGGCGCGCACCACAAGCACCGGCACCTCGGCCGCCTGCAGCACCTTCTGGCTGGTGGAGCCGAGCAGCAGGCCCTTGAAACCACCGCGGCCACGGCTGCCGACGACGATCAGCGAGGCGTCCTCGCCGGCCGCGTCGAGCACGGCCTTGGCCGGTTCGTCGGGCAGGACAGCGTGCTGAACGGTCACGTCCGGGTAGTCGGCGGAGTAGCCGGCCAGACGCTCACCGAGCGCCTCCAGCGCCTCGTCGGACATCCGGGAGATCTCGTCGGGCTCGATGCCGTAGCCGTGCAGTGCGTCGGCGTCGAGCGGGGTCCAGGTGTGTACCGCCAGCAGCGGCACCCCACGCAGCGAGGCCTGCCGGAACGCCTCGGCCACCGCCGCATCGCTGACCGGCGAATCATCGACACCGACTACCACCGGACCGTCGCCACCGTCGCCCGCGATGACCCCGACCCGGCCGTGCGCGTGCGCGGCGACGCTGGTGCTCACCGAGCCGAGGAACAGACCGCGGACGCTGCCGAGGTGCCGGGTGCCCAGCACGATGGCCGAGGCGTCCTTGCCGAGTTCGAGCAGCACATGCGCGGCGTCACCGTCGGTGATCGACCCCTGCGCGGTGACCGACGGAGCGGCTTCCTTAGCGACCGCCACGGCGGCGTTGACCGCGTCCGACGCGTCCTGACGGACCGCCTCGATGACGTCCTGCGGGATGATCAGGCCGGGGGCGTAGTTGCTCGTGCGGACGTCATAGACCCCGATGATCTTCAGGTCGGAACCTTCGAGTTCGGCGGTCCGTGCCGCCCAGCGCACCGCGCCCGTCGAAGCTTCGGATCCGTCGACGCCGACGAGGATCGCGTTCATGTGTGGCCTCACTCTCCGTTGATTCTCAGCCCTACCCTTCCATGATGCCCGCTCCCGACACCGGAGCCAAGGGGAGTTGGTCCTGATCAGGGGCACTTTTTGTCCGCGTAGACTGGTGTTCGGTACCGCGTTGCCGGGCCGTCACCGCACCGGTGATCGCCTGGGAGCGACCGCCTGTCGCACAGCGGGACCGCAGATCGTGCGACACCGCCCACCGGTCTCACCGGACACACAACCCTCAGGAAGCAGGCAATGAGCACAGGGCAGCATCACACCGGGTCGGGATCCGACATCCGGCGCGCGGTGAGGCACGGGATCATCACCGTCGTCTTCGCGCTGGCCTGCTTCGCCGTGGCGGCGTTGTCCCAGAACCCGCTGCACGAGGCGATGATCGCCGCCGCGCCGGCGGTCATGTTCATCGGTGCGTTCAGCGCGCTGTGGGTCACCTTCCGCACGTGGCGTGCCGGTGGGCGCTGGCAGGTGTGGCAGGGTGCCTCGTGGTTTCTGCTCGCGGCGTCGGTGATGATGCTGATGGCCACCGCACCGGTGCTGCTGGACTGAGACCTGCCCTAGGTGGCCCGCGTGCGGTCACCGTACCGGCGGCGGAAGCGTTCCACCCGGCCGGCCCTGTCGACCGGCCGTGCATTGCCGGTCCAGAAGGGATGCGAGTCGCTGGTGACGTCGACGACGATCAGCGGGTAGGTGCGGCCGTCCGGCCACTCGACGGTCAGTTCGGAGGCCGCGGTCGAGCGGGTCAGGAACTGCCTGCCGGTGGTGGCGTCGCGGAACACGACGTGACGGTAGTCGGGGTGAATTCCGGATTTCATTGTTGCCCTTTCGGTTTCATGGAGTTGTCGGACGCCTGGTCCGGAGTGCGGAGGTCCTCCCGGCACGGGTCGGCGTGTTCGAGCCCGAACGGGTCGTCGTAGGCCATCCACAGGACCTGCCCCTGGGCCATCTCGTCGTCGGTGAGGCAGGCGCGGCGCAGCGCGGTGCGAATGCGGTCGGGATCAGCCCGGTACGCGAGGATCACAATGCTGGAGTGCCGGTCGCCGTACTCGTCGTCCCAGCGCAGCGCCGCCATCGCGCGGTGTGCGGGTTCGGCCGTATCGAGTTCGTCGTCGTCCATGGCCGCCAGCCACGGCGCCCCGGCATCCACACGCAGCCCACCACCGGCCGACTCCAGCCACAGCGCGCGGTTGGGTTGCGTTGCCAGCCAAAGCCTTCCGCGCGCACGAACCACGCCGTCGAGCAACTCGTCGACGGCCTCGTGCAGCCGTCCCGGGTGAAAGGGACGTTGCGCCCAGAACTCGAACAACATCACACCGCAGTCCTCATGCAGCGGCGGGCTGCCACGCAGCAGCGAATCGAAGGGACCCGCGATCCGGCCGTGCGGGGTATCGTCGGGTATCGCCGCCAGCAGTACGGCCGCGACCTGCGGGGTGAACGGGCGTTGGGGTATCTCCATCACCATCGCGGCCCCCGGCGCGAGGCGTTTGAGCACCGCTGCGGTGCGCGCGGTGAGCCAGGCATCGCGTGCGGCCGCGTCGCAACCGGCGATGATCAGCGCGTCGGCGAATTCGACCTGTCCGACGGCGACCTGCGCGAGAGTGCGTTCATCCTCGCTCACCGCAGCCGCGAGGCCGGCCTCGGCCATCGTGATATCGCCCGTGGCGGCCTCCAGCCAGTCCATCTCCGCCACACACGCAATCGTCATCGACACCCGCACCTCGTGGGCCGCCGGGGCGTCGACGAATCCGGGCATCCCGGTGACGACGACGTTCTCGACAGCCCAGGTGACCGCTTCGGGTTCGAGTGCAGGATCGAGCGCGACGACGACGGCGGCCACACCGTCACGGCGATGAAGTTGCCGCAGCAGCGGCAACAGGTCCGCGCGAACCGTGCAGGACCCACACGCGTGTTCGAGTTCGACGGTGCCGACCACGGTGTGCTCGCCGGTACGCACGGTCCGGGTCACCATGCCTGATCCGAGTTGTGACAGGTCGTATCCGACCACCGGCACCGCGGCGCCCGTCGCCGTCTGTGTCGCCGCGGCAACAGCGTCGGACACCCGCGCGATGGCGCCCCGGTCGAGCCCGGTGACCAACACCACCGGCGTGCGCGGACCAGAGTTATTGGGTTTGATTTCCATTTGCACGACGGAGACGCTACCGTGCATCCGGCACTAATGCCAATCATTACCAATAACTCGCCAGAGGAGGTCACATGTCCGCACACTGCCAGGTCACCGGACGCAGTCCCGGTTTCGGCAAGCAGGTGTCCCACTCGCACAAGCGAACTACGCGCCGCTGGAACCCGAACATCCAGCGACGCCGCTACTACCTGCCCGCCGAGGACCGGTATGTGACCCTGCGGGTGTCGGCCAAGGGCATCAAGACCATCGACCGTGACGGCATCGAAGCGGTGGTTGCCCGCATCCGGTCCCGGGGGGAGAAACTCTGATGTCCGGCAACGATATCCGGCCCATCGTCAAACTCCGGTCCACCGCGGATACCGGCTACACCTACGTGACGCGCAAGAACCGCCGCAACGATCCGGACCGGATCGTACTGCGCAAGTACGACCCGATCGCCCGTCGGCACGTCGATTTCAGGGAGGACCGCTGATGGCCAAGAAATCCAAGATCGTCCGCAACGAGCAGCGACGTGTCACCGTGGCCCGCTACGCCGGGCGACGCGCCGAGCTCAAACGCATCATCGCGGACCCGGCATCCGACCCCCGCCGGAAATCGATTGCGCAACAGAAGCTCCAGCGCCTGCCACGCGATGCCAGCCCCACCCGGTTGCGCAATCGCGATGCCGTCGACGGCCGGCCCCGCGGCTACCTGCGCAAGGCCGGACTGTCCCGGGTGCGTTTTCGCGAACTCGCACACCGGGGAGAACTGCCCGGCATCGCCAAATCCAGCTGGTGACCACCACTCTCGCTCCAGGAGACCCGATGGCATTGCTGCCCTTCGCCTCCCACGGAAAATAGCCGTTCACTCGGCGGCGCGCATATCCAGGCTGATCTCCTCGGCATCGAGCTGGGCGAGTTCCCGGGTGAGCAGACCCGAACTGTAGACGCCGGATTCGCGATGCCGCAGCAGGATCTCGCGTTGCGCGGCGATGATCGCGCGGCGGATCCGGGTGTATTCGGCGCCGACCTGCGCCGGCGACATCCGGGTGTCGTCGTCCTCGTCGTCGGCCTGCTTCTGCTCGTCGGCGCGTTGCGTCCACTGCACGACCCGGGCCCGCAGGGCGGGTGATTCGCGCACCGCCGGCGACTCGGCGATCACCCTGCTCGCCGCGACGCCCATCTCGCGGCGCAGCCTGGCCCGGCCCGCGGCCCGGTTCTGCGACATGTCCCGCAGCGTGAGCCGCTTGATGAGCAGCGGCAGCGATCCGCCCTGGATGAGCAACGACAGCGCGGCCACCACGAAGGCGATGAGCACCAGCATCGGGCGTGCCTGGGTGTCGGCCGGCAGGGTCTGCGCCGCGGCGAGGGTGACCACGCCGCGCATCCCGGCCCAGATGATGATGGTGGCCTCGGCCTTGCCCATCGGTGCCGCCAGCACGTAGTCGATGTCGGCGAGCCGCCGCGTCAGTCGCGAGTCGTACAGCGCGGCGGTGTCGGCCGAGACGTTGCTCAGGTCGGCCTCGCCGAGTCCATCCAGGCGCCTGCGGCGCAACCGCCGCCGCACGCCCGGTGCGGTTTTCCTGCTCCGTTCGGCATTGCCGAACTCCAGCCTGCGGGCATGCACCGCCTCGCTCGCGTCGGCGAGGATCTCCCGTTGCCCGGACCGTCGTCTGGCCTTGCGTTTGAGCAGCCACACCAATGGCACGACATACATCGCGCGGATCGCCGTGATCACCAGCAGGGCGGCGACGCCGATCCCTATGGCCGCCAGGACACCGGTGTGGTCGCGCTGCGCGTCGCGGACCAGTCCGTACAGCTCCAGCCCCATCACCAGGAACACCCCGCCCTCGAGGATCAGCTCGATGGTCCGCCAGTTCTGGCGATCGGAGAAGCGGTGCTGCGGAGTGAGGTATTTGACGGCGCCGGTGCCGGTGACCAGACCGGCGGTGACGGCCGCGACCAGACCGGAGGCGCCCAGTTCCTCCGCGGGCAGGTAGGCCAGGAACGGCACGGTGAATGAGATCGCCGTGTTGACCGTCGCATTACGGACCAGGGAGCCCACACGCAGGTTCACCACGCCGACGACACCGCCGACGACCACCGCCGCGAGCACCGCGTACACGAAGTTCGCCGCCACCCCCGCGAACGAGATCGACGACGCGGTGGCCGCGACGGCCGCCCGCAGCAGCACCAGCGCGCTCGCATCGTTGAGCATGCTCTCACCCTCGAGAACGGCGATGACCCGGCTCGGCGCGCCCACCCGTTTGGCGATCGAGGTGGCGACCGCGTCGGTGGGGCTGACGATGGCGCCGAGGGCGATGCCGGTGGCGATGTCGAGTTCGGGGATCAGCCAGGTGAAGAAGAAGCCCAGGGCGACGGCACTGACCAGGACCAGCAAGAATGACAACGCGCTGATGGTGCCGAGTTCGCGGCGGAAGTCCATCGCGGGCATCGACACGGCCGCCGAGTACAGCAGCGGCGGCAGCACGCCGACGAGAATCCATTCGGGGTCGAGTTCGATCTCGGGGACCATCGGCAGGATGCCGACGATCGCACCGGTCACCACCAGGATCAGGGGCGGGGATATCCGGATGCGGGGACCGATCTCCTGTGCCAGGGCCACGACGAGAATCCCTACGACAACGACGAGAATCTTCTCCATCGCTCCATTGTCTCAGGGCGCCGGGAGCCCGGATGGTCACGAAGACACATCAGGTATCCGTCTCTGCTCGCAGAACCGCCGGCGGGCTTCTAACGTTGGTCGGGTGTCCGTCCGGGTAGAGGGAGGTGACCGGCACCGGTGAGCACGATGTTCTCACGGCTCGACTACATCGATGCCGCCCGCAACGCCTGCGATCAGTTCCTCGCCCTGACGGCGTCACTGCCCGACCCCGATGTGCCGCTGACCGTCAATCCCGCGCTCAGCGTGTGCGAATGCGTCAGCCAGGTCTCGCGCACCCCGTCCTGGTTGCTGGCCCTGGCCACCGACGCCCGATCGTGGTCGGGTGACCCCGAGGACATGCCGACGAACGGGGTCGGGGGGATCGACACGATCCGGGCCCGCCACGTCGGCGCCTGCGTCGACCAGCTCCGCACCGATCTCGACATCCTGCTCGACACGGTGAAGAACATGAGCGCACAGGTGGCGTGTGCGGTGCTCTCCGACGGGTCCAAGGTGCGTAGCGATGCCGCGCTGGGCATCCTGATCGGTGAGCTGCTGATCCGCGGCCACGACATCGCGCGCACCCTCAGGCTGCCGTGGAGCATCCCTCCGGATTCGGTTCCGCTGGTCGCGCGTGGCCGCCACCAGGTGCTGCCGCGCTGGCTCGACACCGAGGCGTGCAGCGGCCACACGGCCACCTACGAGATCCGGCTGCGCGGCACCGACGAGCGGTATCTGTACGAGTTCACCGACGGGAAACTGGCCGTCAATCCGGGCGAGCCGCGGCCCGTCGACGCGCACATGCGGATCGATCCGGTGACCGCGCTGCTGATGTCCTATAACCGGTACTCGCCGACGCGGGCGGTGCTCACCGGCCGCGCCGTGGCCTGGGGCCCGCGGCCGTGGCTGCTGCGATCGATGCCCGCCAAGTTCCGCACCCAGGCCACGCCCTAGGTTGTCCTAGCCGTTCCGGGATGCCACGCCGCGCCCGGTTCGGGAGGCGCCGCCGCGGGACGAACCCGTCCGGGTGTTTCCGCCGCGGGCACCCGCACCCCGGGTGCTGCCGCCGCGCGATTCCCCGGTGTGTCCGGTACCGCGGCGCGATTCGCCCCTGGTGCCACCCTCGGCGCCACCGCGCCGAGTGCTGCTCTGCTGTGCCCCGCCGCGTTGAGCGCCGCCACGCTGCCCGCCGGTGCCACCGCGGCGCGAGGACTGACCGGGCCGCGAGGTGCCCTTGTTCTGTGAGGTGGTGCCACTCTGCTGCACCGGTTGCGGTTTCACGCGGGGAGCGCGTTCGCCGACCAGTTCGTCGACGGCCTCACTGCGGGCGTCGGCCTGCTGCGGGCGCACCGAGATCTTGGCCTTGCGCAGCAACTGCGCCACGTCGCGGCGCTGCTCGGGCAGGCATACGGTGACGACGTCGCCGGAGCTCCCGGCGCGGGCGGTGCGGCCCGAACGATGCAGGTACGCCTTGTGTTCGGCGGGCGGGTCGACGTGCACGACGAGTTCGATGCCGTCCACGTGCACACCACGTGCGGCCACGTCGGTGGCCACCAGCACCCGGACGCTGCCGTCGGCGAACGCCGACAGGTTCCGGTCACGTTGCGGCTGCGACAGATTGCCGTGCAGGTCGACCGCCGGAATACCGTCGGAGGTCAGCTTCTTGGCCCACTTGCGGGCCTGATGTTTGGTGCGGGTGAACAGGATCCGCCGGCCGCTCCCGGAGGCCAGTTCGGCGACGAGATCGTTCTTGCGGTCGGGGGCCACCTCGAACACGTGGTGGGTCATCGCCGGGACGGGCGAGGACGCCTCGTCCACCGAATGCAGGGTGGGCGAATGCAGGAACTTGCGGGCCAGCACGTCGACACCGTTGTCGAGGGTCGCCGAGAACAGCAGCCGCTGGCCGTCGGCGGGGGTGGCCTTCATGATGCGGGTGACGCCGGGCAGGAAGCCCAGGTCGGCCATGTGGTCGGCCTCGTCGAGGACGGTGACCCGCACCTTGTCGAGCCGGACGATGCCCTGACTCATCAGGTCTTCGAGGCGTCCGGGGCAGGCCACTACGATGTCGACGCCGCGGCGGAACGCCTCTACCTGGCGGCCCTGCTTGACGCCTCCGAACACGGTGGTGACCACGAGGTTGGAGGTCTGTGCCAGCGGGCTGAGGGTGGCGGCGATCTGGGTGGCCAGTTCGCGGGTCGGGGCCAGGACCAGGCCGGTCGGGGCGCCGGGTGCGCGACGGATCTCGCCGTCGGCCTTGGCCTGCGCGAGGCGGGCGACCATGGGAATGGAGAAGGCGAGGGTCTTGCCGGAGCCGGTCTTGCCACGGCCGAGCACGTCGCCGCCGGCGAGGGTGTCGGCCAGGGTCGCGGCCTGGATTTCAAATGCTTCGGTCTTACCCTCTGCCGCAAGCACTTTCACAAGACTTGCGGGCACGCCGAGGGACTCGAATGTTGTGGTCACTGATGTGTGCTTTCACGATCTGGACATGCCTGCGACGCCACCATGGGCGGAGGATGTCAATGGGCGAACACGCGGGCTTGCGAGCTCGTTCGCCGTACGAAAGTCTGCTGGCGGGTGGATCACCCGCAACGAAGCGTTCTACGACGCGTTGTCGCACCGTGGTGCGGACACTTCCCTCGACACTACCCGCCGGTAACCACAGGGCCAATTCTTTTCGGGGTGACGTCGCCCACTACCGGCGCCAGGTGGGACTCACGACACCTCGGTGATCATCACCGCGACGGTACCCGGCTCCAGCGCCTCGAAGACGTGCTCGACGTCGCCGGGATAGGTGACGAAGTCGCCCGCGCGCAGTTCGACGGCCGCGCCGACGGGTCCGAGCCGCGCCGACCCGGCGCTGATCACCACATGCTCGACGGCGCCCCGGACATGCGGCGCCGACACCTTGGGCACCCCCGGTTCGGCCCGGATCAGGTACATGTCGCGGCGCGAATGCGGCGGTGCCGGCGACAGCAGCGTCGTCGTGTATTCGGCGGTGGCCGCCGCGATCACGGGTCCGTCCCCGAACCGGATCACCTCAACGGGACGGGACGGACTGTCGAGCAGATCCGAAAACTGAACTCCCAGAGCATTACTCAACGACCACAGGGTTTCCACACTGGGATTGCCCTCGCCCGATTCGAGCTGCGACAGCGTCGATTTCCCGATACCCGCCCGGCGGGCGAGTTCGGCGATGGACAGGCCGGCCCGGGTGCGCTCGCGTCTGAGGGCCGCGGCGACCAGTTGCTTCGGGTTGACCCGCGCACGCTCGTCCGGCACACCATTGCCCGACATCCCGGACGATCGTTCATCCTGGCGGAGCTCATCCATGGAGGTCATCGTAGTGGCCGCACGTTCATGGCGATGTTCTCAGACTGATGGATTCGACTCCGTCCCGACTGAGCATCAGTATCGCGTTCTCGTCGGCGTAGAGGGGCGTCGCACCGGTGGGCAGCGGGTGCTGTCCGAACTGGCGGAGGTCGGACCGCCGCAGAAAGCGAATCCGGCCGGGCTCGCGGATCGCGATGATTCGCGTGTTCGCGATCACGCCGACCTGCCACTGTTCCCATTTGTGGGCTTCGATAGGCAGTTCACGGGCACGGCCGTCGGCGTCGACGAACACCGATCCGGTGACCAGATAGTCGGTGCCGCACGACGGGCCGAACAGGGTCCGGCGGGAGCTGTACAGTACCCGCCCGGAGTGCGGGTCTATCAGCGCCCAGCCTGTCGGGGTATCCAGGACGGGCAACAGACATGTACGCGCTGTCGGCCCCGCAGAACTCGGGCTCATTCCGCCGACCGCGCCGAGCACCCGCCCGGAGTTATCGTGCAGGACGGTCGTCGCGCGGCTGGTGTCGCGCTGGTTGATGCTGGTGGCAAAGCCCGCCAGATAGCTTGTCGCACCGGCAAACCAGCGGTTGTCCGGGTGCTCGACCTCCTCCCGCGCGATGATCCGGCCGGTTTCGCGGCTGCGGACCTCCCAGCTGAACGCCGCCGACGATCCGTAGAGGCCTTCGGCGTTCACGGTGCTGGAGACGGTCGGAGGTTCGGTGATGTCGCCGCGTTGCCGGGCGAGCGCCGACCGGATCGTGGTGGACCGGCCGCGGTCGAGCCTGCTCATCGTTTCGCCGTCCCGGTCGAGGATCACACGGCCGGTATCGGCAACCGAGCCTGCCTCGGTGTCGGCGGGGGTACACCAGATCCGGTCGGCCCTCTCGAAGAAGCAGTCGCGCACGTCACGGCGCTTCCAGCCAATGCGGCCGTCGCGCCTGTCGATGGAGAAGATCATGTCGTTGTCGTCGTCGTCCGACGTCTGCAAGAGCAGCGAGCCGGGCAGCGTGTCGAGGAACCGGACCCGATTCTCCACACGATCCCGGATCGTCGCGATGCCGAGAGAAGCCGGAGTCAGATGCCAGCCGGTCGGCGTGAGGCTCCGCTCCGAACCCGCTGCGGGCGCCGATCCTTCCATGGAGGACGGTGCCGTTCCGGTCGTGCGCGGGGAGCACCCGACGAGAACCGCGGCGGCCATGACCATGCTGAGAGCCACAGCCGCCGGTGGTCGTGGACCAGCCCGAACCCGGCGCGCATCGTTCGATATACAGGACGATCGTTCATCTTGACGGATTGCGTCCATGGGTCCACTATAGTGTCCATGCGTTCATTATGGCGAACATTGACTGCGGGAGACCGGCGCACAATTCTGGTCATCTGCGCATCGATGGTGATCATCGGGATGTCGTACGGGGTCAGCGCACACGAGGGCGGCTTCCCGGTGTGGCTGACCGTGCTGATCTCGGCCACAGTGCTCGGTGGGTCGTCGGAATTCCTGTTCATCGGCATCGTCGCCGCCGGTGGCGCCCCCCTGCTCGCGGCGCTGGCCGGAATCCTGGTGAACACCCGATCCCTCGGCTACGGACTGGCCGTCGGACGGTACCTGCCTCGCGGCCGGCGCATGTTCCCTGCCGCACACCTCCTCAACGACGAGACCGTGGCGCTCAGCGCCGCCCAGACCACGCCGGCGAAAGCCCGTGCGGCGTATGTGATGTGCGGTATCGGGGTGTTGCTCAGTTGGCCTCTCGGTGCGCTGCTCGGCAGCGGACTCGGCCGGCTCGTCGCCGATCCGCAGTCCCTCGGACTCGACGCCGCGTTCCCCGCTCTGCTCCTGGCGCTGGCGATTCCGTCGTTGCGCGATCCGCAGACGCGGTGGGCGGGGATCCTCGGTGCCGGTGCGGCGGTGGCGACGACCTCCGTCCTGCCGGCAGGAGTGCCGATCGTCGTATCGCTGATCGGCGTCGCCGTCGTCGAGCTGTGGCGACGGGTTCGGGGTACGGATAACGCAGTCGTGCAGGATGTTCCGGAGTTGCAGGAGGCCGCACGGTGACCTCTGTCCTGATCGGTGTGGCGGTACTGGCCGTCGGCACCTATCTTCTCCGGCTGGCCGGTCCCCTGCTGCAGTCCCGGATCCGGTTGTCCGACGGCACGCGGCGGGTGCTCGATCGCGGCGCCGTGGTCCTGCTGGTCGCGGTCGCCGTGACCGGAGCACTGTACGCCGACGGCGATTTCACCGGCTGGGCGCGACCGCTCGGAGTCGGGGCGGGTGTGGTGGCAGCATTCTTCAAGCCTCCGCTGGTGGCGATCGTGCTGATCGCCGCCGTCACCACCGCCGCCCTGCGCGCCGCCGGGGTCGCCTGACAACTCCTGCCAGGTCCGGAAGATTATGTTGTCCAACGGTTTGCCGGCTACCCGACGTCAGCGGACCACCGCCGGGTGGGTACAACTGTCGGGAACCGACACCAGCGAGCAGGGCACCGGCAGCCGCGTGGGACGGTAACCGGCACGAACGCCATGCGCCCTGGTGATCTCGCGGTACGCTGCTACGGCATCGGTGGGCCGCCGGGTCAGCGTCGGATCATGTTGTACATCAACCGAATACAGACCGAACCGGGGACGGTAGTCGCCCCATTCATAGTTGTCGGTGATGCTCCAATAGTTGAACGACACCACGTTGATGCCGTCCTGTTTGGCGCGCTGAATCCAGTAGACGGTGTCGCGCAGGTGATCTCCGCGCCGGTAACCGTCCGGCCGCACCCCACTCGGGGAGCCCGCCATTCCGGCCTCGATGATGCGGATCGGTGTGCCCGGATAGCGCTGCGCCAGATGACGCAACACGTAGTAGATGCTCTCGGGGGCCTGGGTGGCCTTCCACAGGTCACCGGTGATCGCATTGGTGGTGCTCAGGTCGGTCGCCGACACCGAGTAGTAGTTGTCGACGCCGATGAAATCCATGCTGCCCCGAAGCCGTTCGGGGAACAGTCCTTCGAGCCAATTACCGAGGCCGGGCACCGGGAAATAGGCGATGTTCGAAGACACCTGTGCGTTCTTCTGCACTGAATGGATGTAGCGGTAGAGCCGCCGGTGGGAGTCGATGATGCCGTCGACCATCCGCATCGCGTTCTGCGGGCGGGTGGCGCCGTACATGAGCTCCCGCCGAACGTATTCGGTGGGTTCGTTGAAGGTGATCCACAGCGGATCGGCCCACTGGTAGCGGTCCACAACCCGTTTGCCGAAGGCCACCATGTCGTCGGCCATCCCGGGCCGATTCCAGCCGCCCCTGTCCACCTCCCAGCCGGGGTGGACCCAGTGATTGAGCGTGATCATCGGCCGCATCCCGGCGTCGACGATCGCCCGCACCACCCGGTCGTAGAACGTCCAGCCGGCCTCGTCGTACCGCCCCGGCGACGGCTGCACCCGCGACCATTCGACGCTGGTGCGGTAGATGCCCACCCCCAGCGACTTGGCCCGGGCGATGTCCTGGGCGTACCGGTGATAGAAGTCGACGCTGTTGCCGACCTTCTGCTCCACCTTGCCCTCGTCGCCGTACCGCACCCAGTTCGAATCCCTGTTGTACCCCTCGGACTGGAAACCGGCCTGCGCCACCCCGAACTGGAAGTCCGGCCCGAGCGACGGCACCGCCGCCTCCGCAGCCGGCGCCCTGCACACCAGCCCGGCCAGCATCACCGACACCACCATCACCGACAACCGCAGCCTCATACCGTGGTTCTATCGTGCGCAGGCCCCCGACCCGGCCGGTTTGGAAAGACTCCCGGTGAGGCTGCTAGAGTGACACACGGTCGATCGCTCGCGATCGCCCGGGGCTATGGCGCAGTTGGTAGCGCGACTCGTTCGCATCGAGTAGGTCAGGGGTTCGATTCCCCTTAGCTCCACCGAGAAACCCCAGGTCAGAGCACTAGCGACCTGGGGCTTCGTCATTCTCCCGCCTGCATGTCCCGCAGTGGTCCCGCAGTAGTTCATTCAGGCCCCGGAACTTGCGGTCCATCGCCACGGCAACCAGGTCCAGGTCGTCGGTCGAACAGGTCAGCGTAGGTGTCCAGCGTCTTGCTCGCCTTAGCGTGCCCGAGCGCCCTCTGCACGGCCTTCACCACTCCCCCGACTTCGGAAAGTGGGCACTGCAATGAGGCTGTCCATCACATCCGACCAGCTCACAGAAGCGGCCGAAGCGATCGAGGGGGTGGAGGAGGAGTGAGGCCCGCCATTTCGGGCATCGTGGCCGAACACCACCTCGCAGGCACCACCGGCGGCGACGCGGTCGCCTACTGCGGGTGCGGCTGGCGGGGTCCCGACGACGCCGAGCTGGAACAGGCGTGGGGCGACTTCGCCGCCCACTTCCTGGACAAGCTCGCCGAGGCTGGGTATCAGGTAGTGCGGCTGTTCGACTGAGACGACGCCCTGCGCTTGGATACCTTGCGCAGGGCGTTCTTGTGTTCGGGGCGGATTCCCGTGCGAGAGTGCCGGACACCGGCGATCGTCATGATGTTCGTGGTCAAGCCGTCCACCATGTGCTTCGGTACACCCTTAGACCGCAGAAGTCGGTTGAGCGTGGTCCACGGCTCCGGGTTGGCCCTCCATTAGAGCGCACCCTCCCCGAATGCCCAATACCTCTTGAGGCGAAGGGTCTTGGCGTCGTCGTCAAGGTTGGACCAGGTCACAACACCCTCCTGACGATAGGATGATTCCATGTTAAACAAGCGAGAACAGCGACTGGCGGAGGAGCGACGATTCCTCGATTCCTTCCGGGAGGAGCACGGCGGATTGCCGCCCCTGGTATTCCTGTGGCCGCAGGAGTTACAAGACGAGTTCGACCGACTTGATCGAGCCCATTTTGCCACGTGGTCACCGGAGGCTGAGGACTCCGTACCACGTTGAGCCACGCATAATCCGATCGCCCAAATCTGGTTCTGCCGATGTTGCGAGCCGTCTGATCTCTCGCGGCGTCGGAAAATCGGCATGTAGAACGGGATTGCCTGATGCGTCGGTGACCAAGCGCATTCTGTCCGCAATCTCGTAAATCGCCCGCCTCCCCTCTTCCGAGACCGGGTTCGTGACACTATCTCGAACCGCCGCCATGTTCGGTAGCAGTCCAGCTACGCTGCGCCCTAGTCGGTCAGGTCGGCCGTCGAAATCCACACCATTCTGCGCCCAATGAGCGCCGCCGTCCTCCATCGACGCCATAACCTCGACTCGGTCGACGCCGTTTGCGATGAAGAACTCGAGCATCTGCGCCTGTAGCGCCTCGCCGAATCCCTGCCTTCGATAGTCCTCGTCAACATTCAACATCGAGGCATCGACGACAAGATCGCCGTTGACGTCCATGAAGCCTAGTGAGCCGAACGCGGTTCTGACCCCGCTCCCGTCCCGCTCTGTGTAGGCATTGAACGGCACCTTCCGCATCATCGGCGTCCCCGGACCGCCCAGGGTATTAAACCGTGCCCAGAACGGCCCATACTTGCCCGACATCTTCTCCGCCGCTTCATCGAGTGGCATGTCGCCACGCATAACCGCAGCGAGGTCAATCTTGCCCAGTCGCGGAGTGTCTGGGATCGGTTGGTGGTCATTCGTCCTATCACCACCGCTATTGACGGCCTTCGGCATCGCGGCCACCGCCGCGACCGGCCCTGCCTTCTGGGCTGCGCGCTTGACCCGGCCCGCCTTCTGGGCCGCAACCGCCTTGGTGGCGACGTCGGCCATGTGCGCCGACCCATTGCGCGCGGCGACCGGCTTGACCTTGGTGCTCTTGGCCTTGGCCGCGACGTCTGGCTTGGTCGCCGGGTCGTCTCGCGGCTTCATGCCGTCGGGCCGGATGATCTCGCCGATCTTCTGGCCGAACTTCTTCTCGCCCTCAGGGGTCTGCACCCTGGACGGTTCGCGCCCCGCAGCTCTCCGCATCGCCGATGAGTGCTTCGGGGAGAGCGTGCGGGGTTTGCGCATCAGTTACCCGACTGTGCTTGCCGAGTCATCTTCCGAATCTCGGCCTGAGTCGGCGGACGGCCATTCTCGCGCTCGAACTGCTGGCGCATCTTCCACACCTTGGCGCTTAGCGCGATGCGCTCTTCGCCGTCGGGGAGATAGCCCTCCTTGCTGTCAGCCTTCATCTCCCGCCGGTCCTGCCGGGCCTTGGCCGCTTTGTCGGAGCGGGCCTGCCGTTTTGCGGCGGCTCTCTCGGCCCGGAACTTGTCGGCCCTGTCGACCAGGTCTTGACGGTCCTTGGCAGCTTTGCCGGAGCGGGCCTGCCGCTCTGCGGCAGTCAGGGGCGCTTGCTGCCCCGCCTCGTGAGGCTGAGCCTTCCAGCCCTCGGGGTCCCCGGCGGAACGGGCGAGTATCTCGTCGACTTTCCCCAGATACGCTCGCGTCCCCTTCGGCGTCGGTGAGTTCGAGGGTCGACCACCTCCCTCGCGCCGCGAGCCCGACTTGTTCGACCCTGAGGTTTCCTTCCACTCGCCCGCCTTCCGCGCAGCGCTGACCTTCTTCGCCTCGGAGATCGGGGTGCCGATCGGAACGCCGTAGCGCTTGGCACCCTCGGGGGTGCGGACCTTGCGCTCGCCACCGCCAGACGAAGCCTTCTTCATCGCCGAGCGGTTCTTGCTACTCAGCTTGCGCTTGAAAAAACCAATGTCATGCCTTTCAGGAGGTGCGGCGACGGTTTGCCGCCGACATCAGTGCGTAGTAACGGGCGAGGATCGGACTGTCGTCGTCAAGCTCCTTGCCGCGCACTCGCTTTCCCAGTAGTTCGATCTCGCGGCGTAGCTCCCCGGAGGTCATCTCCGACGGAGCTTTGCCGCTGTACCTGGGGCCTGGAGACTTCGGCTTCGACTCGGGTGGCGGACTGGGCATCGTCGTCCAGTCCTTCTGTGCGATACGAGGATTGCGGCGAAGTCCTTGCTGGCGACGTCCAATCTCGGCTCGCACGACCGGCAGGTCGGCCTTGGCGCGGGTTGCTATGTCCCGGTCGGCACTCTTGGTCGCGGCATGAAGCTGTCCCGCGTAATCGAGAATGTCCTCGTCCGACATGGTCGCGACCGACTTGAGGTTGCGGAAATGCGGGCCGGCGGGCCGGTAGTGCCCGGGCTTGACCTTGACTTCGGGGGTTTCCGCTTTCGAGGCATCGAACCTGCCGCCTGCTGCGGCCCGGGCTGCCTCTCGGAATTCGGGTGTCATGTCTGCGTGGGGGCCGGTCAGTAGCGCCTTGTAGACGTCGGCCTCGCTCATGCCCTTCTGGGCTGCGACGTCCTGGACGTGCGCCTTGACCTTGCGGATGCGCTCAGCCTTATTGTCCTTCTCACGCTGCCCGGTGGCCACCGGGACATGGGCAACCTCGTTGAGGTCATGAGCCGTGCCCTTGGCCCACGCTGGTGATGTGTCCGGTGCGTTCGCATTCGCCTCCCGAACCGCGCGGGCACGCGCCTCGGCGTCGGCGCGTCGCTGCTTGTCCAACTGGGCCTGGTTACGTTTGGGCGCAGGAACCTCTTGCCCGAACAGGCCTGTCTGACCGAGGGGAGCCGCAGGCGTCAACATAGTCGTCGAGAGCGGGGACGTGGAGCATCCGCCAGGGGCCGTCGCGGGTGGCGTTGACTCGGTAGGCGATGGGGTCGGTCATGCGAGGGTCTCCTTGCAGGAGTTGTCGATGCCGGGACCCGTTCCGGTGACTACATTCACTCATCGATCGGAAAGCTCGGCGGGCGGCCGATCTGACCCACGATCACGCTGAGCTGCCGCGGTGCGGCGGTGAGTGTTTGAACATGCTGCGGCACAATGCTTCTTACTCGTTCCATCGACAGCGGCAGCCACGGGCGTGCCGCGCGGTCGACGGGTACGCTGGGCGAAATGGTCACCACAGGTGTTCGGAGATGGTGTTTCGTAGCGGCCTCGGCCGCATCGATGGTGCTGGCCGCGGGGTGTTCGTCGGGTACGTCCGATTCCACCGCGAATACCTCTGCCGCTCCGGCCGCGAGTCCGGCTCCGGCACAGACGCGGTCGATGACATCCACCGCACCGGCCGTGTCACAACCATCGACAACAGCCGTCGACACAGCGGCGAAAGACTGTGTGACGGCCGATCTCCAGGTGTCGGTGACACCTGATCAGGGCTCTGCCGGTCACATCGGTTACCTCATCGGGTTCACCAACACCGGTCAACAGTCATGCTCGATGTTCGGCTATCCGGGTGTTTCGGTTGTCGGTGGCGGCAACGGCACCCAGATCGGTCAGGCGGCGGACCGGCATGACTGGGCGCACGCCCGGGTGGTGGTCGCGCCGGGGGCAACCGTGACCGCCGGGCTCCTGGCGGTGAACATCGGCGACAACGGCGGGCCGCTTGCCGATCTCTGCAAGGTCGTCGACGCGGACGGCTACCGTATCTATCCGCCCGGCAACACCGCGGCAGCGTATGTGCCGCAACGGAATATGAAGGCCTGCTCCAGCGACACCCACTGGTTGCAGGTGTATCCGGTCACCAGTCGTCCCCTGGGACACTGAACGGCGGATCCATTTCGTCCCGCACGGCTGGAATCTCCTACTGGGGGTAGGGGGTTTCGCCGCGGGCGAGCATCGCGACCAGGCGATCGATCCGGTTGCGCCTGGTCTGCGGACTCTGCGCGGTGACCACCCGGTGCAGGACCGCGTATCGATTCTGGGCGTTGAGTGCGTCGAATGTTGTGCGGGCGCCTGCTGTTCCATCGAGGGCGGCGGCCAGGTCGTCGGGTACCTCGATGGTGGCAGCACCGGCGTAGGCGGCGTCCCATCGGCCGTCGGCCTGGGCGCGTTCGATTTCGGCGACGCCACGCGGACGCATCCGGCCCTCCTCGATGAGCGTGCCGGCCTTGCCCACGTTGCGTGCCGACCATAGGCTGCGCCGCCGCCGGGGCGTGAACCGTTGCCGGTAGGTCGCGACGTCGACCGACTTGGACTGGCCGTCGATCCATCCGCTGCACAACGCCTCGTCGAGCGCCTGTGCGTAGGTGAGCGACGTGGGTGTGGTGGTGCCCTTCTTGGCCAGCAGCAGCCAAATGCCGTCGGAGGTGTCCTCGTTCTGATCGAGCCAGGACCGCCAGGCCGAGGCATCGCGCACGACGACCACCTCGACGCCGCCGGTATCCGGTGGTTCCCGATCCGCCTGTGCGTCGCTGCCCATCGACGTGCCTCCTGAGATTCGATGCCGGATCTGCCGAAAGCATATCGCCGGCCCCGGGCACCGGATGTGTGCCAGGGATCGGCTGCCGATGTCCTCAGTCCCGGAGCGTTGCGGCGTAACGGCGCAGCAGCTCGGGCCATTCGGTGAACTTGGCACGTTCGGCGGCGTTACCGGCGGTCCAGCCCCCGTGCGAGAGCCTGACCAAAGTTGCCTCGCCTGCCTTGACGAACTCCGCCGACAGCGTGGTCGGATACTCGGAATCGACAGCGAGAGTGAATGTTTGAGAGTACCTGACACCGCGTTCGGCGTGGGTCACCGTACCGATCGGGTACTGCGCGTCGCGGTGGATGAGCAGTACCGGCTCCCCCACCGCTCCCACGTGGACACCCTCGAAGGTGGCCGGCTCGGGTGAGAGCCGCCGATCCCACCACCGGCCGATATCGATGAACGCGTCGTACGCCGTCGCCGCGTCGACGGGCACGGTGATCTCGCTGACGATCGGCGCGCCATGTCCCTCGACGCGCTCGGCCTTGCTCGTGCGGGATTGGAGGAAGATGATCCGGTTGCCCGCCGGGTCCTGGATGGTGATCGTCAGGCCCCAGGGCTGGGTTTCCAGTCCTGGCCGCGCGAACCGGTACTCGCGGGCCACCAGGTTCCGTTGCAGCGTCGCGGCATCGGCGACGTCGATGATCGTGGCGCTTCCGGGAGTCGCGTCGCCGTAGTGCTCGGACAGGTGCAGGCGCACTCCCTCACGCTCAACCTCGAGGTATTCCGGCGAATGGTTGTCGAATCGATGCCTGCTGTTGACCGTGAATCCCAGAAAGTCCACGTAGAACTCCAGGGTCCGGGTGAGGTCGAAGAACCGGAAGATCGGGATCGCGCTGTGTGCGGCCGGTGGTTGTTCGGCGACGATCGGCGCGGCCGCCATGCTATTCCAGTCCTTGTACCCGTGCTGGTGCGCGACGAGTTCGAGTGCCTGGCTGTGCGTCACTTCCACGCCGGCGGCCGACAGGTCGGCGCGCAGACGCCTGGCCATCGTTTTGGCGTCGGTGATAGGCATGACTGAATCCTTCGTGCCGGTCACGAGAGTCGGTGCTTGCGTTGCCGACCGCGACCGACCGGGATCGGATAGTCAAGGTCCACTGGGTGACACATCGTCGGTGTTCACCTCGATCGGTCAGATCGTGCAAGCGGCCGGCCACCAACACGCCGTTCTGTCACGCTAGCACCGTCGGCCCCCGTCAACACCCTCCCTCGCGCTCCCGGTCAGGCCGAACCGTTCCGTTACGACCAATACCGCGACGACCGGTACCGCGCACCGCTGAGAATCATCAACTGAATCGATCTCAGATACCCCATGGGGGTATAGTGGTCCGGGACGACGACGATGGGAGAATCACATGCGACAGCGTCTGACGGCCGTCCTGGCCGCGGGGATCGTGGGCGGTGCGCTCGTCCTGACCGGCTGCTCCGGTGACGACAAGGAGTCCACCACCGGCGCACACGACCACGGCACCTCCAGTATGCCGATGGACCATTCGGGGATGGATCACGCCGCCGACGGCGGTCCCGCACCGGCGGGCATCCAGGGCGCAACCAACCCGACATACGCGATGGGCAGCGAGGTGACCCTGAACGCCGATCACATGCCGGGAATGAAGGGCGTGAAGGCCACCATCACCGGGGCATTTCACACCTTCACCTACTCAGTGAGCTACACCCCCACCAACGGCGGTGCCCGCGTCACCGATCATCGCTGGGTGGTGCAGGAAGAACTCAAGGACGCCGGGGACAAGCGACTCGCCGACGGTGCCGAGGTCACCCTCCTCGCCGACCACATGACGGGGATGAAGGGTGCCAAGGCCACCATCGACAGTTCCACCGACGAGACCGTCTACATGGTCGATTTCGAGGCCGGCGGCATGATGATGACCAACCACAAGTGGGTCGTCGAGAGCGAGATCCAGCCGGCGTCGTAGCCGTCGACGCACCTCGGACGCCGCCAGTCCCCGCACCGTCGCGACACGACCACCCTGTGGCGCCCGGCGCCGGCAGGTGTGCCGCGAACCGGCACCGTCACCGGGTGTAAGTGTTGTTCTTCCCCGTATCCGTGGCCGGACGCCGGGCACCCTCGCTCCAGTTGACGGTGTTGGCGCTGCCGTGCACCTCCAGCCTGTCGATCGCGCCGCCAACGATGATCGTGGATCGATCGCCGTTGAGGGTCAGCGTGCCGATCCCGTCGGTGTTGATCGTGCCGCCATCACCGTCGACGGTGGCGGTGCCGATATGTGTGCCGGTGACGCGGGTGTTGGCGGCGGTCAGGGTGAGCCGGTCGATCCGATCGACATTCGTGCCCGAACCCGCGCCTTCGATGGTGACTGTGCCCCACGTCTCGCCGAGCAGCGTGACGTCGGATCCGCTGATGGTCACCTCGGCGGCGGATTCGATGTTGCCGCGCACCTTGTCCGCCGAAACCGAGATGGTGCCGCAGTCGCCGCTGATGATCGGCGACGCACCGACTGTCGCGATGACGATATCCTCACCGGCCGAACAGGTTCCTCCGCCCGAGAGATCACGCGAACCGCTGCCCGGAGGTACCGCCGTACCCGAAGGTGCCGCCGCACCCGACCGCGATGTCGTGCCCGGCTGGTCGTCGCCCGAACCGGAGCAACCGGCGACGATCATCGCGCCGGCAAACACGGCCGCTACCGCGAGGTGTCTCCCGGACCGGTGGATCTGACTGAAGCTGACCATGGTTGAACCCTATCCGCACGGCCCCGCGTGGCCGAAACCCCACCGATACGCCCTGGCATCGCAATTATTGCGATGCCAGGGCGTATTCGTGCGGTTTGGGGCATGACAGATGTCATGCCGTAATGCTGACATCCGTTCTATGTCCCCGGCGCCCGCGGCGGGCAACGTAGTGGACATGATCAACACACCGGCAATCGCACTGACCGAGCTGCGCAAGAGCTTCCGCGGGCCCGGCAACACCACGATCAACGCGGTCGACGGCATCAGCCTGACCGTGGCCCCCGGCGAGGTGGTGGCCTTCCTCGGCCCCAACGGCGCGGGCAAGACCACCACGCTCGACATGCTGCTGGGCCTGACCACCCCGGACTCGGGCACCGTGCACGTCTACGGCACCTCCCCCCGCGAGGCCACGAGCAACGGGCGCATCGCGGCGGTGCTGCAGAACGGCGGGCTGCACCCGGACTTCACGGTCGCCGAGACCGTCGAGATCGTCGCCTCGCTGCACGGACGGCTCGACGACGTGGGCACCGTGATGTATGCGACCGGCC
Source organism: Gordonia amarae NBRC 15530 (assembly GCF_000241345.1). GTDB lineage: Bacteria > Actinomycetota > Actinomycetes > Mycobacteriales > Mycobacteriaceae > Gordonia > Gordonia amarae. The sequence goes on from NZ_BAED01000034.1 coordinate 85,712, forward strand.
TCACCGATCTCGCCGGACGCAAGGTGTCCCGCTGCTCGGGCGGCGAACAGCAGCGCATCAAGTTCGCCCTCGCCACCCTCCCCGACCCCGACCTGCTGGTCCTCGACGAGCCGACCGCCGGCATGGACGTCGACGCCCGCCGCGCCTTCTGGTCGACGATGCGTGCCGACGCCGCGAACGGCCGCACTGTCCTGTTCGCCACCCATTACCTGGAGGAGGCCGACGCGTTCGCCGACCGGATCGTGCTGATCGCCGGTGGCCGCATCGTCGCCGACGGCCCCACCGCCGACATCCGCAACATGGCCGGCCGCCGGGTGGTGTCCGCGATCGTCGACGACGCCGACCTCACCGAGCTCACGAGGGTCGTTCCCGGTGTCGAGATCATCGAACGACGAGGTGGGCGAACCTATCTCGCGGCACCCGATTCGGATGTGCTGGCCCGGGCCCTGTTCAACACCCCCCGGGCGCGTGAGGTGGAGATCGCCGGCCACAACCTCGAAGACGCCTTCCTCACCCTCACCGCCGGTGCCACCCGCGCCGAGCACTGACCGCCCGCAATCCCAGAACCGAAACCCGCTGACCCACAAGCCAGAAGGATTCCCCATGACCACCGCGCTTCCCCTCGGAATGTCAACAACCTTCCTGCGCACCGATCTTCGCCGGGTGCTGCGCAACCGCCGTGCCCTCGTCTTCGCCGTCATCATGCCGGCCGTGCTGTACCTCGTCTTCGGTGCGACGCAGAAGTCCTCCGACACAGTCGGATCCGGAAACGTCGCGTTCTACGTCCTGGTCGGCATGGCTGTGTACGGCGCCATCATCGCCGCGGCCTCCAACGCCGCGTCCGTGGCGATGGAGCAGGAGTCGGGCTGGACCCGCACCCTGATGATGACCACGCTGCGGCCCACGGGCTACGTGGCCACCAAGGTGGCCGTGGCGCTGGCGATGGGCGCCCTGCCGATGGCCGTGCTGGCGGTCGCGGGCCTGGTCACCGGCGCGGAGGCACCCATCGGGGTGTGGATCGGCTGCCTGGCGCTGGGCTGGCTCGGCTCGGCCGTGTTCGCCGCGTTCGGCCTGACCGTGGGCGCCCTGTTCCGTTCCGACGGCGCGATGCAGGTGATGGGCGGCGGTATCGCCCTGCTGGCCTTCGCCGGCAACGTGTTCGTGCCACTCAAGGGCACGATGCTCACCGTCTCGCAGTTCACCCCGATGTTCGGTGTGGTCACCATCGCCCGCTACCCGCTCGATCACGGCATGACCGCCTACGACGAACACGTCTCCCTCACAGTGGCGATCATCAACGCGATCGCCTGGGCGATCATCTTCACCGCGGCCGCCGCCTACACCTACACCCGCAGCACCCGCAGGCAGTGACCGATACCCTCGGCATAGAGATGACCGCAGGCACAACAGATAACACGGATAAATCCGGCAAGACCGGCCGATGGGCGCCCTGGCGTAATCTACGCTGGGCGTTCATCGCCATCTGGCTGGTGTTTCTCGCCTACCCGATGCAGTCCTTGGCCGCGGCCGACGTGTCCGCCGCGGCCAAGGTGCTCGGTTTCGTCCTGCTCGTCGCCTTCGCGGTGGTGTACACCATCACCGCGGTGCACGCACTGGCCGGGCCACCTGGGCACGTCCGCGAGGGGCTGATCGCGCTGGTATCGCTGACCGCGATCACCGTCGCCCTCACACCGACGATCCACGAGAACGCACTCGGCACCGGGCCATTCCTGATGGCGGTGGCGGCATTCACCCTTCCGCTCGCCTGGGCGGTCGGGGTCATCGCGGTGCTGCTCGCGGCCACCCTCCTGATCCCAGGCTGGGCCGGGTGGGGCTCGGACACCAACATCGCCATCATCATGACGGTCGTCGCGTTCACCATGCTGGGCATCCGGTTCCTGCGCGCCCGCGAGGTGGAGCGGGAGGAGGCCGAGGAGGCCCGGCGCAGCCTCAACGAACGCCTGGCGGTGGTCGCCGAACGTGAACGTCTCGCCCGCGACGTACACGACATCCTCGGGCATTCGCTCACCGTCATCACCGTGAAGTCCGAGCTGGCGGGCAAACTCCTCGACCGCGATCCCGACCGCGCCCGCGAGGAGATGACCGACATCAACACCCTGGCCCGCCAAGCACTCTCCGAGGTCCGCGCGACCGTCGGCCAACTCCGCACCCCCGACATGCCGACGACGCTGGCCTCGGCCGCGACGGCCCTGCGCGCCGCGGACATCGAGGCCGCCATCCCCGACCCCGACGACGTGCCCGACGACGTGCCCGACGTATTCGCGTGGGTGCTGCGCGAGGCGGTGACCAATGTGGTCCGGCACAGCGGCGCCACCCGATGCGAGATCACCCTGACACCGACATCGATCACGGTGCACGACAACGGTTCCGGCCTGAATGATGCCATCTTCGGCAACGGCCTGGGTGGCCTGCGCGAGCGCGTGGCATCCGCCGGTGGCCACCTGACCGTCGAATCAGTCACGGACGGAACGACTTTGAAGGCGGAGATGAACAGATGACGATCCGGTTGCTGCTCGCCGACGACCAGGCGCTGGTGCGCGGCGCCCTGGCCGCACTGCTCGATCTGGAACCGGACCTGGAGGTGGTGGCACAGGTCGGACGTGGCGACGAGGTGGTGGCCGCGGCCGTGGACGCGGCGGCGGATGTGTGTCTGCTCGACATCGAGATGCCCGGTTGCGACGGCATCGAGGCCGCCGCGGCATTGCATACGGCGGCTCCGGGGATCCGGTCGCTGGTCGTCACCACGTTCGGGCGGCCCGGATATCTGCGCCGCGCCGTCGACGCCGGGGTGTCGGGGTTCGTCGTGAAGGACACCCCGGCCGCCGAACTGGCCGACGCAGTGCGCCGGGTGCACGCCGGGCTGCGGGTGATCGACCCGACTTTGGCCACCGAAAGCCTCACCAGCGGCGACAATCCGCTGACCGCCCGCGAGTGCGAGGTGCTGACGGCGGCGTTGTCGGGGGCACCGGTGGCGCAGATCGCAGCGCAGGTGCACCTATCGGCGGGCACCGTCCGCAACCATCTGTCGTCGGCGATCGGTAAGACCGGCACCGCGACCCGCGCCGAGGCCGCCCGCGTGGCCCGCGAACGCGGCTGGATCTGAGTCGGTACCGGGCAGATCCCGGCGGGGGCTAACGTTGGCCTATGGCCGAATCCGTCCCCGCACCGCACCCGCATCCGACCACCACCGCCGAGTTCGCCGCCAACCTCGCGGCCGTGCGGGCCAACATCACGGCAGCCGCGCAACGGGCGGGCCGTGCCCCCGCCGAGGTGCGGCTGCTGCCGGTGAGCAAGACGGTGCCCGAGGACCGGCTGCGCCTGGCGATCGAGGCGGGCTGCCACCGGCTCGGGGAGAACAAGGTGCAGGAGGCCAAGCGTAAGTCGGAGAACCTCGCCGAGCTGGGCGTCGAATGGGCGGTCATCGGACATCTGCAGACCAACAAGGCCAAGGATGTGGCCGCCTTCGCCGCCGAGTTCCAGGCCCTGGACAACCTGCGCGTGGCCGAGGCGCTGGACCGGCGGCTGACCGACCTGGGCCGCACCTTGGAGGTGTTCGTGCAGGTCAACACGTCGGCGGAGGAGTCGAAGTTCGGTCTGCCACCGGAGGAACTGGCCGGCTTCCTGCGGGAGTTACCACGGTTCGAGACACTGAAGGTGCAGGGCCTGATGACGCTGGCGCTGTTCACCTCCGAGGCCGACCGTGTCCGCGAGTGCTTCCGCACCCTGCGCACCCTCCGCGACCGCGCGCGTGCGGACTCTCCCGAGCTCATCGGGCCGGGTGAACTGTCGATGGGCATGTCCGGCGACTACGAACTCGCCATCGAGGAAGGCGCCACCTGCGTGCGGGTGGGGCAGGCGATCTTCGGCGCCCGCAACACCCCCGACAGCCAGTACTGGCCGCCCACCCGGCCTCAAAACTGATGTATCAGAACTGATCAGGCCTTCACGTAGGCGGACTCGAACATGACGGTCCGCCCGCCGGCCCGGATCCGCGAACCCGGGACGAGAATGTGCGGGCGGCCCGGAGCGAGCCGGATCTCCACCGTGTTGGGAGTGGAGACGTAGGTGCCGTTGGCCGAATGCAGGTCCAGGATCTGCACCGTCCACTCCACGAGCCGGAACTCGACGTGCTTACGCGAGAGCAGACCCGAATCGTCCCGGACCTGAATCAGTCGGGGCGCACCTTGCTGCTGTGGGGTCGGACCGGCGCCCGTGAGTCGGCCCAGCACCAGGGTTTCGTCGAGGAGCACCTCGGTGCCCTGATCGAGGATCAGCCTGCCCAGTGGTGGCCGCTCCCCCTTCACCAGCACCCCGGGCCCGAGGGCGAGCGGCTGCCTGCACTCGGCGCACCAACGGGCCTCGGGATGATTGAGATGACCTTGGGGACAACGGATTCCGTAGGCCATCGGCCGCGAATGCGCCACATCGGTGACGGCGTCGAAACCGTCGGACGGATGGCCGGGCCCCGAAACCCCAGGAACCGGTGCTCCCGGAACCGGCACGCCCGGTGCGGGCGGACCCGGCTGCAAGTACGCCTCGTCGAACTGGGTGGGTGCCGCCCGTCCAGGGGTGGCCAGGCCCCGCGGCGGAGCCTGTGGAGGGGCCGGTGGTGGTGCCGGCACGCCGGGACGCCCCGGAACGGGTGGGGCGGGAGAATTCGGCGGCGGCGCGGCCACGTTCTGGGCAACAGGGTTCTGGGCAACAGGGCCTTGAGCAGCGGGGTTCTGGGCAACAGGGTTGTGAGCCGGGGCCTGGGGTGAGGGAGCGTCCCCGGAGGGCCGCCGGACCGGCGGCGACGGGATCGAGGTGATCGGTGCGCGTGAACCCGACTGTGCGGGTGCCGATTTCGCGGGCGCGGCCGGCGGATCGGACGATACCGATCGGAGGTCGTCGGTCGGTGGCACCGGATCGTCGCCGGACCGCGCGTGTTCGGCGCCCGCGGACTCCGCGGACTTCGGGACATCCTCCGGCAACGGTTCGGTGGCGGCCAGATCGTCCGGCGACCAGGGCTCGGTACCGGCCAGTTTGTCCGGCTGCCACGGTTCGGTACCGGGCTGCACCTCGTCGGCGGCTGGTGGAGCCGCTGCCGGAGAAGGGGTTTCGGTGGCCGCCAGGGGCGCGGTCGCGGGCAGATCGCCCGTCGACGGACGGGCCTGCGCCTCCGGCGTGGCCGTCGCGGCAACAGACTGGGAGAGAGCGGGGCCGGAGTCGGCAGCCGCGCGCAGCCGCGCCTGCTCGCCCGTGTCGGGAACGATCTGGGTGCTGCGCAGCCCCACCGGCACATGCAGCAGCGCTCCGCCGGCGGGGACCATGCCCTGCACCAGATCGAAGCGCTCCCGGCCGGGTTCGGCGGGCTTCACACCTGCCAGGTACAGCCCGAATCCCTCGTGCGCCCACGGCAGCGCCCGGTCGAACGGGACGCCCGGTTCGGGTTCGATACGCCGCCCGTCGGCCTCGGCGAACACCTGCCCGTTCAGGAAGGCGGCCACGCCGACCCGGTCGGTGGCGGCGAAGGCGATGTCGATCTCGTCGTCGGCGGTGGCCACGAGCTGGGCGATGGCCCGCACGAGGTGCCTGCCGCGCCGGGTGACGCCGTCGGGTGTCTCCACCACCGATTCGATGTCGGCGATGGCGGCGAGCATCTCATCGGACACCCCGGCCGCCACGACACAGAAGAACGCCGGTTTCCGGATGACAACCCCATCACCCGGAACCAGCGTCACCTTCGGTAGTTCAACACCCGACGACATGGCCCCACTGTAGCCCGCCGGACGCTGTGTCACGGCGGGCCACGGCGGGCTCGGTTGCCTGCGTTATTTGGCTGTGGCGATACCGAGCGAGGGGAAGTAGTAGCAGGTGGCGTCACCCTTCTTGATGGTTCCGTAGATCGCGGCGAGGACAGTGCCCTCACCGGTCTCGACGAGGCCACCGCGGGCGCCGTTGGTGGGCAGCAGCTTCACGACCGGCTTGAGCACCTTTTCGGCGGTCGACTGGGCACCGGGGACACCCGCCTCCTTCAGCCGCTTGGCGACGGCGTCGACGACGGTCTCGGCGAGGCCGTCCATCGGTGCGCCGAGGCCGCCCTTGAAGGTGTTGACGTTGAACCAGGCCACCTGCATGCCGGATTTGTCCTTGCCGTCGGTGAACTTGCCGACGGGGACGAAGCCGAACATGATCTCGCCCTTCTTGATCGCGTTGGCGTCGATGGTCTTGCTCAGCGGCCAGGGCAGCTTGACGCTGAGGTCGCCGACACCCGGGGTGTACGGCCCGGGCACCGCACCACCGAGGGCGGTCGAGATGCTGAAGTCGGTGCACGCGCCGACAGTCGGTGTGAACGGCGTGATGCCGAGGCTCTTGAGCAGCGTGTTGGCGGTGTCGATGCTGTCGGCGACCGTGGTGTCGTACTGATGCTTGACCAGGGTCTGGCCGACCACATCCTGCAGGGCGAGCTTGATCGCAGCGGACTGGTCGACCGGGGCGGGCGCCTGGGGCGCGGCCGCTGCGGTCGGCGCCAGCGCGGCCCCGGTGACCAGCGCAGACGACATCATGGCCGCGACCAGTGCACGGCGGGCACGCAATTTCATGAGTTCTCCCTCGACGAGTGGATTTCGGCTGGTGGACTCCCGCAGGAGCGTCTGTGAAACCCGCGGACGTTTGTGAAACTAGCGTACTTCTGTGACTGATGTGAATGCTGAGGTGTTGTTGTTACCGTTTCGACGCCCAGCGGGGGTGTGTCGCTCACCGGCCGCCAGTTCCGTCATTGCCAGTCGCATCCGTATACCGAATGGCGCGGGACCCGATCAACGGGAAGAGGCCGCCGAGGCCGGACTGGTGATATGTCAGACTTGGGTTGATATTTCAAATGTGAGGAGTCTCCGTATGGTCAGCTACCGCCCCCGCCGATCGACGCTCGCCGTGCCCGGTTCGAGCCAGAAGTTCATCGACAAAGCGCGCTCGCTCAACCCCGATGCCCTGTTCCTGGACCTCGAGGACGCCTGCGCCCCGGCAGCCAAGGCCGACGGCCGGGTCAATGTCGTCAAGGCACTCAACGAGGGCGGCTTCGGCGACACCACCCGGGTGGTGCGGATCAACGACTGGACCACCGAGTGGACCTACCGCGATGTCGTCGACGTGGTGAGCGGTGCGGGCGCCAACCTGGATTGCCTCATGCTGCCCAAGGTCCAGTCCGCCGCGCAGGTGCAGGCGCTGGACCTGCTGGTCACCCAGATCGAGAAGGCCGAGGGACTGGAGGTGGGCCGCATCGGTTTCGAGATCCAGATCGAGAACGCCAAGGGCCTGCTCGCGGTCAACGAGATCGCCGCGGCCAGCCCCCGCAACGAGACCCTGATCTTCGGCCCCGCCGACTTCATGGCCTCGATCCAGATGAAGTCCCTGGTCGTCGGCGAGCAGCCCGACGGCTACGACGTGGGCGACGCCTACCACCACATCCTGATGACGCTGCTGATGGCCGCGCGCGCCCACGACCTGCAGGTGATCGACGGCCCGTACCTGGCCATCAAGGATCTCGACGGCCTGCGCCGGGTCGCCGGGCGTTCGGCCGCCCTCGGATTCGACGGCAAATGGGCGCTACACCCGACGCAGGTCGACATCGTCAACGACATCTTCTCCCCCCGGCAGGCCGACTACGACCACGCCGAGAACATCCTCGACGCCTACGACTGGTGCACCTCGGTCGAAGGCGGTGCGCGCGGCGCGGCGATGCTGGGCGACGAGATGATCGACGAGGCCTCCCGCAAGATGGCGCTGGTGATCTCAGCCAAGGGCCGCGCTGCCGGGATGTCGCGCACCGACGTCTGGACTCCGCCGCAGTAGGGCTGGTGTGATCAGGAAAACCTTGCTGATATATCAGATGGGTACTAATGTGTCTGTATGTCGTCAGCGCAACCCATATCGTCGGCCGTGACCCCCGAGGAGTTCGCGGATATCTTCCGCGAACACCCGGGTGGGGTGGCTGTGGTGACCGCCGACGCCGGTGACGGCCCGGTCGCGATGACCGTCACGTCGGTGTCGTCGGTCGACGTCTCTCCCCCGATCCTCATGTTCTCGGTGTCGGGACGCTCATCGAGCGCGCCGACCATCCGGGCGGCCCAGACGGTCGTCGTGCATCTGCTCGACACAGAGGACGTGGAGATCGCCAAACTCGCCGCGACGCATGGGGTCGATCGCTTCGCCGACACCTCGGCGTGGTCCCGGCTGCCCACCGGAGAGCCGCTCTATCACGGCACGCGTGCGTGGATCCGCGGCATGACCGTGTCCTCGATGGACGCCGGCGATGCGACGATCATCGCCGTACAAGCACTGGAAACCGGTGCGGCCGAAGGAAAGTCGGCCCCACCTCTGGTGTATCACTCCCGCACCTGGCACGGCCTGGGTGACCACAGCAAACTCGACCACCCCGCCGGTTGAGGTGCGAGCAGCCTAAGCGACGAGCCTCGAAAACCTCGTGAGATGACAATGTCGTCTCACCGGGTTTCGAGGCTCGCAAGCTCGCACCTCAACCGGCCGAACTGGTGTCAGCGGCGACCGAGGTGCTCGGCCAGAAGCTTTGCGGAGATGTCGAAGTGACCTTCGGCGATGCGACGGGCGGAGGCGCCGTCGCGGGCGGAGAGGGCGCGGACGAGGTCCTCGTGGTCGTCGAGAGAACACGGAACCCGCTCAGGGAACAGGGCGAAGAAGCGGCGCGGGATCATTCGTCCCGCGTCGGAAAGCATTCCGATGAGGCGAGGTGAGCCGCACGCGCGGTTGATGGCGGCGTGGAAGAGCCAGTTGAGGGTGGTGATGTCCTCGCCGGCCTGCGAGGCGATCCGGATTTCGCGCTGAAGCTCCTTGACGCGCAGCAGGTCTCGTTCGGAGATCTTGCCGGATGCCCATTGCGCGGCCACGCCTGAGAGCGCCGCCATCAGCTGGAAGTTCTCGATGGTCGATTCAGGGGTCACGCCGATGACGGTGACACCGCTGCGCTGCACCACCTTCACCAGGCCGTCCTGGGCGAGGGCCAGGCAGGCCTCGCGGACAGGGGTGCGGCTGGTGCCGAACTCGGCGGCGTACTTGTCCAGGTCGATGCGCTCTCCGGGCGCCAGCTCGCCGGCCAGGATGCGTTCGCGCAGAACGTCACCGACACGCTCGCGTCCGGTACGACGATCCGCCGGGTCTGCGTCGACCTCACCGACCACCCAGGGGCCCTGCACTGCGTCACTCACCGGCCACACCTCTCATCCGACCTGCCCAGTATCACCGACCAGCATCCCCGATCGGAGGCCCCGCCCTTGACGGGCCGCGCTTGCGTCTATAAATATATCAGTTATCCGGTGATACTTTTAAATCCGAGAGGCATACCAATGACCGAACCTCGTACCGACAAGCTCACCCTCGTCGCGTTCATGCAGGCATCCAACGTGTCGGTGTTCTCCGGCTCCTGGCGTTACCCCAGCTCAGCCGCCGACTACCTCGACCTGCGCTACTACCAGCGCATCGCCCGCACCCTCGAGGACGGCAAGTTCGACCTGATGTTCTTCGACGACCGCCTCGCCATGCCGTCGATCTACGGCAACTCCCCCGACGAGGCGATCCTGCGCGGCGCCCGGCCCATCAAGCTCGACCTGACCGCCATCCTCGGCGCGATGGCCGCCGCCACCGACCACCTGGGCCTGGGTGCCACCTACTCCACGACCTACTACGAGCCGTTCCACGTGGCCCGCACCTTCGCCACCCTCGACCACCTCAGCCGTGGCCGCGCCGCCTGGAACGTCGTCACCTCCGTCAACGACGCCGAGGCCCGCAACTTCAGCGTCGACGCCCACACCGAACACGACCGCCGCTACGACCGCGCCGACGAGTTCATCGACGTCGTCAGCAAGCTGTGGGATTCGTGGGAGGACGACGCGATCATCGACAACCGTGCCGACGCCGTGTTCGCCGACCCGGACAAGGTGCACGAGCTCGGCCACAAGGGTGAGTTCTTCTCGGTACAGGGACCGCTGACCGTGCCCCGCACGCCACAGGGCCGCCCTGTCATCATCCAGGCCGGCCAGTCCGGCCGCGGCCGCGAATTCGCCGGCAAGTGGGCCGATCTCATCTTCACCAGCGCCCCCAGCCAGGCACTCGCACAGGCTCATTACACCGACCAGAAGGCGACGATCGCCGCCGAGGGCCGCGACCCGGACAACGTCCGCATCCTGCCGATGGTGTACGTGATCACCGGTGAGACCGAGGACATCGCCCGCCAGAAGGAGGCGATCTTCCTCAACGAACTCGTCCACCCGCAGGCCTCCCTCGCGCTGCTGTCGGAGGTCACCAACTACGACTTCTCCGGCCACAGCCTCGACGACGAGATCACCGACGAACTCGTCGACAACATCTCCGGTATCCGCGGCCTGGTGCAGGGTGTCAAGAAGCACCTCGGCGATCAGCCGATGACGCTGCGGGTGCTGGCCAATCACCGCGCCACCCTGTTGCAGGGCCCGCGCTTCGTGGGCACCGGCGAACAGATCGCCGAGCAGATGGCCGACTGGTTCCAGTCCCGCTCGTGCGACGGATTCGTCATCGCCGCAACCCATTTCCCGGGCGCGTTCGAGGACTTCACCCGCCTGGTGGTGCCGGTACTGCAGGATCGCGGTCTGATGCGCACCGACTACACCGGCAACACGCTGCGCGAGAACCTGGGCCTGGAACGCCCCGCCAACCACTTCACCACGCCGGCCGGTGCCGACGACGCCACCGCCGAACCCCTCCCCGAGGCCGTCGGTGTCTGAGCAGGAGAACACCCCGCCCCGCAGCACCATGCTGTCGGGGATCCGGGTGCTGGACATGGCAACCCTGGCCGCAGCCCCGCTCGCGGCCACCTACCTCGGCGAGTTCGGCGCCGACGTGATCAAGGTGGAACAACCGCAGGGCGGCGACGCCATCCGCGGCTGGGGCGTACAGCGCAACGGTATCGGGCTGATGTGGAAGAGCGTGGGCCGCAACAAACGTTCGGTCACCATCGACCTGCGCACCGACGACGGCCAGAAATTGCTGCGCGAGCTGGCCACCCAGTGCGACGTGGTGATCGCCAACACCCGGCCGCTGACCCTGCGCAAGTGGGGCCTGGACTATGAGCAACTGCGACAGGTCAATCCGAAGCTGGTGATGCTGCACATCACCGGCTTCGGCCTCGAAGGCCCCAAGGCGCCGCGGCCCGGCTTCGGCACGCTCGGCGAGGCGATGAGCGGCTTCGCCCACCTCACCGGCGAAGCCGACGGCCCGCCGACGCTGCCCGCGTTCATGCTGGCCGACGGCGTGGCCTCGCTCAACGCCGCCTACGCGGTGATGATGGCCCTCTACCACCGCGACGTGCACGGCGCCGACGGCCAGCTCATCGACATCAACCTGATCGACCCGCTCGCCCGGCTCGTCGAACAGTCCCTGCTCACCTACGACCAGACCGGCGAGATCCCGCGCCGGGCCGGCAACAAATGGGATATCTCCGCGCCCCGCAACACCTATCGCACCTCCGACGACAAATGGCTCGCCTTGTCGGCGAGCGCGCCGACCATCGCGATGCGGGTGTTCCGGGCCATCGGGCGTGAGGATCTGGTGGAGCACAATGACTTCGCCGACCCGCAGCGCCGACTGGCCCGGGCCACCGAGGTCGATTCGATCGTCGCCGCATGGGTCTCGGCACGCACACTCGACGAGGCGATGCGGGTGTTCGAGGACGCCGAGATCGCCGCCGCCCCCGTCTACGACATCACCGACCTCATCGACGACGAGCAGATGAAGGCGCGTGGGGTGTTCGTCCGCATCGACGACGACGACCTCGACAGCATGCTGGTGCAGGCGCCGGTCCCCCGGTTCTCCGGCAGCGAGGGCATCGTCGACTCCCTCGGTCCGGCGCTGGGCGCACATACCGACGACGTGCTGGCTGAGGTCCTCGGCATGGACGCGGCGTCGATCGCCGACCTGCACGCCCGCAATATCGTCTGACACAGAACTGCGAGAGAAGGCCTTTCACTGATGACCACCCTCACCCGTCCCATCCGCAGGCGATCGGAGCTGGCCACCCCGGCCTCCAATGAGCGCATGTTCGCCAAGGCCGCCGCGTCGGCGGCCGACATGGTGTTCCTCGACCTGGAGGACGCCTGCGCCCCCGCGCTCCGGAAGGAGTCGCGGACCAAGGTCGTGCACGCCCTCAACGACTACGACTGGGGTGAGACCGCCCGCGCCGTGCGCATCAACGACATCTCCACACACTGGGCGTACGGCGACATCATCGAGGTCGTCACCGGTGCGGGCGCCAACCTCGACACCATCGTCGTCCCCAAGGTCACCGCGGCCCGGGACGTGTGGTGGGTCGACGTCCTGCTCACCCAGCTCGAGACGGATCTGAACCTCACGCGGCAGATCCGGCTCGAAGTGCTCATCGAGGATGTCGCCGGTGTCGCGCACGCCGAGGAGATCGCCACCTCCAGCCCGCGCCTGGACGCGCTGATCTTCGGCGCAGGCGACCTGAGCGTCTCGCAGGGCGCCCGCGTGGACACCAATTTCGTTCCGCGCGACCCGTATCCGGGCGATTTCTGGCACTACGCCCGGATGACCGTGCTCACCGCGGCCCGGATCGCCGGGATCCTCGCCATCGACGCCCCCTACCCCGACTTCGCCGACGCCGAGGGCTATGAGCAACAGGCCCGGTACGCGGCCGCGCTCGGTTACAACGGGAAGTGGGCGATCCACCCCTCCCAGATCGAACTCGCCAACAAGGTGTATTCGCCGACGCCCGAGGAGGTTTCCCGGGCCCGGCGCAATCTGGAGGCCTATCGCGACGCCGAGGCCCGCGGTCTGGGCGCCACCAGTGTCGACGGCCAGCTCGTCGACGCCGCCCACGTCAAGCTCGCCCAGGCCGTGCTGGCACAGGCCGAGGGAAGCTAGCGAAACCCCCTACGCCGGTTGAGGTGCGAAGAGCCGCTAGGCGATGAGCCTCGAAACCCCGTAAACGTGACAATGTCCGCAACCGCTTTCGACGGTGGTTGCGGACATTGTCGCGTTACGGGGTTTCGAGGCTCATCGCTAACGCTCCTCGCACCTCAACCGGCGAGGGCGGTGGGGTCAGCCGACGGCGCGGCGGTATTCCTCGTCGGAGGTGCCGTCGAAGTACAAGCGGCGCGGCCCGCTGGGCAGATGCTCGAACACCGGATCCTCGTCGTCGATCTCAAGGACGACGGCTCCGCCCGGGCGACGGCGGCGCGGCGGTTCGGGCACGACAGGACGGATCCGCGACTGCTGTTCCTCCTGCTCGCGGCGGCGGGCCTCCTCGCGCCGCAGGCGGGCGGCACGGGCCGCACGCTGTGCCCGGGACTGCTGTTCGCGGACGACGGCCCGACGCAGAAATGCCAGGTAAGCCACCAGGCTCACCGTGGCCAGTGCCATCACGACCCAACCGACCAGGCCGAGCACGATACCGGCGATGATCGAACCGAAGAACAGTGCGACAAATCCGATGAGTACCCGCTGACGTTCCTTGTAGCGGGCGTCGGAGTGCTTGTCGGCCAGGCTTTCCTTGGAACGCGACGGCGAAACCCTGCGCGGCACAGTGGTGGTCACCGGGGCCTGCTCAACCCGCGCAGGACCCGGCTTCGCCTCGGCAAGCAGATCGTCATCAATCAGATCGTCTTCCAGATCGTCGGCAGGCTCGGTATCACCCAGGTCGTCGGACTCGTCCTCCAGATCCCCGGTCTCCTCCGGTTCCCCGGTCCGATCCAGATCCACTGTCTCGTCCAGATCATCGGACTCGTTGACGGCCTCGTCCGACTCATAGTATTCGCCTGCGGCCGTATCTGTCTCGGTGTCCGTCGGAGATCCGACGATATCCGCGTCGAGATCGACACCCACGGCGGAGGTCACGCGCAGTTCCGCGGTGACCTCGTTGTCCGCGTCGGCACCCTCGGTGTCTGCGTCGGCACTCTCGGTGTCAGCGGTGCCGCTGTCGGGAGTCTCGACATCGGTCACGTCCGTATCGGCATCGGCGGTGGCGGCATCGACGTCCTCGACGGGGCTGACCTCCGTGTCGCGCTCGGCGTCGACTCCGGCCTCATCGTCGGCGGAGTCCTCGGTGTCCGCCTCCGCGACACCGGTCACGGACTCGTCGTCCGCGGCCTTCTCGGCCCGGAGTTCGGCTTCCTTCTTCTCCAGCAGTGCGATCGCCGTGGCCGACGGGGTGCGGGAGGGTTTGTGTGCCGGATCCGACGGATGCGCGCCGGGCTTCTTGCGGCCCGCGGTCGCCCGCCCGCCGCGGTGCAGCGTGCGCGTCGAGGTCGCGACCGTCGTAGACTTACGCACCTGCGGCCTGCCCCTGTTGATCACCATCGGCACCAGCACAAACAGCCAGACGGCGACGAGGCAGATCCATAGGACGGAGTTCGGCATCGGATCACTCCTTCACTCATGCTGCAACCGCCACTCTGGTCACATTGCCACCGTGAACAATCTATGCTGCATCACCGATGACATGAGGTAGACGCGCCGAGACGAACCGGATTGGCCGCCGTTCTCAGGAAACGTTCAGTAGCTCGCGCGGCCCGACCGGACGAGGGCCTCCACCGCGGTGCCCGGAAGATCCTCGACGGTGAGCGCGAACAACAGGTGATCGCGCCACCGCGAATCGACATCCATGTAGCGCTCGAGCAGGCCCTCTGTGCGGAATCCGACCTTCTTGAGCACCGCCTGCGAGGCCTCGTTGGCCGGTTGCACGGTCGCGTCGAGACGGTGCAGGCCGACCCGGCCGAAACAGTGGTCGACACCGAGCGCCACGGCCGCGGTGGCGATGCCCCCACCGAAGTGATCCGAGTCGATCCAGTAGCCGATCCACGCGCTGCGCACGGCGCCGCGCTGGATGTTCCCGACGGTCAGTTGTCCCACGTACTGCCCGTCGAGCTCGATGACATACGGCAGTACGGTGCCCCGCCTGGCCTCCGATTTGAGGGCCGAGTACAGCGGCCCCCACTGGCTGCGATGATGACGCTGCACCCAGGAACCGATGCCGGTCGGCTCCCAGGGCACCAGCGTCTTCTCGTTTCGGGTGCGCAGTTCGCTCCAGATCGCGCCGTCACGCGACCGGATCGGCCGCACCGTCACCGCGCCGGCCGAGGTCCGCAGCGGACCGAGAGTCGACTGCCACACCCTGGTGTGCGGACCGCCCAGCCAATTCAGCACACCAACCACCTTGACAAAGGGACGGGCCTGTTGCGGGACTCGCGCCGATCAGACCGGGCGGAAGCCGGCGCCGTAGCCGCCGTAGTAGTTGAGCTGGTCGAGCACGACCGACACCTTGGTGGCGATCATCGGCGAGTAGATCGGGATCGCCGGATGCAGGCACTCGACGATGATGCCCGCGTTGGTGAACGGGATCGCCACGCCCGCGCCGCCGGTCAGGATGCCGACGAGCTTGCCGCCCGCGATCACCGGTCCGCCCGAGTCACCGGGGGCCGCGCAGACGTAGCTGAGGGTCTCGTAGCTGCGCGGACTGTTCTCGATCACCTGGCCGCACGAGTAACCGGTGGTGCGGCCCGACTTGCAGACCCGCGCACCCGCTGCCGGGTGCTGCCCGATCGAGGTGACGGTGGCCTTGCCGACCGTCCGCACTCCGCGCACCACAGCCTTGTTGAAGTTGATAACCGAGTAGTCGACCTGCTTGTTCTTGGCCACAATGGTGCCGATCACGCCGGAGCGCCGGTTCTCCAGCGCCACCTTGGAACCCACGTTGCCGCAGTGCCCGGCGCTCAGGCCGATCAGCCGGCCGGCCTTGTCGTGGCCGGCGACGGCGAGGGTGCAGGCGGCCGAGGCGTCGACGACGATCGCCGTGCCGGGACCGACGGTGAAGCCCGGGGCCGCCTGCGCGGGCGACGAGACGAGCCCGGTGGGAATCAGGACGGCGAGCACTCCGGCGAGAGCGACCAGGATCCGCGAGGCGGTAGGCATAAATCTCCGATCGAGATGGACGGCATCGGACACAGCGCCGTCCCGTGGGGACCACGACTGTGAGGGGCGAAACACGACCGCGACTTTAGCGCACCGGTCACCACCGCATCGGCGGCGAGTCAGGACACTGTGCACCCGGAGACGGATCAGATCACCCTCCGAGAGCGTAGCCGACCCGTCGGCACACCGATAGTCGCATCACGCGACTCTCCTGTCACAAAATCGTCGCTGTCCCCAGCCTTGGTGACAGGCGCTCCTGGTCCCGGGGCGTCAGCCGCGCTGGGCGAGGAAGGCCACCTCGACCTCGTCGCCGGTGCTCAGTTCCTCGACCTCAGGCTCGACGACGATCAGGCAGTTGGCCTCGGCCAGCTCGGCGAGCAGGTGCGACGACCCCGTCGGCGAGGCGCCGAGCACCTGCACCAGATACTCCCCCGACCGTTCGTCACGCATCAGTTGTCCGCGCAGGTAGCCCTTGCGCCCGGCCGCCGACACGATCGGCCCGATGGTTCGGGCCCGCACCGTGCGCCGCATCGGCTGCCGCTTGCCCAAGGCGATCCTGATCAGCGGACGGACCATCACCTCGAACGCCACCAGCGCGCTCACCGGATTGGCCGGCAGCAGAAAGGTGGGCACCTCGTCACGGCCGAGCCTGCCGAACCCCTGTACGGAGCCCGGGTGCATGGCGATGCGGGCGACCTCCAGATCGCCGAGATCACTGAGCGCGTTGACCACCGCGCGCGAGGCACTGCCGCCGACCGCGCCGGTGATCACCACGATCTCAGACCGGATCAGCTGGGCCTCCACCACCTCACGCATCCGGGAGGTGTCGCGTTCGGCGATCCCGACCCGGTTCACGTCGGCACCGGCGTCGCGGCCGGCCGCGGCCAGCGCGTAGCTGTTGACGTCGAAGACCTGACCCGGCCCCGGTTCGCGGTCGATGTCGACGAGCTCGTTGCCGATCGAGATCACCGACATGCGCGGGCGGGGATGCACCAGGACGCGTGCCTGCCCGACCGCCGCCAGCAGCCCCACCTGGGCCGCGCCGATGATCGAACCGGCGCGTACCGCGACATCCCCGGGGGCCACGTCGTCGCCGACGCGGCGGATGTAGTCGCCGCTGCCGACGCCGTGCCCGATTTTCACGCGCTGCTCGCCGCCGTCGGTCCAGCGCAGCGGCACCACGGCATCGGCGAGGGTCGGCATCGGGGCGCCCGTCTCGACGCGCACCGCCTGACGCGGCTGCAACCGGGTGGGGGTGCGGGCACCGGGTGACACATCGCCGACCACGGGTAACCCGACGATCAACGGTTCGCCCGCCTCCAGGTCGACGAACTCGGCACCGCCGGGATCGAAGTCGTCGAGGTCCTCGGGGGCGAGTTGACCGGCCAGCGCGACGTCGACCGCCCGCACGGCATAGCCGTCGACCGCGGCCTGGTCGAACCCCGGCATCGGCCGCTCCACGACGACCTCTTCGGCGCACATCAGGCCCTGGGCCTCGGAAATCGCCACCCGCACGGGCCGCGGCGCAACCGCCGCCGCGGTCACCAAAGTCAGATGATCCTCGACCGAACGCATGTCACCTCTCGCACCTCAAGAACTGCCGGTGCAACGTTATCCGGCCGTGACCCGATGGGAAAGCAGGCGCGCTGAGTGGGGGCCCAGGTGCGCCGAGCGGCGCGTCAGTCCTCCGCAAGCCGTTTGACCAGCCACTCGCGCAGCTCCGGACCATAGTCGTCGCGGTCGAGCGCGAAATCGACGGCGGCCTTCAGGTAGCCGCCGGGATTGCCCAGGTCGTGCCGGGTTCCGTGATGCACCACCACATGCACCGGCTCGCCCTCGGCGATCAGCAGCGCGATCGCGTCGGTGAGCTGCAGTTCCCCGCCTGCACCCGGGGTGATGCGGCGCAGGGCGTCGAAGATCTTGCGGTCGAGGATGTAGCGGCCGGCCGCGGCGAGATTGGACGGTGCGTCCGCCGGTTTGGGCTTTTCCACCATGCCCTTGAGGCGCATGACGTTGGGGTTGTTGGCGTCGGGCAGTTCCTCGACGTCGAACACACCGTAGGCGCTGATGTGGTCCTGCGGGACCTCGATGGCGCACAGCACCGAACCACCGCGGCGTGCGCGGGTGCGGGCCATCACCTCGAGGACACCGCCCGGAAGTACCAGGTCGTCGGGCAGGAGCACGGCGATGGCGTCCTCGTCGTCGTCGAGGTATTGCTCGACGCAGCCGACCGCGTGCCCGAGGCCCAGCGGTTTGTCCTGCACCACAGAGGCCACCTCCAGCAGCGACGGTGCCTTGCGCACCTTGGCCAGCATCGCGGCCTTGCCTCGCTTGGACAGGGTGTTCTCCAGGACGAGGTCCTCGACGAAGTGCGCGACCACGCCGTCCTTGCCGGGCGAGGTGACGATCAGGAGACGTTCGGCGCCGGCCGACTTGGCCTCCTCGGCGACGAGTTCGATGCCCGGGGTGTCGACGACCGGCAGCAATTCCTTGGGCACCGTCTTGGTGGCGGGCAGGAACCGGGTGCCCAGACCCGCCGCGGGAACGACCGCGGTACGCGGGATCGGTGGCGTGTTGGGAACCGTCTCGTATTCGGCGGACAGATCCGCGTGGGTGCTCGTTGGTGCCATGGATCCACCCTAGGCTGTGACAGGGGCCGATGCCGCGTGTGAGCGGAGGACATCACACCTTCGCAGACACCGCACAGCGGACGCACAAGCAGCACATCCGAACAGGAGAGAACGCCGTGACCCGCACAAAAGACGAGGTCCGCGCGGCCGTCCGGGCAACACGCCGGGCGCGGCCCGACGCGGAGCGTGAGCAGGCCGCCAAGGATCTGGCCGAGTGGATGACGTGCGCGCCGTTCCGGCTCGAATACGACGTGGTGGCCGCCGCCTACGTGCCCGCGGGCACCGAGCCGGGGTCACGGGCGATGCTCGACGCGCTGGCCGGGCAGGGTGTCAGGGTGCTGGTGCCGGTGGTGCCGCCCGGTCCGCCCGGCCCGCTCGACTGGGCGCGCTATGACACCGCGGACACGCTCTCGGCCGCCCGCTTCGGCCTGCACGAACCCGGCGGCGACAGACTCGGTGTCGGCGCCGTCGAACGGGCGTCGGTGGTGTTCCTGCCCGCGATGGCCGCCTCCCGCACCGGGGTGCGGCTGGGACGCGGTGCGGGCTATTACGACCGGTCCGTCGGGGCGGCGGTCGCCGGCCCAGCGCGGGCGGAACTGGTCGCGGTCGTCTTCGACGACGAACTGTTCGACGACCTGCCCGCCGATCCGCACGATGTGCCGGTCGACTGGGTGCTGACCCCCGGCGGCGGATTCCTCCGCTGCGAACCGGGAGCCTAGGCGGACGCGCCTGCGGTGCTCTTGGTGGTCGTAGCGGAAGAGCTCGAGGAGGAACTGCTTGAGGACGATTCGGACGACTTCGAGGACGAGGATTCCGACGACTTCGAGGACGAGGTGCCGACCGACGACTCCGAACTCGACGCGGACTCCGAGGCGGTGGAGCCCGACCGGGAGTCGGTGCGGTAGAAGCCGCTGCCCTTGAAGACGATGCCGACGGAGTTGAACAGCTTGCGCAGGCGGCCCGTGCACTCGGGGCATTCGGTCAGCGAGTCGTCCGAGAACGACTGGACGATGTCGAACTTGTTGTCGCATTCCGTGCACGCATATGAATAGGTGGGCACCAAAACCTCCGAAGATGAGAACCTGCCGACGCGTATTCTAACCGAAACTGGCACTCACTCATTCCGAGTGCCAACCGTCCGGGACGTACATCGCCGTCACAGGCGTCAATCGCCCCGCTGGTACACGTCGGGAATGCCGTCGCCGTCCGCATCGATGCTCTCGACCCGGGCCGCCTCCCGGTAACCGAGTTCGCGCATCCGCAGCACCGCCGCCGCGACCAGCGCCGCACCGACCGACCCCAGCAGAACTCCCACCTTGGCGTGTTCGACCGCCTGGTGGTCGCCGGGAAACGCCAGCTCGGTGATCAGCAACGACACCGTGAAACCGATGCCGCCGAGGATGCCGATCCCGCACACGTCGGGCCAACGCAACCCGTCGTCGAGCGAGGCCCTCGTGAACCTCGCCAGCAGCGCGGTCGCGGACACGATGCCGACCGCCTTGCCCACCAGCAGCCCGAACAGCACGCCGAGGGTCACCGGGTCGGTCAGGGCTGCGCGGATCCCGGACAGTCCCCCGAAGGTGACGCCCGCGGCGCAGAACGCGAACACCGGAACGGCGATACCCGCCGACAGCGGCCGCAGCCGGTGTTCGAAGTGGTCGGCCATGCAGAAGTCCCCGCCGCCGGCATCGGTCCGGCGGATGACCGGCACGGTGAAGCCGAGCAGCACACCGGCAACCGTCGCGTGGATGCCCGAGGCATGGATCAGCGCCCACGTGCACAGCCCCAGAGGCACGAGCAGCCACCACGACCGGAGCCCGCGCCGCACCGCGGCCGCGAACAGCGCGAGCGGGATCAGGGCCAGACACAGCGCGCCGAAGTCGAGTCCGGAGGCGTAGAAGACCGCGATGACGACGATCGCGAGCAGGTCGTCGACCACGGCGAGCGTGAGCAAGAAGGTCCGCAGCACCGACGGCAGCTGGCTGCCGATGACCGCGAGCACGGCCACCGCGAAGGCGATGTCGGTGGCCGTGGGGATCGCCCACCCGCGCAGCGTGTCCGCCCCGGTGAGCGCGTTGATGAGCACATAGATGACAGCGGGGACGACCATGCCGCCCACCGCGGCGACCACCGGAAGCGCCGCACGGGCCGGATCACGCAGGTCGCCCGCGACGAACTCACGTTTGAGTTCGAGCCCGACAACGAAGAAGAACAGCGCCAGCAGACCGTCGGCGGCCCATTGGGCGACCGTCAGGTCCAGGTGCAACGCGACCGGGCCCACGGACGCCGCCATCAACCGGTGGTATCCGTCCTGAGCGGGGGTGTTGGCCAGCACCACCGCTGCCAGCGCGGCCACCAGCACCAGCATGCCGCCGACCGTCTCGCGGCGGAGGATCGCGGCCACCCGGCCTGACTCGGGCCACGTTCCGCGCCGGAACAAGGCCCGGCCGCGTCCGTTACCGGCCTCCGTGCTGTTGCGCTCTGGATGGTGATTCGGGTCTGGGTGCACGGCGTTGCTCCCGCCTTTCCGGTCGGTTCCACTGCTGCGCGGAGCGCGCTGCGCGGCCACTCGCCGACCAGACTTCCCGGCACACCGGGGCGGAACATTACGGCCCCGGGTCTCGCGGCGCCACTCGCCGCGCCCGTGTCAACCCCGATTTCCCCAGGTCACAACGTTGTCCACAGATTGGCCGCGCGGGCCGGATCCGGCGTTCTCCGCCCTTAGCGTGATCTCATGCCCCTGCCGCGCCGCGATCAGCTCGCTCCCCGATTCGTCGACCGCATCCGTCACCTCGCCCGCCCGTCGTGGACGCGATCGGTCATCGTGCGCCGGGTCGCCTCGGTCGTCCTGGTGGTGACCGCGGTCGGGGTCGGCATGACCGGGCAGGCCGACGAGACCGACCGGGCGGTGGTGGTCGCCGCCCGCGAACTGCATCCCGGCGTCCGGCTGTCGGCCGCGGATGTGTCCGTGAGCCGCGTTCCCGGCGCACTGGTCCCCGACGGCGCGCTGCGCCTGTCGGCGGACGGGTTGGGCCGGACCGTGGTGTCCCATGTGCGCCCCGGCGAGATCCTGACCGACGCCCGCGTGCTCAGCACCCGGCTGCCACGGCAGCTGACCGGACGGCCGACGGCGAGGCTCGTTCCGGTGCGTCCCGCCGACGCGTCGGTCGGTTCGATCCTGCGGGAGGGCGATGTCGTCGACGTGCTGTCGCCGGATTCGGTGGTGCTGGCGCGCGGGGCGATCGTGGCGCTCACCGCCGGTGTCCCGCCCACCTCCGGTCCGCTGTCGGGGGCCGGTTCCGCATCGGCTCCGATCCTGCTGGCCATGGACGAGCAGGCGGCGCACCGGGTCGCGGCGGTGGGTCTGGATTCGGCACTGGCGCTCGTCCTTCACTGACCGGGTGATCTCAATCACATTCGATGACCGGTGGCGCATACCGGAAATCCGCAGGCCAGACGCTCGTACTTCTTCCAGACCAGGCGCATCTTCACCAGCGGCAATATGGGCATTCGGATAGCGAAAAGGATCGACACGCGCCGAGACCCGATGAAACTACTTTCACTCGTTTATCATCCTGGATAGGCTTCACCGGAGTGCGCTCCCGTCACGAGGGTCCCGACACAAGGGTTGCAGTGACCTCACGGACCGACCGTACTGACGTACCACTGACAGAAGTAGTGACGAGCAGGTATCGACCACGAGAGGACCACCGTGCTCAAGGGATTCAAGGAATTCATACTCAGAGGCAATGTGGTCGAGCTGGCGACCGCAGTGATCATCGGCGGTGCATTCACCGCGATCGTCACCGCCTTCACATCCAGCATCATCGAACCGCTGTTCGCCGCGATCCCCACCGGGGACTGTGACGGTGCCGCAGCACCGGCCGCGGAGGCCGCCGAAGGAACAGTCGCCGGACCGATCCAGAGCTGTCCGCTCGGATTCAAGATCATCAGTGATAACGAAGCCACGTTTATGGACTTCGGCGCGCTGCTGACCGCGATCATCAACTTCCTGATCATCGCCGCGGTGGTCTACTTCCTCATCATCATGCCGTACACCAAGCTCTCGCAGCTGCGGAAGAAGCCCGAAGAGGAAGAGACCCAGGACGAGGTGTCGCTGCTCACCGAGATCCGCGACCTGCTCGATCCCGACGGCAAGATCGCCGCCAAGAAGGAAGCCGAAGAGGCCGCCAAGAAGGAAGCCGAAGAGAAGGAAGCCGCGGCGAAGGCCGCCGCCGAACGCGAACTGACCGCGAGCCGGCTCGGTGGCGAACCGCCCATCCCGCCCGGCGCGACGCAGCGGTTCACCGCTCCCCCGCCCGCTCCGCAGGGCCCGCCCCCCGGTGGCGCTCCGCAGGGCCCGCCGCCGGGCGCCGCCCCGCAGGGACCGCCTCCGGGTGGACCGGGTTACGACGCACCGGGAGGGCCGCCGAGCCAGCCCCTGTACCCGAACCCTAATCCTCAGCATTTCGGTGCTCCGTATGAGCAGCAGCCGCCCGCCGGCGGTTACCCGACGCCGCCCCCGGCACAGGGCAACTACCCGGCACCGGGCAGCTACCCCGGCCAGTTCCCGCCGGAAGGCGAGTACCCGCAGGACCCCGACGGTCCGGGCCGGCACTCCCGCTGACAACTGAAATACAAAAATGGCTGCCACGGAACCTCCGTGGCAGCCATTTTGTATTGCTCGTCGCGCTCAGGCCGGCGGTGGCGACGGCCGGCCGAGCAGGAAGTTGTCGGCGACCGCCTTGACGTCGCCGGCGAACACCGACCCGACGTGACTGCCCTGATACCAGTGCACCCGCCCGTTCCAGTGCTGGTGCAGCCGCTGCGCCGCGGTGACCGAGGTGATCCGGTCGTTGAGGGCGGCGATCACCATTCGCCGGTCCGGCTCGGCGAACGGTTCTACGCTGAGCGGATCCATGACAGCCGACACCGTGCGCACCGGTTCGCTGCTCAGCAGGTCGGCCATCAGCTTGCCCCGGATCCCGCCGCGGGCCATGTGGTGGGTGAGGGTGCGGTGCATGTCGAGCATCGGGACCGTCGCCAGCACCGATGTCACCCGCGGATCGAGCGACGCCACGAGAGCGGCGATCGGACCGCCGAGCGAGGTGCCGGCGATCGTGATGTCGATGGGGTCGTGGGTCTCGATCCAGCCGATCAGCGACCGGATCTCGGCGACCGCCCGCATCGTGATCAGCACGTTGAGGATCGGATCGAAACCCGGGTACGCCACGCCCGGCACACCGCGCGGGCCGTGCGCCGGGAGCACCGGCAGCACCATCTCGAAGTCCAGGTTGTGGTGCAGGTGCGCGGCCCGGAAGGAGAACAGGTCGTCGGGTCTGCCCTGTGCGGCGCCGTGTACCCAGATCAGCCAGCGGCGTCGGGAGCCACCGTGGCTGAGCACCCGCGCCTGCGCCTCGTCGTCGGCACCCGGATCGAACGCCGCCACCGACGCGGGCAGCGGATCGGCCACCCGGAAGGTGAGCTGCTCGTAGGGCGTGGCCATGAATCGGCGCGACTCACGCGAGATGATCTCCGGCGGCCCGGGATCCTCGTTGGCCCCCCGCACGCCGAGCGCGGCGAACTCGTCGGCGATGGCCGCACACCGGTCGACGTACGCGGCGATCGCGTCGTCGGGCGGGATGTCCCGGAGCACCGAGTTGATGGCGATGAAGAACTCGTCGAAGACGGTCTCGCCGACGGCTCGCGGCCCCCACCCCGACCGGGGCCTGCCGCTGCGGGTGTCGCGGATGTGTGCGATCCGGGCGCTGCGCAGCGACCGGGGCACCACCTCGGCGAACATGTAGGCCCGGCTGAACCCGGTTTCCCAGCTTTTCAATGCTTTTCCTCAACCTTCCGGCCATCGGACCCGGTGCCGGCGAGCCACGCTGTGTCAAGCCAGTCACGGCGCGGACTCTCCGGCAGGCCCAGTGCCCGGGATACTTCGTTGAGCGAATCATGAACGCGCTCAAGGAAACTGTGCGGATCGGGCATCGACTCGGGAGTCGACACCAGACCCATCGTGATGCGGCCCGCGTAGCTGTACGCGGTCAGGTTCACATCGGCGGGCGCGATCGCCAGCGCAAACGACACCCAGTCGACGACCTCGATGTCGCCGACCCAGCGGGTCTTCTTCGGGCCCGGCATGTTCGCGGTGGTGATGTTGTTCATCACCCGCGGCATCCGGTGCGCCGCGAGGATCCGGAACACCGGTCCGAGCCGGCCGGTGTAGGCCGATGTCTTCTCGGTCAGTTCGAAACCGACCTGCCGGCGGTAGGCGACGGCCTCACCGCAACTGGTGGCCGTCTCCTTCACGCGCTCCACCGGATCGTCCAGGTCGGCACGCAGGTACGCTGCGGCGGTGGCGATCTCGTTACCCCAGGTCCGGGGCGAGGTGATGTCCTTGCACACCCCGAACACGCTGACCTGCGCACCCGGATCCTCACCGCGCGACAGCAGTTCGGCGCGCATCGCCCCGGCGATCACCCCGTGCAACGCACCGTTCACGGTGGTCTCGGTGGCCACCGCGATCTTCTGCACCGCGGCCAGCGGGATCTCGCCGCTGGCACAGACCCGCACCGCACCACTCGGAGTGTTGAAACTGTTGCGCGGCACCGTCAACGGCTTGGGCAGGGTGGGGGTGTTGCTCTTGATCTTTGCCGCCCGGGCGAAGCCACCGACCATCCCCGGGATTGCCCGGAACAGACGTCCCGATTCCGCGCGCGCCATCTTGCCGAGCACCCGCCGGTCGGCCGGGGCGGAGGTGGGGTCGATGGGCGCGGGTTCGATCACCCCGCCCTCCTCGGATGTGGCGCCCATGAACGTGTTGAGCGCGGCCAGGCCGTCGGCCACCGCGTGGTGGACCCGCACCACCACCGCCTGCCGGCCGCCGGTGACCCCGTGCACGAGGGTCAGCGCCCACAGCGGCCGGTGCCGGTCGAGTTGCTTGACGGCCAGTGCGGCGAGCACCGCGTCGAGTTCGGCACGGCCGCCCGGTGCGGACAGGGTGACCTCATCGAGATGGTTGCGGACGTCGAAGTCCTTGTCGCGCACCCAGAACGGACGAGCCTGATAGGCGGGCAGGCGTTCGAGATGCTGGGTGGCACGCGGGAACCTGCCCAGATACCGGGGCAGGACGTCGACGAGCTCGTCCAGGGTGACGGGCGCACCGCGGCGCGAGGTGTCGATGACCGCGATCTTGAGCGTGTGCATCGGCGTCGTGCGCGTCTCCATGTTCAGCATGAGGGCGTCGGGCCCGCTCAGCCGTTCCATGTCCACTCCCACCCTGATCTCGGTGCCGGGTAATGCCGGAACTCCATTGTCGCTAACCCACTTTCACTTCCGGGCCACCCGCCGGCGGGCCGCCGAGCGCACGTTTGAGCACCTTGCCGGTCGCGTTGCGGGGCAACTCGTCGAGGAAGTGCACCTCGCGCGGCACCTTGTAGCCGGCGAGCTGCGCTTTGACGTGCTGTTTGAGGTCGGCCTCATCGAGTTCCGCGCCGGGACGGGGCACGACGTACGCGGCGAGCCGCTGGCCGAACTTCTCGTCATCGACACCGATCACCGCCACCTCACCCACGCCCGGGTAGGCGCCGAGGACCTCCTCGACCTCCTGCGGGTAGACGTTCTCGCCGCCGGAGACGATCATCTCGTCGTCGCGGCCGACCACGAACAGCAGGCCGTGGCTGTCGATGCGGCCCACATCTCCGGAGACCATGTGGTTGCCGGCGTACGCCTTGGTGTCGGAGGAGGTATAGCCGTCGAAACCGGAATTGCTCTCCACCACGATCCGGCCGATCTCGTCGGTGCCGAGCTCACGATCGTCGTCGTCGAGGATCCGCACATGGGTGCCGGTGAGCGGGCGGCCTGCCGTCTCGGGCGCGATGCGCATGTCGGCCGGGGTGGCGGTGCTGATCAGCCCGGCCTCGGTGGCGTTATAGCTGTTGTAGACGATGTCGCCGTAGCGGTCCATGAATGCCAGCAGCGCCTCGGTGCGCATCCGCGAGCCGCTGGCGGTGACGAAGCGCAGCGACGGCATCGGCCGGGTGTCGAGCACCTCGTCGGGCAGGTCGATGATGCGCTCGAGCATCACCGGCACCACCGCCAGCCCGGTGGCCGAATGCTTGCGCACCAGGTCGAGGGTGCCCTGCGGGTCGAAGCGGCGGGCCATGATCATCGTGCAGGTCATGGTCGAGGAGATGGCCATCTGGCCGAATCCCCAGGCGTGGAAGATCGGGGCGGCGATCACCGTCGACTCCCCCGCATGCCACGGGATGCGCTCGAACATCGCGGCCAGCGACGAGACGTCGGTGCTGCCGCCACGGCGGGCGCCCTTGGGGGTGCCGGTGGTGCCGGAGGTGAGCAGCACGATACGGCCCGCCTTCGCCGGGCGTCGCGGCCGGTGGCCCCAGTGCGCCTCGATCAGGCCGTCCAGTGATTCCTTGCCGGCCGCGTCGGCGGCGGGATCCTCGACCCAGGCCCGCACCACCCGCAGGCCGGGCAGACGTTCGACGGCCGGGCCGAGCAGTGCGTCGAACTCGTCGTCGGCGATGAGCACGTCGGCCTGTTCCCGGGCCAGGACGTCCGCGAGCTGCGGCGCGGCGAAACCCGTGTTGAGCAGCACCGAGTCGGCACCGAGCCGCGATACCGCGGCGATCGACTCGACCAGACCGCGGTGGTTGCGACACATGATGGCCACGGTCTCCACGCCCGGCATCGCGGCCAGTGCCGCGGCGAGGGCGTCGGCCCGCCGGTCGAGTTCACCCCAGGTGACCGGTCCGGCCTCGTCGATGATCGCGGTGCCGTCCGGGTTGCGGGCGGCGGCCAGGCCGATGCCGCTGACCGGCGACGCACCGCCGTGCCTGCGCATCGCCAGCCCCATCCGGGCGTACCTGTCGGGCCGCAGCACCGTGAGGAATCCGCTGCTGACCAGTTCGCGGACCACCCAGATCAGGGCCGCGATCCGGCTCCGCACCACGCCCACCACACCGCTGATGTCCATTCCCCGCCTCACCATCGCCTCTCGTCGAACCTTCGTGTCTCTCGTGTCTCGGTCAGCCCAGTATGGGGAACCGGCGGTCGGCCGCGAGCTCGTCGAGGGCCTGTTGCATGCGTTTGCGGATCTCCGCGTCGACCACGTCGATGTCGGGGTCGGCGCCGAACTCGTCGGTGATGTGCACCGGGTCGAGGACGCGGGTGACCAGCTTGGACGGCAGCGGGATGTTCAGCGAGGCCCCCAGGCTCAGCCCGAACGGGAAGCCGAGGATGAACGGGGCGCTGTCGGCGCGGATCAGCTTGTCCAGGCGCAGCAGCTTGGCCAGGGTGTCACCGCGGTTGATGAACCACTGTGTCTCCTGACCGCCGATGGTCACGATCGGCACGATCGGCACCCCTGCCTTGATCGCGGTCTTGACGTAGCCGGTGCGGCCGCCGAAGTCGATGTTGGCCATCTGCGAGGTGGGCCGCATCGCGTCCCAGGTGCCGCCAGGGAACACCAGGGTGGCCGCACCCTCCTTGAGTGCCCGGACCGCGTTCTTGGGGTGGGCCGGCAGGAAGCCGACCTTGCCGAAGATGTCCTTGCCGGGTCCGGTGAACACCAGATCGTGGGCCAGGGTGTAGAGCGGCCGGTCCTCGCCGAACTGGTCGGCGAAGGCCACGCCGATCACCGGGACGTCGAAGGCCATCATGCCGCCAGAGTGGTTGGACACCAGCAGCGCACCACCATCGGGCACCTTGTCCATGCCGGTGACCTCGGACCGGAAGTAGGTCTTGGCGATCAGCCGCAGCAGCGGCAGGACCCGTTTGACCCAGTCCTCGTCGCGAGCCACCAGATCGGTCCGGGGCTCGTCGGTCCTGGCCTTCTCAGCCTTGGCTGGCTTGTCAACCTTGTCTGCCGCTTCCTCGGTCATCTTCCCTCGTACTCCTCCACGCCTGTCGCGGCGCTCCCCCTGGCGATCACCTGCCGCGATCTCCGTCGGTACAGCCGACCTTGATGTCACTACATCCTAAATTAGAACACGTTACAGTTCTGGTGTTACCTGGAACTTGGTCACCAGACCCATATCACCATGCCGGACCATTATAGATAGGCTTACCGTATGGACTTCGAACTTCATGATCTGCCGGACGACGAGATCCGCCGCCTCGCGGGTCTGTACGGACCGCTCGGCGCCGCGGTCCGCGAACTCATCGACGCGGCCATCCGCACCGAGGTCGATGACGACACCATCCGCGAGACCACCACGCAGATCTCCGAGCTCGCCGCCACCCTGCGCACCAAGCAGATCGACGGCGCGTTCGGCGTGCGGTACAACTCCAATGGCGTGGGCATGGCCTGGGGAAACGCCGTGATCGGGCTCGCCAATGGGATTGCGCCGCCGCTCACCCTCAGCTATCCGCCGGAGGGCGGTTCGCGCGCCGAGTTCACCCTCGGCGCGCCGTACGAAGGCCCTCCCGGCTGTGTGCACGGCGGCATCTCCATGATGGTGCTCGACGCGATCCTCGGCTCGGCCGCCGCCCGCGACGAGAAGGCCGCCTACACCGGCACCATCACGGTGCGCTTCCTGCGACCGACCCTGCTGTTCACCCCGCTCACGGCGACCGCGAAGGTCACCGAACGTTCGGGCCGCAAGAAGATCGTGCAGGGCTCCATCGCCGACCAGCACGGTGACACCGTCATCGCCGAGGGCGTGTTCATCCTGCCCAAGGAGTCCAACGCGCGCCCCCTGACCAGCGTCGACGGCAGCGCGGGCAGTTCGGGCTAAGGTGGCGGTGGTACCCGATCTGCCCCTCCCCACCCCTCAGGAGCAACCGTGCTGAACACCGGCGACGCCGCACCCGACTTCACACTCCCCGACCAGGACGGCAATCCGGTCACGCTGTCGGACGTGCTGGCGCAGGGGCCGGCGGTGTTGTTCTTCTATCCGGCGGCACTGACCCCGGGATGCACCAAGGAGGCCTGCCA
The DNA here is from genome assembly GCF_000241345.1 of Gordonia amarae NBRC 15530. Classification (GTDB taxonomy): domain Bacteria; phylum Actinomycetota; class Actinomycetes; order Mycobacteriales; family Mycobacteriaceae; genus Gordonia; species Gordonia amarae. The sequence goes on from NZ_BAED01000034.1 coordinate 115,298, forward strand.
CTTCCGGGACATCGTCGGCGAGTTCACCGCCGCCGGGGTGCGGATCCTGGGCATCAGCGCCGACGCCGTCGCCAAGCAGAAGACCTTCGACAACACCTTCAGCCTGGGTTACCCGCTGCTCTCGGACGCCGACAAGTCGATCGCCAAGACCTACGGGGTGAGCCGGCGCGTCGGGTTCCTGCCGAATCAGCGGGCCACCTTCGCCATCGGGGCCGACGGGGTGATCGTGGCGGCCGTGCGCAACGAGATCAACATGAACACGCACGCCGACACCGCGCTGAAGGCGCTCGCCACAACCTGAGCCGGGGTCGCTGGGCCGGGTCAGAGGACCTGCGACAGGAACGTCCGCAGGCGCTCGGATTCGGCGGCGGTGAAGATCTGTTCCGGTTCGCCGGTCTCCACCACCACCCCCTGATCCATGAACACCACGTTGTCGGACACGTTCCGGGCATAACCCATCTCGTGGGTCACCACGACCATCGTCATACCGCCCGAGGCGAGGTCGGTCATCAGCGCCAGCACGCCCTTGACCAGTTCGGGGTCCAGGGCCGAGGTGGCCTCGTCGAAGAACATCACCTGCGGTTCCATCGCGAGCGCCCGCGCGATGGCCACCCGCTGCCGCTGACCGCCCGACAGATTGGCCGGACGGGCGTCGGCCTTGTGCGCCAGCCCGACGAGCTCGAGCTGACGCATCGCGACGGCCCGCGCCTCCTCCTTGCTCAGGCCCTTGAGTTTGCGGGGGCCGAGCGCGATGTTGTCGGCGACGGTCTTGTGCGGGAACAGGTTGAAGTGCTGGAACACCATCCCGATGCGTTTGCGCAGGTCGTCGGGATTGTCCCGGAGCACCGACCGGCCGTCGAGCAGGATGTCGCCGCTGTCGGGTTCGTGCAGCCGGTTGAGCACCCGCAACAGCGTCGACTTGCCCGATCCCGACGGGCCGATGACCGTGGTCGTGGTGGCGGCCTCGACGTGGATGTCGACGCCCTTGAGTACCTTGTTGTTGCCGAACGCCAGGTGCAGCCCGGTTCCGGTCAGCGACACCGCCCCGGTGTCCGCGACCGCCTCTGTGGTGGTGGATGTGGTTGACACAGTGTCCCTTCCGGGTCCGACGAGAAGTATCTACGGCTTGTTGGGCGGCTCGGGTACCACCCCGTCGCTGGTCACCAGCGGTTCGGGATCGGCCTCCACGGGCGCGGGACGTCCGGTGCGCAGCCGGTGGTCGATGTAGTTGACCAGATGGGTCAGCGGGATGGTGAGCAGCAGGTACACCAGACCCGCGGCCACCAGCGGCGACAGGTTGCCGGTCTGCGCGTTCAGGTCGCGGCCGACGGCGAACAGTTCGCGCTGGCTGGCCAGCAGACCCAGGAAGTACACCAGCGAGCTGTCCTTGATCAGGCTGATGAACTGATTCATCAACGCCGGCAGCACTCTTCGCACGCCCTGCGGGATCACCACCAGCCGCATCGACTGCCCGTAGGAGAATCCGATCGCCCGGGAGGCCTCCAGCTGCCCGGCCTCCACGCTCTGGATGCCGGAGCGGAAGATCTCGCCGATGTAGGCGGCCGCGAGCAGCGCCAGCGCCACCGCGCCCAGCCAGTACGGGTTGTTGCCGGTGATGTCGCTGACCACCGGCCCGATACCGAGGCCGACGATCAGGATCACGACGACGGCGGGCAGGCCGCGGAAGATGTCGGTGTAGATGCGGGCGGGCCAGCGCAACCAGCGGGATCGGGAGATCCCGGCCACGGCCAGCAACAGACCGAGGAACGTGCCCAGCACACCCGAGACCAGTGCCAGCAGCAACGTGTTGGGCAGGCCCGTCTTGAACAGGTCCGGGAACGATTCCTTGTACAGGTCCCACTTGAAGAATGTGTCACCGAGCTGCGCGAGGGTGCCCTTGCGGACGATGCTCGCGTCCTCGGTCCGGGTGCCGTTGTCGCGGGCGATCGCGGCGATGTCGGGCAGCTTGGGCGCCGCTGCCGCCTTGGAGCCGGGTTTCCACCCTCCGGGCAACTCGCGCGGTACCCAGTCGGTGTACAGCTTGGCGTAGGTGCCGTCGGCGATGATCGCATCGAGCCCGGAGTTGAGCGCGGCCACCAGCTTCGGCTTGTTCTTGCCGACGGCCCAGGCGACGAAGTTGTTGACGCTGAAGGTGTTCTCGGTGATCTTCACCCCGTCGCCCGGGCGCACCGCGCCCTCGGCCTGTTGCGATGGCGCCACCCAGGAGTCGATCTGCCCGGTCTTGAGGTTGGCGTAGGCGGTGGCGTAGTCGGGGAACTTCACCGGGTCGAGCTTGAGCGTGTTGACCACGTAGTCGTCCTGCACGGTGCCCTGCACCACGCCGATCCGCTGGCCGGGGCCGAGGTCGGAGAAGCTGGTGGCCTTGGCGTCGGGAGCGGCGACCAGCGAGAAGTAGCCGAAGTCGTAGCCGTTGGTGAAGTCGACGGTCTGCCGGCGTTCGTCGGTGGTCGTGATCGACGACGACCCGACGTCGAAGCGATTGTTGGCCACCTGCGAGAGCAGACCCGCGAATTCGGTGCCGGAGAACGTGATCTTCAGACCGATCTTGGCGGCAACAGCCTTGAGCAACTCGTTGTCGAAGCCGGTGAACACGCCCTTGCGGTTGACGCAGATACTCGGCCCGGCGTCGGAGAGGGTGCCCACCGAGATGGTGCCCGGCTTGATCAGCTCCAGCGCACCGACGTCGAGCTGGTCGACCGGCGTGGTGTTCGGGGTGGTGTATTTGTCCTCCCCGCCCTCGTCGGCCGCGGCCAGGTTCACCGGCGCCGCCGACGCCGACGACAGCCCGGGCGGGGTGCAGTTGTCGGGTGCGGCGTGCGCCGCCGGCGGCGGCACCGCGACGAGCGCGAGAAGCGCTGTCAGCAGCATGACCGCCAGGACGGCCAGAAACCGGACGGGGGTAGCGATCTGAGAGGTTCGCACCATTGGCACCCTACCCAGTGGCCTCCCGCGCACCGAGCCTTTTCGGCACGCGTGCCGAAAGCGGGTGTCAGCGCGCCATCCGCGCGATGACCTCGGGGCGGCGCAGCGGCGGCACCGTCTTGGGTGGCTGCCTGCGCTGCGGCAGCACCCCGAGCAGTTCGCGGGTGGCCGCGGCGACCGTCGCGACGGCCTCCTCGAACGCGGCCTCGGTGGCGGCCGACGGCTGCCGGATCCCGCTCACCTTGCGGATGTACTGCCGCGCCGCGGCCGCCACCTCGTCCTCGGTGGCCGGCGGTTGCAGGCCGCGCAGTTCGGTGATGTTTCGGCACATGATCGTCGGCTCCCGGGATCGATTGGCTGCCTCAGTCCGCGATCTGGATGACCGCCTTACCCAGGATCTTCCCGTCGGCCATATCCGTCAACGCCTGCCCCGTGTCGGCGAGCGGGTAGGTGGCGGTGACCGGCGGACGCAGCCCGGCGCCGATCATCTCGGTGATCTCGTCGTGGATGAGGCCCGGGATGTTGTCGTTCGGGTGGGTGCGCAGGTACTCCCCCCACGCGGCGCCGACGATCGCGACGTTGCGGAACAGCACCCGGTTGAGTTTGACGGTGGGGATGCCACCGGCGGCGAAACCGACCACCACGTAGCGACCGTCGGGGGCCACCTGCCGCAGCGCCTCGTCGAACACGTCGCCGCCGGACGGGTCGATCATCACGTCGACACCCTCGGGCGCGACCTCCCTCAGCTTCTCGCCCCACCCGTCGGTGAGTTGCACGACGTGGTCGGCGCCAAGGCTTTTCAGCAGATCGGTGGCGCCGGTGCGGTGCACGATGGCCACCACCTGCGCGCCCATCGCCTTGGCCACCAGGATGGAGGCCACACCGATACCACCGGCGGCGCCGAGCACGCCCACCACCTCACCGGGTGCGGTCTGGGCCCGCATCTTGAGCGCGAACACGGCGGTCTGGAAGTTGATACCGAGCGCGGCACCCTCGTCGAAGGTCAGACCCTCGGGCATCGGCAGCAGCATCTCCGGGGTGACGAGGATCTGTTCGGCGAACCCGCCGACCATCGGGGTGACCAGCACCTTGTCGCCCGCCTGGTACTGCCCGCCGTCGGGTGCCTCGCGGACGACGCCGGCGACCTCGGTGCCGGGGATGAACGGCAGCGGCGGGCGGATCTGGTACTTGCCCTGGGAGATCAGCAGATCGGGAAAGCACACCCCGCACGACTTGATGTCCACGAGCAACTGGCCGGGTCCGGGCACAAGGTCGGGAACCTCGGTCAGTGACAGCCCGCCGGGCCCGGACTCTTCCTTGAGCAGCTGCGCCTTCATCTGACCCACCCTACGCTGTGTGATCACGCCCATAGCTACGATCGACTGATGACCGCATCTTCGGCCCTGTCCCCTTCTCCCGAACGTCTGGCCGTCGCCGCCGAGACGCCCGGCTTCATGCCCCTCGACGAGGCACAGACCCTGTTCGAGATCGCGGGTGAGTATCTGGCACAACCCGATTCGACGAAGGTGGGTGTCGAGATCGGCACCTACTGCGGTAAGTCGACGGTATTCCTCGGGTCGGCCGCCGAGGCCGCGGGTGCGGTGCTGGTGACCGTCGACCACCACCGTGGTTCCGAGGAGCATCAGCCCGGCTGGGAGTACCACGATCCCACCCTGGTCGACCCGCACAGCGGCACCCTGGACACGTCGGCACGCTTCCGCCGCACCATGTTCGACGCCGGCCTGGAGCAGACGGTGATCGGAATGCTCGCCCCGTCGACGACGGCCGCCCGCGCGTGGGGCAAAGCGGCCGACTTCGTGTTCATCGACGGCGGGCACAGCATGGCGGCCGCCCAGAACGACCTCGACGGCTGGGCGCCGTGGGTGCGGATCGGCGGTGCGCTGCTGATCCACGACGTGTTCCCCGACCCCGCCGACGGTGGCCGTCCCCCGTACGAAATCTACTGTCAGGCCCTGGCGACCGGCCAGTTCACCGAGGTCCGCGTGGAGGGTTCGCTGCGGGTGCTGCGGCGCGACAGCGGTGAGGTGGGCGCCCCGCTGGCGGCCCGGTAACCGGACACGCTCCGGCGGCGCGGCTGTTCTACGCGTCGCCGGTCGCGTACCGCTTGGCCCAGCGGTAATCCGCCTTGCCCGCGGGCGAGCGCACGATCGCGTCGGTGAACAGGAACTCCTTGGGGATCTTGTACGACGCGATCGCGGTGCGGCACACCTCGCGAAGCTGACCGGCATCGGCGGACTCACCTTCGACGAGTTCGACGATCGCCACCACCTCGCTGCCCCACCGGTCCGAATCCCGGCCCACTACAAGCACATCGGCCACCGAGGGGTGGGCGGCGATGGCGCGTTCGACCTCCTCGACGAAGATCTTCTCGCCGCCGGAGTTGATGGTGTTGGAGTCGCGGCCGAGCAGTTCGATGCGGCCGTCGGGGAGCAGGTTGGCGCGGTCGCCGGGCACCGACCAGCGCACGCCGTCGATGATCGGGAACGTCTTCGCTGTCTTGGCGGCGTCGCCGAGATAGCCGAGCGGGATGCTGCCGCTGCGGGCCAGCCAGCCGAGCCCGGTGTCACCCGGTTGCAGCACCCGCGAGAAATCCTCGGCGACGACACCGGATTCGGCTGTCGGAGCGAACACCGCGGTGGGTGCGTCCGCGCCCTTGGTGACCATCGTGCTGTTCTGGATCCCCGACTCCGACGAGCCCACCGCGTCGAGGACGAGCGCGTGCGGCAGCGCCTCGAGCAACCGTTCGCGAACCGCGGGCGACAGTTGCGCGCCGCCGTTGGTGATCACCATCCAGCTCGACAGATCGTAGGTGCCCCTGCCGATCTCGTCGATCAGTGGCCGGGCCATCGCGTCGCCGACGATCGCCACGGTGCCCACCTTTTCGCGTTCGATGAGCCGCAGCGTCTCGGCCGCGTCGAATCCGTCGACACGGTCGGTCAGCACGATCCGGGCGCTCATCGTCGCGAGGTTGAAGGTGGCCCACTGCGCGGCGCCGTGCATGAACGGCGCGATGATCAGCGCGGCACCCGGCTCCTGCACCGAACTCGCCTGTACCGCAACCGCGTCGTAGCTCTCGAATGCGTCGGGGCTGCCGAACGGGCGGCCACCCATCGCGCCGAGGAAGACGTCGTGCTGGCGCCACAGCACACCTTTGGGCATCCCGGTGGTGCCGCCGGTGTAGAGGATATAGAGGTCATCTCCCGACGGTTCGGGCAACCCACCGTCGGGTTCTGTTGTGCCCAGGATGGTTTCGTAGTCGACGGCGCCGTCGATCAGGTCGTTGCCACTGTCGTCGGCGACCTGGATGAACACGCGCAGCGCCGGCAGCCGGTCGCGGATCGCCGCCACCCGCGGCGCGAACTCCGCGTTGTACACGATCGCGGTGGCACCGGAATTGTCGAGGAGGTAGACCAATTCGTCCTCGACGTAGCGGAAGCTGCAGTTGAACGGTGCCACCCGCGCCCGGTAGGCACCCACCATCGCCTCGGGGTATTCATTGCCGTTGCGCAGGTACAGCGCGAGGTGGTCCTGACCGGATTCATGGCCGGCCAGGCTCTCGCGCTCGGTGTGCGCCCCCAGCCCCGCCGACACCAGGAATCGGGCGAACCCCGTTGCCCTGTCGTCAAATTGGCGATAGGTCAGGCGCCGGTCGCGCCACACCAGGAACTCGCGGTCACCGACAGCGCGGGCGATCGACGCGATCACCTCGGACAGGTTGAAGTTCTGGGCCGGCGTGTTCATCGGGAGGTCAGCCCTTTCTGCCCGCGTACTCGGCGAGCGCGTCGGCGTTGTCGCCCGCACCCATCAGCCGGGTGAACAGCTCCCCTTCACGGACTTTCGCCTCCCGCATCTGCTGCCGATTCGGTTCGACCATGGTGTGTTTGACAGCCATGAGCGAGGTGAGCGAGCGCGACGCAAGCAGTTCGGCGCGGCGAGTGGCCTCGGCGAGCAACTCGTCCGGTTCGCACACCTCGAACACCAGGCCCATCTGCCGGGCCTCGGCCGCGGAGATCCATTCCGAACTCATCAGCACCCACGCCGCGTTCTGCCTGCCGATGAGCGTGGGCAGCAGATACGACGACGACGCCTCCGGCGGCACGCCGAGACTGCTGAACGGACACTTGAGCCGCGCCGTGGACGACATGAATGCGAGATCGGCGAAGCCCAGGATCGTGGTGCCGATGCCCACCCCGACACCGTTGACCGCGCAGATCAGCGGTTTGGGAAAGTCGATGAGCGCGTCGATGAGACCGCTGAAACCGTACTCACCGGGCGTGAACGAGTCGGGATCGGTTGCCCGGACGGTGAATTCGTTCAGGTCGACGCCCGCGCTGAAGGCCCGGCCGGCACCGGTGATGAGCACCACCGACACCTCCGGATCGGCTGCGGCATCGAGCAGTGCGACCGTCACCGCGTCGCACATCGCCTCGTTGAAGGCGTTCAGGCTCTCGGGCCGATTGAAGGTGAGGGTCCGGACCTTCGCGTGGTCGGTGATCGTGACCGGGGTCATTGCGCCGCCCTCTCAGGTTTCGTCAGATGCCTTGTCAGGAAGTCGATCTCGTGTTGCACGGTGGCCTCGTGCCAGTCGTTGCCGGCGAAGACGTCGAAGTGGTCGCACGGGTAGTGCCGGACCTCGGCGCGCGCGGTGAACGCCACCTTGGCCGCGGCCTCCGGCGGTGCGCCGGAATCGAAGTCGGCGATCTGAAACAGCACCGGCGCGTCGATGTCGCCGACCTCCTTGCCCACCTTGAACGAACCGATCTCCATGCCGATGGCGGCGTCGATCTCGTTGCGCCAGGTGGGTCCGGCGATGGCCCGGTACCTTTCGAAGAAGCCGGGCGCGCTCAGCGCCGCGTCGGTGTCACCGGGATAGCCGACGACCCGCATCATCATGGGCGACCGGCCGATCTTGGCCGCCACGGTGCTGCCGATGGCGGCCACCGCCGACCGCGCCATCCCGGCACCGCTCACGTGGCTGCGGGCGTGGTTGCCGGCAGCGATCCCGTTGACCAGCGGCACCACCGCGATCACGGCGGCGATGTCCCCGCGGCGCGGGGCCGCCTTGAGCACCAGGCCGGCGCCGAGCGATACCCCCCACAGGATGATGCGCCGGGGGTCGACACCCGGTAGGGTGGCCGCCGCATCGATCGCCGAGGTGTAGTCGACGGCCTGACCGGCCATCGACACCCGTTGGCGGGGAGCACCTTCCGAACGGCCGAAGCCACGGTAGTCGAAGACGAACACCGCCAGGCCCGCATCGGCGAAACGCTGCGCGAACGGCGCGAGACCCGAATCCTTGGTACCGGCAAAGCCGTGCGCCATCACCACCACGGGCCGTCTGCCGCCGACGTCGAACGGCGACCGCTTCGCCCCCTCGAAGTACCAGGCATCGCATTCGGTTCCGGCGGAATCGAAACGCAGGGAAACCGCCCCGCGCGGCACCGCGCTCTGCGTCGTGGCTCCGGTCATCGTGCCGCTCATGCCTGCTCCCCCGCCATCTCCGGTTCGGCGGCCACATGCGCCCACGTCGGTGGCCCCATGGTGCGTGCCCGTTCATAACCGGCGGGCAGTTCCTTGGTGCGCATCTTGTGCTCGTACAGGAAGTAGTCGAGCTGCTGGGTGTGCCGGGCCGACTTCTGCATGTGGCCGCGGTCGTGCGCGTCGTCGGCGGCGATGTCGGCGCGCATCTCGTCGACCGGCGGCAGGGCGTACTTGCCCACCGCGTAGGCGCCGATCAGCCGCGCCTGGCATTCGACGAACGGGAACAGCGTGGGGGTGGCCTGCGCGAATCCGTGGAAGATCAGGTCGTCGATACCGGGGTAGAACATCCGCTTGTACAGGTCGATCTTGTTGTCCGGGGCGCTGATGAAGTCCGGATCGAAGAAGGGGAAGGTGATGTTGTAGCCGGTGGCGTAGATGATGATGTCGAAGTCGGCCTGCGTGCCGTCCTCGAAATGCACTGTGTCGCCGTCCAGCCGGGTGACATTGGGTTTGGGGATCACATCGCCGGCACCGAGCCGGAACGGCAGTTCCACCGATTGGGTGGGATGTGCCTCGAAGAACTTGTGATTGGGCTTGGGCAGGCCGAAGTCCTCGGGCCGGCCCACCATCGGGATCATCGTCTGCAGCACCTTGCGCTGCCAGGCCAGAGGGATGTGCGGGAAGGTGCGGTACAGCTTGTCGGCGGGCACGCTGCCGTAGTACTTGGGCACGATCCACGCCCCCGACCGCGTCGACAGGGTGAGGGTGTTTCCCAGCGCCTTCGACGACAATTCGACCGCGATATCGGCGGCACTGTTGCCCAGACCCACCACGAGGATGCGTTTGTCGAAGAATTCGTACGGGGTGCGCGGATCGATGTAGCTGTGCACATGCATCTCGATGCCGTTGAATTCGCCAGGGAAGTCGGGCATCCGGGGATCCCAGTGGTGCCCGTTGGCCACCACCAGCAGGTCGAACCGCCTGGTCTCGCCGCGCTGGGTGGTCAGCTCCCACCCGCCGTCCGGCAGTCGTTCAGCGTGCACCACACCGTTGCGGAATTCGATGTTCTCCAGCAGCCCGAATGCCTCGGCATACGAATCGAGGTAGGCCTTGATCTGGGTGTGATGCGGGAAGTCCGGATATTCGTCGGGCATCGGGAAATCCCGGAACGACAGCCGGTATTTGGAGGTGTCGATGTGCAGCGAACGGTAGGCGCTGCTGTGCCCGTTGGGATTGCCGAACGCCCAGTTGCCGCCGATGCGGTCGGACGATTCGAAGCAGACGTACGGGACCCCGTAGTCCTTGAGTTGTTTCGCGGACGTCAGCCCGCTGATTCCGGCCCCGATGATCGCGACCGTGGGTAGGTCTCGCGCCACACCCGTGCCCTTCTCCTAGACAGATTCACAAAGTTGTCTACATCACGTAATCGCCCAGCCCGGATGACCCGCGGCCGTCGCGCGCCACATCCATCGTTACGTGATGCCGGCCCTCACCTGCGACCCGGGATAGAACCGCCCCACCGGGCTTCATCGGTGTCGATATCCGTCGATGCCGGTGCACGGGGCGGTTCTTGTCCGTGTCAGACGACCGCGGGGGCGATGCCGAGCTTTCCGGCGAGCTTGGCCAGGTAGGCGCTCGCCTTCTCCACCGAATCATCGGGCAGGCCGTAAAGGACTGTGGTGACGCCGATCTCGCGCCAGCGTTCCAGTTTCTCGGGGTCCGGACGGAAGTCGAGGACGACGATCTGCGGGTCACCCTCGCGGCCGGCCTCGGCCCAGGTCTTCTTGAGCAGTTCCACCGAACCCTCGATGTCGGCCTCGCCGGGAGTGGTGATCCAGCCGTCGGCGCTGCGGGCGATCCACTTGAAGTTCTTCTCGTTGCCGGCGGCTCCGACGAGGGTGGGGATCAGGCCCTGCGGCGGCTTGGGCCAGGCCCAGCTGGTACCGAAATCGACGAATTCGCCGTGGTATTCGGCTTCTTCGTCGGTCCACAGCGCACGCATCGCCTCCAGGTACTCGCGCAGCATGGTGCGACGGCGGCCCGGCGGCACGTTGTGATCGCCGAGCTCGTCCAGGTTCCAGCCGAAGCCGACACCGAGGGTCACCCGGCCACCGGAGATGTGATCCAGCGTCGCAAGGGTTTTGGCGAGCGTGATGGGGTCGGACTGCACGGGCAGCGCCACCGCGGTGGCCAGCCGGATCCGCTCGGTGACCGCGGCCGCCGCGGCGAGGGTGGTCCACGGATCGAGGGTGCGCATGTACCGGTCGTCGGGCAGCGACGAGTCACCGGTCTGCGGGTGCGCGGCGTCACGGCGCGTCGGGATGTGCCCGTGCTCCGGTACGTAGTACGAGGCGAATCCCGCCTCCTCGATCAGCGGTGCCAGGATGTGTGGCTTCAGCCCACGGTCACTGGTGAACTGTACGATCCCGAACTCCATCAAAAGCCTCCTGGACAGGTGTCTAGTTGGTAGAACTGTAACACGTTCTACTGCCTCCGCCCAGAGGGTAGCCATGACAGAACCGGCCGATGCCAAAGCAACAACCTGTTTGGCCGCACGGTGAGATCGGGCGGAGCGACCCGTTCTGGAGCGACGACACGCGAGCGAGGCACGAGCCCCGCGTGTCGGAGTGAAGAACGGGCTAAGCGGAGCCCGACCTCACCGCAGATCCAACAGAGTCCCGGAAGATGCCGTTGGCGGCGCTGGTCCGGGAGATGGCGTCGGCGGCGAGGACGACCGCCGCCGACGTCCAGCACGATTTCTCGACCGGCCAGCGTTTACCGTCGGAGAACACCAGACCTGTCCAGTAGGAACCGTCCGGGTCGCGCAGGTGCTGAATGGATTCGACGAGTGTGATCGCGTCGGCGGTGTCGCCGAGGGCGTCGAGGGCCAGCGCGAGTTCGCTGGTCTCGGCGCCGGTCACCCACGGCCGGTGATGTACGCAGCGCGCGCCTTTGCCGGGTACGACGAACTCGTCCCAGCGGTCGGCGATGTGCCGCTGCGCCCGTTCTCCGCGCAGTGCGCCGCCGAGGACCGGGTAGTACCAGTCCATCGAGTGTTCCGACGGCGGCTCGAAGGCGGTGTCCATCCGGTCGTCGAAGGCGGCGGCGAGCGCCGCGTGCGCTGCGACGAAGTCCTCTTCGGGCTGACCCATCTCGGCGGCGATGCGAATGGCGCAGTCCAGAGCCTGAAAGATGCTGGCGTTGCCGGTGATCTGGGCCTCGTTGAACTTGGCGCCCGACGCGTCGCCACCCCAGCGGAAGGCGCCGTCGGGCCTCTGGAACGTCAGCACCAGTTCCATCGCCGACCACACCACCGGCCACATCCGGTTCAGAAACCTTGTGTCGCCGGTGATCTGGTAGTGATGCCAGACGCCGACGGCGATGTAGGCACAGAAGTTGCTGTCGATGTTCGGATCTTCGATCCGGCCACGGACGGTGCGGATGGGCCATGATCCGTCGGCGCGCTGATGCCTGCGCGACCAGTCGTAGGCCGCTTCGGCTTCGGCGTGAAATCCGGTCACCGACAACGCCATCGCCGATTCGATGTGATCCCACGGGTCGGTCTGGCCGCCGGGGAACCAGGGTAACGCGCCGGAGTCCTCCTGCATGCCGACGATCGCCGCGCCGGTGGCGAGGACCTGTTGCGAGGTGAGGACTCCCGCGATCGCGGGGATCGCCATCAGGCCGCTTCGGCCGCGCCGGGCTTACGCAGGTACAGCGCCACCGACTTGCCGATCACCGGGTTGAGCAATTGCTCACCCTTGCGGGTCAGCGCGGGTGCGCTCATCATGTCCCACACGAGCAGCTTGTGGTAGGCCTTGACCAGTGGGTTGCCGTCATTCTCCACGCCCACAGCGCATTTGAGCCACCAGTACGGCGAGTGCAGGGCATGTGCGTGGTCGGTGCCGGTGACCTCCAGGCCCGCCTCCTCCAGTTTCCCGGCGAGCTCGGATGCCTTGTAGATCCGCACGTGCCCGCCCTCGACCTCGTGGTACGGCGTGGACAGCGCCCAGCACACCTTTTCCGGCCAGTACCGCGGAACCGTCACCGCGGCAAGGCCTCCGGGCTTGAGAACGCGCACCATCTCGGCGATGGCGGCGTCGTCTGACGGGATGTGCTCGAGGATCTCGGACATGAGCACCACGTCGAAGCTGTTGTCCGCGTACGGAAGATGCAGCGCGTCACCCACCTCGGCGCGCGCCTTGGCCGACGCCGGCACCTGCCCCTCGGCCATCATCGCGTCGAACATGCCGCCCACGTCGGTCATGTCGGATTCGCTCATGTCGAAGGCGATGACGTCGGCACCACGCCGGAACATCTCGTACGAATGCCGGCCCTGACCCGCCCCGATATCGATGGCCTTGGTGCCCGCACCGACGCCCAGCCGGTCGAAATCCACTGTCAGCACTCGTCTGTCTCCTTCACTCCGGCCGCCCGCAGCACCGTCTCGTAGTGTGCGGCGGTCTTGGCGGCCACGGCCGCCCAACTATAGAACTCCTCGACGCGGGCACGCCCGGCCGCGCCGACCTTCTCCCGCGCCTGCGCGTCGTCGAGCAGGCGCCCGATCTCCTGCGCCAGCTTCTCCGAATCACGCGGCGGCACAAGTACACCCGCATCCCCCACGACCTCGGGGATGGCACCGGTCCGGGTGGCCACGAGCGGCGTGGAGCAACTCATCGCCTCCACCGCCGGCAACGAGAAACCCTCGTAGAGCGACGGCACGCACGCCACGTCTGCGGACGCCATCAGTTCGGCGAGTTCGGCGTCCTCGATACCGGAGACGACGCTTACCCGGTCCCGGATGGCCAGTTCGTCGATCAGCTTGGCCGACGGCCCGTCGGGGTCGAGTTTGGACACCAGCGTCAGCGACACCTCGCGTTCGGCGCCGAGTTTGGCCACCGCCTCCAGCAGGTACGACACGCCTTTGAGCGGGGCGTCGGCGCTGGCCACGCACACGATCCGGCCGGGAATCCGGCGCGGGGCGGCGTCGGCGGTGAACACCTCGGTGTCGACGCCGAGCGGGATGGTGGTGATCCGGCCCTTGTCGATGTCGAAGGCCTTGCGGATGTCCACCTCGCTGCTGCGCGAGACGGTGAGGAGTTCGGGGATGCGGCGGGCGACGCGCCCCTGCATCGCCAGGAACGAATGCCATCGCCACGCGCTGATCTTCTTGAGTCCCTTGGCCGCCTTCACGGCGAGTGTCCGGTCGCGGGTGATCGGATGGTGGATGGTGGCGATCAGCGGGAAGCCCGCGCGCTGGATGCCGAGCAGGCCGTAGCCGAGGCACTGGTTGTCGTGGACGACGTCGAAGTCGGCGCGGCGGGACTTGAGCAGCCGGGCCGCGCGCAGGCTGAAGGTGAGTGGTTCGGCGAACGCCGCCGTCCACATCAACGCAACCTCGACGACGTCGATCCAGTCGCGGTATTCCTTGGGCCGGGGCGTGCGGAACAGGTTGGGCTCGTCGTAGAGGCCGAGGCTGGGCACCTTGGTGACGGTGACGCCGGCGTCGATGGCGGACTGATCGAGTTCGGGGTACGGGGCGCCCGAGAAGATCTCCACCTGATGCCCGAGCAAGGCCAGTTCGCGGCTCAAGTGCCGGACGTAGACACCCTGTCCGCCGCAGTGCGGCTTGCTCCGGTATGACAGCAGAGCCACTCGCATCGGTGAGCCACCTTTCGCCGTTCTTTCTGGACACCTGTCTGGAACGTGTTCTAGTTAGCGGGAACTGTACCAGTCCCCGGACAGAACGGCGTCCCGCGTGCTAGTAAGCCGGGTTCGGTTGGCCGGCATTGTCTGGACGACTGAGAGAGCCGGGCGACGAAGGAGCCCGCGCGAACGAAGGAGGAAGACGATGCCAATGGGCCAACCGCAACCCGGCCCATATTACTGCCCGCCGCTCAGCACCAGTTCCATGAGTTTGGTGGGGACGGCGCACGGATCGGCGGGGGTTCCGTCTCTCGGCTCGGTCCACCAGGTGAACACGCCCCGGCTCGGCGCCCGCGCGGTGACACCACATTTGCCCGGGTCCTTCGGGTCGCGCTGGGTGAACCCGGTCTGGCTGGCGATCTTGACGTTCTCGGTGGTGTAGCCGAACTTCTTGGCGATCTGTTTCTCGGAGTTGAGGCTGCCCGATTCGTACCACGCGAAGGTGACCGATGTGGTGCTCGCACCGGTGACGATCCACCGGCAGATCGCACCGACGAAGGTGCCCTGCGCCGAACTGCCGCCGACCACTTTCACGATCGTCGCGTCGGACAGGATGTTGCATTCGAGCAGCAGATTGTCGTAGCGGTCGGTGTCGACGGTGCTGTCGCCGCCGGTGTCGCCCTGGCCGGTGGCCACGGGCGTGCCGTCGACGGTGCAGCCTGCCAGCAGGAGCAGCGCCGCGGCCAGGGCCGTGAGCGTGTACAGGATCCGCTTCATGATGCCCGCTCGATCACCAGTCGGGACAGTTGCCGGGCCGCGTCGCAGACAGTGTCGACCGGCGGCAGTGTCGCGGCGGTGGACCCGCGCTCGGAGGCACTCACCGACCATTCGAAGAAGTCGGCGCCGAAGCCGATGCCGATCTCGCAGATGCCCTGCGTCTGGTCGTAGCCGATGAAGCCTTTGTGGCCGTTGATGTCGATGTTCTTGGCGTTGGCGCGGGACAGCTTGACGTTGGCCTCTTCACGTCCGATCGGGGATCCCCGGTACCAGTTGAACGAGGCGACCTTGCCGGTGCGGTCGACGCTGGCGTCCCATTCGCAGGCCGAGGTGTTGTTGACCGTGAGTGTCAGGCCGGCGAATCCGGTAATGCGGCTGACCTCGTCGACGGTGACACCCCCGCACGCGCCGAAGAAGGGTCCGGGGGCCGCCTTCGCGGTGGTCTCCTTGTTGCCCTTGCTGCCCGAGTCGTCGTCTCCGGAACATCCGGCGAGCACAAGCGCGACCAGCGCGACGGCCACCATCAGGAAGCTTGATCGCATCCGTAGTTTGTCGAGGTCGCGGCGTTCTCGTTTGGTGGGTCTGCCGGTGCCGCGATCACGTTGCGGGATGCTCGCGACGATCTCGCGTGGCGGCGGTGGCGGGCTGTTGTCGATATAGCATTCGGTTGCCATCGGCGCCGACACCCGTTTGCTGATCAGCCTGGTGACCTCGACGACGCGTTCGCGGCCACCGAGCCGCACCCGCACCTCGTCCCCCACCGACACCGTCGTCGCCGGTTTGGCGGTCACGGAGTTGACCCGTACATGACCCGCCCGGCAGGCGGCGCCCGCTGCCGAACGGGTCTTGGTGAGACGGATCGCCCAGATCCAGCTGTCGACGCGTGTCGTCATCCGACTCCTCTGTCCCAGACGGCTAACGGCATCCACTGTAGCGACAACCCGCGACGATAACGCGCGTCGGACAACGCCCTGAACACAGCACGCCCTGAGCACAGCGCGCCCCAGACACAGCGCGCCCCAGACACGACGGTGCCCTCGCGCCACGGGGGATTCGCGCGAGGGCACCGAGCTGAGGACGGCAGCACGTCGGGGAGACTGCGGGAACGGGGGATTTCCCGCGCTGCCGTCATCCGGTGTATCGACGGACCCCGCAACGGATGTTACACACTTTCCGAAAATTTTTCCGGAGTCGTTGCGCATGCGATATGCGCTGGTCAGCGGGCTTCTTCGGCGGGGGCGAGCAGGGCCGCCCACGCCATCGACGCCAGCAGCCCGCGTAACCGGGCACGCGGGTAGTCGGGCAGGCGGGGCGAGGAGTTGAGCAACCCGAACACCGCGTGGACCCGCACCCGCGCCTGCCCGCGTTCACGCCACGGCGCCCCATCCTGTCCGTCCCCGTCCGGACCGTCGACCCGCACCAGGACGTCCACCCAGCGCTCGACGTAGCGCCGCTGCAGCGAACGCACCTCGTGGTTGGCGGCCGGGCTGAGCGAGGACAGGTCGCGGTCCTGCACCGAGATCAGGTCGGGTTTGGTGACCAGCACGTCGATGTGGAACCTGATCAGGGCGCGCAGCGTGGCGGCCGGGTCGGCCGCCGCTCCCCCGTCCGTCTCGACGACCTGTGCACCGCCGTCATGCAGCCTGCGGCTGATGTCGACGAGCAACTCGTCGAGCAGCTCCGATTTGGAGGAGAAATGCCGGTACATGCCGGGGCCGCTGATACCGACAGCCGCCCCGATGTCCTCGAGCCGGACCGCGGCGAATCCCCGCTCGGCCATCTGCCGGGCCGCCGCCTCCAACAGTTCGGCCCGCCGCGCGGCCTTGGCCTGGTCGCGGCGGGTCGGGCGCCGGGCGGCCGGCTCCGGTGCGCCGGTCACCAGCCGTCGATGTGCAGGATGTCGTCGAGCGGCTTGCGCGGTGCGGGCTTGAAGGTCTCGCCGGTGTAGTAGGCGACCGGGAGCAGCACTCCTTGGGCGATGGTGTCCGGGATGCCGAGGATCGCGGCGACCTCGCGCTCGTACCCCAGGTGGAGCGTCGTCCACGCGGACCCCACGCCGCGGGCCCGCAGCGCCAGTTGCAGACTCCAGGCACCGGGCAGTACCGATCCCCAGATACCGGCCTGATTGCCCTCGGGCAGACCTGCCTTGCCCACGAAGATCGCACCGATCACCAGCGCCGGCACCTCGTGCAGCACCTCGGCGAGGTAGCTCGCGCTGGAGGCGACCCGTTTGCCGATCTCGTCGCCACGCTTTTCCGCCGCGGCGTTCTGCACCTCGATGTACGGCTCGAAGGCCTTGCGGTACAGGTCGGCGATCTGCCGCTTCTTCTCTGGATCGGTGACGATGATCCAGTGCCAGGTCTGGCTGTTGCTGCCGGTGGGTGCCTGCAGGGCGACCTCGAGTGCCTCCTTGATGATCTCGATCGGCACCGGACGGGTGAGATCGAGACGTTTGCGCACCGACCGGGTGGTGGTCAGCAGTTCATCCGGGTTCAACGGCAGTAGCTCGGACATGTAATCCCTTTCGTTGTGGCCCCCCGGTGCTCGCAGCCGACGGTAACAGCCGGACCCGGCCACCGAAACGAGCGGTGACCGGGTCCGGAACTGTTGTACTACCGGCCTGTGCGGGCGGGTGTTGTCAGAGCGCCTCGAACAGCTCGCGAGCCAGGCGTGCGGTCTCGCTCGGCGTCTTGCCGACCTTGACCCCGGCAGCCTCGAGGGCTTCCTTCTTGGCCGCGGCGGTGCCGGAGCTGCCCGACACGATGGCGCCCGCGTGGCCCATCGTCTTGCCCTCCGGCGCGGTGAAGCCCGCGACGTAGCCGACGACCGGCTTGGTGACGTTGGCCTGGATGTAGTCGGCCGCGCGCTCCTCTGCGTCGCCGCCGATCTCGCCGATCATGACGATCAGCTTGGTCTCGGGGTCCTTCTCGAAGGCCTCGATGGCGTCGATGTGGGTGGTGCCGATGACCGGGTCGCCGCCGATGCCGATGGCGGTGGAGAAGCCGAGGTCACGCAGTTCGTACATCATCTGGTAGGTCAGGGTGCCCGACTTGGACACCAGGCC
>NZ_BAED01000033.1 GCF_000241345.1 Gordonia amarae NBRC 15530
TCTCACCCTGACCGAACGTCGCATCGGGATCGTGGGCGCCAACGGCAGCGGCAAGTCGACCCTCGCCCGGATGCTCAACGCCCTGGTCGTCCCGGACGCCGGGACCGTCACCGTCAACGGCCTGAATGTGGCCAAGAACAAGCGGCAGGTGCGCCGGGACGTCGGATTCATCTTCTCCGACCCGGACCGGCAGATCATCATGCCGACGGTGCGTGAGGATATCGAGCTGTCGTTGCGGCGCACGTCGCTGGGCAAGGACGAACGGGCGCGCAAGGCCGTCGAGGTGCTCACCCGGTTCGGCCTCGGTGGGCATCTCGACCATCCGGCGAACCGGCTCTCGGGTGGGCAGAAACAGCTTCTCGCGCTGGCGTCGATCCTGGTGACCGAGCCGCGGGTGATCGTCGCCGACGAACCGACCACTCTGCTCGACCTACGTAACGCCGGGCTGCTGCGGCGCACCTTCGCCGGGCTCGACGAACAGCTCATCGTCGTCACGCACGACCTGGACTTCGTGGACGACTTCGACCGCGTGATCGTCATCGATGACGGCCGGGTGGCCGCCGACGACTCCCCCGCCGCCGCGCTCGCGTTCTACAGGAAGATGATGGCCGCATGACGGTGCTCGGGGTGTACCGCCCGGGTTCGACGCCGCTGCACCGGATGCCGCCGGGGATCAAACTCGTCGCGCTCGCCGCGATGATTCTGACGATCTCATTGACGGTGCGCTCGCTGCTGTCATTGGCCGTGGCCGCCGGGTGTGTGGCGGCGGTGTACGCGCTCGCCCGCGTCGGGCCGCTCACCGCGTGGCGGCAGCTGCGGCCGATGCTGTGGATGCTGGTGCTGATCTTCGTCTTTCAGACGATCTTCACCGGCTGGGAGCGGGCGGTGATCGTGTGCGGCGTCCTGGTCACGTCGATGGCGCTGGCCACCGTGGTGACGCTCACGACCCGCACCACCGATACCCTCGATGCCCTCACCAGGGCGATGAACCCGTTGCGGCGCTTCGGTTTTCCCGTCGATCACTTGGCGATGGCGCTGGCGCTGACCATCCGCGCCATCCCGTTGATGGTGGAGGTGGTGCGCGAGGTGGACGAGGCCCGCAAGGCCCGCGGACTGCGCCCGGGCCCACGGATCCTGGTGGCACCCATCGTGATCGCCGCCCTGCGCACCGCCGAGGGGTTCGCCGACACGCTCACCGCCCGCGGCCTCGACTGAACCCCCTCGCCGGTTGAGGTGCGAGCTTGCGAGCCTCGAAACCCGGTGAGCTGACAATGTCGTCTCACCGGGTTTCGAGGCTCGTCGCTAACGCTCCTCACACCTCAACCGGCGGTGGGGCGGAGGGCGGTGCGGAGCTCTACAGCGTCACGCGCGGGCCGACAGACCCACCTTCTGGAATTCCTTGAGGTCGCAGTAACCGGCCTTGGCCATTGCGCGCCGCAGCGCACCGACAAAGTTCAGCTCGCCGTACGGATCGTCGGACGGTCCGCGCAGGACCTGCGCCAGTTCGGGACGGTCCTCGTCGGTGGCC
This sequence comes from Gordonia amarae NBRC 15530, assembly GCF_000241345.1. Taxonomy (GTDB): domain Bacteria; phylum Actinomycetota; class Actinomycetes; order Mycobacteriales; family Mycobacteriaceae; genus Gordonia; species Gordonia amarae. The sequence goes on from NZ_BAED01000033.1 coordinate 1,529, forward strand.
ACCTGTAGCAGCGCACCGCGCGGGGTGTCGGGGTGGGCGGCGGCCGACGGCCAGTACCAGCCGCGGCCGGGGGCCTGCGCGGCGGTGGCGAGCGGGGTACCGAGGACGGCGGCATCGGCACCGCAGGCGATGGCCTTGATGAGGTCGCCGGAGGTGTGGATGTCGCCGTCGGCGATGACGTGCACGTACCGGCCACCGGTCTCGTCGAGGTAGTCGCGGCGGGCGGCGGCTGCGTCGGCGATGGCGGTGGCCATGGGCACACCGATGCCGAGAACCTCACCGGTGGTGGTTGATCCGGCGGTGGAACCGTAGCCGACGATGACACCTGCCGCGCCGGTGCGCATCAGGTGCAGCGCGGTGCGGTGGTCGTGGACACCACCGGCGATCACCGGCACGTCGAGGTCGGAGATGAATGTCTTGAGGTTGAGCGGCGGACCGGATTCGCCGGTTTCCCGGTCGGTCTGGGCGACATGTTCGGCGGAGATGATCGTGCCGTGCACGACAAGCAGTTCAACACCGGCGGCGAGCAGCGCCGGGGTGAGTTCGGGGGCGTGCTGCGGGCTGACCCGCACCGAGGTGGTCACGCCCGCCTCGCGGACCCGTGCCACGGCCTGCCCGAGAAGTTCGGGGTCGAGCGGGGCCCGGTGCAGTTCCTGCAGGCAGCGCACGGCGGCCCGCGGATCGGGGTCGGTGGTGGCGACATCGATGAGCTGGTCGATCTTGTTCTCGACATCCCGGTGCCGGGCCCACAGACCTTCGCCGTTGATGACGCCGAGCGCGCCGAGCGTGCCCAGTTCGATCGCCACCTCGGGTGAGACGAGCGCGTCGGTGGGGTGGCTCAGGATCGGGGCGTCGAACCGGTAGGCGTCGATCTGCCAGGCGGTGGACACATCTTTGGACGAGCGGGTTCGACGCGACGGTACGACACTGATGTCGTCGAGTTCGTAGGTCCGCCGGGCCGTGCGGCCCATTCCGATATCGACAAGGTCACGCACCGTTGCGCCTTTCTGCTGGTGACGGGGAGCTCACATGGTCGTGCCCGGGACGCCGTCGGGCGCCTCGGGCACGAACGCGGTCAGCGTGAATAGTAGTTGGGCGCCTCGGTGGTGAGGGTGATGTCGTGCGGATGGGACTCTTTGAGTCCGGCCGCGGTGATCTGCACGAACCGCGCCTGCTGCAGGTCGGCGATGGTGGCCGAGCCGGTGTAACCCATCGCGGCGCGCAGGCCGCCGACGAGCTGATGCACGACCTGGCTGAGCGGCCCGCGGAACGGGACCCGGCCCTCGATGCCCTCGGGGACGAGCTTCTCCTCCTTGAGGACGTCGTCCTGGAAGTAGCGGTCCTTGGAGTACGACTTGCCCTGGCCGCGGCCCTGCATGGCGCCGAGCGAGCCCATACCGCGGTAGCTCTTGAACTGTTTGCCGTTGACCAGGATCAGTTCGCCCGGCGATTCGGCGGTGCCGGCGAGCAGCGACCCGACCATCGCGGTGGACGCACCGGCCGCGAGCGCCTTGGCGATGTCGCCCGAGTACTGCAGCCCGCCGTCGGCGATCACCGGTACGCCGGCCTTCTGGCAGACGGTGACCGCTTCGAGGATCGCGGTGATCTGCGGTGCGCCGACGCCGGCGACGACGCGGGTGGTGCAGATGGAGCCCGGGCCGATGCCCACCTTGACGGCGTCGGCGCCGGCGTCGATGAGTGCCTGCGCGGCCTCGCGGGTGGCGACGTTGCCGCCGACGACGTCGACGCGGTCCCCCACCTCGGCCTTCAGCTTGGCGACCATCTCGAGCACGAGCCGGTTGTGGGCGTGCGCGGTGTCGACGATGATCACGTCGACTCCGGCGTCGGCGAGGGCCATCGCGCGGGTCCACTGCTCACCACCGGTACCGACGGCGGCGCCGACGAGCAGCCGGCCGTCGGAGTCCTTGGTGGCCAGCGGGTGTTGCTCGGTCTTGACGAAGTCCTTGACGGTGATCAGGCCGGTGAGTTTGCCGTTGCCGTCGACGATCGGCAGCTTCTCCACCTTGTTGCGGCGCAGCAGGCCGAGCGCGGCCTCGGCCGACACACCTTCCTGCGCGGTGATCAGCGGCGCCTTGGTCATGACCTCGGAGACGGGGCGTTCCTGGTCGACCTCGAACCGCATGTCACGGTTGGTGATGATGCCGACGAGCTCACCGGCGGCGTCTACGACGGGCAGACCGGAGATGCGGTAACGCGCGCACATCGCGTCTACCTCGGCGAGGGTGTCGGTGGGCGAACACGTCACCGGGTCGGTGACCATGCCGGCCTCGGACCGCTTGACGGTCTCCACCTGCGAGGCCTGCGCCTCGATCGACAGGTTGCGGTGCAGGACACCCATGCCGCCGGCGCGGGCCATGGCGATGGCCATCCGCGACTCGGTGACGGTATCCATCGCCGAACTCACCAGCGGCACCCGGAGGGTGATGTTGCGGGTGACCCGTGAGGAGGTGTCGACATCGCTGGGGATCACATCCGATGCGGACGGCAGCAACAGGACGTCGTCGAAGGTCAGGCCGAGCATCGCGACCTTGCCGGGATCGTCTCCACCGGTGTGAACGTGCGTCATCGTTCCATCGTATCGGCACCCGCACCCCAACCATGAATCGTGCCAACCACACCACAACCCACAGGTAAGAGGCCAATGCCAAAGCAGCGACCTGTTTGGTCGCCCCATTTACACAGCCACCGCCCCATTTACACATCCGACGGATACACCGTGTGGGGTGGGTGATCGGTTACCGTGGACTCGTGCGTGATCATTTCCCACCCGGCCTTCCGCCAGATCCGTTCGCGGGCGATCCCAGCGACCCGTCGGCCGCGCTGGACGCGATCGAACCCGGTATCCCGCTCGATGAGAGCGAACGGATGGCCGTCGAGGAGGATCTGGCCGATCTGGCGGTGTATGAGGCGCTGCTGGCCCCTCGGGGTGTGCGCGGTCTGGTGGTGATGTGTGAGGACTGCCGCGAGGATCACTACCACGATTGGGAGATGCTGCGGGCAAATCTGCTGCAGCTGCTGGTGGACGGCACGGTGCGCCCGCACGAGCCGGCTGTCGATCCGCGGCCCGATGACTACGTGACGTGGGACTACTGCCGCGGCTACGCCGACGCGCATGGCCACTTCATCGGCGGCCACGACCACTGACCCCATTGCACTGTTGACAATGCCGGCACCGCGGTCCACGGTGCCGGCATTGCCGTTGTTGTACTCGAACGTCGGTGCCGCGTTGTCAGCTCGACGGTGAGGTCGTCTCCGCCTCGGTGGGGTCGGGGGTCTCGTCCGGGGTCGTCGGCTCGACGGTCGTCTTGCTGGCCGTGGTCGTCGGCGGCACCGTGGTGGTGGGCGGCTTACTGGTCGACGGCGGCGTGCTCGGCGGGCTGAGCATGACGGTCTCGGACCGGTCGACCGTCTCGGATTCGGTGACCGTGGTGTCGGTACGGTCGCCGGGATCGGTGTCGGTGGTGCCGGGATCGTTGGTGACGGTCGTCTCGTCGGTGAGGCTGGCCGAGGTGCTCTTGTGCTTGCTGCTCTTGCTCGCCTTGCTGCTGCTGGTGGCTTTTTCTGCGCTGTCGTCCTTGAGCCGCTCGATCCACTCTTTCATCCGGCGCCGGGTCTCCTCGTCCTTGACCGGTTTCAGGTCTTCGGAGGCTTTGGAGATCAGGCTGTTGGCCGACGACAGGTCGCCGGTCTGGACGGCCGACTGCGCTTGTTCGAGGTTGTCCTTGGCCTGGACCATGGCCTTGGTCTGCTGGGCCTGCTCGGCGAAGACCACCGATTTGACTCCCCAGAGGGTGTCGCCCGGCTGGGCGCCTTCGGACACGACGATGAGGCCTGCGGCGGCGACCACAGCGACGGCGGCGGCACCGGAGACCACCCGCAGGTGCCGCATGGCGCGGCGTCCGCGGCGGGGCGGTTCGGATGCGGCGATCGCGTGTTCGATCTCGTCGACGGTCGGCAGCGGTGGCAGCGGTTGGGACAGGCTTTCGTGCCGCCACCCGGACAGGAGGACAGCGAGCTGGTACTCGTTGTCGTCTCCGGTGAGAACGGGTGCGTCACGCGAGAGCGCGTTGAGGAACTCGTCGTCGGCCCGGAGGGCGTTGAAGTCGAGTTGTCCGTTGTCGGCAGTCAGATCCGGGTCATGGTCGTCCCACTGCTGGTCGTGGTTGTTCATCGCGGATCACCTGCCTTACTGATGTGTTTCTTGAGCCGGGCCAGTGCCCGATGTTGTGCGACTCGTACCGCGCCCGCCGTGGACCCGACGGCTGCGGCGGTTTCTTCTGCCGACAGTCCGACGACCAGGCGCAGGACGAGTACTTCGCGTTGTTTCTCCGGGAGCAGTTTGAGGAGGTCTCGCATTTGCCGGCCGGCGTCGGCGTCGAGGGCCAGTTGTTCGGGACCCGCGACGCCCGTGGACATTTCTGGAACGTCTTCCACGGGGTCGGATCGGACCCGGCCCGCCACCCTCATCGCGTCGGCAACCTTGTGCGATGCGATTCCGTACACGAAGGCCATGAAGGGCCTGCCCTGCTCTTGATAGCGGGGCAGCGCCGTCATCACTGCCATCAACGCCTCCTGCGCGACATCATCAGCGGAGAACAAATGCCGTTCTCCGACTCCCAGACGTCCTCGGCAGTACCGCAGGATCGGCTCCTGCACACTTTCGAGAACTGACGTGAGTGCCGCACGGTCACCTTGCCGTGCGGCGCGGACCGCTTCGTCCAACTCACCATCTGTCAGTTTCATCGCGTGTTACGAACTCCGTGTTACATAGTCGTAGCGGCCACTACCAGCAGTTTCATGCAGCTTTGTTGCGTGTCCGTGATCTCACTCGGTCCGGGAAGTGACCTCGGTCGGCCAGGACTGTCAGCCGGCGCCCTTCCGCACCGGTAACCCAACACACCTTAGCGAGGTTGCATCACCGGCCGAATGACATCCCGCGCCGTGTCAGTTCCGCCTGCAGACGCTGGTTGTCGGCGGCGATGCCGGGGTCGGACACGAGGCCGCCGAGAAGTGCCGTCGCGGCCCATTCGAGCGGGAGCAGTCCGGAGGCCGCGGTGATCTGCCGGCATCGCTGTCCGCGCTCGATCGCCGCGTCGGTCCGTCCGGCGGCGGCGTCGACGGCCGCGGCGATGAGTTCCGTCTTGACGCGATGCCTGGTGTATCGGTCGGCGGGCAGGGTCTCCAGCAGGCCCAGTCCGGCCTGCGCGTGAGTCCGCGCCGCGGCAGGGTCACCGCGGTAGAGGTCGAGTTCGGCGCTGACCCATTCGCATCGCAGGCGCGGGCGTACGCCGCATTCCCAATCCATGGCCTCCCAGTCAGCGGCTTCCGAGCCACCGGCCTCCCGGTCGGTGGCCGGATCGGTCACCGGCCCGGCGAGGGTTCGTGCCCGGCCGAGCAGACGCATGGACGCACCGAAGGCGAACCGGCCCAGGTTGTCGGCGGCGAGTCCGACGAGTGCGTCCAGCCGGGCAGCGTAGGCCCATCCGTCGTCGGTGGCGCCCTCGCCCGTCGGCAACCCGATCACCGACAGCGCCCGGGCGTCGAGGATCAGGGCCTTGTCGTGGCCGCCGGCCTGACGGAGCAATGAGGCCCTGGTGCTCCGGCAGAGCGATTCGATCGGGGTGTCCCCCGCTCGCGCGGCGTCGGCGGCGAGGGCTTCGAGCCCGGTGTCGGCACGGGCGGCGTAGCCGACGGCCCCCTGTAGCACTGCCGCACGCCAGCGTTCGCGGCGGCCGGCGGATGAAGTCGGCCCATCCGGAGTCCCTGATTCAGTCACCAAACCCCTTGTGATCAGCGGAAATCGTGGCAAACGTCACTCTCATCGATACAGTTTGCACGAATTTAACACGGTGGACCCAAAGGTTAATCGGGGCCAAAGGTGACGGCCGCATGTTGTGCTCATGTCATGCAGGTTACGTGATACAGGACAAGAAACTTTTGAAAAGGTACTGCGGCTACCGGTGAGTAGCCGGCCATAATCGGCGGATCATGCTCTGCCACAATAAAAGTCCTTGCCCACTCGGTGGTATGAAACCCCTCGCACAATGCCGCCCCGACGGGTGCGGACCATACAACATCCCGTTAACAATTGGGGAATCTTTGGAACCTTTTGTCCGGTTTGGAGCCATATTGACTCCGTTTCTTTCACGGATTTAGTGTTTTTTCATGCACCGGCCAGAGCGGCCAGATCGAACAAGGAGTTGCAGCCATGCCTCAGCCCAATCATCTTCCCGGCCCCAACGCTGACATCTGGGATTGGCAGATGCAGGGACTGTGCAGGGGTGTGGATTCGTCGATGTTCTTCCACCCCGATGGCGAGCGTGGCCGGGCCCGGGCCCAGCGCGAACGACGTGCCAAGGAGATGTGTCACCGTTGCCCTGTTATCGCCCAGTGCCGCGAGCACGCTCTCGCGGTTGCCGAGCCGTATGGCATCTGGGGCGGGCTGAGCGAGTCCGAACGCAGCATCCTGATGAAGCGTGGCGTAGGCCGCCGCATCGCCTGACAGCGACAAGCAAGAAGGGGCACCCGCCAACGCGGGTGCCCCTTCTCGTTCTTGCTGACACGGTCAGCTCACCAGGTTTCGAGGCTCGTCGCTAACGCTCCTCACACCTCAACCGGCTGACGGTAACCCACAGGGAGGAGATCCCCTCCGGCTGACGTTGCTCAACAGGCCGCTGCCAACGCGACACCATGTTTGGCCGCGCGGTGAGATAGGGCGGAGCGACCCGTTCTGGAGCGACGACACGCGAGCGAGGTACGAGCCCCGCGTGGTCGGAGTGAAGAACGGGGCCAGCGCAGCCCTATCTCACCGCAGATTCAGCTCAGTGCGCGTGCCCGTGATGGGCGTGCGCGTCGGCCGCGGGCGCCGGCTTGTCTGTGATGGCGGTCTCGGTGGTGAGGACCATCCGGGCGACGGACGCGGCGTTGACGACGGCGGAGCGGGTCACCTTGACGGGGTCGATGATGCCGTCGGCGAGCAGGTCGCCGTAGGTGAGGGTGGCGGCGTTGAAGCCGTGTCCGCTCTCGGAGTCGGCGACCTTGGCGACGACGACGGCGCCGTCGAGGCCCGCGTTGGTGGCGATCCAGTGCAGGGGCGCCTTGAGCCCGGTGGCGACGACGCGAACGCCCAGGGCCTCATCGTTGGGCAGGGTGTCGGCGAGTTCGTCGAGCACCTTGGCGGCCTGCACGATGGCGGAGCCGCCGCCGGGGATGATGCCTTCTTCGACGGCCGCCTTGGCTGCGGCGACGGCGTCTTCGACGCGGTGCTTGCGCTCTTTGAGGGCGGTTTCGGTGGCTGCGCCGACGCGGATGACGGCGATGCCGCCGGCCAGTTTGGCCAGGCGTTCCTGCAGCTTTTCGCGGTCCCAGTCGGAGTCGCTGTTCTCGATCTCCCGCTTGAGTTGTTCGACGCGGGCGGCGATCTCGTCGCTGGTGCCGGCACCGTCGACGAGGGTGGTGTTGTCTTTGGTGATGACGGCGCGCCGGACGGAGCCGAGCAGTTCGAGGCCGGCGTCGGCGAGGGTGACGCCGATGTCGGTGGAGATCACGGTGCCGCCGGTGACCACGGCGAGGTCTTCGAGGAAGGCCTTGCGGCGGTCACCGAAGTACGGCGCCTTGACGGCGACGGCGCGGATGGTCTTGCGGATGGAGTTGACGACGAGGGTCGAGAGGGGTTCGCCTTCGACGTCTTCGGCGATGACCAGCACGGATTTTCCGGCCTGGACGACCTTTTCCAGGAGCGGCAGGAAGTCGGGCAGGGAGCTGATCTTGTCGCGGTAGAGCAGCACGAGGGCGTCGTCGAGGATCGCTTCCTGGCTGTCGTGGTCGGTGACGAAGTAGGGCGAGAGGTAGCCCTTGTCGAACTGGACGCCTTCGGTGATGTCGAGTTCGGTGTGCAGGCCGGAGCCTTCTTCGACGGTGACGACGCCGTCGGCGCCGACGGTGGCCATGGCTTTGCCGACCATGGTGCCGACTTCTTCGTCACGCGAGGAGACGGTGGCGACCTGGGCGATGGCGGTTTCGCCGTCGACGGGGGTGGCCACGCGCAGGAGTTCGGCGCTGATGGCGTCGGCTGCTTTGCCGATGCCCGCGCCGAGGGCGATGGGGTTGGCACCGGCGGTCACGTTGCGCAGGCCCGCGGTGACGATGGCCTGGGCGAGGACGGTGGCGGTGGTGGTGCCGTCGCCTGCGACGTCGTTGGTCTTGGTGGCGACGGACTTGACGAGTTGGGCGCCGAGGTTCTCGGACGGGTCGTCGAGGTCGATGTCGCGGGCGATGGTGACGCCGTCGTTGGTGACGGTGGGTCCGCCGAAGGCTTTTTCGAGCACGACGTGCCGGCCGCGGGGTCCGAGGGTGACCTTGACGGTGTCGGCGAGGGCGTTGATGCCGCGTTCGAGGGCCCGGCGAGCTGTGTCGTCGAATTCGATGTGCTTGGCCATGGGTTGCTTTCGGTAGTGAGGGGTGTGCCGGCCTGGGATCGGTGGCCGGTGTGGGTGATCCGCGGGAACTCAGGGCCGCGGATAGCCGTCCGCCCCGGGCCCCTGTGCGGGCTCCGGGGCGGAATGGCCAGGTGGCGCGGGACGCTTATGGTCTCCGCTGCGCCGGGTGTGTCAGCCGATCACGGCCAGCACGTCGCGTGCCGACAGGATCAGGTATTCCTGACCCGAGTACTTGATCTCGGTGCCGCCGTACTTGCTGTAGATGACGGTGTCGCCTTCTTTGACGTCGACCGGGATGCGGTTTTCGCCTTCGTCGTCCCAGCGGCCGGGGCCCACTGCGATGACTTTGCCTTCCTGCGGCTTCTCCTTGGCGGTGTCGGGGATGACCAGACCCGACGCGGTGGTCGTCTCGGCCTCGACTGCCTGCACCAGGATCTTGTCCTCAAGCGGCTTGATGTTCACGCTCGCCACGATGTGCGTCCTCAACTTTCGATACTGAGTATGTGATCGGTGTTCCGATACGTACGTGGGTGGCGCCCTGTCCCGTAGCCGCGTCGTCGCGGGTGCCGTGGCTTCGTACAGTGCCCACTAGCACTCTATACATGCGAGTGCCAGCACTCAAGGTTCCAGGGTGCAAAAACGCCGTCCGGGTTGATCGCTGTCAGCGAACCCGCCCCGGAGTACGCGGCCCGGCGGGTTCACGCCGCTACGACGGCCCTGGCCAGCAGCCCGCGGGCGACGAATTCGGCGGTGAGCGCGGAGGCGATGGCGCTGACCGCGAGCAGGGCGATCAGGACGAACAGCTGCATGGCCGCGGCGGCGGCGGGCGAGGCGCCGCCGAGGACCATGCCGACGAACGACCCCGGAATCGTGACCAGGCCGACCGAGCGGGTCTGGTCGAGGGCAGGGATCAGCGCGGTGGCCGCGGCGGGACGGCAGATCTCCAGCCGGGCCTCGCGGATGAGAAAGCCCAGCGACATGGCGGCCTCCACCTCGCCGTGCCGTTCGGCGAGGCTGTCGAGGCAGTGTTTTCCGGCGAGGGAGGTGGTGTTCATCGCCGCCCCGAACATGATCCCGGCGGTCGGGATGATCGCGAGTCCGGTCATCGGCAGCACCCCGGTGGCCACGAGCAGCGCCACGATCACCAGGGTGGGCGCCCCGACCGGGATCAGGCACAGCACCGCGGCGTGCATCGTCTCGGGGCGGATCACTCCGGGTCTACCCGTGACCCGTCCCGCCGAGGTGCAGGCCGCGACGGCCGCCATGACCAGGACGAACAGGATCGATGCCCACAGCACGTCGATGACGACGGTGACCACCAGGGCGAGCACGCCGAGTTGCAGGATCGCGCGCAGCACGGCCCGGACGGTGGCTGTCGCCATCCCGCTGCCGCTGAGGTGGTTGACCACGGCGGCCAGCGCGGTGAGGAGGACGAGCGCGACCGCCAGCCGCGGACCGATGTGGATGATCGCGTCGCTGACGTCGCTCATCGCGCCGAGGTTCCCGCCGGCCGCATGGGGATTCGCACTGTCTGCACCGTTTCTGTGGGTGATCTCCGGCAACACGGGACATGTGGTCCCGGGGTTTCCGGCGTCGGGCTGGTGTCGCCGGGGTGACACACCGACAGACTGTAGCGTACGCGACGCGCTACAGCATTTGGGTAGTGTTTACGACAATCGTCGGTTAGTCTCATCGCGTGACCGAGTACCCCGCAGGCCTCGTCCGGCGCCCCGAAGACGACGCACCGGCATTGGTCTCCGCCCATGCGGGCAACCGCCGGCGCGGGAGCACCTACGCCCTGTGGTGGTTCGGGTTCGCACTCGTCGTGGTGCTGCTGGCGTGGCTGAGCCTGTTCGTCGGGGCGCGGCCGGTGTCGGCGGCGCAGGTCTGGGACGCGTTGTTCGCGTATGCGGGCAGTTCCGACCGCGACCAGGAGGTGGTGGTCGGCTACCGCATCCCGCGGGCACTGCTGGCGGTCGTCGTCGGCGGCGCCCTCGGTATGGCCGGGTCCCTCATCCAGCGGCTGATGCGTAATCCGCTGGGCGACCCGCAGATCCTCGGCGTGAACGCCGGGGCGTCGTTCGCGGTGGCGGTCGCCGTCGGCTTCCTGGGTCTGACCAGCACGTGGTCGTACATCTGGTTCGCCTTCGCGGGTGCGGTCGCGGCGATGGCCATCGTCTACGGTCTCGGTTCGGCCGGCCGGGGACGGATGACGCCAGTGCGGGTCACCATGGCCGGGGTCGCGGTCACCGCGGTGCTCACCGGCGCGGTCCGCGGCATCGGCCTGCTCAACCCCGACGCCTTCGACGCCCTGCGCATCTGGGAGGTCGGCTCGCTGATCGGCCGAGACAACTCGGTCCTGCTCGCCGTCCTCCCGTTCGTGGTCGTGGGCGCGATCCTCGCGATGAGCCTGGCCCGGCCGCTCGACGCGATCTCGATGGGCGACGACCTGGCCACCGCGATGGGTGTGCCGGTGCGGCGGGTCCGCCTCCTCACCATCATCGCGGTGGTGTTGCTGTGTGGCGCGGCGACCGCGGCGGCCGGGCCGATCGGCTTCGTCGGCCTGATGGTGCCGCACGCCGTGCGGATGCTCGCCGGTGTGGGCGGCTGGTGGCTCACCGCGTTCTCGATGCTCGGCGGTGCCGCGCTGGTCCTCGTCTCCGACGTGGTGGGCCGTGTCCTCGTGCGGCCCGACGAGGTGCCGGTCGGGATCGTGACGGCCTTCGTCGGCGCCCCGATCCTGGTAATCCTGGTCCGCAGACTGTCGTCAGGAACCTCATGACATCGACACGCAAGAGCCCCGGAGACCGGGCCGTGCGGCCCGGCCTCGTCGTACATCATTCCGGTGGAATCGATTTCGGGCGGCCCGTGATCCGCTGGCGTGTCGGCGGACTGTCGGGACGCTGGGACCGGCGCGAGGTGATCGTCGGCACCGTCGCCGCACTCGCCACCGTGGTGATGGCGATCGTCGCGCTCGGCTCGGGTGACCTCACGGTGTCTCCGATGGGCGTGGTCAAGGCGCTGCTGGGTACCGGAGATCCGGCGGCCGAGCTCGCCATCCGGGAGTGGCAGGCCCCGCGGGTGCTGGCCGCCCTCGCGTTCGGGGCCGCACTCGCCCTGTCCGGGGCCATCTTTCAGCTCCTGACGCGTAACCCGCTCGGCAGCCCCGACATCATCGGCTTCGGCGTCGGGTCGTACACCGGTGCGCTGGTGGTCACGCTGCTGTTCTCGGGCAGTTACCTGGCCACCGCCGGCGGTGCCCTCGCGGGCGGAATCGCCACCGCCGCCGTCGTATACGCGCTCGCCTTCCGGCAGGGTGTGGGCGGTTTCCGGCTGGTGATCTGTGGTGTCGCGATCAGTTCGATGCTGGCGGCGGTCAACTACTGGCTGATCCTGCGGGCCGACCTGTCCGAGGCGATGTCGGCTGCCCAGTGGGGCGCCGGAACCCTGGAGACGGTCACCTGGCAGATGACGACGCCCGCACTGTGCGTGATCGTCGTCCTGATCACCGGGGTCGCGGCGCTGTCGCGCCGGCACCCGGTGTTCGAGCTCGGCCCGGAGTTCGGACGTGCTCTGGGCGCCGAATCGCGGGCGTCCCAGATCGGTCTGCCGGTCCTCGGTGTGGCGCTGACCGCGGCGGCGACGGCCGTCGCCGGCCCGATCGCGTTTATCTCACTGTCGGCGCCGCACATCGCCCGCAGGCTCGTCGGCGGCGGGCGCACCCCGCTGACCATCACCGCCCTGATCGGCTCACTGCTTCTCGTCGTCGGCGATATCGTTGCCGCGCGTGCCTTTTCACCCCGAGTGCTGCCCGTCGGCGTGATCACGGTATGCCTCGGCGGCATCTACCTCTGTTACCTTCTGTACCGCGAGATGAGACAGGAACAATGACCGCGATCTCCACCCGGCTCGGCGCCGAAGGCCTCACCCTCGGCTACGGCGACAAGGCCATCGCCCGCGATCTGACCGTCGAGATCCCCGACAACAAGTTCACGGTGATCATCGGCCCCAACGCCTGCGGCAAGTCGACGCTGTTGCGCGCCCTGTCGCGGCTCCTCGAGCCGACGGCCGGTTCGGTTGTCCTCGACGGTAAGTCGATCGAGAAGTACTCGACCAAACAGGTCGCGAAGATCCTCGGCCTGCTGCCGCAGACGTCGATCCCGCCGGAGGACATCCGCGTGGCCGAACTGGTATCCCGCGGCCGGTACCCACATCAGCAGTTCCTGCGGCAGTGGTCGCAGGCCGACGAGGATGCGGTGACCTCCGCGATGGAGGCCACCGGCGTCGCCCATCTAGCAGGCGAACGCGTGGACCGGCTGTCCGGTGGTCAGCGCCAGCGGGTGTGGGTGGCCCTGGTGCTGGCCCAGGAAACCCCGCTGGTGTTGCTCGACGAGCCGACGACCTACCTGGACATCGCTTTCCAGGTCGAGCTCCTTGACCTGTGCCGGCGGCTGCAGCGCGAGGAGGACCGGACCGTGGTGGCCGTGCTGCACGACCTGAATCAGGCCTGCCGCTACGCCGACCACATCATCGCGATGCGCGGCGGGGAGGTGATCGCCGCCGGTGCGCCCGCCGACGTGGTGACCGCGGAACTCGTGGGCGACGTGTTCGGGCTCGCCTGCCGCATCATCGACGACCCCGAATCGCAGACGCCACTGATCATCCCGGTCTGGCAGACCGCGTAGGACCCCGATCACCTGTAAGAAAGGGCACCCTTACCCATGCTGCTGAACCCTGCTAATGTCCGATCCATGAATTCACGACGAATCCGACAAGTTTGCTACGTGGGTGCTCCGGTGGTCGCCGGACTCGTCGTGGCGGCAACCCTGGGCTCCCCCGCCTCCGCGGCCCCGGCGAGCGCCAAGCTCGCGGGCGGCTGGACGTACTCGCAGACCTCGATCAACGCCGGCGTCACCGACGGTGCCGAGCTGGCGATCGACCAGCAGCGCCGCAAGATCTTCGTCACCGACTCCGACGACTACAACTACAAGGATCCGCGCACGGGTCAGGTCCTGCCCTACCCGCATCCGCTCAACCCCAAGGTGTCGGTCCTGAGCACCGACACCCGCAAGGTGCTGCGCTCGATCAGCTACAACAACCTGCCCGCGAACTCGGTCCCGGTCAGCAAGTCCGTCCCGGTGAAGATGCCGATGAAGCAGATCCCGGTCGGTATCGCGCTCGACACCAGAAGCGGGCGTGTGCTCACCACCAACGCCGAGACCAACGGCGCGACCATCGTCAGCATGAACGCGCGTGCCGCGACCCCCGGCGACATGGTGAAGTCCAAGCTCGACCACCCGATGGGAATCGCCGCCGACGCGTCCATCGGGCGTGCGTACATCGCCAACGTGTCGCTCAACGAGGTGGCCGTGATCGATACCGCCACCCGTCGCGAGATCACCCGGATCAAGGACATCTACAGCCCGTCGTTCATCGCGATCGATTCCTCCCGCCACCGGGTGTACATCGGTAACGCCGACATCAAGACGAAGGGCAAGATCAACTTCCTGACCGTCGTGGACAGCCGCACCAACAAGATCGTCAAGAAGATCGCCACCGCGGCCAACTCGCGGCCGGCCGTCGACGCGGCCACCGGCAAGGTCTACGCGGCCAGCTTCGCCACCGGCGAGGTCGCGGTGATCGATCCGGACTCGCTGACCATCGTCTCGCGGATCCAGACCGGTTCCACGCCCAACAAGATCGTCATCGACTCCAAGCGGCGGGTCGCGTACACGGCGAACCTGTTCAAGAAGAGCTTCACCGTCATCGATCTGAAGAACAATTCGGTCGTCGGTACCATCCCCGCCGGCGTCGGCGTGCATACGCTCGCCGTCGACGACCGCACCGGCACGGTGTTCTCGACCCAGTTCCAGAGTTCGAAGATCACCGTGCTCTCGGTCAAGCGCGGCTGATCCTTCACACCTGTTCCCACCGCACCCCCGGCCACCGGTTCATCCGGCCGCCGGGGGTGCCGTCGTGTCACCGGACGTTCGCCGTGTAGTCACTACTACATCAGAAACTTATGGGGTAGTGTTCACTACATGTCGTTCGCTTCCCTGGTGTCCGAACGTCTCGACGGTCTCACCCCCGCAGAGGCACGGGTGGCCATGTTCATGGCCGACCACCCCCACAGCGTCGGCCACCTGTCGGCGGCCCGGCTGGCCGAGGCCGCCGACGCCAGCGATGCCACCGTGATCCGCACAGTGCGCAAACTCGGTTTCGACGGCCTGGCGGTGCTCCGTGAAACCCTTGCCGCCGAACTCTCGATGTCCGGCCGCCTGGAGGCCTCGCTCGGCGCCGGGCATCAGGTCGGCACGATGCGGCTGATCCGCGAACGCAGCGACGCGGTCAACGCGCTGCCCGGGCGGATCGATGAGGAGTCGCTGCTCAAGGCCGTCGACATCGCAAGCAAGGCCAAGCGGGTGTGCGTCGTCGGTTTCGGCCCCGGCGGCTTCCTCGCCGGCTACGCCGCCCACCAATTCCGCCGGGCGGGGGTTCCCTCGACCGCGATGACCGCCACGGGCCAGGGTTTCGCCGACGAGCTGAGCCGACTCACCGAGGGCGACGCGGTGGTGGCGATGGCCTACGACCGCACCCGCGAGGTCGACGTCCTGCTCGATCAGGCCGTCACGTTCGCCATCCCGGTGATCCAGCTGACCGAGGACAGCCTGACCGCCGATCCGCGCGCCTCGGTGGTGCTGGGCGCCGGACGCGGTGAACCGACGCAGTCACCCACCCATGCGACAACGATCATCGTCCTGGAGTCGCTGGTGCTGGCCGTCGCGGCCCGGCACACCAAACGCGCCGACCGGGCCACCAGGCTGCTGGCCGATCTCCGCGGGCGGCTGGCGGCCTCCCCGGTAGCCCCCGACTCGGACAACACGACCGATGGTGACACATGAGCGCACTGTTCGGCATCGACGGCCTCACCGTCACCCGCGACAACACCCGACTGCTCGACGAGGTCACCACCGACATCCCCGGCTCCGGGGTGACCACCGTCATCGGGGCGTCGGGATCAGGCAAATCGACCCTGTTGCGGTGCCTCAACCTGCTCGAATCCCCTACCACCGGCGCGATCACCTACCGCGGCACCGACCTGGCCACCCTCGACCCGCGCACCCTCCGCAGAAAGGTGGCGATGGTGTTCCAGAAACCGACGGTCTTCGCCGGCACCGTGGCCGACAATCTGCGCACCGCCGATCCGCGGCTGTCCGACAGTGACGCCGCCGCACTCCTGACGCGGGTAGGCCTGCCCGTCGACGCGCTGAACCGCGTTGCTGACACCATGTCCGGCGGCGAGGCCCAGCGGCTGTGCCTGGCCAGGGCGCTGGCCACCGCCCCGGAGGTGCTGCTCGCCGACGAGGCGACCTCCGCCCTCGACGAGGCCTCGACCGCGGTTCTGGAGAATCTCGCGGTACAGCTCGCCGCCGGCGGCACGCCAGTGGTGTGGGTGACCCACGACATGGGCCAGATGCACCGGATCGCCGACCAGGTCATCCGGCTCGATCATGGCCGCCTGACCTATGCGGGTCCGCCGGCCGGGCTGCCCGTCTCCGGGCACGACGACGGGAGCCGCTGATGGCCGGGTCCACCGTCGGCTGGCTCGGGCTTGCCGCCTCCCTCATCTTCGTGGGGGCAGCGCTCGGGATCACCGCACAGCAACGGCTGTCGCTGAACCGCCCGATCGTCGTCGCGGTGGGTCGATCTTTGATCCAGATGCTGATCGTCGGCGCAGCCCTGGTGCCCATTGTCGACCCGGATACGCCCCTTATCTGGTCATGGTGTTGGGTCGCCGGAATTGTGGGTTTCTCGACATTCACCGTGCGGAGAAGGGCCCCGAACGTTCCGGGGTTGTTGTCGGTGTCATTCGTCGCCAATATCACCATCGCGGTGGTCAGTCTGGCCATTATTTTCGGATTTCACATATTCGAGGTGGACGGTCGTTCTATTGTTCCGGTGGCCGGGATGGTCATCGGTAATTCGATGAAATCGGCCGTGGTCGCCGCGAGCCGGGTGGCCGAGTCCGTCTCCGAGAACCGGGCCGAGATCGAAGCCGGGCTGGCTCTGGGGATGAGTGTCCCGAGGGCTTCCCGTCGTGTTGTGAGATCGTCTCTGCGAACGGCGATTTCGCCGCAGGTGGAGCAGACCGCCGCGTTGGGCATCGTCTTTCTTCCAGGGGCGATGACCGGCCTGATCCTGGCCGGTGTCGACCCTCTCGAAGCCGTCCGCACCCAGCTGGCGCTGATGTACGTCATTCTCGCCGGCGTGGTGATCGCCGCCGTGATCACCGGTATGGGCACCCTGTACCGGCTCACCACACCACAGCAGACCATCCTCGGTCTGGAACGCGAGGTGGCCACCTGACCGATCACCTGCCGAAAACAGACTGTCCCCGTTGCTCTTTCGATCAACGGGGACAGAGTCAGTGTTGCCGATCCGGGGTCAGCACCTATCCGCGATCGCGGCTTGGGCCACGTCCGCCAGGAACTGCGATCCGGCTCCGATGATGTCGTCGTTGAACTCATACGCGGCGTTGTGGACCGGCCCGTACTCGTCGGTGATGGGCCCGTTACCAATGAAGGCGTAGGCGCCCGGTATCCGTTCCAGGAAGAAGGAGAAGTCCTCCGCGGCAAGGATTCCGGTGGTGTTCGGGTCGACCTTGTCCGGTCCGGCAACCGCCGACGCCACCGTGGCGGCGCGGGCCGCGCATCCGGGATCGTTGACCGTGCACGGGTACCGGCGCTCATAGGTCAGGTCGATGCTCACCCCGTGGGCAGCGGCCACCGCCGCGCACATCTCACCGACGATCCCTTCGATCTTGTCGCGGGCGTCGGCGCTCAGGCAGCGGGCGGTGCCGCGGAGCACGGCCTGCGGCGGCAGGACGTTGTTGGTCTCGCCCGCCAGAAACTGGGTGATCGAAACCACCGCCGGGACAAAGGGATCAAGCCTGCGGGAGACAATGGTCTGCAACTGGGTCACCAGCGCCGACCCGGCCACGATCACGTCGCCGGTGTGGTGTGGCGCCATCGCGTGCGCACCCTGCGCCTCGATGGTGATCTCCAGGTGGTCGAAGGAGGCGAGCTGGGTGCCCGGACGGACCGCGAAATGTCCGGCGGGGATGCCGGGGATGTTGTGCACCCCGTAGATCTCCTCGATCCCGAAACGCTCGATCACCCCGTCGTCGAGCATCGCCACAGCGCCGGCGGCCCCCTCTTCGGCCGGCTGGAAGACCAGCACCACAGCTCCCACTGATTGTTCTGCCGCACTTAGTATCTCGGCCGCGCCGAGCAGCATCGTGACATGACCGTCGTGGCCGCACGCGTGCATGACGCCCGGAGTGGTGGAGGCGTGCGCCCGGCCGGAGACCTCGTGGATCGGCAGCGCGTCCATGTCGGCGCGCAACCCCACCACCGGTCCGGCGGCCCGGTCACCGATGACGCCGACCACACCCGTTCCGCCGATTCCGGTATGCACCTCGATTCCGAGGCCGCGAAGATAGTGCGCGATCAGATCGGCCGTCCGGGTCTCTTCAAAGGCGAGTTCAGGATGGGCATGGATATCGCGCCGAACACCCGTCAGGCGATCCAGGGTCTGAGAATTCAACAAGGCCATACGAAACAGTCTCACAAATCCCCGAAAATAGGTGGAGATCGGGGTTAGGTAATGCTAATTACGGGTGTACGATGTCGGTCATGAGTCTTCGCCGCAACCGGATCTCTTTATTCACGGCAGCATTGCTCTGTGTGGCTGCTCCGGGCATCGCCCAGGCACCACTGGCCGCGGCCGCCCCCAACTCGCCGGTCGCGGCGGGCTGGTCGTTCCGCGTCTCGTCGGTGCCCGCCGGGGTGGGCAGCGGCGGCGAGCTCGCCTACGACAACTCCCGGCGTTCGCTGTTCATCACCGATGACGACTTCGTGATGAGCACCAAGGGCGGCAGCGACGTCTCGTTCGATCCTCATGTGGTCAAGCCCAAGGTCACCGTGTTCAGCACGGCTACGCGCCGCCCGGTGCGCTCGATCGACTTCACGCCGCAGCCGTGGGGCATGATGCCCGTCGGCAATGCCCCGATCATCCCCACACTGCAGGTGCCGGACGGCATCTCGCTCGACACCAAGCGGGGCAAGCTCGTGGTGTCCAACTCGCACGCCAACGGCGTCACCGTCGTCGACATGTCGGCCCGCACCACCAGCGCCCGCAACCTCGTCTCGGTGCCCAACATGCACCCGATGGGCAGCGTCGTCGACACCACCACAGGCCGGGCCTATGTCGCCCTCAACAACGCCTCGCGGGTCGCCGTGATCAGCACGGTCACCGGGCGGAAGATCGCCGAGATCGGCGGTATCGCCTGGCCGTCGTTCGTCGATCTCGACGCCAAGCGGCACCGCCTGTACGTGGGCAACGCCGACTATCTGAACAAGAAGACCAACTACCTCGCCGTGGTCGACACCCGCACCGACAAGGTGATCAAACGCATCACCACACCGTCCAACACCCGGCCCAAGGTCGACCCGGCCACCGGCCGTATCTTCGCCGCGAGCTTCGACACCGGCAAACTCCTGGTGATCGACCCCGATTCGCTGACCGTCAGCAAAACCGTCGCCACCAGCACCTCCCCCAACAAGCTGGCCATCGACGCCCAGCGCAGACTGGTCTACTCCGCCAACCTGCAGAAGCGCACCATCACCGTGCTCGACGCGGATTCGGCGAAGGTCATCGCCACCGTGCCCACCGGGGCACCTGTCCACACCATCGCGGTCGACCCGGCGACGGGCGCGGTGTACGGCACCCAGCATCAGTCGGGACGGCTGACCATCGTGTCCGTCGCCCGTAACCGCTGACCCGGACCGCTCCCCCCGCCCGGTGACAACGAAAGCCGCTGCCTCCCGATGACGCCTGCACCCGACCCCTCGCTGCCCGTTTCGCACCTTCTGACCGATACCCAGACCGCGCTGTGGTTCGGGCAGCAGCAGGTCCCCGGTTCGCCGGTCTATCAGTGCGCCGAGCGCGTCGATATCCGTGGCGATCTCGACGCCGGCACGTTCGGCGATGTGCTCACCCGCTGTCTCGCGGCGGTACCGGCACTCAACGCGGACTATGTCACGGGTCCGGAAGGCCCGCGACGGCAACCGGTGACCCGCGACCATCCGGTGCGGTTCGTCGACGTCGCGGCCGCGACGGACCCGGCCAAGCAATGCGACCACGAGATCGCCGGATTCATGTCGGCCGAGTTCACGTCTGGGGTCCATTCCTCGCCGGACACGATCGCCGGAGACCGGCTCAGCGCGCAGCTCCTGATCCGGCTGTCGGGTTCGCACCATGTGTGGGTGCAACGGATCCATCACCTGTGCGCCGACGGCTACTCTTTCGCCGCTCTGCTGCGCTGGGTGGCGGCGTCCTACACGGCCGCGATCGCCGGAGATCCACTCCCCGGCGCCCCGTTCGCCACCCCGGCCACCGGTGCGCCGGATTCCGGTGCCACCGCAGCCGCCGACGCGGACTTCTGGCGCGACTACTGCGCGAGTGACACGCGGCCGCAGAGTCTCGTCGACGCACCGCCGACGGTGGCCGTCGATCATGCCCGGCGGGTCTGCCGGCGGCTGCCCGCACGGGCCCGGCCCGGTACCCATGGCTGGGCGGAGGCCGTCATCGGGGCCGTGTCGCTGTACACCGCGTCACTGTCGGCCTGCACCGAGGCGGTCATCGGGATGCCGTGGGCGAACCGGCGTCTGGGCGCACCGCCCACCATAGAACCGGCGGTGAACATCCTGCCCCTGCGGATCGCGGTCCGGCCCACCGAGACGGTGGGCGGGCTTCTCGACGCGGTGGGCGCGGAGATCCGCGCGGTGCGGCCGCACGCCGGATATCGCGCCGAACGATTGCGCCGCGACCTCGACGCCGTGGGCACCGACGCCGTCATCTTCGGCCCCGTCGTCAACGTCAAGTTCTTCACCCCGGTGCTCACGTTCGGCGCGGCCACCGGCACCATCACCAACATCGCCATGGGGCCGGTCGACGACATCACGTTCACCGTGTCGCCACAGCAGGACGGTGGTCTGGTGCTGGAGGTCGAGACCAATCCGCTGCGCTACGGCGCCGCCGACACCGAGCGTCACGCCGACCGGGTCCTCGCCGTGGTCGCAGGGCTGGTGAACTCGGACCCGTCCACCCCGCTGGGCGCGGTGGCGGTTTCCTCGCCCGCCGATGTCGACGCGCAGATCGGGCGGTTCAACGACACCGCGGTCGATTACGACGACGCCACCCTCACCGAACTGCTCGACGCGGCGGCGGTCACCCACCAGGGAAGGACCGCGCTCGAATGGGGTTACCGGACCCTGACCTACGGCGAATTCCACACCGCCGTCACCGATCTCGCCGAGACCCTGGTACGGCTCGGTGCCGGGCCGAACAAGGTGGTGGCACTGCGGATGCCACGGGCACCGGAGATGGCAGTGGCCATCCACGCCACCATCAAGGCCGGGGCCACCTATCTGCCCATCGACCCCGAACTGCCCGACGAACGCATCGCCTCGATCCGGGGCGACGCCCGGCCGGTCGCTGAACTGACCCTGCCGGACACGGCGGACGATGTTCAGGGCGTGTCACGTTGGGCGTGGGAGGATCTCGCGCTCACCGTCACCTCCTACGGACACGCCGGCAGCACGCCGCTGCGGGCACCCGCGCCCGCCGATTCGGCGTACATGATCTTCACCTCCGGCTCCACCGGCACCCCCAAGGGCACCATCATCGAGCACCGCAGCATCGTCAACCGGCTGCGCTGGATGGACGCGGTGTTCGCGATGACCCCTGACGACCGGGTGCTGCAGAAGACGCCGTACTCGTTCGACGTGTCGGTGTGGGAGTTCTTCTGGCCGTTGCTCACCGGGGCGCGGCTGGTGGTGGCCCCGGCGGGCGCCGAACGCGACAGCGCCCGCATCGCCCGCGAGATCGTCGACCACGGTGTCACGGTGTGCCATTTCGTGCCGTCGGCGCTGGCCGCGTTCCTCACCGAGCCCACCGCACGCGACACATCGTCGCTGCGGCTGGTGGTGTGCTCCGGCGAGGCACTGCCCGCCGAGGTGCTGATGCAGGCCGGCCGCGTCTTTCCCCGCAGCGTCGGCACCGGCGAGAACATCGTCTACAACCTGTACGGCCCCACCGAGGCGGCCGTCGACATCACCTGGTGGTATCCGGGCGACGACTGGGACCAGGCCTCGGTGCCCATCGGCCTGCCGGTAGACAACAGCGCCGTATACGTGCTCGATGACGCGTTACGGCCATTGCCGCTCGGGTACATCGGCGAGCTGTACCTCTCGGGTGTGCAGCTCGCCCGCGGCTACCTGTGCCGCAGTCCCCTCACCGCCACCCGGTTCGTGGCCAACCCGTTCCGGCCGGGCGAACGCATGTACGCCACAGGCGATCTGGCGCGCAGACGGCCGGACGGGGTGATCGAGTACATCGGCCGCGTCGACGACCAGGTCAAGATCCGCGGCCGGCGCATCGAACTCGGCGAGGTTGCCACGGCGCTGTCGGATCTGCCGGGCGTCGCGCATGCGGTGGTGATCGTGCGCGGCCGGGGGCCGTCGGCGCTGCTGCTCGGCTACATCGTCGCCGAAGCCGGACAGTCCGTCGACACCTTCGAGGTCCGCACCCGGCTCTCGCACCGACTGCCGTCGTATATGCTGCCCGACGCCGTCGAGGTGATCGACGCGATCCCGATGACCAGCAACGGCAAACTCGACCGCAAGAAGCTGCCCGAGCCGACCTTCGGCGCCGGCGAGATCACCAGCCCGGCAACACCGTTGGAGATGACGCTGGCCACCGTGTTCGCCGAGGTCCTCGGACGCGGCACCGTGTCGGTGACCGACAGCTTTTTCGACCTCGGCGGCAACTCGCTGTCGGCGACGCGACTGGCCTCCCGGGTGGGCGAGGTTCTCAATCAGGATGTGGCGGTCTCCGATGTGTTCGCCGCACCGTCGGTCACCGCGCTGGCGCAGCGGCTCAGTGGGGAGTCGACGGTCGATCCGTTCGGCCGCCTCCTGACGCTGCGCCCGGCGGGTAGCGGTGACCCGGTCTTCTGTGTGCACCCGGCGGGCGGACTCGGCTGGTGTTATTCGGGGTTGCTGTCGATGCTCGACCGTGATGCGGGCGTATACGCGCTGCAGGCCGACGGTCTCGACGGTGGACCGCTGCCCGAAAGTCTGCGAGTGGTGGCCGAAACCTATCTCGATGCGGTGGAAGAGGTTGCACCACAAGGACCGATCCGGCTGCTGGGGTGGTCGGTGGGCGGTGTCATCGCCCACGAGATGGCGGCGCTCGCGGCCGGCCGGGGCCGCGAGGTCAGCCTGCTGGCCCTCATGGACGCCTATCCGAGTGAACTGTGGGCAGCACAGCCACCGCCCTCGCCGGAAGAGGTGCGCCGCGCGTTCCTCATCATGGCGGGTATCGACGAGGTGGATCTCGCCTCCGACGACGCACTGCTCGGCGCCCTGCGCAAGGCCAACACCGCGTTCGGCGGGCTGTCGGCGGACCGCGTCCGGGCCATTGCCCGGGTGGTGGCGCACTTCGCGGACCTCATGCGCTCACACACCACGTCGACATTCGACGGGGACGCGATCCTGTTCCGTGCCACCGAGAACGCACAGGACTTCCTCGATCCCGACGCATGGCGCACTCATCTCGGCGGTGAGTTCCGGAAGATCGACTTCGCCACAGCACATCCCGGGATGATCCGGCCCGCCGCACTCGGCCGCATCGCGGCGGAGGTCAACGCCGTCTCCGGTGGTGATACCGATGCCTGAGTCGATATCCCCGGATGACCTGCGCCGGCGCATCATCGACGCCGACGACGCCGATCACCACGAGCTGACCGCGCTGATCGATGCGCACGGCACCCCGCTGGTCACCGACGATCCGGACGACCCGGATCGGCAGCGGATGCTGTTCACCTGGTGGCCGGACCGGACCCAAGCGCTACGGGACGGCAAAGAGATTGCCGGAGTGTATGTCTGGGTCAACCGGCTCACCGACAAGGAGCACGCGGACGCCGGATTGATGAGCCGGATCCGCGGCACCGAGATCTGGTTCGCCGAGATCTCGGTGCCCCGTGACACCATGGCCGGATACCGCATCTATCCGTTCGCCGCGGACGGCCCCGGCGTCACCGACGGTAAGGTCGCCTACTCGCGCGCCGTCGTCGCGCACGCCCACTTCGACACCCGGAATCCCCTGGTGCGCAGTAAGTCCCCTTTCGGTTCTGTCGCCCAGGGTGCTGCCGCACCGGCGCTCGACCACTGGATCGGCCCGCACGAGGCCACCGTCACCGACACCACCGGTGAGGTGGCGGTGGAGGCCGGCGCACCGATCCGGTACCGGCTGAGCATCCCCGACACCACCGACCCCACCCCGATCAATCTCCTGATCACCTTTGACGCCGAGAAATGGTCTGACAGATACCAACTCGCGCACGTGCTCGAGCAGCACCACCGGCAGGGCAGGCTCGCCGAACGGTACGCCGTCCTCGGCGTCTACTCCCCCGCCGACAGCGGTGACCGGTTGCGGTTCCTCGGCGGCAACCGCGAGATGCTGGCCGCCCTGACCAGCGCCGTACTCGAGGAGGTCCACCGGTTGTTGCCGGCCGCACCCGCGGCCACCGTCGTCGCCGGGCAGAGCCTCGGCGGTCTGGCCGCACTCACCTTCGGCGCCTGGCATCCCGGGGTGGCCGACCGGGTTCTCGCCTACTCGCCGTCGGTGTGGTTCCGTCCGGGACTCGACGCCCGGCCCGTCGAGGTCAGCGGCCGCCAGGAGTGGATTCACGACCAGCTCCGCACCGCCGGCCCGGACTCATTGCCGCAGCTGCATGTGGCGGTCGGTGATTTCGAGGGCGAACTCGCGCCCAATGTGGCCGACGCGGTGGACACCGCCGGCGAGGCCGGATTCCCGGTCAGCTTCCGCACCTATTCCGGTGGCCACGACGACTGCTGGTGGGCCGCCATGCTTCTCGACGACCTCGCCGCCACCGGCGGCCCAGACCTGCCCGACGACACCGACACAGGATCTCCGACATGAACACCCGACTTCTCCGCCTCCTCTCCCTTATCGCCGCGGCCCTGCTGATGTCGGCGGCGGTCACCGCGTGCGGCGGCGACAGTTCCGGGGCCGGCGCTTCGGGTCCGTCCCGCGAGTACACCGATGCCCGCGGTGTGGCCGTCGACATCCCGCAGCAACCCGGCAAGATCGTCACCCTCGCCGAGGGCGCACTCGACGCCGCGCTGGCGCTCGGCGTGACCCCCGTGGGCACGACCAGCGCGCGCGGCCAGACCAAGGCCCCGGCCTATCTGGGCGCCGAGGCCGCCGGTATCCCGATCGTGGGTACCCCGCGCGGCCCGAATCTGCAGCAGATCCTCAAGACCCGTCCCGATCTGATCCTGGTCGACGACACCACCGCATCCCGTAATTCGCTCGATGAGCTGAGCAAGATCGCCCCGACCCTGTTGATCGCCAAGTACGCCGACGGCTGGGAGAAGTACTTCAAGGCCGTCGCCGACGTCCTCGGCAAGCCCGAGCAGTACGCCACGGTGACCGGCGAGATCACCACCGAGATCGGCAAGGTCAAGCAGCAGGTCGCGGCCAAACAGGTGAACGGCCGGGCCCCCACCGCGAGCATCGTGCGCTGGGCCGCCGACGGTCCGACCGTCATCGGCGCCAACTCGCTGCCCGGGTGGGTCCTCAGGCAGGTCGGCTTCACCCGTCCGGCAGCGCAGGAGAAGATCAACTCGCAGGGCCGTTCCGGCGACAAGGTCAGCCTCGAGTACCTCGATGTGATCGACGCCGACTACCTGTTCTTCGGTGTGCTCGCAGGTAAGGACAAGGCGGCCGAGGAACTGTCGGCCGCCCGCAAACTCCCCGGCTTCGGCACGCTCGGCGCCAACACGTCGGGCAAGGTGTTTCCCGTCGACGGTGTGCCGTGGACGAGCGGTTCCGGCCCGCTCGGTGTCAAGTCCGTGCTCACCGAGATCGCCGCCGCCGCCCGCTGAGTGTTCCGCCTGTCGCCGGGGCGGCACACCGGTGTGGGTGCCGCCCCGGCGAACAGCGGGTCGCGGGCGACGGTCAGCGCAACCCGTTGTTCTCCCGGAAACGGTAGGCGCCCCGCTGCTGCCGGGTGATCGCCTTCCACGTCTCACGCTGCCTGCGCTCTTCGCGCGCGTTGCCGCGGGCTGCGGCCCACCGGCTCTCGCGCAGCATCTTCTCGTACCGGCCGAGCCGGCCCGCATCGACGGTACCGTTCGCGATCGCCTCCTGCACAGCGCATCCCGGCTCGGAATGGTGCTCGCAGTCATCGAACCGGCACTGCGCGGCGAGCGCTTCGATGTCGGCGTACACCTGGCCGATACCGTCGTCGGCGTCGTGCAGGCCGATGCCGCGCAGGCCCGGGGTGTCGATGAGCACGCCGCCACCGTCGATCGGGATCAGTTCCCGGGTGACAGTGGTGTGCCGGCCCTTGTCATCGCCGGCCCGGACGGCACCGGTGTCCATCCGCTGCTCCCCGACCAGCGCGTTGACCAGGGTCGATTTACCCACCCCGGACGGGCCGAGGATGACGGTGCTGCCGCCGAGCCGCTCACGCAGCTCGTCGAGGCCGTCACCGGTGTACGCGCTGACGGCGAGCACATCCGCGCCGGGCATCGCGGCCGCCAGGTCGGCGACAGCGGATTCGGGGTGACCGTCGGCGATGTCGCTCTTGGTGAGCACGACGACAGGCGTGGTGCCGCCGTCCCAGGCCAGCGCGAGATACCGTTCGATCTTCGACGGCCGCAGCGCGCCGGTGAGCGCGGCCGCCACGATCACGGTGTCGACGTTCGCGACGAGCGCCTGCCTGCGGGAGGTGCGGTCGGCCGAGGCCCGATACAGCGCGGTACGCCTGGGCAGGACCGCCCGGACGGTGGCCGTGGCACCGAACTCGATCGCCACCCAATCCCCGGTGACGACACCGGATTCGGGCAGATCGAGCACGTTGGCCGGGACAGTCGCGTGCAGCACCCCGACGGTGGTGTGCACATCGCAGCGGCCCCGGTCCACCCGAGACACCCGGCCCGGCATCAGGCCGGCGGCCGCGTGCGCGGTGAACTGCTCGTCGAGGATCGCATCCCAGCCGATCGGACCGAGCGGCCCGAGGGAGGAAGAGTCGAGGGAGGAAGAGCCGAGAATGGAAGAGTTGTCAGAGTGAGGTGACGACAAGGTGAGTCCTTGAGTTCGTGGGAATGAGAACTACTGCTGCGCTGCGCATGGCAGCACAAAAGACGGCGCTCATAGACCCACCTCCTCACTCAAGAACCACTCGGATACCGACGCCGAACTGTAGCCCCACCGCCCTGCCCACGGCAAGCCTTTTTCACGGGGCACGTGTCCCGCCGCTCACTGCGGCGCGGGAGGATTCTGCCGAAGCTCCCGGCGTTTGGCCATCGGCGGCATCCCGAACCAGCGCCGACAGCTGCGGGTGAGCGAACTCTGCTCGGAGTAGCCGAGCTGGCGGGCGAGCGTGCCGAGGGACACACCCGGATTGGCCAGCAATTGCAGCGCCATGTCCTTGCGGATCTCATCGACGATGTCCTCGAATGTTGTTCCCTCATCTGCCAATCGGCGTTGCACAGCCCGCGGATGCAGCATCAGCGGCGCCGCGATCTCCTCCAGTGTCGCCGCCCCCGCGGCCAGGGACCGTGCCACGATCTCGGAGATCACATCGGTGAGGGTGTCGTGCCGGTCAACGGTTTCCATGAAATGCACCGCCAGGTCACGGACCAGCGGATCGGTGTCGAATCTTTTTCGGCGCAACAGTTCTTCGGGAAAGAGCAGGGCATCGCGATCGGCACCGAACTCCACCGAACAGCCGAAATAGTCGCGGTACACCGCGTATTCGGAGATCGACGGATGCGTGAAGGTGACCAGCGACGGACGGAAACCCGGGCCGATGATCATCCGGAAGGTCATCAGGGTCACCCCCAGCGCCTTCTCCACCGAGTGATCGCGGAACGGCAGGCGCCGCAGCACCGTATGAAACACGTATGCCACCTGACCGTGCCCGTCGTGGACCAGTTCGGAGGCGATCGCGGGGCTGTAGATGTGGGCGAACCGGGTGATGGCATCGATTGCCTCGCCGACGGTCCCGGCGTTGCGCGCCGCGATGGCCAGCGAACCGAGGATGTCGGGGTCCTGCCGTGCCGCGAGCCGCAGCCCGAAGTCGGGTACACCGAGTTCGGCCGCGGCGGTTCCCAGGACCAGTGACTGGGCACTGAAGGGCACGAACTTGTCGTGGGCACCCACCGCCGCCGCCGGAATCCCCGCCCGGGCCAGGAGGGTGTCGGGATCGCCACCGAGTTCGGTGATCAATTCCGGCAGTTGGGTCAGCGCGGCGCCCCTGATCAGATCAGCCATGGAGGCGAAATGTAAAAACTCTGTCGCGAGATGTCAAGAAATCCGGCGACAAGGTTGTGACGATGGACACATCCCTGCGGAGACCCGCTCTCCGCCCATCTCAGCGAGGAGATCCCGTGACCACCATCGCTCCGCAGACATCCCTGTTCATCGGCGGTGGCTGGCACACGTCGTCGGCAACCGAGTCGATTCCCGTCATATCGCCGCTCACCGAGGCCGAGATCGGCTCCATCCCGAGTTCGACGATCGCCGACATCGATACGGCCGTCACCGCCGCCCGCCGGGCATTCCGCGCAGGCCGGGCGGGAACCCCCGCCGACCAGGCGGGCATGCTGCGCCGATTCGCCGACGCACTGGAAGCCCGCACCGAAGACCGGGCGCGCTGCGTCACCACCGAGAACGGCATGCCGATCTCCCTCGCCCGGTTCGCCGAGGGTGCGGCCCCGGTTCAGCTCCTGCGTTACTACGCCGATCTCGTCGAGGCGCAGCCGGTCGAGGAACGCCGGGCGAGCCGGCCGATCCCCGGCACCACGGTGGTGCGCCGGGAACCGGTCGGCGTGGTTGCGGCGATCTCGCCGTGGAACTTCCCGGCGATCCTGTCCATGTTCAAGATCGCCCCGGCACTCGCCTCCGGATGCGCCGTGGTGCTCAAGCCGTCGCCCGAAACCACCTTGGACTCCTACATTCTCGCCGAGGCGGCCATCGAGTCCGGGCTTCCCCAGGGATTGCTCAACATAGTCACCGGAGGCGCTGACGTCGGCCAGTACCTCGTATCGCACCCCGGCATCGACAAGGTGGCGTTCACCGGTTCCACGCGCGCCGGACGCCAGATCGGCAAGGTGTGCGGCGAGCTGTTGCGGCCGGTCACCCTCGAGTTGGGCGGCAAGTCGGCGGCACTGATCCTCGATGACGCCGATATCGCCCAGACCGTCGAGGGACTGGCCACCGCGTCACTGCTGAATACCGGGCAGACGTGTTACATGTCGACGCGAATCCTGGTCCCGCGCTCGCAGTACTCGCCTTATGTCGACGCCATCACGGCGATGGCCGCCGGTCTCCCGGTCGGTGATCCGCTCGACGAGTCCACGTTCATCGGACCGCTGGTGAGCGCTCAGCAACGCGCCCGGGTGCTGTCGTACATCGACCGTGGCCGCGCCGACGGTGCGACCCTGACCACCGGTGGCGGCGCCCCGGAGGGCCTCGATCGCGGATTCTTCGTCGCACCCACGGTTTTCGCCGATGTCGACAACGACACCGCGATCGCGCGGGAGGAGATCTTCGGCCCGGTGCTCTCGCTCATCCCGTACGACTCCACAGCCGATGCCATCGCCATCGCCAACGACTCCTCGTATGGCCTCGGCGGCACGGTCTGGACCACCGACACCGAACGGGGCCTGGATGTCGCACGCCAGGTCGAGACCGGCTCGTTCGGGGTCAACACCTTCAATCTCGACTGGGGTTCACCGTTCGGCGGGGTCAAGGACAGCGGCATCGGCCGCGAGCTGGGCCCTGAAGGGCTTGCCGCCTACCAGAACACCAAATCCATCTTCCTCACCGCCTGATAGGCAGCGCAGATCTCACGGAGCACCGGCTGCCCCCGGGCCGGTGTGCGCAACCCGGTCGTCCACCGGCGACGAGGGCCACACGAACCGACCGTACCCACCGGAAGGGAGAAGTCTGCCATGGCAGATACGACTGTGGCCGAACACCGGCCGCACGCGGATACCGACGAGGAGCGACTGCTGTTCCCCGACACCTACGCCGAGCAAGAACCCGACCGGCCGGCGTACATCATGGCCTCGGGAGAGGCCGTCTCGTACGGGGAGATGGTCGAGGCATCACGGGCGATCTCCGGACTGCTCCACGGACGCGGTCTGCGTCACGGCGACACCGTGGCGATCCTGATGTCGAACGAAGCGGCCTACTTCAAGGTCGCGTGGGGTCTACAGCGCGCGGGACTGCGCTACGTGGCCATCGCGACCCGGCTCGGCGCCGCGGATGTCGCCTACATCCTGGGCAACTGCGAAGCCGACGCATTGATCGTCGGCCCGAGTCTTCTCGACCTCGCCCGCGAGGCACTGGCCCTGACCGACGGTGTGGCGGAACGGTTCACCACCGGGCCGGACGTCGACGGTTTCGAGTCGCTGTTCGAAGCGTCCGCGGGCAGCGCGCCCAATCCCGACGAGCGTGAAGGCGTCGACCTGCTGTATTCGTCGGGCACCACCGGACGCCCGAAAGGGATCGTCGCCACGCTGCCGCTGGCACCACTGGGCACCGGCCCCGGGTTCGCCACACTGTTCCACGAGAAGTGGGGACTGGAGCACGACAGCATCTACCTGTCACCGGCTCCGCTGTATCACGCTGCACCACTACGGGTCTGCATGACGGTGCACCGCTACGGCGGCACGGTCATCGTGATGGACCGCTTCGATGCCGCCGCGGCCCTCGAGCTGATCCAGCGCTACCGGGTCACCGAAACCCAGATGGTCCCCACCATGCTCATCAGGATGCTGAAACTTCCTGAGGAAGAACGGCATTCGTACGACGTGTCCTCGCTGCGCTGCGTCGTCCACGCTGCCGCACCGATGCCGGCCGAAGCCAAACGCGAGGTGATCGACTGGTTCGGGCCGATCGTCCGCGAATTCTATTCCGCCACCGAGAATTACCTGTTCACCGAGTTGGGCACCGAGGAGTGGCTGAGCCATCCCGGTTCGGTCGGCGCGCCGCTGTCGGGCACCCCGCACATCCTTGACGACGACGGCAAGGAACTGCCCGTCGGCCAGATCGGGACCATCTGGTCCGAGGGCGGCCTGTGGTTCGAGTACCTCGGCGACCCGGACAAGACTGCCGAGGCCCGAAATGCCGAGGGCTGGACCACCGTCGGAGATCTGGGCCACCTCGACGAGGACGGCTACCTGTATCTGGCCGACCGGCGATCGGATCTGATCCTGTGCGGCGGCGCCAACATCTATCCGCAGGAGGCCGAATCACACCTGCTCGGGCATCCGGATGTCGCCGATGCCGCCGTATTCGGGATTCCCCACGACGAACTCGGTCAGGTCGTCCACGGTGCGGTCCAGTTGCGGGAGGGCGTCGAGGCCGGCCCGGAGACCGAACAGCGACTGCTCACCTACCTCACCGACAGCCTGTCGTCGTTCAAATGCCCACGCCGGCTGGACTTCCTCGACGAACTCCCCCGGCTCCCCACCGGCAAGGTTCTCAAACGGGTGCTGCAGCAACGCTATCGCGAGGAACACTCGCAGCTCTGACCCGCCGATCCACGTCCCCACGATCAGGAGCATCCTGTGCCTGAACTGTCCACCCGACTCTCCGCCCACGACACCGTCTTCCTGAACTGGGAACGCCCCGAACAGCCGATGCACGTGGCCGAATGCATGGTCTACTCCGGCCATGTCACCGCGGCGGACATGATCGAGATGATCGAAGCCCGCATCCACCTGCTGCCCCGGTACCGGCAGAAGATCGTCGCCGCCCCATTCGGCATCGCCAACCCCACCTGGGAGGACGATGACGCCTTCGACGTCCGCAACCATGTGGCCGAGATGCAACTCGACGGGCCCGGTTACCGGATCCTGTCGGCGACCTGCGGGCGTCTGTACTGTCAGCTCATCGACCGGCATCGCCCGATGTGGCACCTGACGGTGCTCCACGGCTACGCCGAGGACACCACCGTGGTGTTCCTGAAACTGCACCATTCGATGGTAGACGGGGTATCGAGTGTCGAACTGATCGAGGTGCTCCACGACACCACCCCCGACGCACCACCACCGGCACCGCCTCGGCAGCAGTGGCAACCGCGCCCGATACCGGGCCCGCTGGACCGGCTCCGCGATATCGCCGCCGACAACCTCGACCTCGGGCTCGACGCCGTCCGCGAGAGCATCGACCTGGTCCGGCCAGGCGGGATCACCGACACGATCGACCGCGTCAAGAAGGTGGCGCGGGCCGGCGTCGACCTCGCGCCGCTGATGCTGAACCCGTTGTCGCCCACCCCGTTCAACGCCCAGATCCACGCCAAGCGGGACTTCTCCTGGGTCGATCTGCCCGCCGACGAGGTGAAGGCGGTCCGCACCGCACTCGGCGGCACCGTCAACGACCTCGTGCTCGCGATACTGAGCGGCGGGCTCGGCCGCTACATGCGCCGCCACGGCTACGATCCCGAGGGCCGGCTGCTGCATGCCATGTGCCCGGTCAGCGTGCGCCGCAAGAGCCAGTCCGGGGCGATGGGCAACCTGATCTCGATGGTGGTGGTGCCGCTGCACGTCGGTGAGACGAACGCCGGAGCCCGCATGCACGCACAACACTTCGAGATGGCCGAGCTCAAACGGCGTGGACAGGCCGATGCGATCTACGAGTCCATCTCGGCGATGAAGTGGCTGCCCACACCGATGGCGCGGCTGATGTGGAAGTCGTGGCCCAAGGACTACTTCCCCATGCACATCACCTCGACCAACGTGCCCGGCCCCAAAGAACCCCTGTTCCTGGGCAAACACGAACTGCTGCACTGGTATCCGTTCGGGGTGCAGTGGACGAACAACGCCCTGTTCCTCTGCACCCTGAGCTACCGCGGCCGGCTGGTGCTCGGTCCGGTCTCCGACCCGGACATCGTCGACGATGTGTGGGAGTTCGCCGACGACCTTTACGCCTCCTACGCCGAACTCCGGGACGCAGCGGGAATCGTCGCCCGGGAAACCCTCACACCCTCACAGGCCGCCGACCTCAGCGTGCCGGCCGAACCCGGGAAAACCCCTGCGGCCGCAGAGCTTCCGGCACCGGCCAAGCTGGCACAGTCATGAGCGGACTGCTCTGCGACTCCGATGAACTCGACGGTGACCAACAGGGTGCGCACGAGAGCCACCCGGGTGCGTCGCCGGTACCGGTCCCGCGCCGGGCACGGCCCGACGCTGAGGTGCGCAGACTCCTGCTGCAGTTGTCGGTGGTGTCACCGCCCGATGAGTCGACACCGGTGGCCGCAGTCCGCCGGAACTGGCGGTTGGCCGTGAAAGCATTCGCCTCACGTCCCCGCGTCGCCTCGGCCACCGACCACGTCATCGACAGCGGCGATCGGACGATCCGCCTGCGGATCTACTCCCCGGTCCGCCCGGACACCACCGGGACAGACGGTGCGGGGGCTCCTGCACTGGTGTGGTTTCACGGCGGCGGGTTCGTCGCCGGCGACCTGTACACGGCCGGTGCCACCTGCCGGGCCCTGGCAGCGGCGAGCGGTGCCACCGTCGTCGCCGTCAGCTACCGGCTCGCCCCTGAGCACCCCCTCGACGCCGGGCGCGAGGACTGCCTGGCCGCGCTCACCTGGCTCGCCGCACACGGTCGCGAGCTGGGAGTCGACCCGGCGCGGCTGGCGGTCGGCGGCGATTCGGCCGGGGGCGGCCTGGCCGCCCTTGCCGCGCAGCACTGCGCCCGCAACGGAATCGGCCTTGCCGCGCAGGTTCTCGTGTATCCGGCCACAGACCTGACCGGCTCGTTGCCGTCTGCGCACGAGGCGATGCCCGGCCTGCTCGATCATCGGTGGATCACCTGGATCAAGTCGCAGATCTCGACCGTCTCAGATCTGCACGATCCGGCCGGGTCGGCGTTGAGCGCAGGCGACCTGACCGGTCTGCCCCCGACGATCCTGATCACAGCCGGTTTCGACCCCCTCCGCGACGAGGGGCTGCGCTACGGAACGCGCCTGCGTGAGGCGGGCGTGCCGGTCCTGCATCTGCACTATCCGGGCCAGATCCACGGTTTTGTGAGCATGGACCAGGTTTTGCACGCGGGTACCGACGCCCTCGGGCGGCTCGGCCGGGCACTCGCGCACGTCCTGGCCGACGGCGAGCTCTGCGACGACGACCATCCGGACCTGCCGCGCCGGGCCCACCCGGTGCGGCAGCTTCGCTGGCTGCATCCCGCCCAGCGGCTGCGCGAAGCGGAAGTCGTGGTCGCGGCGGCCGTTCACCTGGCGCGCGACGTCGCCGGGTCCACCTGCTCACGCCACCGGAAAGGGTCACCACAATGAGAAGTTTCGTCTGCCGCGGATTCGGCGACCTCGATGCCATCGCCATCGAGGAACACCCCGACCCGGTACCCGGCGCCGGTGAGGTGCTGGTCCGGATGACCGCCGCCAATGTCGCGTTCGTCGACCGGCTCATCGTCCGCGGCGAGTATCAGGTGCGGCCCCCGCTGCCGTTCACCCCCGGCGTGGTCGCCGCCGGTGAGGTCCTCAGCACCGGTCCCGGTGTCGAGCATCTGCAGCCGGGTACCAGCGTGGTCCTTCTCAAGAGCTCGTACGGGGCCTGGTCCACGCATGTCGTGGTGCCCGCCTGGGCGGTGGTACCGACACCGGCCAACGTGCCCGACGAGATCGCGGCCGCGGCGATCGAGGCCTACGGCACCGCCAGCTACGCGCTGGAGGAACGTGGTGGTCTGGCTCCGGGTGAGACGGTGCTGATCCTCGGCGCCGGTGGTGCGGTGGGTGCGGCCGCCGTCGAGATCGCCCTGCATCTCGACGCCGAGGTCATCGCCCACACCAGCGACACCACCATCTGGGACGATCACCGCGTCAGGCCGCAGCACATCATCGACCGCAAGGAACATCCCGACATCCGCGCCTACATGCGCGAGCACTTCCCGCGCGGGGTGGATCTGGCGATGGACCCGGTCAGCGGTGACCAGGCCAACGGGGTCCTGCGGTCCCTGGCGCCGAACGGCCGGATGCTGGTGGTCGGGTTCGCCGGCGGCTCGATCGCCTCGCTCGCCAGCAACTTCATCCTGCTCAGCAACCGCGCGGTGATCGGAGTCGAGTGGGCCACCTGGATCACCACGAACACCCAGCATCTGGCGCGCACCCTCGATGTGGTGCTGAACCGCTTGTCCCGTGGTGCTTTTCACCCACCGAAACCGACCATGGTCTCCCTCGACGAGTTGCCCGAGGTCCTCGCCGAGGGCGTCCCGGCCAGCGGTCTGGTCCGCACCATCGTCACCCCGTGAGCCACATCGGCTCAGCCTGATTCGCCGCGAACCCGGAATGGTGTTGCCCGGTACCAGAGTTCGCCGAGCGCGCGGCCCAGTTCCTCGATCCGTTCCCGGCGCGGGGTGCTGTCGGCGAGCCCGACATGCACGTAGGCCATCTGTTCGGTGGCACACCCCAGGGTTTCGGCGAGCAGCACCAGGTCGGTGGATTCGAGGCGATCCTCGGCGTCGAGCCGGCGCAGCCAGTGTTCTGTGCGTCTGACGAACTCGGCGCGCAGATTGAGCCACAGCACCGAGAAGCCCTTGTTCTCGCTGGCCGCCGCGGCCTCACGCAGCAACCTCAGCATGTGCCGGTTGCGCGCGTACGTCTGCAGGTAGGTGGTATTGACCTCGATCAGCGACTCCAGCTCGCCGTGCGTACGGTCGGGCCGCAGCCGGGACTGCGCCAACTCCTCCAGCGACGGTTTGAGCGCCGCCAGGAAGATGTCGTCGAGGCTGGTGAAGTGCCGGTAGAAGTTGCCCTGGGCGGTGTTGGCGTGGTGGGTGATATCCGAGACGCGGGTCTTGGTGTAGCCGTACTCGGTGAAGCATTCGACGGCGGCCCGGATCAACTTGTCCCGGGTCTGCTCGCCACGCTTATTGGACCGCTTGGACGACGCAGCCGCGGTGTCGAGCAGGCCGGCCGCCGAGTAGACCGCGTCGATACCGTCGGCTGCGTCGTCGCCGCTCATTGCACCCCTTCGGTTACTTTCTCTCCGGTGATGTGTGTCCGCAGCGGATGGTCACCGATATCCGCACGGTCGAGATAGGACAGTAGTTCCTCAAGGTACTCATCGGGGGCGGCATTGTCCGATTCCACCTCCCCGAGGTACACGGTGCCGGTGGCGCCGTCGACGGTGACCGTCTGCCCGGCCAGCCGTCCGGTGAGTCCCTCACCGCATCCGACGACGCACGGCACCCCGATCTCCCGGCACACCAGAGCGGCGTGCGAGGTGGTGCCGCCGACCTCGGTCACCACCGCGACCGACTCGAACATCGCCGGAACGTCGACCGGCGAGGTGGACGGCCGCACGAGCACCACGGCCACGCCCTCGGCCGCCGCGGCACAGGCTTCCTCGGTATCGGTGTGGACCACACCCGTGGCCACTCCCGGTCCGGCGCCGGTGCCCGTGGCGAGCACTTCCGCACCCGATTCCACGGTGCCGTCGCCGGCCAGCGCCTTCGCGTGGTCCTCGCTGATCCGCCCCAGCGCCTCGGCCTCGGTGATCATGCCCGAACGGACCATGTCGACCGCGATACGGGCCGCGGCGCGGGCCGACCGCTTGCCCGCCCGGCACTGCAACATGTACAGCCGTCCGCTTTCGACGGTGAACTCGATGTCGGCGAGGTCGCGCAACGTCGTTTCCAGGGTACCGGCGATGTGTTCGAGCTCGGTGTACAACTGCGGGCTGTGTGCGGCGAATTGGTCGAGATTCTCCGGGGTCCGCTCCCCCGACACCACATCCTCGCCCTGCGCGTGGGCCAGCCACTCACCGAACAGCACGGGCTCACCGGTGGCCGGGTCGCGACTGAAAAGTACTCCGGTACCGGAGTTCTCATCCCTGTTTCCGAACACCATGGCCTGCACGGTGACCGCGGTGCCGCCGCCCTCGCCGAGATTGTGCCGACGCCGGTAGGCGGTGACGCGCTCATTGGTCCACGACCGGAAGACGGCCGCGATGGCTTCGCGCAGTTGCGCATGCGGGTCGTCGGGCACCGTCCCGGCCGGGTCGCCGAGGACGATGTCGCGGTATCCGGAGCAAAAACGCGCCCAGGTATCGTCGGCCCACGCCCGATCGCCGGTGCTCACCGCCAGCTCGTCGACGATGGCCGGGGTCAGACCGAGGTTCAGGACGGTGTCCATCATGCCCGGCATGCTCTGGGCAGCACCGGATCTCACGGAGACCAGCAGTGGGTTCGGGCCCGAACCGAAGGTCTTGCCGGTCTGCGACTCCAGGTCGGAGAGAGCGTGCAGAACCTGTTCCCACACGTCCTCGGGCAGCTTGCCGCCGGCCTCGTGGAACCGCCGGCAGACCGGGGTGGTGATCGCGAACGCCGGCGGCACCGGCATTCCCAGCGAGCGCATGCTGTTGACGCTGAATGCCTTGCCGCCGAGAAGTTCCCGGTCGCCGGGGGCCGTTCCGTCCAGGGCCACTACCGCTGTCGTCATGAGAGGAGTCCTTCCGCTGAGGTGTTCGCGGCGTCCTGGGGGCGGTCGCCCGCGATGTCGGTGTCGTGTTGCCGGGGGCCGCCGGCGGTCAGCCGCGCGGCCACCGGCGCGAAAGCCCGTGATCGGGCGGCCACGCGGGCCGCGAGTAACCCGCCTTCGACGGGCACGTCGATCCCGTTGATCCACGATGCCGCCGGGGAAAGGAGAAAGCGCACTGCCGCGGCCGGTTCGGCGGCGGTTCCGTGCCGGCCGACCACCGCCGCGGAGCGGGCGATGTTGTCCACTCCCATCGATGCCTCGAAGTCGGTGAGGATCGGGGTCTCGATCGGCCCGGGGCTCACCGACACGGCCCGGATACCGCGCGGTTGTAGCGCCGCCGACAGCACCACCGTCCAGTCGACGAGTACCCGTTTGGAGGTGTAATAGGCGGCCGATCCGTCGATCGGATTGTCGGTCAGCCAGGTGGCGATATCGTCGGCGGTGTGCACCGACAGCAACCGGGCCACCTGGTCGGCGGGCGTGGTGTTGCGTTGCGCGGCAACAGAGGCCACGTTCACGATGACGGCACCGGTGTCCATCCGGTCCAGGACGCGGTAGGTCAGCGTCTGCAGACCGAGGGTGTTCACCGCCAGCACGGTCGCGGCCGGCGCGGTACCCGGCACCCCGGCGACGTTCGCCAGAGCGTCGATCCGGTCGGGCAGCGCGAGTCGTGCGATCGAGTCCTGGTCGGCGAGATCGCATCGTAGGGCGGTGACCCGTGGGTCGGTGCACTCGGACCTGTCGACCGCGATCACCGTCGTGTCCGGGTCTGCGTCGAGGATCTGGTCCACGAGGGCGCGACCGATTCCCGACGCGGCTCCCGTCACCACGATCGTCCTTGTTCCTGTCATGACATCACCGCCTTGATCTCGGTGAACTCGGCCAGGCCCACGGCCCCGAGTTCACGTCCGTAGCCCGAACGTTTCAGCCCGCCGAACGGCACCGCCGGGCGCATGCGGGTCCGCACCCCGTTCACCTTCACCTGACCGACCTCCAGTTCCCCGGCCACGGCGCGGGCATGATCGGTGCTGCCGGACCACACTTCGGCCGACAGTCCGTACTGGCAGTCGTTGGCCAGCGTGATCGCCTGTGCCTCGTCGTCGTAGTACTGGATCACCAGCACGGGGCCGAAGATCTCCTCACGCACCGCGGCGGCATCGGGCGGCAGGTCGGCCAGAACGATCGGGGCGATGAAACAGTCGGAGCCGCGCGAGGGTTCGGTCTCGCCCGTGCCGATCACGAACCGGGCCCCGGATTCCCTTGCGGTGGCGATGTGTTCGAGCACCCGATCGGTCTGGATCCGGGATGCCAGGGGGCCGTGGGTGGTCGACGGATCGGCCGGGTCACCCAGTCGCGCCGCCCCGGCCGCCGCGACGAGCAGTTCCTCGATACGGCCGGCGTGCGCCGCCGGAAGGATCAGCCGGGTGGTGGCGTTGCAGGCCTGCCCCGAGTTGACCAGGCCCGACCCGAACACCTTGGGAATCACCGTGGCCAGATCGGCATCGGCGAGCACCACGGCCGGCGACTTGCCGCCGAGTTCGAGCGTGGTGCGGGTCAGCGCGCCGGCGGCGGCCCGCGCGACCGCCTGGCCACCGCGCACCGAACCGGTGAACGAGACATGCGCGAGGCCTGGATGGGCGCTGAGCGCGGCGCCGGTGGTGGGGCCGTCACCGTTGACGATGGCGAACCCCTGCGCGGGTACTCCCGCGTCGATGAAGCAGGACCGGATCAGCTCGGCGTCGAAAGGTGTTGCCTCCGCGGGCTTGAGCACCACCGTGCAGCCGGCGGCCAGCGCTGCCGCCACCTTGGCGACGATCTGGTGGACCGGCATGTTCCACGGGGTGATCGCGGCGACGATCCCGGCCGGCACCCGGTGCAGCACCGCACCGTCGATGTTCTCGGACCAGGCGAACGCACGGGTTGCCGCCGCCATCGACCGCAGGACCGACACAGGCAGATCCCGCTGGGTCGCCGCCGCCAGGGTGATCGGCATACCCATCTCCGCGGAGACGGTGGCGGCGATCTCGGCACCTCGCTGTTCGAGCAGGTCGGCGGTGCGGTCGAGGATGTCGGCGCGCGTCGCGGGTGCGGTGGCCGACCAGGCCGCGAGCGACCGCCCGGCCTCGGTCACGGCCGCGTCGACGAGGTCGGCGTCGGCGACACCGACCGTGCCGATCTCGATTTCGCGGTAGGGGTCGATGACCGGCAACCGGATGGTGCTCTCCACCCGGCGGGTACCGATCCAGGCCGCCGGAGCCGTCTGGCCGGTGAGCACCGACGCTGTCGGGGATGTGGTCACGAGGCCACCTCGACCCGCACCGGCAGGGTCTTGATGCCGCGGAAGAAGTTGGACTGCAGGCGCTGCGGAGGTTCGGCGACGGTGATGGCCAGTCCCCGCTCGATCACCCGGGTGAAGAAGGCCTTGGCCTCCATCTTGGCCAGTTGCGCGCCGAGGCAGGCGTGGGCTCCCCAGCCGAATCCCAGGTGCTGGTTGGGCTTACGGTCGCCGATGAACTCGTTCGGATTGTCGAACTTGCGGTCGTCGCGGTTGGCGGAACAGAACCACATGACCACCTTGTCACCGGCCTTGATGGTCTTACCGTGCATCTCGATGTCGCGGGTGGCGGTGCGGCGCATGCACAACACGGGCGAGGTCCAGCGCACCATTTCCTCCACCACGATCCGGATCTTCGCCGGGTTGGCACGCATGTAGTCCCACCACTGCGGGTTCTCGGCGAGCACATTCACCCCACCCGACAACAGGTTCCGGGTTGTCTCGTTACCGGCGACCATGAGGATCAGGTAGTACGCGTCGAGGTAGCCGCGCGAGAGCGGCACACCGTCGAGTTCGGCCGCGGTGAGCACCGACACCAGATCGTCCTTGGGGCATTCGCGGCGCAGGTTCTCCAGTGCGCGGAAGTAGTCGAACACCTCGTCGCGGGCGCGGGCCGCGGTCTCCGGACCTTCGGAGTAGTCGGGATCCTCGCTGGCCATCTGATTGGTCCAGCGCAGCAGATTCGGGCAGTCCTCCAGCGGTGCGCCGAGCAGCCGGCCGATCATCACCAGGGGCAGTTCGTTGGCGACGGCTGACACGAAGTCGATCGGTCCGGCCTTGCTCGCCTCCAGTGCGGCGTCGAGAAGCTGGTCGACCACCGCGACCACATCGCCCTCGAGTTGGTTGACCTTGACCGGTTTGATGTGGGGCATGACGACGCCGCGCAGTTTGGTGTGCTCGGGCGGGTCGACGTGGTGGATGCTGCGCGCTCCCTCGCCCTCGGCCCGGCGGCTGGCGATCTGGGTACCCTCGGTGACCGTGAAGTCCTCGAAGTCGGAGGCGACGGTCTTGACGTCGTCGTAGCGGGTGACCGACCAGAATCCGGGTCCGTCCGGCTCCTCGTTCCAATGCAGCGGATCCTCGTCACGCAGGTGGGCGAAGAGAACATCATCGGTACCTGCGGTGAACGGTGCGAGATCCATCAAATCGATACGGTTGGCGACGGTCATGTCGGGCTCCTGAACAGGAATGGTTTGTGACTGTTCATTCACTAAACCATAGTCTATGGTGTGTTGTGAACCACATTTGAGAAATTGGTCTCCACCAATTTCACCAGACAGATCCCGCTGCGGCACGCCTTGACCGGACTCCGCATATGTGATTGATAGTTCGCAAAGTTAGGAGATCGATGTATCCGCCCACGATCGCCGGACCCCACCCCGACAGGATCGCTTACATCCTGGCCCCCAGCGGCGCCGACTCCCCGCACCCGGGACCGGGCGCGAGCGCCGGCCAGGTCACCTACGCCGAACTCGATGCCGAATCCAACCGCCTCGCCCACTACTGGCGCGAGGCCGGCGTCAAGCCCGGCGATTCGGTGGTCATCGTCATGGAGAACAACATCTGGTGGCCGGTGGTGACGGCCGCGGGCATGCGCAGCGGCGTGTACGTGACCCCGGTCAACTGGCATCTGACGGCCCCCGAGCTCGCCGTTCTTCTCGATGAGGCGAAGCCCGCCGCGATCGTGACGAGTACCCGGCTGACGGACACCGTGCTGGCCGCGGTCGACGCCTACCTCCGCGGCCCCGACGGCCCCGACGGCCCCCCGGAACGCGCCCCCGACCTTCTCTGCACCGACCTCCTCTGCCCCGACCCGACGACACCGACCGGTGACCGGTACACCCCGTGGGCGGGTGTCCGCACCGACTGGCCCGCCACTCCCGTCGAGGGTGAACTGCTCGGTGCCCGCGTGCTGTTCAGCGGCGGCACCACCGGCAGGCCCAAACGCTTCGCCCAGCCGCTGCGCGGGATTCACCCCGCCGACGCCCCGGTACGCCACTCGGACCTGACGGCCAAGCTGGGAGTCGACGAGAACACCGTCCTGCTGCTGCCGGCACCGAACTATCACGCGGCCCCGTTCACATTCACTCTCATCACGCTGGCCGCCGGTGGCACGGTGGTCTGCATGGACAGGTTCGACGCCGCCGCCGCGATGACCGCGATCACCGCCCACGGCGTCACCCATTCCCAGTGGGTGCCCACCATGCTCGTCCGGCTGCTACGGCTGCCCGATCGCGACCGGATCGAGCTCTCGCCGCTGCACCGCACGGCGTTCACCTCCGGGGCACCGTGCCCGCCGCATCTCAAGGCCGCGATCGATGACTGGTGGGGGCCGATCCTGCACGAGTACTACGGCGCCTCCGAGGGATACGGGCACACCTACATCAGCCCCGCCGACGCCCGCACACACCCCGGATCGGTGGGGAAACCCTTGGGCAACACACGACTTCACATCATCAAAGACGGCGTCGAACTGCC
This sequence comes from Gordonia amarae NBRC 15530, assembly GCF_000241345.1. Classification (GTDB taxonomy): domain Bacteria; phylum Actinomycetota; class Actinomycetes; order Mycobacteriales; family Mycobacteriaceae; genus Gordonia; species Gordonia amarae. Next base: position 43,470 of record NZ_BAED01000033.1, read on the forward strand.
CGCCGGCGAGGACGGGACAGTCTGCTTCGAGAGCATCGGCGACAGCACGGCCGCATACAAGGAGATGGGCGACATCGGCCATCTCGACGACGACGGCTTCCTCTACCTCGTCGGCCGTGCCGGCTACATGATCATCTCGGGCGGGGTGAACATCTACCCCGAGGAGATCGAGGCCGCGCTGTCCGAGCACCCGGCCGTCGCCGACGCGGCGGTGATCGGTGTGCCCGATCCGGAGTTCGGTGAATCGGTGAAGGCGATCGTGGAGCCGGCGCCCGGCCACGAGGTCACCGCCGACGAGCTGATCACCCACTGCCGCAGCAGGATCGCCGGCTACAAGGTGCCGCGCATCGTGCAGATCGTCGACGACCTGCCGCGCCTGCCCACCGGCAAGCTCAACAAACCCACCCTCATCGAGCGCTTCGGCGCCGCGGTGGCCACGCCGTGACCACGCTCCCGACCCCCACTCACCACCACGAAGGAGAACCCCCATGGACACCCTGACCGGCACATTCGAGGTCCTGCACGCCCTGAAGGTGAAAGGCCTCGCCAATGACGCCTTTCTGGCCGCGATGACCGGCCTGTCCGGCGACGGTCTGGCCACCACCATCGCCACCCTCACCGGGGACGGGCTCGCGGTGCGCCGCGAGAATCCGCGGATGAGCGGCACCATGCTGACCGCCGCCGGTAAGGCCGCCTACGACGAGTTGTTCACCCAGAATCCGCTCGATGCCGCCACCCGCGCGGCCGTCGACGGCATCTACAGTGCGTTCCTGCCGGTCAACTCCGACTTCAAACGGGTCTGCGCGTCGTGGCAGATGGTCACCGACGACACCCCGAACGACCACTCCGACACCAAGTACGACGGCCGGGTCATCGCCGACCTGGGGGTGATCCACGAGCGGATCATCGACGTTCTCGCCCCGTCCGCCGATGCGACGGATGGCGCGCTCGCCCGCCTGGCCCGCTATGTTCCGCGCCTCGATGATGCGCTGGCCCGCGTCCGGAGCGGCGACAATGCCGCATTCGCCCGCCCGATGTACGACAGCTACCACGACATCTGGATGGAGTTGCACCAGGACCTGCTGCTGACCGCCTCGCGCGAACGGGAGGCGGCCGACGAGGAATAGCCGGCGCCGCACCCCCTGTGGGCCCCGGTAGACCCTCCGAACGGGGGTGGTCCACCGGGGCCCACAGGTTCTCCGGACGCGCTCGCGAGACCTGGACCTAAGTGGCCGACGAGGCCTCGCGTTCCAGGATCCGGATCAGCGAGTCACCCGAATCATCAAGTGCGGCATGATCGTCGGATCCGGTGATGCCCTTGAGCACCGTCACGGACACATAGCCGCCGGCGACGGCCGCGCTGTCGGTTCCCTGACGGAAGCCGCTGCTGCGTTCGTCCCGCCGCAGGATCACACCGTCGTCCACGCGCTCGGTGCGCAGGGAGAACATGCTGCGCGCACCCAGCTTCGTCGCCGCGACCCCACGCAGTTCCGCGAAGTCGACGTCGGGCACGTTGACATTGAGCATCAGCCGCGTGTTCTCGGTGCGGATCATCCAGTCGGCCACCCGCACAGCCACTTCCGCGGCGGTGTCGTAGCGTCCGGACGGCTCGAAGCCGCAGCTCACCGCGGCCCCGCCCACCCCGGCCACGCGGGCGGCGAGCAGCGCCCCGACCGTGGACGAGAACAGTATCGACCGGCCCGTGTTGTGCCCCGGATTCACGCCGCTGATCACCAGGTCCGGCCGCGGGCCGAAGGTTCCGGCGCAGGCGGCGACCGCGGTCAGCGCGGGCGGGCAGTCGAGCGCGTACACCGGCACGGCCGGATCATCCGGCAGGTGGGTCTCGATCAGCGGTATGCGTTTGCCGTTCTCGATGCTGCCCAACGAGCTGCCGCTGCCGCTGCGTTCGGACATAGGGGCCACCACGAACACGTCGTGGCCCGCGGACACGAGTGCCCCGGCCACCGCGACAAGCCCTTTCGCGGTGTACCCGTCGTCGTTGGTCACCAGGATGCGCATCGACTTCTCCCATCGGCCCCGAATGCAAGTTAGTGACTTGTCTATCACGTAATTGTGTAGCCCATCAGGCGACAACTCCGCAAGATCAGCGAATTTTCTGCACCTTTTCCTGTCATAGAGTGTTGACAGCGTGAACCAGCTCACATCATAATGTGACGGAGCGTTCACTAAAGAGACATTCGGGTGGAAGTCGTTCCACCCACCTCCACCCCACGACGCCGCCCCCCGCGCCACCTCCTCGGCGCCGCCACCGACGGGCCCGTGTCCCGGGCACCACAACGAAAGAGGATCAGATGAGCACCTGGCCCCTGATGGATGAGACCTCCAAGCTGTTCCCGCTCTACTCCCGGGCGAACGTCGGCGAGATCTTCCCGGACCCGATCACGCCGCTCAACGCCTCGATCGGCTTCCAGCACAACCTCGAGCCGGGCTGGCGGGATGCCTTCGTCGCCTGCGGCGTCTGGGACGACGACCTCTACGAGGACCAGGTCGCCTTCAACGTCCTGCCGGCCTTCGGCAGCTACCTGTACATCAACATGTCGCTGATGCGCCTGTTCGGCGTGCGGGTTCCCGGGATGACCGCCGAGGCCGTCGACCTGCAGTACTTCGGAGACATGCCCGGCATCCCGAGCTACGAGAGCGAGCGCCGCGACTTCGACGAGAATCCCGACTACGAGGCGAAGGCCGGTGCCTGGCTCGCCGAGCAGGTACTCGGAGCCACCGATCTCGCGGCCTACGACGTCGACCGTGCCGAGGTCGAGCAGGTCCGCCGCGAACGGCCGGATCTCACCGCACTCTCCGACGCCGAACTCATCGCCCGGATGACCTCGTTCGACACCCTGCTGCGCCGGCTGTTCAAGCATCACATCGAGGCCAGCCTCAAGTCCGGGGTGGGGCTCGGCGCCATCGCACAGCTCGCCGAGGCTGTCGGGCAGCCGGAGAAGGCGCTGACGCTGGTCGCCGGTCTGGGCAACGTCGACTCCGCCGGACCGTCGCTGGGAATGTGGGACCTGAGCCGCGCCGCGCGTGATCCCGAGGTGGCGGCCCTGTTCGACGAGGGCACCAAGGGCCTGTACGGCAAGCTCACCGCATCCGGCTCCGGCGCGGTGAAGTCCTTTGTGACCAAGCTTGATTCGTTCCTGACCGACTGGGATTTCCGGGGTCCGGCCGAATGGGAGATCCGCGCGATCACCTGGGGTGTCGATCCCGACCTGGCCCTGGCCACCATCGACCGGATGCGCGGGGTCGTCGACTCCGAGGCGCCCGCGATCAAGTCGGCGCAGAAGTCCACCGAACGCGACGAGGCGGCCACCGCGATCCGGCAGATGCTCGCCGCCGACGCCGACGCGTCCGGACAGTTCGAGGCCGTGCTCAACGCGTCGGCGCTCTGGATGCGGGGCCGGGAACGTGCCCGCACCACGGCCGCGATGCTGATGCACGAACTACGCCTCGGCGCATTGGAACTGGGCCGTCGCGTGGCCGGCGACGACGGCGTCGGCGATGCCCGCCGCATCTTCATGGCCTTCGGTGACGAACTCGAAGGTCTCCTGGCCGACCCCGCCGCCTTCCGTGACGTGCTGGCCGAACGTGAGCAGGTCTATCTGGACCTGTTCGACCGGGTGCCGCCGTTCGTCGTCGCGGGCGACCCGACACCGGTCTCCGAGTGGGCCCGGCGTTCGGACGAGACCGCCGACGCCGCCACCACCGGTGAGGTCCTCGCCGGTGTGCCCGCGTGCGGCGGCACCGCCCGCGGCCGGGCTCGGGTGATCACCGATCCCGACGACCCGTCGGCGCTGGAGCCCGGTGACATCCTGATCGCACCGATCACCGACCCGTCGTGGACGCCGCTGTTCGTCGCCGCCTCCGCCGTCGTGGTCAACGTGGGCGCCCCCTTCTCCCACGCCGCGATCGTCAGCCGTGAACTCGGCATCCCCTGCGTCGTGTCGGTGACCGACGCCACCAAACGCATCCCGGACGGTGCGCACATCGAGGTCGACGGAACCACCGGCACGGTGACCGTTCTGTAGACCGGCGCACTCCGACGAAAAGAGGTTTCCATGCATCCGTCTGATCTGTGCGCCGACTGGATCGAGCGCATCCTGCATCAGCACAACCTTCTCGACACCGCGATCTCGGTCACCGGTATCGAGACCAAGCCGATCGGCACCGGCCAGGTGGCCGACAGCATCCACACCCAGGTCACCTACTCCGAGACCACCGACGCGCCGGCGTCGTTCGTCACCAAGACGAGTTCGGCCAAGGACCAGAACCGTGCCGCGGGCCGCAGCGAGATGAACTACCTGCGGGAGGTGCGCTTCTATCAGGAGATCGCACCCCGGCTCCCGGTGCGCGTACCGGCCTGCCATCATGCCGAGATCGACTCGAACAACACCGAATTCGTGCTGCTGCTGGAGGATCTGAGTCCGGCCCGGCCGGGTGATCAGCTGCGCGGTTGTTCGCTGTCCGAGGTCGAGCTCGCCGTCGAGCAGGCCGCCCGGATCCATGCCCCGTTCTGGGGCTCGGACGAACTCACCGGCACGAGCTGGCTCGACATCTCCGGCGTGTACTGGGCCAAGTTCACCGAGATGATGCCGATCTGGTGGGAGGGCTTCCTCGACCGCTACCGGGATCGGCTCGCCGCCGAACACATCGAGCTCGGGCAGGCGTTCACCGACGCGATCGACGACTACTACAACGCCCTGCGCACCATCCCGTTCACCATCCAGCACGGTGACTTCCGGCCCGACAACGTCCTGTTCGATGCCCTCGACGGGAAGGTCGGGATGGCGGTCCTGGATTGGCAGACCGTCATTCTCGCCCCCGGCACCGTCGATGTCGCGTACTTCATCGGTGGGGCGCTGTCGCCGGAGGCCCGGCGCGAACACGAGCACGAGCTCCTCGCCCGTTACCATCGCGAGCTCGCCGCGCACGGGGTGAGCGACTACTCCTTCGACGATCTGCTGCGCGATTACCCGATCGGCACCTTCCAGAACTTCGTCATCGGGGTGGCGGCGGCGATGCTGGTGGCCCGCAGCGAACGGGGCGACGACCTGTTCGTGTCGATGGCCTCCAACGCACTCACCCATGCCATCGATCATGATGCGCTGCAATGTATCCGGGATGCGGCATCCAGGCAGGTGAGCCATGCCTGAGCTCAGCCAACTCGGCTTCTACACCCTCGGCGGTCATGTCACCGATCCGCGCATCATGCTCGACGAACTCGCCGAGGCCGAGGCGATGGGAATAGGTCAGGCCTTCATCTCCGAACGGCTCAATGTCAAGGAGGCGTGCGCTCTGTCGGGTGCGGCGGGAGCGGCGACGACCCGGATCGGGATCACCACCGCCGCAACCAATATCAACACCCGCCACCCGTCGATCACCGCCGCCTTCGCCACCACGATGCACCGGCTGACCCGCGGCCGGTTCACACTCGGCGTGGGGCGGGGTCTGCGCCCGCAGATCGCGGCGATGGGCCTGAACCAGGTGTCCACCGCCCAGCTCGAGGAGTTCGCGGCACTGATGCGCCGGCTGTGGCACGGCGAGACGGTGACCGACTATCACAGTGCCCTCGGCGATTTCCCCGCACTCAAGCTCGACCCCGCGTTCGACGAGGATATCCCGCTGTGCACCACCGCTTTCGGGCCCGACACCCTCGCCATGGCCGGCCGAGCCTACGACATGGTGGTGCTGCACACGTTCTTCTCCGACGAGACCACCGCCCGCGTCGTCGGTGAGGTGAAACGGGCCGCCGAACAGGCCGGGCGCGACCCGGACGCGGTGAAGGTGTGGTCGTGTTACGCATCCGTCTGCGACGAGATCGATGAACAGACGTTCCTGAAGAAGACGGTCGGGCGGATCGCCACCTACCTGCAGGTCTACGGTGATCTCCTCGTGCGCACCAACCGGTGGGATCCGGCACTGCTGGAACGGTTCCGGACCTCGGAGGTGGTGCGGTCGCTGCCCGGCTGGGCCGACGCCGTCGGCGACACCGAGACCTTCGAACGGCTGCACGAGGTGATTCCCGCCGAATGGCTCGACTGCGCCGCGACCGGTTCGGCACAGCGCTGCGCCGAGCTGGTGCGCCACCAGTTCGACCTGGGCGTCGACGGAGTCATTCTGCACGGCGCCACGCCTGCCGAACTCGCCACCACGGTGGCCGCCTTCGCCGAACAGGAACAGTCCGCCCGGGCGGGTGTCTCATGAGCTCCGCGAGCGCTGCCGCCGGACGGGATGCGGGCACGACCGATGCCGTGGAGACTGTGCGGCGCTACGTCATCGAGTTGTACAACCATGGCAACGTGGGTCTGGTCGACGAGATCTGCGCCGATCCGATGGCGCGGCACAGTTCCGACGGCGTGATCAACCTCAGCCGCGCCGAGCAGACCGACCGGATCACGAAGGACCTGGCGGCCAACAGCCCTCAGTTCACCATCGTCTCGCTGTTCGGCGACGACACCCATGCCTGCCTCACGTGGAATGCCGAACGCCGGACCAACGGTGAAACCCTGTGTGGCATCGAGATCTTCGAGGTGCACGACGGTGTTATCACCGACGTCTGGAACTCGAACTACTTCAAGGGAACCTGGAAATGAACCCGGAAACCACCACCGAGCCGACACCCATCGTCGGCATCGATGAGATCACCCCGTCCTGGATGCAGGCCGGGCTGCGCCGGTCCGGACTGCCCGACGCCGTCGTCACCGCGGTCTCGCACGCCCCGATCGGCGCCGGCAATGTCAGTGACTGTGTCCGCGTGGAGATCACCTACGACGGAAACCGTGGCGAGGCACCCGAATCGGTTGTCGTCAAACTCCGGCCCAGCGATCCGGGTGCACACCAGCACGGCCTCAACAGCGGCGCCTATCACCGCGAGATCGGCGCGTTCCGGGCCATCGGCGAACGCCTGGCCTGCCGGATTCCGTCCGCCTATTGGGTGGCCGGCGACGAGACCAACATCAACCTGGTCACCGAGGACCTCACCCGCTCGGCGGTTCCTGGCAACCAGGCCGCCGGCAGCAATGCCGAGGAAGCCGAAGCGGTAATCGTCGAACTGGCCCGAGTGCACTCGGCTTTCGCGCCGACCACCCCGGAATCGGCCCCCGACTGGATGATCCGGCTCGCCGACGTGTGTGACTACTGGTCCGACCACGCCCGGGCCGGTGCCGAGGCAGCACTCGGCCGGTACACCGACGCGCTGCCACCGGAATACCTCGACGTCATCCGCGACGGTGCGGACATCGTCCGGGACTGGCACCTGCTGCCGCAGCAACGCTGGAGCTTCACCCACGGCGACCCACGCGTGGACAATGTGCTGTTCGAGCAGGTCGGCGGCAAACCGTCCGCGGTGCTCATCGACTGGCAGGTCACCGGTGTGCGCAACCCGATGTACGACGTCGGATACTTCATGTCCGGCAGCGTCGACACGGACCTGCGCCGCGAGATCGAGATGCCGCTGATCCGCCGCTACATCGAGGTCTACTCCCGGCAGGCGGCCGGCTACGACGTCGCCGACGCCGTCTGCGACTACCAGATCCAGTTGCTCAGCGGCCTGTACATCACGCTGGCCGCGATCGACGTCCTGCCCGACAACGATGTGGTCAACGCCCTCATCCTGGCGCTGCTGCGTCGTAACTGTGCGGCCGTCATCGACTGGAAGTCGGTGGCCGCGGTGCGAAATGTGCTCTCCGCGCTGAGTATTCGGTAACGATGGAACTGCTGCTGATCCGGCACGCCCGGCCACACCACATCGTCGATCCGTCCGGCGCCGATCCCGCCCTCGATCCCGACGGGCAGGAACAGGCACAACTGCTGGCCAAGGCCTTGCGTGGCGGTAGGCACGGCGAGATCCACCGCCTGGTGAGCAGCCCCATGCGCCGCGCGCGCCAGACCGCGGAGTTCGTGCGGTCGACGTTGTCACTGCCGGTCGAGTTCGACGACCGTATCGCCGAACTCGACCGGGGCTGGACCACCTACGGTGTCAACCTCGACGCCTACCCCACCCGGAGTCTCCTCTTCCATGACATGAACTCCGGACGCCTGGGAGAGAACACCTTTGACCCGGATGCGTTCCGCGAACGAGCCGTGGCCGGCGTCGAGGACATCGTCACCGCCGCCGATGACGACTCGCGGGTCGCCGTCGTGTGCCACGGCGGCGTGATCAACGCCTACCTGGCGCACATCCTCGGCACCGACAGACTGTTCTTCACCTTCCCCACCTACACCTCGGTCACCCGGGTCCACGCCCACGGCGACGAGCTGCGCGAGCTGCTGTCGGTGAACGAGGCCGACCACCTGCGCTGAACGACGGTATCCCCCGGTGTGCGGTGAACGTCGCGTTCGCCGCACACCGGGGGATACCGTCTACTTGTCAGAACCTTGCTTCGCTGAGCACCTGCGTAACCATCGCACGGGCACGGGTGTCGTCGAAGGCGCGGGCGATCATCATCTTCTCGGCCTCCAGCGAGCCTTCGGCATGGGTGGCGAGCACCGACTGGTAGCCGCCCCACTGCCCGGTGGTGATATCACCGATCAGATTGATGAGCCGGAGCCGCTGCTCGGCGGGAGCCGCTGCGGCGAAGTACTTTTCGAGGACGGCACGCGTTCCGGGATCCGCCCAGTCGGCACCGCCCGGACCGGTGACGATGAGTCCGCCGGCCAGGTCGATCAAGGTGGCCGTGGCCGCGTGGAAACCGTGCGCGAAATGGTATTTGGCCATGTTCACGGCGAGTGGATCGGGTAGCTGGACGTCGTTACCCCCGCTCACCGACCGTAGCGCGGCGAGCTCGGCGAAACCGCGCACCGTCTCGGCGTAGGTGATCAGCTCGGTCAGTTTGGTTTTCACATGTCCGGTGCGGCCGATACCGTTCGCGTCCGCCATCTCCAGCGCCGCACCCACCAGGAGATCGAGAATGGGCAGCTTGTAGTTGACGGCGGTGAAGCGGTGGTAGTCGACGAACGCCAGGGCCAGCGGGCCGGCCAGTTCGGGCTGCCGGTTCAGGAAGACCCTCGACTTGGGCACCCGCACGTCGTCGAACACCGTGAGACTTTCCAGGAGCTTGTGTTTGCTCGATACCGGATGCTCGAACGGATCGGGTTCGCCGTGCAGGTAGGGCGAGACATACAGGCTCAGGCCCTCGGTGTCGACGGGCACGGCGAAACTCACCGCCCAGTCGGCGTCGGCCGGTCCCATCGCCCGCGTCGGCAGCACGATGATCTCGTCGGCGTTCGCACTGAACGAGGTGTGAACCTTGGCCCCGCGCACCGTGATCGAGTCGGCATCCTCGCCTACGATACGCAGATAGAGGTCGGGGTCGGCCTGCTGGTGCGGGGCCAGCGACCGGTCACCCTTGACGTCGGTCTGGGCCACGGCGAGCGCGACGTCGTTCTCGCAGCAGTACCGGTAGAACTCGCGGGCGTTCTCCAGGCCCTCCCCGGTCAGCGCCCGCAGCAGTCCGAACAGCGCATCACTGCCGACCTCCTTGAGGACGATCGTCCCCGCCCCCATCCGGGACACGGCCTCGATCAGCTTTCCCCGGTTCGCGATGTCCTCGCCCGTGCGCGGTACCCGGTAGAACGCGGTGTACGGACCGTCGCCGTCATCGACGACCGCCAGCTCCGGCAGTTCCGCCGCGATGTCGAAGGCCAGACCCGAGTGTGTGATGGCGCAGTCGAATTCACCGAACGACGCCACATTGTCGACCCTCTTGCCCTGGTAGAACACCCGGCGCTCATCGCGCAGGCCCGCTCGATAATCGGCCGAGGTACGTAGGGTCATGGCGGCATCCCTTCCGGACGGTACGCGGCCGGACGATCCGGCGCGGTCGCTCCGAGCGATCGCTCGGTCGTGCCCAGAATGGGGCCATCGCACCGGTCGGTCAAGAATTCTCGAACGATGTTTAGCTATTCCGAATTTGAGTGGCTATCTGAGACAGTTCATTGACGTAGCAGCCCTTCTCCTGCAAGGGTGAGTGCAATCCGAACGATCGCTCGGTTCAGCACCGGCACCGGACGCGCGGCCGGTCCACGGCGGAAAGGACACCATGACCACACCCGAATCCCCCAGCCAGGCACGAGCGGGCGCCGACCTCTCGGGCCGCACGCTGATCATGTCCGGCGGCAGCCGGGGCATCGGCGAGGCCATCGCGGTCAAGGCCGCCCGGGCGGGCGCGAACATCGCCCTCATCGCCAAGACCGCGGACCCACACCCCAAACTGCCGGGCACGATCTTCACCGCCGCCAAGGCGATCGAGCAGGCCGGCGGCACGGCCCTGCCCATCGTCGGCGACATCCGCGACGACGACCAGCTCGACGTGGCGGTGGCCCGGACCGTCGAACAGTTCGGCGGCATCGACATCGTGGTGAACAATGCCAGCGCACTTGATCTGACCCCCAGCGCCGAGATCTCGATGAAGCGCTACGACCTCATGCAGGACATCAACGCCCGCGGAGCCTTCTCGCTGTCCACCAAATGTGTCCCGCACCTGCGTAGGTCGGCGAACCCGCACATCCTGACGCTGTCTCCACCGATCACCATCGCCCCCGAATGGTTCAAGGCGGTACCCACCGCCTACACCATCTCCAAGTTCGCGATGTCGCTCGTCACGCTCGGATTGGCAAGCGAACTCGACGCCGACGGGATCGCCGCCAACTCGCTGTGGCCGCGCACCACCATCGCGACCGCCGCCGTCAGCAATGTGCTCGGCGAGAACCTCGTCTCCCGTAGCCGCACCGTCGACATCATGGCCGACGCGGCCCTGTCGATCATCTCGAAGCCCTCCTCGGCGGCCACCGGACAGTGCTTTATCGATGAGGAGGTCCTGGCCGCCGACGGGGTCACCGATTTCGCGGCCTACCAGGTTGATCCGACGGTCGCACAACGGGATCTGGAGCTGGACTTCTGGATGCGGTGGCCATGATCGGACAGCACCCCGATCGGACCAGGGTTTAGTTATCCTGAACGGCGTAGTTAGCCTGAACGGCATGGATCCCGATGGCCGTCCCTCTGTCGGCGCCCGTGTGCGGCGCGCCCGTCTCCGCAAGGGGCTGTCCGCGCGTGGGCTGGCGGCTGCGCTCGGGGTCAGTCCGGCCACCCTGAGCCAGCTGGAGAACGACAAGGCACAGCTCACCGTCACCCGCCTGGAATCGATCGCTGCCGTACTCGGCGTCAGCGCCTGCGACATCCTGTCCCAACGCGGCGCCGACCCTGTCACCGGAAGCTCGACCGCGCCAATGGCATCCGCAGCTACAGCATCGGGGCGGTCCCGCTCAGATTGGCGCAAGTACGGTCCACTGCGCCAGGATCCGGTCCTGGCCGCCGCCCTCGCCGAGTTCCTCGAACTCGGCTACCACGGCACCACGATGCGCCGAATCGCCGGGCGCAGCGGTGTTTCGGTGCCGGCCATCTACGCCCGCCACGACAGCAAACAGGCCATCCTGATGTGCATCCTCGATGCCACCATGACCGACCTGGAGTGGCGGGCGGCGGCCGCACTGGCCGAATGCGATGATCCGGTCGGCCGGTTCCGTTGTCTCGTCGAGAATCTCGCGCTCTATCACACGTACCGACGCGATCTCGGCTTCATCGGTGCCAGCGAGGTACGGTCCCTGGAACCGGGAAACCAGGCCGTGGTGTCGGCGCGCCGCAACCATCAGCAAGAGCTCGTCGACGAACAGGTCCGGGCCGGCGTCGCCGCGCACCTGTTCACCACCGCTTCCCCCGACGACGCCGCCCGGGTCGTCGTCTCCATGTGTACGGCGCTGCCCACGTGGTGGCATCCCGGCGGGAGGTTGTCGCCGGAGGAGGTAGCCGCCGAGTACGTCGGGTACGCGCTGAACCTCGTCGGCTGCCACCCCGCCGGCAGCCCGGCTAGAGCTGGCTGACCTGCACCGACATCCCCGGATCGGAGGCGACGGTCAGCGGTGAGGGCTGCGCACCCCCGGCGATGACGTGCGCGCCGAGGGTGGCGATCATCACGCCGTTGTCGGTGCACAACCGCGGTTTCGGCACGCGTAGCGTGATTCCCGCTGTGGCGCACCGTTCTTCGGCGAGCGATCGGATCCTCGAGTTGGCGGTGGCACCGCCGCCGAGGACCAGGGTGTCGACGTCGAGGTCGGTGCACGCCCGGATCGCCTTCATGGTCAACACATCGGCGACGGCCTCCTGGAACGACGCCGCGACGTCGGCCAGCGGAACCTCGACACCGTCCCGCGCACACTTCTCCACGTAACGGGCGACGGCGGTCTTGAGGCCGCTGAAGGAAAAGTCGTAGCGGGCGTCGCGGGGTCCGGTCATGCCGCGCGGGAATGCGATGGCCGTCCGGTCCCCTGCCACGGCCAGTGCGTCGAGCGCCGGTCCACCCGGATAGCCCAGATCGAGCAGCCGGGCCACCTTGTCGAACGCCTCACCGGCGGCGTCGTCGACGGTGGTGCCGAGTTCGGCGATCGGCCGCGCCAGGTCGGTGACATGCAGCAGATGCGTGTGCCCGCCCGAGACGAGCAGCGCGACACATTCGGGCATCGGGCCGTGTTCGAGAGTGTCGACGGCGACGTGCCCGCCGAGGTGATTCATCGCGTACAGCGGCACATCCCAGGCCAGCGAATACGCCTTGGCGGCAGCGACTCCCACCAGCAGCGCGCCGGCCAGTCCGGGGCCGATGGTGACGGCGATCGCGTCGGGACGGTCAATGCCGGCGGCCTCGCGGGCGCGCCGCATCGTCGGGACGATCGCCTCCAGGTGCGCACGCGAGGCGATCTCCGGCACCACACCGCCGAATCTCGCATGCTCATCGACGCTGGAGGCGACCTCGTCGGCGAGGAGTTCGGCGGCACCGCCGGACCACCGGACGATGCCGACTCCTGTTTCGTCGCAGGAACTCTCGATTCCCATGACGATCATCGCGGGGCCTCCTGGGTCTGTTCTGTCCGGGTCCGGGCGGGCCGGACCATCGTGTAGGCGTCCGCACCGGACGGCTGGTAGTAGCCGCGGCGGATGCCGGCGGTGGCGAAGCCGTGTCGCTCGTACAGGCTGATCGCGGTGTGGTTGTCGGTGCGCACCTCCAGAAACACCGGTGCGTCCGCATCGTCAGCCACGGCGAGCATCGCCCGCAGCAACGCCAGACCATATCCGCGGCCCCGCCTGTCGGGATCGACGGCGATGGTGTGGATTTCGCTCTCGTAGGCGCCGGGGCCACCGAGCATCGAGATGCCCGCGTAGCCCATCGCCTGCTCACCGATCGCGTCCCTGGCCGCGAAATAGGTGTTGTACGGGGCGTTCATCTCGGCACGGAACGCCGCCTGCGGCCACGGCGAGTCACCGGCGAACATCTGCATCTCCAGTTCCGCACAGCGCGGCACATCGGCGATGGTGAGTCCGTCGATGACGGGGGCACCCGGCGTCACCGCAGTGCCGCCTTCGCCGGCCGCTGTCGCTCGACCGCGTCGGGGCGCCGAAGATACAGCGGCACCAGGGACTCGGGCACCGCACCGGCGGTTATCGCGGGGCAGGCCGCGGCGGCGAGTCCGAACACCGTCGGCACCGTCGGGGCCTCGGCGTCGACGGTCAGCCCCACCGCCTCGATGTGCGCGGGCGAGCCTGCGGCCACCTCGGCCCCGGCCACCTCGTCGATGACGGCGGCGGGCGCGGCGACCGCCGGGCCGGCCACCCGATCGCCGTTGTCGTAACGCGCCCAATACACCTCACGCCGGCGCGCGTCACTGATCACGGCCACGGATGCGGCTTCCGGACGGTCGTGGCGCACCTGCGCGGCGAGCGCGTCGAGGGAGCACACCCCGTACGCGGGCAGTCCGAGCGCGTCGGCGAACGCCGCCGCGGTGGCCATCCCGACCCGCAGACCGGTGAAGGGTCCGGGGCCGCAACCCACCACGACCGCGGCGAGACCGCTTCCGCCGACGCCGGATTCGCCGAGAACCTCACCCATCAGGGTGGTGAGCAGTTCGGCGTGCCTGCGGTGATCGGAGATCGACCGGGACGCGAGGACGGTCACCTCGGTGCCGGCGATGGCCGCCACCCCGGTCACCACCGAGTCGGTGGCCGTGTCGAGGACGAGAACGGTCGTCGCGGCAGCGTCAGTCATGGTAAACCCACCCCCATTGCGCATGGCGCACTTCGGAATCCGGATCGCGGCGCAGCCGGACCAGCAGGTGCCGGTCGGCCAGCACCTCGGCCACGCCCTCACCCCATTCGACCACCACCACGTCGTCGGCGAGGTCGGTGTCGAGGTCCAGGGCGTCGAGCTCATCGAGTCCACCGAGGCGGTAGGCGTCGACGTGCACCATTCCGGGCTTGCCGGGGCCGCCCGGCCGGTGCTCGCGGGCGATGATGAACGTCGGCGACGACACCCTGCCCACCACACCGAGTCCGGCGCCGATGCCGCGGGCCAGCGCCGTCTTACCCGCGCCGAGCGGGCCGTCGAGGATCACCACGTCACCGGCGGTCAGATCCGAGGCCAGTTCGCGCCCAAGGGATTCGGTGTCGGCGACATCGGGAAGATCCCGGCTGTGCCACTGTGTTGCGGATACGTTCACTTCTGTCCTCGCAGCCAGCGGCGCCGCCGGGGCGGGAGCAGCGCGACGCGGCGACGCTCCACCAGTTCGGCGATCGCGTCGGTCACCAGTTCCGGGCGTTCCATCTGCACCATGTGCCCGGCGTCCTGCGCGACCACCAACCGCGAGTCGCTGCCGAGGTCGGCATACATGTGGACCGAGTTGGGCAGCGGGGTGAGCTGATCGGCGCTGCCGCACACCACCACGCTCGGGACCTGGGCCAGCACCGGGAACGCGGTCGACTCGTCGTGGTCCTCGAGGGCGTACAGGAAGTTGACCAGCGTCTCCAGCGGTGTGTTCTGGATGATCTTCTCCACGGCCCGGCCGGCGGCCCGGCTGTGGAATCCGGGACCGAAACTGGCGGCCACCAGCACCGGTTCGAGGGAGACCCGGGTGATACCGCGCCCGGCCTGCACCAGCTTCGGTGCGCGCCGCACCGAGGCCCGGAACGCATCGACCACCGGGTTGCGCAGGCCCTCACCGAGACCGGCCTCGGTGATACCGCGCGAAGCGGTGGCCACCAGCGCCACCCCGGACACGATGCCGCCCGGACCGAACAGGTACGAGTGCCTGCGGGCGAGGGCCATGAGTGCCATACCCCCCATCGAATGACCCACCAGCACAATGGTTCCCGCGGCTTCTGTCTTCGGCAACAATCGCCTGCGGGTGGTGGTGCCGGGGGTGATGGTGCGGATCACCGCCGCCGTGTCGTCGGCGAGTTGGTCGATGGTGCAGGTCTCGGCGGGTGCGCGGTCGCTCTTGCCGTGGCCGCGATGGTCGAAGAACACCATCCGGATACGCTTGCCCTCCCAGTGCCGCGCGAGCTGGAACCGCTGAAAGTGCCAACTCGCCATCCGCAGCGTGAAACCGTGCACGAACAGCAGCGTGACCTCGGGGTCTGCGTCCACGGACGTGTCCCACAGATCGACGGTGCGGACCGCGAGCGCCAGCCCGTCGTCGGTCACCACCGACGACGCCGGATCGTCGTAGATGGCCTTGAAGTCCTCATCGGCGTACGGGTCCGGTCCGGCGTCCCGGTCGCGGCGGGTGACGCGTTTGGCCACCCCGCCGACGGCCTGCTTGCCGAGCGCACCGACATGCGGCAGACCGGCCAGCAGCCCGGACCTGTCCTTGATCCCGGAGATTCTCGGTGTTCTCGGCCGTCTAGCTGTGTTCGCCGCTCTCGTAGTCTTGTCCATCGGGGCCTTTACGCCTCCCCGCCGATGTAGCGGCGCACCGTCCGGCCACGGATGGCGGACAGGATCTCGTAGTCGATGGTGCCGGTGGCGTCGGCCCAGTCCGCGGCGGTCGCCCCGCCCCGGTCACCCCGGCCGAACAGTTCGGCCACGTCACCTTCGGTGACGCCCCCGCCGTCGGGACCGAGGTCGATGACGAACTGGTCCATGCACACGCGGCCGATCGCCGGGAAGCTGCGTCCGTTGACGAGCACCTCGAACCTGCCGGACAGGACGCGCGGCACCCCGTCGGCGTAGCCCGCCGGGATCACCGCGACCACGGTGTCACAGGGCGCGATCCAGGTATGCGAGTAGGAAACGCCCTGCCCCTGCGCAACCTTCTTGACCAGGGAGATCTCGCCGGTGAGCGTCATCGCCGGGATCAGTCCGAAGTCGCCGCGGTCGGGCAGCGGGGTGCGCCCGTACAGCGCGATGCCGGGCCGCACCAGGTCGCGGGACAGATCCGGACGCACCAGCGCGGCCGGCGAGTTGGCCAGATGCATGAGCTGCGGCGGGGCGCCGAGCCGGGCGAGGTCGGCGGCGGCGTCGTCGAGACGTTCGGCCTGCTGAGAGTTGAGCGGATGGTCGGGTTCGTCGCCGCGCACCAGGTGGGTCATGATCGCGCGCAACGTGATCGACTCCTGCGCCTGTGCCTTGGCCAGGGCCACGGCCATCGAATCCCACTCGTCGACGGCCACGCCGCTGCGATTGAGGCCGGTGTCGACCTTGACGGTGACCGTGGTGGTCACCCCGGCCTCGCCTGCCGCCTTGACAACCGCCGCAAGCTGACGCGGTGAGGACACCGCGATATCGATGCCCGCGGCGACCGCCGCCGCGAAGTCGGTGCTCGGAGTGTGCAGCCAGGACGTGATGTGCGCGTCGATACCCGCCTGCCGCAGTTCCAGCGCCTCGGTGATGTGCGCGACACCCAGTTCGCGCGCCCCCGCGGCGAGCGCCGCCCGCGCCACCGGCACCGCGCCGTGCCCGTACGCATCGGCCTTGACCACCGCGATCACACCGGTACCCGACGTCGCCCGCAGCACCCCGACGTTGTGCGCGATGGCAGCAAGATCGATGGTGGCGGTCAGGGCGGCAGTGCTCGCTACGGTGGTCATCGCCGACCATTATCCCAGACGCCGGGTACTGCCCATGTGAATGTGCGGGTGCTTTGGGTAGTCGCACCGATCCCACAGCGTGTCCGACGACGTGACCGTCGATACATGCAGGCCAGTGCTCTCCGACCGGCTCAGGCGTTGCGTAGATCCCGGATCACCGGGCGCACCGCGGCCAGCAGCGCCGATGCCCCGATCGGCGCACCGGCGGCGGCACGTGCCGCGGCCAGAGCGTGTACCCGGGCCGCGCAGGCCCCGGCGAGCGCCGGTTCCAGACCCGCCGCCAGCAGAGATCCGGCGATGCCGGTGAGCACGTCACCCGCTCCCGCCGTCGCCGCCCAGGACGACCCCGCGTCGTTGCCGTACACCCGCCCGGTGGGGGTGGCGACCAGGGTGATCCGGCCTTTGAGCAGCACCGTCGCCCCCAGCTCGGCGGCCAGTGCGCGCACCGCCGACAGCCGGTCGTCGCCCACCCCGGTTCCCGCCAGCCGTGCGAACTCCCCGGCGTGCGGGGTGAGCAGCGTCGGGGCCGACCGGCCACGCACCAGATCGAGATTCTGCGCCAGCACGGTGAGTCCGTCGGCGTCGACGAGCACAGGCAGGTCGGTGGCCAGAACGGTGCGCAGGATCTCCAGAGCCTCGTCGCCGGTGCCCATCCCCGGACCGACCGCCCACGCCTGCACCTTGCCGGCGTCGGCGAGGCCGTTGGCTGCGACGACCTCCGGATAGTGCGAGACCACCTGATCGGCCGCCGAGCCGACATAGCGGGTCATTCCGGACGTCGCGGATACGGCAGCACCCGAGGCGAGGATCGCCGCACCCGGATACCGCGCGGAACCCGCGACGATACCGACCACACCCTGCGTGTATTTGTCGTCGGCGGGACCCGGCACCGGCCACAGCCCGGCCACGTCGGCGTCGGTCAGGGAGAACAATCCGTCGGGGGTATCTGTGGGAGGCAGACCGATGTCGACGAGGTCGATGCGGCCACACCGGGGCGCGGCCAGCAGATGCAGATTGCGGTAGGCACCGAAGGTGACGGTGATCGCGGCCCGCACCGACGGGTCGTTGACCACGCCGGTATCGGCATCGATACCCGACGGCAGGTCGACGGCGACGATCGGCGCCGTCACCTGCGCGAACACCTCGGCCGCGGCGGGGCGTAACGGACCGGTCCCACCGATACCGAGCACGCCGTCGACCACCATGTCGAGCGACACGGGCAACACGTCGACGACGCGGCCACCTGCTGCGCGCAGTGCGGCGAGTCCACCCGCGTGGGCCCTGTCGGGGACGAGGAGCACCGCCGAGCAGCGCACCCCGCGGCGGGCCAGGATCGCACCCGCATACAGGGCGTCGCCGCCGTTGTTGCCCGCACCGATCACCAGCCCCACAGCACGGCCGTAGCAGCCTCCGGTGCGGTTCAGCTCACCGATGACCGCCCGCGCCACCCCGGCCGACGCCCGCCGCATCAGTGTCCCGTTGGCCAGCAGGTCGCCGGTGGCGTGTTCGGCCACCCGGACGGCGTCGGCGGTCAGATACTGAATCGGCATCGTCGCCTCCCGGAAGACGTTGTGCGCCCGTGTTATTCGGACCTTCTGGCTATTCGACCGTGACGGACTTGGCGAGGTTGCGCGGCTTGTCGACGTCGTAGCCGCGGGCCTGCGCGACGGTCGCGGCGAACACCTGCAACGGCACCGTCGACACCAGCGGCTGCAGCAGCGTCGGCACCGCCGGGATCGCGATGAAGTGGTCGGCGACGGCGCGGGCGGCGGTGTCGGTCTCCTCGGAGATGACGATGGTAGTGGCCCCGCGCGCCTGGATCTCGCGGATGTTGCTGACCATCTTCGAATGCAGCACCGCGCGTCCCGAATGCTGCGGCATCACGATGATCACCGGCAGGTCCTGCTCGATGAGCGCGATCGGCCCGTGCTTGAGCTCACCCGCGGCGAAGCCCTCGGCGTGCATGTAGGCCAGTTCCTTGAGCTTGAGCGCGCCCTCGAGCGCCACCGGGTAGCCGACGTGCCGGCCGATGAACAGCACGGTGCTGTGGTGGGCCAGCGACCGGGCCAACTCTCGCACCGGATCCATGGTGGTCAGCACCTCGGTCACCGACGCGGGCATCGCTTCGAGTTCGTGGAACTCGCGGGCCACCTCGTCGGCGTACTTGGTGCCGCGGGCCTGCGCCAGCGCCAGACCCACCAGATAGGCGGCGGCGATCTGTGCGAGGAAGCACTTGGTGGACGCCACGCCGATCTCGGGTCCGGCATGCGTGTACAGCACGGCGTCGGATTCGCGCGGGATCTGTGCGCCGTTGGTGTTGCAGATGGCCAGCACGCGGGCCTTCTGATCCTTGGCGTGGCGGACCGCCTCGAGGGTGTCGGCGGTCTCACCGGACTGGGAGATGGCCACGACGAGCGTCGACCGGTCCAGCACCGGGTCGCGATAACGGAACTCGCTGGCCAGTTCCACCTCGACGGGCAGCCGGGTCCAGTGCTCGATGGCGTACTTGGCGAGCAGGCCCGCGTTGTAGGCGGTGCCGCACGCCACCACGAACACCTTGTCCACATCGCGCAGTTCGTCGTCGGTGAGGCGCTGCTCGTCCAGGATGACGCGGCCGTTCTCGAAGTGGCCGAGCAGGGTGTCGGCGATCGCGGCGGGCTGTTCGGCGATCTCCTTGAGCATGAAGAAGTCGTAGCCGCCCTTTTCGGCGGCGTTGAGGTCCCAGTCGATGTGGAACGGCTTGCCTTCGCGGGCCTCACCGTTGAAGTCGGTGACCGTGTACGAGTCGGCGGTGATCACCACCACCTCGTCGTGGCCGAGTTCCACGGCGTCGCGGGTGTGCTCGATGAACGCGGTGACGTCGGAGGCGACAAACATCTCACCGTCGCCGACCCCGACGACGAGCGGTGTGGACCGGCGGGCGGCGACGATGGTGCCGGGATGGTCGGAGTGGGTGAAGACCAGGGTGAACGCACCTTCGAGCCGGCGCAGGGTGGCGTACGCGCTGGCGACGAAGTCTCCGGCGGTCGCCCCCGAGGCGTAGTCACGTTCGATCAGGTGGACGGCGGTCTCGGTGTCGGTGTCGGAGGAGAATTCGATGCCCGAGTTCTCCAGTTCGCCACGCAGCGGGGCGTAGTTCTCGATGATGCCGTTGTGGACGACGGCGATCTTCTTGTCGGTGCTGATGTGCGGGTGCGCGTTGCGGTCGGTGGGCTTGCCGTGGGTGGCCCAGCGGGTGTGGCCCATGCCGGTCGTGCCGGCAAGCGCGTCACGGCCGACAGCGGCGATCTGCTTGTCGAGATTCTCCAGCCGACCTGCTTTTTTCTCGATCGTGGTGTGTCCCCGGCCGTCGACGATCGCGACGCCCGCAGAGTCGTAGCCCCGGTACTCCATGCGGCGCAGGGCCTCGACCACGATGTCCAGCGCGTCGCGCTGACCCACATATCCGACGATTCCACACATAGCTCATCAGACTACCTGCGCGAGGGTCCGGAGCCGGGTACGCACCACGGCATCAGGCCGGTGTGGCGGTGTCCTTTTTCGGCTTCGGCGGGGTCGCGCCCAGCAGCGTCGAGACCGGATCCAGCAGGTCCGGCGTGTCGTCGAGATCGAGCGTGGTGAACTCGCCGAGCACCACCTCCGGATCGCAGAATGCCTGGTACTCGTAGTCGCCGGTCAGCGAATACAGCAGATACCCGGTAAGTAACGCGCGCACCTGCGCATGCACCTTCCGGTCGGCACCGTTGATCCCGACCAGCCGTCCGGGACCGAACTTCTCCACCAGATCCGCCGAAGCACCACCGGCCAGCGTGCGCAACACCACATCCCCGCCATAGGCCACCGCCAGCGGCAACGGATTGGCGTGCACCCCGTCGAGAATCGATCCGCCGATCACGAGACCCTGCGCGGTCACCGTTTCGGCCGCCGGCAACAACTCCGCCGTGGTGGGCGCCGGGAACACCGCCGCCACCGACTTCACCGGCCGCGGCGCCTGACCGTGCAACGTCAGCGTCGAGGCGGCCATGACCGCGGCCGACGCACCGAGCCCGTCACCGGCATACCCGACCTGCTCGGGATCGACCTTCACCGCGCCGAACCCCAGCGGCACATGCGAGACCACATCCAGCGCCGACCGCAACGACGACGCCAACGCCTTGTCCGAGGCCAGCACACCCCGCTCGGCATCCGGGGCAGCCACCACGATCCCCCACGACGCCAGGTGATACAGCAGATCCCGGTACCGGCCGCTGTCGGCGAGCCACGAATGCCCGAACGCGATCGCCGGCCACCTGTCGCTGTCCCGCTTGCGCGCCGGAAGCCACGTCGACGACGACGGCGTGAACACCTGCCCCGGCATCCCCACAATGCCCAGGTCCCCACGCAACACCCGATACGGCCCACGGATCGCCAACCGGGCCATCAGCTCCTTGGGTGACTCCGACGGCTTCTTCGCTTTACCGAACACGGGTGCCAGCCTAGCCGCTGACCTCCCCTGAACACTGAGAAGACTCCGCACTTTGTTCCGAGCGTCGGCGGCACATGATGCGGAGTTTCGTTCGGACCGGTCATCGGCGGCGGGTGTGCGGGCTGCCGGAGGCGACGTCGGCGGGCAGCAGGATCCGGGGGCTGTCGGTGTCGCGCAGATCTGCCTCGCGCTGCAGCCGGTCCCGGGTGGCCGACTCGGTCGCGGCCCACGACGGACGGGCCGCCCGCGCGAGCGTTGCCCGGCGATCGGCGTAGTCGCGCAGCGCGTTGCTGACCTTGTCACCTGCACGGCGGCCGATGTCCTCGATCTCGTCGGCCACCCTCACTCGTCACCGGCCAGCGCGAGGTGGCCGGAACCGTCCGGTGGCGCGGCAGGTGAGCCGCCGGCGAGGTCGTCGGTGGCGGTAGTCAGTACCCGCAGCATCTCGGTGATGCCGTTGTCGGTGGCGTCGGCAGCGGTCTCGAACAGGGTGACACGGGCGCAGATGTCGTCGGCCAGCGTCGACGGCGTCACCGCACCGACGCGCACCGCGTCGGCCGCACCGTCGGCCGGCACACCGCATACGAGTGGCTCGCCGACCCTGTCGAGGACGCGGTACCAGGAGGTCAGGAGTTGTTCGATGCCCGAGGCGGCCGACACCGTCGCCTGCGCCCAGTCCCGCAGGACCACCAGGTCTGCGTCCACTCGTTCGCCGTGGGCGGTGACAACGCCGGTGACCTCACCACCGAGCTGGGTCCACGCCTGCCGCAACGACGCCGACTTGCCGGGGATCTGCGCGGCGAGAACCGCCAGGGCGTGGTGGGAACCGGCGAGCACGAAGGCGTCCGCGGCAAGAGCGGATACGTCGACCCTGTCGATCCGGTGGAACCGATTCCGGATGTCGGCCTCTGCGGGAACGGTTGCGCCACAGTCCCGTCCGACACCGAGGAGGGTACAGAAGGAGTCAAGACCACTGCGCGCACCGGTCCGCATGGACGTGAGCGCCGCCTCCGTCGACCTCATGGCTGCCGCCAGGACAGGGCGATCTCGGTATCGGTGTCCTCGATCAGTGACAGGCCGCGGTCCAGGTTGCCGGCGACGGTTTCGGCGTCACTTCCGTTGGTGCGCAGGTTCTCCGACATCCGTCGCGCCATCTCCGACAGCCGCCGCCGCAGCAGCTCACCGCCGGATCCACCACCCCACGAGGCGAATTCGTGCCCTGCCAGATCGGTTGCCACAGCACCGGATACGGCGGCGAAACCCTGGTAGAAGGCGATGGTGTCCCGCACCGCACCCACATCGACACGCATTTCCCCGACGGACATCCGCCACTCCCTCCCCTGTTGACAGGTGAGTGTAGCGGGGAGTCACGAAACTGGGGAGAGCCTGTTTGGACGCTGTGAACAACTCGGCCCATCCGCCGGTTGAGGTGCGAGCTTGCGAGCCTCGAAACCTCGTGAGCGACAATGTCGTCTCGCGGGATTTCGAGGCTCGTCGCTGACGCTCCTCACACCTCAATCAACAGGGGAGGGCTTTGCCGGAGTGGCTCAGACCGCGAAGCCGTGGGCGGCGAGGGCGTCGGTCAGGGCGTGCGGACGGTCGGCAGGAGGCGCGTCGTGGACGAGGGCGAACTCGCAGCCGAGAGCGCGGGCACCGCCGTCGGCCTCTTCGCTGTCGCCGACCATCAGGGCGTCGGAGGCCTCTGCGCCGAGGCCGTCGAGAGCGGCCTGGAACAGGCGCGGATCGGGTTTGATGACGCCCACCTCGAACGACAGGGCGTACGCGCCGGCCAGGTCGGTGACGCCTTCACGCGCCAGCACCCGACGCAGGTCGAAGCAGATATTGCTGACTATTCCGACCGGAATACCCTGCAGGGAAAGACTTTTCAGAACGGCGACGGTGTCGGGGTAGGGGATCCAGGACTCCGGGTCCAGCACCCGCTCATACAGCGCCTCCGCGTGACCGGGAACCGTCAGGCCCGAGGCCCGCAGGATCGACACATACGCCTGGCGATGCAGCTTCGGGTCGAGATCCCGGTTGCGCCAGGCGTTCCGGTCGTCGTCGGTGATGTCGACGGTGAGCCCGACCGGCTGGGTGAGACGGCGGATCAACTCCGCCTGGTGGTCGAGGTGGAGCGGTTCGCCGCGTTCGTCGTGCAAACCGGCGAACCACTCATCCTGATGCTCGAACCGGAACAGTGTTCCGGAGAAGTCGAACAGCACCACCTTCGGCATGCTCATGCCCCGGCCGCCGCCACCACGTCAGCGATGCGCCGTGCCGTTTCCAGGGCGGTGTCGGCGGTGCCCGCCTCCACCATCACCCGCACCAGTTGCTCGGTTCCCGACGGCCGCAACAGAACCCGGCCGTTCCCGGCCAGCTCGGCCTCGGCGGCGTCGACCGCCTGCTGAACCTCGGGTGCCCGGGCCACCGCGTGCTTGTCGGCGACGCGCACGTTGATCAGTTCCTGCGGCAGGACCTTCATGATCGCGGCCAGATCGGCGAGCCTGCGGCGGGTGACCGCGAGCTGCTCCATCAGCAGCAGACCGGTGGCGATGCCGTCGCCGGTGGTGCCGACGTCCGGGATCACGATGTGCCCGGACTGCTCACCTCCCAGCGAATATCCGCCTTTACGGAGTTCTTCGAGCACATACCGGTCGCCGACGCCGACGGTGCGGACCTCGACACCGGCATCCTTCATCGCGATATGCAGGCCCAGGTTGCTCATGACGGTGGCCACCAGCACTCCGTCTTTCAGGCGTCCGGCGGTGTTCATGGCGTTCGCGAGGATCGCCATGATCATGTCGCCGTCGACGATCGCACCGGTGGAGTCGACCGCCAGGCAGCGGTCGGCGTCGCCGTCGTGTGCGAGGCCCAGATCGGCGCCATACTCCAGCACGGCCGCCTGCAGCTTGTCCAGATGCGTTGAGCCGCAACCGTCGTTGATGTTGACACCGTCGGGATCGGAATGGATCGCGATGACTTCGGCGCCCGCGTCGGCGTACACCTGCGGTCCGAGCGTGGACGCGGCACCGTTGGCACAGTCCACCACCACCCTCACCCCGTCGAGGGACTGCCCGATGGCCGCGGCCAGGTGCTTGCGGTACCGGTCGGCGGCGTCGGGAGCGTCGTGCACCCGGCCCACCGCGGCACCGATGGGCCGCACGAACTCGGCGTCCATCGCGGCCTCGATCTGATCCTCGACGTCGTCGGGAAGCTTGTGCCCGCCGGCGGCGAAGAACTTGATCCCGTTGTCGGGCATCGGATTATGCGACGCCGAGATCATCACGCCCAGGTCGGCGCCGTATTCGGCGGTCAGGAACGCGATGGCCGGCGTAGGCAGCACACCCACCCGGATGGCGTCGACACCGGTGGCGGCCAGGCCCGCGCAGACCGCGGCCTCCAGCATCTCACCGGATGCGCGCGGGTCACGACCGACGACGGCGCGGGGGCGCCGCGACGTGTCGCCGGAAACTGTCTGAAAAACGACCGCGGCGGCCGAGGCCAGGCGCAACGCCAACTCGGGGGTGAGTTCGTCGTTGGCCAGGCCCCGGACGCCGTCGGTTCCGAAAAGGCGAGCCACGCGTCAGCGCTTGGAGTACTGCGACGCCTTGCGGGCCTTCTTCAGGCCGTACTTCTTGCGCTCGACCGCACGCGGGTCGCGGGTCAGGAAGCCTGCCTTCTTCAGGGCGGGACGATCATCCGGGGTGACCTCGATGAGGGCACGGGCGATCGCCAGCCGCAGCGCGCCGGCCTGGCCCGAGGGGCCACCGCCGACGAGGCGGGCGTACACGTCGAACGACTCGGTGCGCTCGACGGTGACCAGCGGAGCCTTGATGATCTGCTGGTGCACCTTGTTGGGGAAGTAATCCTCGAGGGTGCGGCCGTTCAGCTTGAAATCGCCGGTGCCGGGCACCAGGCGCACGCGGACGACGGCCTCCTTGCGGCGGCCGACGGTCTGGATCGGACGATCGATGACGATCGGGGCACGCTCGACGACCTCGGTCTCGGTGGCCTCGGTGTCGTAATCGTCAGCGGCGACCTCGGCGTCGTAGCCGTCCTCGGCCTGCTCGACGGCGTCCTCGATCACCTCGGCGCTGTCGACCTCAAGGTTCTCCACGTCAAGGTTATCTGCGGCGTCGTTGGTCTCGTTGCTCACTGGGCCACCTGCTTGATCTCGAAGGGCACGGGGCGCTGGGCCGCGTGGGGATGGTTCGGGCCCGCGTACACCTTCAGCTTGGAGGCGATGGCGTCGCTGAGCTTGTTCTTGGGGAGCATGCCCTTGACGGCCTTCTCCACGACGCGCTCGGGATGCGAGGCGAGCAGTTCAGCAGTGGTGCGGACCGTCAGGCCACCCGGATGCCCGGAGTGCCGGTAGTTCAGCTTGCTGTCGGCCTTGTTGTTGGTCAGGGCGACCTTCTCGGCGTTGATGATGATGACGAAGTCACCACCGTCGACGTTGGGGGCGTAGGTCGGCTTGTTCTTGCCGCGCAGCAGATTGGCGGTCTGCACGGCCAGCCGGCCGAGCACCACGTCGGTGGCGTCGATGACGTGCCACGCGCGCGTGACGTCACCGGCCTTCGGTGCGTAGGTAGGCACAGTTGGTCCTCAACTCTTCTACTTGTGAATGCTGGTCGAGTACGTGAGCAGAGGAACTCCCGGCGACCAGTGGGGACCCGGGCCTCGACTATCCGCTTACCTCAGGGCCAGGCCACAGGGGAGCCACGGATGCCACGCACCAGCGATCAAGAGTACGCGGGTCGGTGAGCCGGGGTCAAAACGCGCGTCACCGGGACCCGATCCGCACCGACGAGACGGCCTGGGCGCATTCGGTGTCGAGCGACTGGCCCTGGTCGCCACCCTGACAGCCGATGCTCACCTGCAGGCCGTCGGCCACCCGCACGTACCAGCGGATGGGGCTGCCCGAGCCGGGCGCCTCACGGTAACTGATCACCTCGCGGCCCGCGTAGCTCGTGGACGCCGAGAACTCGGTGACCGTCGCATCGCCGCGCTGCCGGATCCGGTTGCGCAGGCTCAGCCCCACCGACTGCTGGGTGGCACCGGACCGGACCGGATTCAGCACCACCAGCAGGCGCCGTCCGTCGGCCGGGTCGGCGAACACGGTGCTCCGAGGTCCCGACCGGGCGGTGCCCCCGGGCGGGTCGGTCCGGTGCCACTGCCCCGGCACCGTCAGTCGCACCCTGTCGACGGTCACCGTGTCGGCGACCGGCCCCGCCCGGGTGTCCCCGCGCAGCGCCAGCACTGTGCCGACCGTCGCCACCAGCGCCAGCAGCAGTCCGGCCACCACCGACGGGCGCCGGTACCACCGCTGCCCGCCGAACTCCGGGCCGTCCCCGGGAGTCCACGCCGGGCGAGCCGGCCGTTGCGGTGAGCCGCGCAGCCCGTAGTCGCGTACCAGGGCACGGTCGGCGGCGATCACCCTGCCCGCGACCACCGCCGAGGCGATCAGCTCGACGGCACGCGCCACCACCTCGGGATCGTCGCCGTCGACGACGACCGCGTCGACCGAATCCTCGATCACCTCACAGATCTCGGCCTCGGTCCGGTCCGGTTCGATGATCCCGTGCCCGTCGACGACCCAGCCGCGGTCTGTCCGGATCACGATCGCCACATCCCAGAACGCCGACCGTCCCGGCTCACCGGCATGGGCCGGCAGGTGGGTGGTCTCCACAACCGCGCACCGGCGCAACGCCGCGTCGGCGTGGGCGGCGGCGACGAGTGTCGCGCGCGGGGTGATCTGCACGGGCCACAGCTGTTGTGCGGCAGCCTCGTCGATGGCCTTGCGGCGCACACTTCCCCACGCGCTGGGCACCCCGACCACCAACCGCGCGGGTGCCCAGCACCGAGCGGCCCGGTACTCGGTCAGGTCCCGCAGCACCGCGGACCACATCGCCCCGACGGACTGCCGGACACCGTCGACCACGACGGTCTCGGCATCCGCCGCGTCGAGCAGCCAGCGGGTGTGGATGTCGCGGCCGTCGATGACGGCGCGCCCGTAGGCCAGGTCGGCGGGCGTCCCCGGATCCACTGTCCGCACCTGCCGATCCCTCTCCCCTGCTTGCGGATTCACGGCAGCCTGCGGTTCGGACGTCACGACGGATCCGTGTCAGGTGCCCCGGGTTCCGGGCCTGCATCGGCGGCGTCCGGTGGACTCGTCGCCACCTGCACCATCTCGGTGGGCCGGTTCCGGGACACCAGTTCGCCGCGGCCGGGCACCAGGGTCCGCATCCGCGACCGGCCGACGATGAACCCCTCCTCCCGGTCGCCGCTCATCAGCAGCACATCGCACGACAGTTCCCGCAGCCGCGTGATCAACGGGTCGTACAGCGCACGGCCCACACCGCCGGAGCGTCGGGTCAGCACAATCCGCAGACCCACATCGCGGGCATTCGCGGCCACGTCGAGCATCGCCAGCAGCGGGTTGGCGGTGGCCGTGGCCACCATGTCGTAGTCGTCGACGATCAGGTACACGTCCGGTCCCGACCACCAGCTGCGATCCCGCAACTGCTGCGGGGTGACGTCCTCCGGTGGCATCCGCCCGGTCAGATACGTGGCCAGCTGGGCCAGCATCGTGGTCGCGGTCTGCGCTGACGACGCCGAGCCCGCGAGATAGTCGTCGTCGACGACACCCAGCAGCGTGCGCCGGTAGTCGACGAGCACGATCTTGAGCTGCTCCGGTGTGGCCCCGGCGATCAGCCCGCGGATGAGGGTGCGCAGCAGGGTCGTCTTGCCGTGTTCGATATCGGCGAACGCCATCAGATGTGGTTGCCCGCCGAAGTCATGGATGACCGGCGCCAGTTCGGATTCGCCGATGCCGATCGCCACCTGACCCGGGCCGAGGGTGAGTTGCGCGGCTTCCACCGCCTCGGCGAGTTCCGTGGTCGTGATCGACATACCCAGCCTGCGCACCGGTGGCGCCGCCCGTTCGGGGAAGCGGGCACCGATCTGGGCCACCGAGGCGGCCACCGCCCGCGCCAGATCCTCTGTCGCCGCGGACATGTCGAGTCTCGGGAGGGCGATCAGCATGTGCAGCTCGCCCGGTGAGACACCCCGGCCCGGACGGTCCTGCGGCACCAGGGCCGCGGCGCGGCGGCCGAGTTCGGAGTCGATGGGGTCGCCGAGCCGCAGTTCGATACGGGTGCCGAGCAGATCCTTGATCGCGGGCCGGACCTCGGCCCAGCGGGTGGCGGTGACGATCACGTGGACGCCGTACGACAGGCCCTGCGACACGATGGCGGTGAACGTCTCCTCCAGCGATTCCAGATCGCCCCGCAATACCGAGATACCGTCGAGCACCAGGAAGACATCGCCGTGCCTGTCGTCGGCGAGATCGTCGCCGGGCGGAACGTCACCGGTCCGGAACCAATCGGCGCGGCGGGCGCGGTAGTCACGCATCGATTCGATGCCGTGCCGGGCGAAGCGCGCCTCCCGCGCGCGGACGATCCCGGCGACCTCGGCGATGGTGCGGCGAACCCCGTCCATGTCGCCGCGACCGCACACCGATCCGACGTGCGGGAGTCCGGCGAGACCGGCAAGGCTGCCGCCACCGAAGTCCAGGCAATAGAACTGGACCTGTTCCGGCGTGTGGGTGGCCGCGGCGGTCAGCACGATGGTGCGCACCGTCGTCGACTTGCCGGACTGGGGCCCGCCCGCGATGGCCACGTTGCCCGACGCCCCCGCCAGGTCGATCACCAGCGGATCGCGCCGCTGATCGGCGGGTCGGTCGACGATGCCGATCGCGAGCCGGAGCGTGCCCACGGCGGCACCGTCGGTGAGTTCACCGACGGTGGGCGATTCGTCGAGCGGCGGCAGCCATACCTCGTGGGCGGGCAGTCCTTGTCCCTCGATCCGCCCGAGCATCGTCTGTAGCAGCGACACCGTCGGCGGGGCCGGTTGCCCCGGAGGCACAGGTTGTGTGAGGAGCGGCCCATCGGGAACCGGCTCCTCGTCGAGCAGCGCCTGTGCACGATCGAGCAGCGACGGCCGTGCCGGCCTGCTCTCCGGAACCGCATCCGCCGCCACAGGTTGCGCCACCACAGGTTGCGCACTGAACGGCACGATCGTCAGCGCGGCCGCCGGCCCCGGACCGCCGGCGCCGCCCTTACCGGCGGCGGGCGGTTCATAGGGGCCGGACACATAGCAGGCGTTGAAGCGGACCGGTTCGGCGGAATCACATTTGAGATAGCCCGAACCCGGAACGCTCGGCAGATGATACGCGTCGGGAACTCCGAGAACAGATCGGGATTCGTTGGCCGAGAAGGTCTTCAGACCGATCCGGTACGACAGGTGACTGTCGAGGCCGCGGAGCTTGCCCTCCTCCAGTCGCTGCGAGGCCAGCAGCAGGTGAATGTGCAGCGACCGCCCGAGCCTGCCGATGGCGACGAACAGTTCCGCGAAATCGGGTTTCTGGGACAGCAATTCGGAGAACTCGTCGACGACGATGAACAACGCGGGCAGCGGGGCCAGATCCGCGCCGGCCAGCCGGGCCCGCTCGTAGTCGCCGACGTTCGCGAAGTTGCCCGCCGCCCGCAGGATCTCCTGCCTGCGGTTCATCTCCCCCGACAGTGCGTCCTTCATCCGGTCGACCATCGCGAGTTCCTGCTCGAGGTTGGTGATCACCGCCGCGACATGCCGGGCGCGTTCGAGCCCGAGGAAGGTGGCACCGCCTTTGAAGTCGACGAGCACCAGGTTGAGTTCGGTCGGCGAGTGGGTGGCGATCAGGGCCAGGACCAGGGTCCGCAGAAACTCCGACTTTCCCGATCCCGTTGCGCCCACGCATAATCCGTGCGGCCCCATCCCACCGTGGGCGCTCTCCTTGATATCCAGTTCCACCCGGGCACCCGTGGGCGTCCAGCCGACCGGAACACGCAGACGGTCGCGGCCCGACCGCGTCCGCCACGCCACGGCCGGGTCGAAGGCACCGGCGTCGCGGATGCCCAGGAGCGCCGTCAGACCCGGATCGGTTGCCACGGCATCGGATTCGAGGGACACCAGGGACGCCGCGGTGGTCAGCCGGTACCGGGCCAGCCGTCGGGCGGCCGCCTGCGCCTGGGCCACCGACAGGGTGTCCATGTCGGCGAACTCCTCCACCCCGGCGCTGCTGCGCGCCGAGATCCGGCCACCGGCCACCTTGAGGTGAAGTCCGCGTCGCACAGCCAGTTCCGTAGGGGTGCGAGAGATGTCGATGACGCTGACGCCGTCGACACCGGAATCGTCGGCGATGCGTTCCTCGCCGGTGACCCTGCCGTCGTCGATCACCACCACCAGATGCACCTGCCCGGCCACCGCAGGCGCCGACCGCGAGAACCGGGACCGGTCGCGCAGTTCGTCGGCGAGGGACTCCTCCAGTGCGGCCAGATCCGGATAGATCATCCGCACCGCACCCAGCGCGTCGGCATGCGACGGGTGTCCCACATGCGGTAGCCATTTGGCCCAGTCCCACTCCGGTCCGGACGGTTCGGCGGTGACCACGGCGATCCGCAGCTGATCGGGGGCGTGTGCCACGGCGAGGCTGATCAGCATGGCGCGCACCAGAGCCCGCGATTGCTGCGGCGGTCCGCCGACGGCCACCGCCGGAAAGCCGCGCAGCGAGATCGCAGTCGGCATGCCGTGCACCACCGAGTGGGTGCGCACGAACCTGCGCAACGCCACCATCGACACCGGTTCCAGATCCTCGATCGGTCCCACCTCGGGGGGCATCAGTCGCAGCGCCAGCCGATGTGCGCCGACGCCCACCCGTACATGGGCGAAATCATTGTCCCCCGAACGCCGTTCCCACATCCGGCGGGTGCCGATGATGTCCGGTGCGGTGGCCGGGTCCGGGTGACTCCAGGCCAGTGCCTCCCGCTGCTCGCGCGCACTGTCGCGGACCTGATTCCGCAGCTGGCCGAGGTACCGGAAGTAGTCCTTGCGTTCCTCGTTCAGTTCGGCCGCACGTTTGCCGCCGTTTCCCGAACGCCCGGCGGCGAACATGCCCACCATCGACATCAACATCATCATCGGGAACATCAGGAACAGCGGGTTGCTCATCATCTGTCGGCCGCCCGTCGCGAACATCAGCCCGACCATCCCGATGACCGCCACCACCATCACCACCGGCAGCAGCCGGGTCAGCAGGTTGCCGGGCACCGCGCGCGGAACCTCCGGGGGCGGCGACAACGTCAGCTCGCCGCCCGGCATCCGTGGCGGCGACACCCGGTTGCGCCGGACAAACCCCTCCGTTGTGACCACCATGCGACAGTTCCCCCCGTCTCCGCTGCATCCCCGCCCTGTGCATTCCGGGCTTGGCCTCGCGGGCTCCGATTGTGCACAATAGGCGCCAATCGGCCATCGTAGCCGCGCTTCTGGGGGGAAGGAACAGCGTTGTCCCAAGCCATTGTTCCGCCGGTGGATACCGGATCCATCACCGAACCGGAACTGGTCCGGGTCTCCGTCCTGGGTGGCAACACCCAGTTCGACGTGGGTCTGCCCGCCGGCGTTCCGATCGCGACTCTGATTCCGGAACTGTTGGTACACATACGTTCTCGCGACAACGATCTGCTGCGCGGGGCGGGATCAGCGAGCGACGACGATGAGTCCGCATCGGCGCGGCCGCACCTGTGGACGCTGTCGATGGTCGGTGGTGAAGGCCTCGCCACGCACCTCTCGCTATCGGACGCAGGTGTTCGCGACGGTGAACTTCTGGTACTACAGTCCACACAATCCGGTTCGGCACCTCCGCTGTTCGATGACGTGATCGACGCAGTCGCCCGGCTCAGCGACGAACAGACCTCACAGTGGTCGGCCACGACGGCGCGCCACGCGGGCTACGTCGCCGTCGTCGCCGCTTCGACGCTCACCGCACTCGCCCTGCTGGTGGCCGACGGTCCCGGAACCACCTGGCCCCTGATCGTGGCGGCCGCGGCCGGTGCGGTGCTGATCGTCGCCGGTGGTGTGGTGAGCCGGATCCACCACGACCCGGCCACCTCGGTGGCGCTGCTCTGCGCCGCGCTGCCGCAGGCGATGGCCACCGGGATGCTGATCGTCCCCGGCGTGGTGGGCAGGGCCGATCTCGGTTCGGGTTGCGTGGTGGCCCTGGTGACCGCGGTGGTGTCCTATCGCGTCACCGGGGCCGGGGCGTTGTGTCATTCAGCGGCCACCACGGCGTGCGTCATCGGCGGAAGTGCCTGCGGTGGTGCGTTGCTGACCGAGTCCGCGCCCGCATCCGCCGGTGCGGTGACCGCCGCCTGCGGACTGGCCGTGATCGCCCTGGCTCCCCGGCTGACCATCGTCCTGGCCAAACTCCCGCTCCCACCGGTCCCGACGGCCGGCGGGGTGGGCGACCTCATCGACCACGAGCCGGCGCCGACGATCGAAGGAATCGGTGCGGTGGGGGCTATGACGCTGCCCGACGCCGGTACCCTCGAACGGCGGGCGGCTCTCGCCGACGCCTATCTGACGGGGATTCTCACCGGCGCGGCGCTGGTCACCGTTGCCGCGACACTGGTATCCGTGTCGTGGCATTCGCCGGCCACGGCCGGTCCCATTCCCGTCACCGTGCTGCTGGCCGCGGTGATCTGTGCTGTCCTCTGCCTGCGCGGCCGCTCACACGGCGGGCTGGCCCCGGCCGCAGTACTGATCGGCGCCGGCACCCTCGCCTGGCTCGGGGTGCTCGCCGCGGTGCTGTTCGCCACCGGCCTGAACCCCGGCGGTGTCGTGACGGCCGGGCTGGTGACCGTCGTCGCGGCCGCCGCGATCGGTGTCGTCGCACCGCGACACGAGTTCTCGCCGGTGCTGCGGCGAGGCGCGGAACTCGGCGAGTACGCGCTGGTCGCCACCATCGTTCCCCTCCTGCTGTGGATTCTCGATCTGTATCAGGTGGTGCGGAATCTGTGAGCGGCACCGTGGGTGCCGTCGCCCGGCTCGTGCTGACCACCGCACTGTTGCTGGCCACAACGCAATTCGTACCCGCGACGGCGGCCGCCATCGACCCGCCGACGGTGGACCGGCGCGTCCAGCCCAGGGCCACACCGATAGCGCCCAACGAGCCGACGCAGCGCCGCACCCTCTGCGCCCGCCCGATCACCGCCCGGCCGACCTCACCACCGGCCGCCCAGAAGCTGCTGAATCTTCCTGCCGCATGGAAATTCTCACGGGGCGCGGGTCAGAAGGTCGCGGTCATCGACACCGGGGTGAGCCCGAACAAGCGGCTGACCAAGGTCATCGGCGGCGGTGACTACGTCTCGTCGGGCAAAGGTCTCGACGACTGCGACGCGCACGGGACGCTGGTGGCCGGGATCATCGCCGCAACCCCCGATCCCGGCGACGGATTCGCCGGTGTCGCACCGGAAGCCACCATCATCGCCATCCGGCAGTCGAGCGGGGCGTACTCGCCCACGCGGGCCAAGACATCGGTCCGGAAGGGTGACGACGATGCCGCCGTCAGCACCGGCTACGGCACCGTCAGCACACTCGCCCGGGCGGTGGTACGAGCCGTCGACCTCGGCGCCACCGTCATCAACATCTCGGAGGTGGCGTGTGTGCCCGCCTCGGAGACGTTCGACGACCGGTCGCTCGGGGCGGCCGTCCGCTACGCCCACCGCAAGGATGTGGTCGTGGTGGCGGCGGCCGGCAATCTGTCGACGTCCTCGCAATGCCAGACCCAGAATCCCGCGCCGCCGGTCCCCGGCTACGGCTGGGACAACCGCGCGGCCTGGAAGTCGGTGGTCACAGTCGCCAGCCCCGCCTGGTACAGCCCGTACGTGCTCACCGTGGGAGCGGTGAAGTCCACCGACGGCTCCCCCGCCGACTTCAGCGTCCACGGACCGTGGGTGGGCGTGGCCGCACCGGGCACCGACATCGTCAGCCTCACCAACGCCACCCGCGGCCTCGCCGGTGCCTTCCGGTCCGATGACGGGTCGATTCCCGTCCAGGGCACCAGCTTCGCGGCGCCATATGTGGCCGGTACCGCGGCGCTGGTGCGCTCCCGCTTCCCACAGCTGTCGGCGGCACAGGTGATCGAACGCATCATGCGCACCGCCCACGGCAGCGGATCGGGACACGACGTGGCCGTCGGCTACGGCGTCGTCGACCCGGTGGCCGCGCTGACCACGGTGCTTCCCGACGAATCCGACGGCGGCGGCCTGTACACGGGCGGCCCGGTCGAGCCCAGGTCGATGCCGATCGCGGCGCCACCGACGATCGCGGAGCCGGACCACTCGCCCCGCGACCGTGCCCTGATCTGCGCGGCGGTGGGCGCGGCGCTGGTCGTCGCGGTGCTGCTGCTGGCCCCGCCGAACCGGCGGGTGCGCCGGCTGCGACCCGACGAATACTGACGGATCGGCAGCCGGTACCCGCCGGCCGTGTCAGGCGAACCGCGCGCGTCCGCCGGTCAGCACCGCCGAGTCCCCGACTGTTGTCTCGAACACGACAATGTCGCCGTCGGTCGCCGACGACACGGTCAGGCAGTCACCGGGCAGCACCGGCGCGGCCAGGCGTACCTCAAGTTCCACGAGATCGGCCGGATGAAAACCGTGCTGCTGCGCGATGATCCGGCTCGCGATACCCGCCGTGCACAGCCCGTGCAGGATCGGCCGGGCAAATCCGTTGGCCTCGGCGACCACCGGATCGATGTGGATCGGATGCCGGTCGCCGGTCAGTCGATAGAGCGCCGCCAGGTCGGGGCCGGTCGCGAAATCGGTGGCGGCGGTGAGTGCCGGACGTTCTCCGGCCGACGACGATGGTCCCCGGTCGCCACCCCAGCCGCCGGTCCCGGGCAGGAAGATGCTGTAGGAGGCGGTGAAATACGGTGAGCTGACCTCGATCTCGACCATCGACGCCTTGCCCTTGTCGTAGACGGCGGCGATCTGGCCGGTCATCTGGACGGTACCGTCGGTCGGCAGCGGTTGATGCACGACAAGCCGCTGCGAGGCGTGCAGCGAGCGCTTGGGGTCGTAGGCGCCGAGCCGTCCCGCCGCTTCGACCGCCCACAGGCCCAGCGCGCACGCATAGGTGGGCAGTGCGCGCAGCTCCCGCTCATAGACCAGGTCGAGTTGTGTCGACGGCGCACCGAGGGCGAGCGCATACAGGATGATGTCGCGGTCGCCGATGGTCGCGGTGGACTCGCCGAGGTCCACCCCCTTCAGCTCAGGCAGTGCGATGCTCATCGGTAGGCATCCTCTCCGGTGATGGCGCGGCCCAGCGCCAGTGTGTGGATCTCGTTGGTGCCCTCGTAGGTGTACACCGATTCGAGGTTGGTCATGTGCCGGATCACGGGGTACTCCAGTGTGATCCCGTTCGCCCCCAGACTGTTCCGGGCTTCGCGGGCGACATCGATCGCCTGGCGGACGTTGTCGAGCTTCCCGAAGCTGACCTGCGCCGGGGTCAGCTGCCCGGCGTCCTTGAGCCGCCCCAGATGCATCGCGACCAGGGCTGAGCGGTTGACGCTGACCATCATCTCGACAAGCTTGCGCTGCACGAGCTGGAAACCGGCGATCGGTTTGCCGAACTGCTGACGCGTGATGCTGTAGTCCAGCGCCGCCTCGTAGCAGGCGCGGGCCGCGCCGACGACGCCGAACAGGATACCGAACCGCGCCTCGTTCAGGCACGACAGCGGACCCCGCAGACCCGACACACCGGGCAGCACGGCGGATTCGGGCAGCCGGACATTGTCCAGGACCAGCTCGGAGGTCACCGAGGCGCGCAACGACATCTTCTTGTGCAGATTGTTGGCGCTGAAACCCGGTGTGTCCGTGGGGACGACGAACCCACGGACACCGCCGTCGGTCCGCGCCCAGACCACGGCCACATCGGCGATGCCGCCGTTGGTGATCCACATCTTGGTGCCGTTGAGGACCCAGTCGCCACCGTCCCGGCGCGCGTTGGTCCGCATGCTGCCGGGGTCCGAGCCCGAGTCGGGTTCGGTCAGCCCGAAGCATCCGATGGCCTCGCCCGCGGCCATCCGCGGCAGCCATTCCTGTTTCTGTTCCTCGGAACCGAACGCGCGGATCGGGAACATCGCCAGTGATCCCTGCACGGAAACGAAGCTGCGGAAGCCGGAGTCGCCGGCCTCCAGTTCCAGACAGGCCAGTCCGTAGCTCGTGGCGTTGGTGCCCGCGCACCCGTAGCCGTCCAGGTGCATACCGAGCAGCCCGAGAGAGCCCATCTCCTTGGCTAGTTCCCGGGGAAAGACGCCCTGATCGAACCAGTCGGCGATATCGGGTAGCACGCGGTCTGTCACGAAACGTCGCACGGTCTGCTGGATCTCGCGCTCCTCCTGGCCGATCAGCGTGCTGATCGCCAGCATGTCGCGCGGATTGTCGGAGCGGGTGGGATCGAGTGGGTCGCCCATGATGAAGTCCTAGTCGTCGGAAGGGTTGTGGTGGAGGTGTTTACGCCGGGCCTGTGCCACCGCCTGGGCCCGGGCCGGGGAGTCGAGCAGTTCACGGCGGCGCCGTTGCCACCGCTCGTCCGGGTCCGGTATCGCGGACTCGGCCTCGTGGAGCAGGGCGCGTGTGTACGCGGTGGCCCGGCGATGCTCGGGTGACAGGGCGGCGAGCATCGTCGCCGCTTGCGTGGCCGCCTCACCGGCGGGCACGACACGGGAGACGAGTCCGGCCCGCTGGGCGTCCTGTGCCCCGAACCGTTCGCCGATCACCAGCATGCGGCGAACGGAGTCCCGGGGATAGTTCGCCGACAGCCAGCGGACCGCCTCGGGGTTGTACAGCAGCCCCAGGCGCACGGCCGGGACCTGAAGGTAGCCGCTCTCCCCGATGATGCGGGCATCGCAGGTGAGGGCGAGGTGCACCGCCGCACCCATGCAGGGACCCTCGATCGCGGCGATGACCGGCACCGGCGCGGCGGCGATCGCGTCGGCAACGTCGGCGACGGCGTCATCGACGGCGATGTCGGCCACGGTGCCGGTCAGATCAGCGAAATCTGCTCCCGCGCTGAATATGTCGGGGCCACCGGTGAGCAGCACTCCCGCGATGTCGGTGCCGAGGTCCCGGAGCGCCCCCGACAGCGCGCCGAGAACCTGCAGCGACAGTGCATTCTTTCGCCGGGGCGTGGCGAGTGTGAGCCGCACGATGTCCCCGACGCGGTGAACGTCCAGCGGTGCGGTCACCGCCGGCCCCGATCGTCCCGGAGACGGTTCCCCGTCATAGTGCCGGCACCGCGGTCGACCGGGGCGCCCACCGGGCGGCCGCGACGAAGGGATCGAGACCGAGGGCTTCCTCGACGTCCTGCGACACATCGAGGATCAACGCATCCGCCCCGGACGGGCCGACGAGTTGGGCACCCACCGGCAGTCCGTCGGCCAGGCCGCACGGGACCGTCGCCGCGGGCACCCCCGCGACATTGAACGGGACAGCGAAAGGGAAAGCACCCCAAAGCTTATCGACGGCTGTGCTGTCGACATGCGTCGGCCGTTTCCCGAGCGGGAACGCGGGAGTGGCATTCGACGGCAGCAGCAGCAGGTCGACGTCGTCGAAGATCCGGGCGATCCGCTGCCGGTAGAGCGGCAGCAGTGCTTCGGCCCGTTCTACGTCCGCCGGATCCATCACCGCGGCCGCCCGGAGCGCCGCCCGCGCGTACGGGGTCAGCTGATCGGCGTTCGACGCCAGCAGGTTGCCGCGTTCGCGATGCTCATCGGCGAGGACCAGCGGACCGAACACGTCGTTCCACCCCTCGAGGGGCGGGTCGACGGGGGTCACGTCGTGGCCCTGGGCGGCCAGCACCTGCGCGACCTTCTCCACACCCGCCGACACGCCCGGGTCGACCGGGCGTCCTTCCGGGTGGGCGCAGTATCCGATGCGGAGCCTGCCGGTCCGGGTCCGCTGCGGGGAGCTGTCGGTGAGGACACCGAGGAGCGTGCGCGCGTCGTCGACAGTGGTGGTCATCGGCCCGGCGGTGACGAAGTCGGTCATGCCGCGGAAGCCCTTCTCGTCCGGCACCGTTCCGATCGTCGGCTTGAATCCGTAGATGCCGCAGAAGGCCGCCGGGATCCGGATCGATCCGCCCCCGTCCGACCCGACCGCGACCGCGGCCAGCCGGGCGGCCACCGATGCCGCCGCACCACCGCTGGAACCACCCGGGGTGCGGGTGAGGTCCCACGGGTTGCCGGTGTCGGGACCGAGGAGATTCTCGCTGGTCGCGGACTGGCCGAATTCGGCGGTGTTGGTCTTGCCGAGGAACACCGCGCCGGAGCTGCGCAGCCGCCGCACCACCCCCGAGTCGTGCACGGACACCAGGTCCCGGAACACCACCGACCCGAGGGTGGCGGGTGTGCCGGCGATGTGGAACGCGTCCTTCACCGACGTCGGAACACCGTCGAGCGGCCCCACCGGTTCGTCTGCCGCATAGCGGCTCTCGGCGGCCGCGGCCTGTTCCAGGGCGAGTTCGCCGGTGACGGTGACATACGAGTGCACCTCGCCGTTGACCTGGTCGATCCGGTCCAGGAAGGCGCGGGTCACCTCGACCGGACTGAGTTCGCGACTCCGGTAGGCCGCCGTGAGCTGCGCGACGGACAGCCGGGTCAGATCGTCAGGCATGGGGAGCCACCCCGCCACTGACCCCGTAGACCTCGCCGGTGATGTACCCGGCCTCGTCGGAGGCGAGGAACGCGGTGAGGGCGGCCACATCCTCGGGCCTGCCGATACGCCCGACCAGCGAACGGTTCTCCGCGTAGCCGTCGAAGAATTCGTCGGGGTAGATCTTGCGGAGGAAGTCGTTGTAGATCAGGCCGGGCGTGATGGCGTTGACCCGGATCCCGTGCTTGCCGTTCTCGGCGGCCGCCACCCGGGTCAGCGCCAGGACCCCGGCCTTGGCCGCCGAATAGGCCGCGCCGTGTTCGGTGGAGGTCTCGAACGCGGAGATGGAACTGATGTTGACGATGGCCCCGCTGCCGGCGGAGATCATGTGCGGCAGAACGTGCCTCATGCCGAGGAAGGTTCCGGTCAGATCCACGTCCAGGCATTTCTGCCAGGTCGCCAGCGACATCTCGGAAACCGGCTCGATCTTCGACCAGCCGGCGTTGTTCACCAGCACATCGATGCGGCCACGCTCGGCCATCACCGTGTCGGTCGCCGCGATGATCGAGTTCTCGTCGGTGACGTCCACCGCGAGGCCCAGGAATTCCCGGCCGTACTGTGCGGACAGCGCCGCCGCTGCCTCCTTGCACCGGCGTTCGTGTGCGTCGGTGACGACGACGTCGTATCCGTCGGCGGCCAGGCGTGCGGCGATGGCGGCGCCGATGCCGGCGCCCGCGGCTGCGGTGACGAAGGCCACCTTGTTGTCGGTCATGGTGTTCTCCTCGGGAGATTCAGGCGATAGGGCGTTCAGGCGATGACTTTGGGGATGATCTCGGTGGCGATCTGCTCCATGTTCTTCAGGCGTCCGCCGGAGAGCAGGGCGAAAGTGATCCGGTCGATGTCGAGTTCGCACAGTTCCTTCAGCCGGGCCACGCAGTGGTCGACGGTGCCGGCCAGCGCCACCGACTTCACGAATTCGTCGCTGACGACCTGCTTGTGCCCGGCGTGCCGGGACAGGTGATCGACGAGGTGGTACGAGGAGTTGGCGGCGGCGAACTCGGGCCGGAACCGCTCCCACGCCGGGGGCATCCGCTTCCACACGTCGAATGTCGCGGCCTGGCTGGTGGCCCAGGCACGCACATCGGACAGGGCCTTCTCCTCGTCGTCGTCGGCGCTCATCGTGACGACGAGATCGATGGTGAGATCCTTGCGGTCGCGTCCGGCCTTTTCCAGGCCTTCGTAGATGAACTCCAACTGCCAGTTCACGAACTCCGGGTCGGCCGCGCCCATCAGCACGGCGCCGTCGCATTTCTGCCCGCACAGCCGCAGCAGTCCGGGCTGGGACACCGCCATGTAGATCGGGATCTGGCGTTGCGCGGTGGCGAGCCGGACCTTGGTGCCGTACAGCTCCTGTTCCTCGCCGGTGAACAGTTGCCGGAACTCGTCGATGCCGGCGGACAGGTCACCGAGCTTCGACGGCGTGTATCCCGCGCCGTAGACGGCCGACCAGCCGGCTCCGAGACCGAGCATCGCGTGCCCGTTGCTCAGCTCGTCCAGTGCCGCGGTCGCATTCGCGGTGACCGTGGGGTGACGGGTGAGCAGATTGGTGACGGCCGAGCCGATGTGCATGTTCTCGGTGGCGAGGGCGGCGATGTTCATGGCCGCGTAAACATCCTTCATCCCGAGCTGGAAGTCGATGAACCACATCGCCTCGAAGCCGCTGCGCTCGGCGGTGCGGGCCAGTTCGGTGACATTGGTCAGCGGTTCCCGTGGGCTCACACCCATGGACAGTCCCCAACGATTCATGACTCTTTCCTTCCGGTGGTGGTGCTACGGAGAGCGGTGATGCTGCGACGCAGGGCGTCGGTGACGGCGTCGGGGTTGTCGACGTTCATCAGGTGACCGGCGCGAGGGATCTCGATGTAGTCGGCATCGGGCAGCGCGCCGAGCACGATCTGCGCCGCCTTGTATGGGCAGAACGTGTCGTCGGCGGCGCCGACGACGGTGACGTGGACGGTGATGTTCGTCAGGCTCGGGGTGAGCGGATCGGCGTTGAGCGCGGCCATCGCGCGGGCGGCGTTGACGTATCCGCGACCGTCGCCGATGGCCGTCAGGCGGTTCGCGGTGATCTCGTCGAGGCGATCTCCGTCGACCAGCGCGGCCGCGGTGTCGTCCCGGATCGCATCGCGGAACTCCTGCGACGAGGTGTCGCCCGCCAACTCGATCCGTCCCGCGTAGAAACCCGTCGCCGACCGTCCGACGACCGATGAGGTGCCCAGGACCACGGCGCCGGTGACGAGGTCGGGCCGTTGCGCGGCCGCCCACAGCGCGATCGTGCCGCCGAGCGAGAAGCCGACCACGACGGCCGGCCCGGTCATCTTCTCCAGGAAGGCGATCAGATCGTTGCCGAGTTGGGTGAGCGTGCCGTCGCCCTCGCCCACCGACGAACGGCCGTGGCCGCGCAGGTCGTAGGCGAAGGTGTGCAGGTCGGCCAGTGCCTGCTGAGTGCCGGCCCAGCTCGAACCGTCTTCGGCCAGGCCGTGGATCAGCACCACCGGCACCGCATCCTGCGGACCGGCCTCGGTGTAGCTGACGTCGATGTCACCGATCGTGGCTGTGCTCATTGCTGCTCCTCGAGGTTGCGGCGGAGGTCGTTCTTGCGGATCTTGCCCGCGGCGGTCACCGGCATCTGCTCCACGACGACCAGGGATTCGGGCAGTTTGCGATCGGACAGCCCCTGATCGCGCAGCCAGGCGTTGAGTTCTTCGAGGGTGAACGGGGTTTCGGCCGGGACCACCACCGCGCAGATCCGTTCGCCGAGCCGCTCGTCGGGCCGGCCGACCACCGCGACACGCCGGACATTGGGATAAGCCGCGATCATGTCCTCGATGGGCACGGGCGAGATATTGACCCCGCCACGGATGATCATGTCCTTGAGCCGGCCGGTGAGGCGCAGGTAGCCGTCGTCGCCGATGCGCGCGAGATCGCCGGTGCGGAACCAGCCTTCGCCGGTGAGGTGCTGCCGGTACAGGTCGTCCTGGCCGAAGTAGCCGACGAAGACCCCCGCACCGCGCATGATCAGTTCGCCCTGCCCCGAGTCGTCGGGGTCGTTGATGGCCAATTCCAGGTTGGGCACCGGCATTCCTGCGGTTCCCACCAACTGATCCCGGCTGCTCTCGGGAACGCATGTGGTGCCGGTGCCCTCGGTCATGCCCCACAGGACCGTCGCGAAGGTGTTGGGCGCCTGCACTTCCGCCGCCTCCAGCAGGCTCGGCGGGACCGGTGCGCCGCCGCACAGGAAGGTGCGGACGGTCGACAGCTTGGGTTTTCCCTCCGGCCAGGGCGCGTCGACGATGTCCTTGAGGAAAGGTGTGGCCGCGGCGATGAAAGCGCAGCGATGTTCGTCGCAGATCTCCAGCGCCCGAACGGGATCCCAGTCGCCCTGCAGGATGAGCGGGGCACCGGTGAACAGCGAGAACCGGCCACCGTGCCACGCGCCCACGCTGTGACCCAGCGGCGACGGCATGAAGATGGGGGTGTTCTCGTCGATCCCGAAGCGCTGGGCGAACGCGATGTTGACCGCGCCGAGGGTGTCCGAGGTGTGCATGACAGCTTTGGGCATGCCCGTTGTGCTCGAGGTGAACATCAGGTGGTCGACAGCCGGTGGCATGATCGGCGCGAAGGGTTCCCCGGCAATCTCGGACAACTCGTGGGTGCCGTCGGCGTCGAAGGTGAGCACGGTGGCCACACGGCCGGTCGCCACCATCACGCGATGCGCCCGGTCCGCCATCGAGCGACCATGAAACTCCTTGGGAGCCACGATCATTCGTGCCCCGATCAGGTTGACCACATGCTCGACCGTCGCCTCGTCGGAGGACACGGGCAACGTGGCCGGGATGGCACCGAGCTGCAGCGTGGCGACGAAGGCGATCTGCCAGGCAACGGTGTTGGGCAGATAGATCAGCACGACGTCCCCGCGGCCGATGCCACCGGCCCGGAGTTCGGTGGACAGCTCGGCGCCCTGATCCCACAGCCGGCGCCGGGTCAGCGAGGCTCCGGCGTCATCGACGACCGAGACCCGGTCCGGGTCCTCGGCGACGAATCGCTGGAAACGATCGATCAGTTGCTCGCCGGTCCACCAACCCTGGCTGCGGTACTGCTCCGCGGTGGCCGGATCGACGGCGCGATAGATGCCGGTGTCGGCGGCTGTTACCTGGCTCATGCATTTGAGTGTGATCCACTTCATTCGACAAGTCAAGAGAGTGACGTCGCTTTTTTGTTTTGGTTTCGATCACCGACTTTTCCCGGTGCTCGTGCGACGATCCGTTAGGAAGCACAGAGACCACCGGTCTCCGGAACGAAGGAACGACGCGTGTCAGCAAAGCCCACGACGGACAAGGGTCGCCGCACCCGCGAGCACCTGGTCAATTCAGGCCGGGCGGTATTCGCCCGGGTGGGCTATGTGGATGCGCGGATGAGCGACGTCGCCACCGAGGCTGACATCTCCATGGGCGGCCTGTACCGCTACTTCAAGAACAAAGAAGACCTGTTCGCCCAGGTGATCTCCGATCTCCACGAGAAGCTGTACGAGGCCAGCGCGTCCCACCGTCAGGATTTCGCCACCAACCCCTACCGGACACTCCTGGAGTCCAACCGCGGATATCTCACGCTCTATCAGGAGAACCGGGATGTCATGCGCGCCTTCATCCAGGCGGCGCACGTCGAGGAGCGATTCCAGGACATCTGGTGGGACATGCGGGTCCGCCACATCGACAGGTTCGTCAAAGCCCTCGCGGCCGTGCACGGCATCACCGAGGTCGACGGAGCCGACGCACGCGTGGCCACCGAGGCGATGGCCTGCATGGTCGAGCAGTCGGCATACGTCTGGTACGCGCAGGAGCGGCGTCACAAGACCGAGGTCGACGTCGACAGCGCCGCCCGGATCGTGGCCCGGGCGTGGCACCAGACGTTTTTCGCCGGAACCGCACCCGGGACGGACACCCTCTCCGACCGGGACTGAAGTCCCAAGAAGAAAAAAGCGACGTCAGTGTCTTGACTTTATGTGTTTGCCGTCACACCATAGGAAGTGCCATCGCATCCGCGCACGTCCGTCGATCACCTGAAGCACCGTCGCTCAGGCCCCCGCACCCGACATCTCCCCCTCCCCCATCCGGGGCAACGTCGGGCCACAAAAGAAAAATCGACGTCGGTATCTGATCCTCTGGTCCGAAAGACCACCGGACCTGACCCGGAACCACCCGCACACGTGCTGGATGCCTCTTCCCGACAGAAGGCACCGCAGATGACGACAACCAGACCTCGGACCGGCCTCCCGGCGAGTCCGGACGGAGAGCCCGGCGACCTCGCCGGCTCCACTCCTACGCCC
The DNA here is from genome assembly GCF_000241345.1 of Gordonia amarae NBRC 15530. Lineage (GTDB taxonomy): Bacteria > Actinomycetota > Actinomycetes > Mycobacteriales > Mycobacteriaceae > Gordonia > Gordonia amarae. The sequence goes on from NZ_BAED01000033.1 coordinate 87,776, forward strand.
ACACCCACTCCGGCGGACGTCCCGGCAGCCACGGACGCGGCGCCGGCGTACGACCCGAAACGGGCACGCCGAGCACTCCTCGGCGCCTGGCTCGGCTTCTTCGTCGACCTGTTCGACATCTACCTGCCGATCGTGGTGCTGGCGCCCGCGATGGACTACTTCGTCTCCGACGATATGGGCACCAGCACCGTCGCCATCGTCAGCGGCGCGATGTTCGCGGCGACACTGATCGGCCGCCCGATCGGCGCGGCGATCTTCGGCTGGATCGCCGACACGATGGGCCGCAAGCGCACCACGATGCTGGCCATGACCGGTGCCGGTGCGGTCACCTTGCTCATCGCCTGCCTGCCCGGCTACCAGCAACTCGGCATGGCCAGCGTGGTCCTGTTCGTCCTGCTCCGCCTGCTGGCCGGCGTCTTCCTCGGAGGTGAGTACACCGGTGCCAACCCGCTGGCGATGGAGGCGGCACCGCCCCACAAGCGCGGCCTCTACAGCGGCATCATCAACACCGGCTTCCCGCTCGCCTACGCGACCGTCTCCATCATCACCCTGTTCCTGCTGCTGGGAATGTCGTCGGACGGACCGGACTCCACCTACGCGCAGTGGGGCTGGCGTGTCCCGTTCATCATCGGCGCCCTCCTGTCGTTCGGGTCGGTCGTCTACTTCTACAAGTCGGTGGAAGAGTCCGAGGTGTTCGAGACCGCCGTTCAGGACAGCGGCACGGCCAAGCGTTCACCCCTGCGTGAACTCATGGAGCGCGACAACATGATTCGCCTCATCCAGGTGTTCGTCCTGATGAACGGATTCTGGTTGTCGCTGCAACCGGTCGCCGCATCGCTGCCTCTGCTGCTCGGCAAGGACGGCGTCGGCATGTCGAGCCGGACCGTGACGGTGATCCTGGTGGTCGCCTATCTGTCCCTGGCGTGTGTCGAGATCGCGGCGGCGGTCTTCAGCCAGCGGATCGGCCGGCGCCGGTTCCTCATCGGATCGGCGATCATCATGGCCATCGCGGGCACCCTGCTGTTCCTGATCGTGGTGCGGACCGACAACCTCGCCATCTCCATCATCGTGAGCATCGCCCTCGTGATCGTGGTCATCGCCCCGTGGGCCGTGCTCCCCGCCTACATCAACGAGCGCTTCCCCACCAGCGTCCGCGCATCCGGATACGGGCTCGCCTACAGCCTGGCCGTGATCATCCCGTCGTTCTACGCCTTCTATCAGGCCGGCCTCGAGCACATCATGCCGTTCAACGACACCGGCGCCGTCCTGCTGGTCATCGGCGCACTGCTGATCCTGTTCGGCGCCACCTGGGGGCCGGAGACCAAGCACGTGGATCTGGAAACCGCAGAACCGTCCGAGAAGTCCTGAGCTCAGCCTCACATGCCGATGCCCACCGGGTCACCCCGGTGGGCATCGGCACTTGTGACGAAAACTGTTGGTGCGCCGAACTATCCGCGCCGAAAGTTACTTACGGGCGGTGCGGGCCGGACGGAGCTCACGCGGCAGGGCGAAGGTGAGGGTCTCCTCGGCAGTGTTGACGGTCGAGACGTCGCCGAAGCCGTGCTCGGCGAGCAGCTCGACGACGCCGCGCACCAGGACCTCCGGGACCGACGCGCCAGAGGTGACACCGACGGTGGTGACACCGTCGAGCCAGGCCGGGTCGATCTCGCGGGCGTAATCCACGAGGTAGGCGGCGCCGGCGCCGTTCTGCAGCGCCACCTCGACGAGGCGCACCGAGTTGGACGAGTTCTTGGAGCCCACCACGATCACGAGCTCGCACTGCGGGGCCATCGCCTTCACCGCCACCTGACGGTTCTGGGTGGCGTAGCAGATGTCGTCGCTCGGCGGGTCGGCCAGCAGGGGGAAACGCTCACGCAGCCGGTCGACCGTCGCCATCGTCTCGTCCACCGACAGGGTGGTCTGCGACAGCCAGATCACCTTCGACTCGTCGCGTACCGACACATTCTCGACGCTGGACGGGCCGTCGACGAGCTGGATATGCTCGGGCGCCTCACCGGCGGTGCCTTCCACCTCCTCGTGGCCCTCGTGGCCGATGAGCAGGATGTCGTAGTCGTCGCGGGCGAAGCGTTTGGCCTCCTGATGCACCTTGGTGACCAGCGGACAGGTGGCGTCGATGGTCTTGAGGTTGCGTTCGGCGGCCGTCTTGTGGACCTCCGGCGACACACCGTGCGCCGAGAACACGACGATCGCGCCCTCGGGCACATCATCGGTCTCGCCGACGAACACGGCGCCACGCTCGGTCAGCGTTTCGACGACATGCCGGTTATGCACGATCTCCTTGCGCACGTAGACGGGGGCGCCGTATTTGTCGAGGGCACGTTCCACCGTCTCCACCGCACGGTCGACACCCGCGCAGTACCCTCGCGGTTCGGCCAGCAGGACACGTTTGGAATCAGCCACGCCATCAAGGGTACGTGTTGGATTGCCTCCGGCAGGAATGGCAGAGTTGTGACATGGTCCGCGCACCCTATTCCGTCCGCATCGCCGCAGGTCTGATCGTCACCGCCCTGGAGGAGACGCAGAAGCTGCCCACCCTGGTCGTCACGCTGCCGATGACCGCTCTCAGCGAGGCCCTCCAGTTCGGCATGCGTCTGCAGCAGGGAGTGGCCGGTCTGGCCATCAAGGGCGATCTCGCCCTCGAGCTGATGTTTGACCGGCCCAGCGAGGAACCGTCCTGGGCACGCTTCGACGAGGATGACGATCCCGAGCTGTCCCTCGTCCCCGCCGAACAGCCGGGTGCCGATGCCCTCGACGACCAGCCGGAGCCGCCGGGCGGCGAACCCGCTGCCGCCGCTGCGACGCAGGTCAGCGACCCCGAACCCGAATCCGAGCCCGCCGACGACGACGCGCCTGCGGCACGCGCTGCCGGCGGACGGTTCGCGCTGTACAGCTCGGCCCCCGACGCCGTCGTCCAGGCCACCACGAACGGGGCGGCCTCCGAAGCCTCCGACGGACCGGTGCCCGAGATCGTCGAGTACATCGAATACAACCGCCTGACGCTGGCCCAGCTCCGCGCCAAACTGCGGTCCGTCGACGCCGACGACCTGGCCACCCTGCTGGAGTACGAGCGGGCCACCAAGGGTCGGGCACCGTTCGTCACGATGATCGAGAACCGGATCACGGCGCAGCAGAAGCGGCACTCGACCACGTGACCGGCGGGGTCTACACCTCCGCGGGCGGCGGCACCGAACGCGCGGCCAACACCCCCGACGATCCGTGGCCGGTACGCACCGTCAACACCAAGATCGCCGACTGGGTGCACAGACTCGGCCAGATCTGGGTGGAGGGACAGATCACCCAGATCAGCCGGCGCCCGCGCAGCCGCGTCGCGTTCATCACCCTGCGCGACCCCGCGGCCGACATGTCGGTGCAGGTCACGTGCAGTCCCGACCTGCTCGACCGCTCCCCTGTCCCGCTCAGCGAGGGCAGCCGGGTGGTGATGCTGGGACGTCCCACCTTCTACACCGGGCGGGCCACGCTGTCGCTCCGGGTCAGCGACATCCGGCCCGTCGGCATCGGTGAACTCCTCGCCCGCATCGAGCGGCTGCGGCAACTACTGTCCGCCGAGGGTCTGTTCGACCCGCGGCTCAAGCGGCCGCTGCCGTTCCTGCCCAAGGCCGTCGGTCTCATCTCCGGCCGGGCCTCCGCCGCCCAGCGCGACGTGGTGGCCGTGGCCACCGCCCGCTGGTCGTCGGTGCGGTTTGAGATCCGCGACGCCACCGTGCAGGGTCCGGCGGCGGTGCCGAGCATCCTGCCGCTGCTCGCCGAACTCGACGCCGCCGAACACGTCGAGGTGATCATCATCGCCCGCGGCGGCGGCAGCGTCGAAGACCTGCTCCCCTTCTCCGACGAAACCCTGCTGCGGGCGGTGTCCGCGTGCCGCACCCCGGTGATCAGCGCCATCGGCCACGAACCCGACAGCCCGCTGCTCGACCATGTGGCCGACGTGCGCGCCGCCACCCCCACCGACGCCGCCAAACGCGCGGTGCCCGACGTGTCCGCCGAACTCACCGCGATCGCCGAACTGCGCCGCCGCAGCGCCCACGCCCTGCGCAACTGGGTGCACCGCGAGGAACGCGGCCTGGCCGGGCTCCGCGCCCGGCCGGTGCTCGCCAGACCGCTCACCATGATCGATGCCCGCGCCGACGACATCACCCGCATGCGGTCGGCGCTGCGCCGCGACATCACCCGGGCCGTCGACGGTGAACAGCGCCGCATCGAACACCTGTCGGCCCGGCTGAGTACGCTCGGCCCCGCACAGACCCTGGCCCGCGGCTACGCGGTGGTGCAGCGACTCGACATCGACGACCCGCACGCGGTGTCTTCGGTGGACGACCTGCCCGCGGGCGCGAGAATCCGGATCCGGGTCGCCGACGGCTCCGCCCCGGCAGTCATCGACACAGCCGCCGTTGAAGCTAAGGAAGAGCAGTGACCAAGGACGAACGACAGCCGGTGGCCGAACTCGGCTACGAAGCGGCCCGCGACGAACTGGTCGAGGTGGTCACGCTGCTCGAACGCGGCGGACTCGACCTCGATGCCTCACTGGCCCTGTGGGAACGGGGCGAAGCACTGGCGGCCCGCTGCGAAGAACACCTCGCCGGTGCCCGCGACCGCATCGAAAAGGCCCTCAATACCGAGGACTAGCCGGCGGGCTCGGGCAGCGGCTCCTGCGTTACCCAATCCCGCCCACCAACTAGCCGGCCGGCTTGGGCAGCGGCTCCTGCGTTACCCAATCCCGCCCACCAACTAGCCGGCCGGCTTGGGCAGCGGCTCCTGCGTTACGACGCCCACCGCGATTTTTTCGATGTCGGCGTCGAGACCCTTCGAGCGGACGCCGATGCGGACGTCACCGAGGTCGGTGATCCAGAACTTGTTCTTGTCCTCACCGTCGTAGACCACCCATGAGTGGCCGCCCGCGTCGCGCTTGCCCGCGCCCATCGCGTCGAAACCGCCGAGGAAGGCGACCAGCTCGTCCTCGGGGGCACTGGTCTGCGTCAGCTGGACGTACGAGCCCTTTTTGCTGACCCAGCCGACGTTGCTCGCCACGCTGCCACCGACCATCTGCGTCGATCCCGAATTGGGCTTCCAGCCGTCGGGGGTTGCCGGACGGCGGATCGGGAACGGCATCGACCGGGCGTCGGCGACGAGCGCGGCCGACACGTCGAATGCGGGCACCTTGTCGTCACCGTTGCCGGCCTTGAGGCCGAACGTCCAGTTACCCGACGCGAACAGCACGAAGATGCACACCCCGAGCAGCGCGAGGACGGTCCAGATCATGTCCCGCCCGTCCTGCAGGATCCGTGGTTTACCGGTGGCCATGACGACCAACATAAACCGGCCTGTAGCTCACACCGAAATCACGACTTCACGCCGCCCGCGGTCAGACCCGAGACGATGCGCCGCTGGAACAGCAGCACCATGATCACCAGCGGGACCGTCACGATCGCGCCCGCGGCCATGATCGTGGTGTATGGCTGGGTGAACGAGTTCTCTCCCGAAAATCGGGCGATGGCCACGGTCACCGGTTCGGTATCCTGCGTCGACAGCTGACTGGAGAGCATGAACTCGTTCCAGGTGGCGATGAACGCGAGGATGGCCGTGGTGAACAGGGCCGGCGCGGCCAACGGCAGCACGATCAGCCGGAAGGCCTGAGTCCGGGTCGCGCCGTCGATTCGGGCGGCCTCTTCCAGTTCCCACGGCATGTCGTTCATGAACGAGGTGAGTGTGTATACCGTCAGCGGCAGCACGAACGAGATGTTCGGGATGATCAGCGCCTGATAGCTACCGATCCAGTTCAGGTCACCGAACAGCTGGAACATCGGCGTGATCAGGGCCACGCCCGGAAACATCGACGCCGCCAGGATGATGCCGCTGACGATGTACTTGCCGCGGAACGCGACACGGGCCAGCGCGTACGAGGCGAAGATGCCCAGGATCAATGCCACCGCGGTGGTGACGGCACCGATCAGCAGGCTGTTGACGATGGCGGCGAGGAAGTCGTTGCTCTTCTCCGTCGACAGGGCGTCCCGGAAATTCTGGAAGGTGACATGGGTGGGCCACCATGTGGTGTCGAAGGTGTGTTTGACGTCCCGGAAGGCGGTGATGACCATCCAGTAGAACGGCGCCAGCCCCCACACCAGGATCAGCAGCACGCCGCCGTAGGTGCGGATTGCCTGAAAGATCTTGCGCCGGTTACGTGTCTGCACGCTCGACGCCATGCGTACCGGCGTTGCGGTCGTCACCGGACTCCCTTTCGCTGCTCTTCCTGCGTGCGAACCACGTTGGCGCCCAAGAACTTCACCATGATGAACGCGACCGCGAAGATCATCAGGAAGACCATCGTCGACAATGCCGAGGCACTGTTGAAATTGCCGCTGCGCATCTCATCGACCACCAGGATCGACACGGTGGCAGTCGGGCTCGCACCGCTGGTACTGGTTAGGATCGCCGGCAGATCGTACATGCGCAGCACATCAAGAGTCCGGAACAGCACCGCCACCATGAGCGCCGGCTTCACCAGCGGCAGGGTGATGTGCACGAACTGTTTCCACTTCGACGCACCGTCGACGCGGGCCGCTTCGTATACGTCGGACGGGATCAGTTGCAGCCCGGCCAGAATCAGCAGCGCCATGAACGGCGTGGTCTTCCACACGTCCGCGATGATCACCGCGAACCGCGACGTCCACGGGTCGGTGGTCCAGGCGATGTCGGTGCCGAACATCTTATTGGCGATGCCGTTCTCGGCGAAGATGAAGAACCAGAGCTTGGCGGTGACCGCGGTCGGGATCGCCCAGGGGATGAGCACGCTGGCCCGCAGCAGCGAACGACCCACGAAGGTGCGGTTCATCACCGTGGCCATCCACAACCCGAGCACCACCTCGATGGCGACGGTGACGACGGCGAAGAAGAAGGTGATCCCCACCGCCTGCCAGAAGTCACTGCCGAGATTGCCGTCGGGGCAACTGCCGGCACCGGTCCCGCAGTCGCCGGTCAGCCACATGAGGTAGTGCTGGAATCCGGCGAAGCCACCGGACTCGAAGCGGCCGGTCTCCTCGTTCAGGCCGGCGTCGTCCTGAAACGACAGGTAAACGGCACGCAGGACCGGGTAGGCGATGACCACCGCCAGCACCGCCATGGTGGGTGCCAGCAGCCAGAACGCCCGGAGATCCCGGCCCTGAGTGCGTTTGGTGAGCGGCCCCATCACGTCCGGTCAGACCGGACGCGACGGGGCCGGACCCGCGAAATCACTTGGTCGCGACCTTGATCGCCGCGTCGATGTCGGCGGCGGCCTGATCGACGGTCTTGGATCCGTTCAGCGCGGCGTAGGTGTTGTCCTGGATCGCCTTGCTCACACCGTTGTAGTACGGGGTGACCGGGCGCGGCTTGGCATTCTCCAGTGCGTCCTTGAGCGCCGGGAGGTACGGGAACTCCTTGACCAGCCCCTTGTCGTCGTAGATCGAGGCCAGCACCGGCGGGAACGAGGCCTTGGCGAACGACTTCTGGTTCTCCGCGCTCTGGATGTACTTGATGAAGTCCAGCGCGGTGGCCTTGTGCTTGGAGTAGACGTTGATCCCGTCGTTGTAACCGCCGAGCGTCGAGGCGCCGGCACCGTCGGGTCCGACGATGGCCGCGACACCGAACTTGCCCTTCACTTTCGACTCGGCATCGCCGGCGTTGGTGTACATGTACGGCCAGTTGTAGGCGTAGGCCGACTCACCGCCGACGAAGGACAGGTTGGTCTCCTCCTCGGTGAAACCGGTGGCCTTCTTGGGGATCAGGCCCTTCTTGTAGGCGTCGACGAGAGCCGACAGACCCTCCTTCGCCTTGGTGGAGTTGACCTCGGGGGTCTTGCCGTCGGAGCCCACGACCTGGCCACCCCACGAATGGATGAACTGGCTGGCGTTGACGGTCAGACCCTCGTACTGCTTGAGCTGGGTGACCAGGCAATCGACCTTCTTGGCCTTGGCCTTGGCGCAGCTCTCGGTGAGCGCCGCCCAGTTCTCCGGGGCCTTGTTGCCCACGATGTCCTTGCGGTAGTAGAGGAGCTGCGCGTTGGTGTTCTGCGGGCCCGCGTAGAGGACATCGCGGTAGGTGGCACTCTCGACGGTCGCCGGCAGCAGCCCGGCGGTGTCGATGGCCAGGTCGCCGGTGAGCGGTTCCAGCCAGCCGTTGGCGGCGAACTCCGCGGTCCAGGTGACGTCGAGCGCCATCACGTCGAACTCGCTGTTCTTGGCCTGTAGGGACTGGACGAGGCGTGAGCGCTGGTCGTCGGCCTCACCAGGGAGCTCGACGAGCTTGACCTGCTCGTCGGCGTGGGCCTTGTTCCACGAGGCGACGACCGGCCGGATGAGGTCGAGGTCGTTCTTGCCCATGGCGAACGAGATGGCGCCGCGGCCGTCGAGGTTCTTGCCGGCCGAATCGTCGGCGCTGTCGCCGTCGTCGGAGCAGGCCGAGAGCACAAGTGCTGATGCCACCGAAAGCGCAACGGCGAACATACCGCCGCGGCCAAACCGGGTCCTGGTACCCATAGTTCTCCTGTTCACAGGTCTGGTCGAGAATTTTCGCCGCACACACGACATGACACGTGGGTCGCGGGTCACACCAAGCTCAGGCAAAGTATCACATCCGCAAGGTGACGTGGCTTACAACCGCTTACCCGTGATCGTCGAGAACAGATGCACCCGGGACACGTCGACGGCGAGGTTCAAGCGGTCGCCCTTGTGTGGCGGATAACGCCAATCGGCCCGCGCCACCAGCGATGCCTGCGCACCGAACAGTTCGGTACTTCCGTACAGGAACGCGTCGGAGCCTAGTTCCTCCACGACGTCGACGTCCACCGGCAGCGACTGCGGCACCGACCGCCCGTCGACGATGGCCAGGTCCTCGGGCCGGATACCCACCACCACCTCGTCGGCGTCGAGGTTGGCCGACGACGGCGGCGGGATGGAGATCCCGCCGAGTTCGATGCCACTCAGACCCACCGGCACGGTGAACAGATTCATCGCCGGCGAGCCGATGAATCCGGCGACGAACAGGTTGTCGGGCTTGGCGTACAGGTCGCGCGGCGTGGCGCACTGCTGCAGCACGCCCTTGTCGAGCACCGCCACCCGATCCCCCATCGTCATCGCCTCCACCTGATCGTGGGTGACGTACACGGTGGTGACCTCCAGGCGCCGCTGCAGCTGCGCGATCTGGGTGCGGGTCTGGACGCGGAGCTTGGCGTCGAGGTTCGACAGCGGCTCGTCCATGCAGAACACCTGCGGCTCCCGCACGATCGAGCGGCCCATCGCCACGCGCTGCCGCTGACCGCCCGAGAGCGCCTTGGGCTTGCGGTTCAGATACGGCGTCAGATCGAGCATCTCGGCGACCGAGGCGACCTTCTTCTGGATATCGGGCTTGGGCACGCCGGCCATCTTCAGCGGGAAGCCCATGTTCTCGGCGACCGACATGTGCGGGTACAGCGCGTAGTTCTGGAACACCATCGCGATATCGCGGTCCTTGGGATCCAGGCCCGTCACATCGTTGTCACCGATGAGGATGCGCCCGCTCGACACGTCCTCCAGCCCGGCCAGCATCCGCAGGGACGTCGACTTGCCACATCCCGACGGACCGACGAGCACCAGGAACTCGCCGTCGGCGATCTCCAGGTCCAGCGCGTCGACCGCGGGCGCGTCCGAACCCCGGAACAGGCAGGTGGCGCCGTCGAATGTGACCGAGGCCATGGGCTCTCCTTCGTAAGAAGTCTGTGATGGTGACGACGAACGGTGACCGATTGTGTGCGGTGACCTACGGTGGAGAATCTATACGCGACCGCTCCGGGAGCCGCGCACGGGCGTGGCGCGGCGACCTACCCGCGGTGTCGTCGGGCACGTGTGACGTGCGAGGATGGGAGAACCACACGGTGCCAGCAGGTTCCCCCGCACGCCCTAGGAGGCCGACTCCCATGTCCGATTCAACGCATCAGGCTCCCGACCGCAACCTGGCCATGGAACTCGTCCGGGTCACCGAGGCCGCGGCGCTGGCCGCCGGCCGCTGGGTCGGCCGCGGCGACAAGAACGGCGGTGACGGCGCGGCCGTCGACGCGATGCGTGAGCTGCTCTCGACGGTGTCGATGCGCGGCGTCGTCGTGATCGGCGAGGGCGAGAAGGACGAGGCCCCGATGCTCTACAACGGCGAAGAGGTGGGCAACGGCGACGGCCCCGACTGCGATGTGGCGGTCGACCCGATCGACGGCACCACCCTGATGGCCGAGGGCCGCCCCAACTCGATCGCCGTGATCGCGGTCAGCGAGCGCGGCACCATGTACGACCCGTCGGCGGTGTTCTACATGAACAAGATCGCGGTGGGCCCGGAGGCCAAGGGCGCCATCGACATCGACGCGTCGGTGGAGTGGAACATCAAGTCGGTCGCGAACGCCAAGGGCATCGAGGTGGGCGACCTGACCGTGGTGGTGCTCGACCGTCCGCGGCACGCCGACCTGATCGGCGAGATCCGCGCCGCCGGCGCCAAGATCCGCCTCATCTCCGACGGCGACGTGGCCGGCGCCATCGCCGCGGCCGGCGACTACTCCACCGTCGACATGCTGATGGGCGTGGGCGGCACCCCCGAGGGCATCATCACCGCCGTCGCGATGAAGTGCATGGGCGGCGAGATCCAGGGCAAGCTGTGGCCGCGCGACGACGCCGAACGGCAGAAGGCCCTCGACGCCGGTCACGACCTGAACAAGGTACTCACCAACGACATCCTCGTCTCCGGCGAGAACGCCTTCTTCTGCGCGACCGGCGTCACCAACGGCGACATGCTGCGCGGCGTCACCTACCGCCCCACCGGCGCCACCACCCGGTCACTGGTGATGCGCTCGAAGTCGGGCACCATCCGCCGCATCGAGGCCGTGCACCGCACCGCCAAGCTGCGCGAGTACGCCCGCATCGACCTCTGACTCCACCGCCGGTTGAGGTGCGAGGAGCGTAAGCGACGAGCCTCGAACCAGCGGGAAGTTTCGAGGCTCGCAAGCTCGAACCTCAACCAGCCGTCGGAAGGTTTCGCGGTTCGGCCACTGCGCGGGGAACTTAGGCAAGGCTTATCATAGTCGCAGGTCAGCGGCCTGCGGTTATACGATTCGCCGTGTGAGTACAGCCCCAGCTCCCGAGTTCCGTTATTCCGATCTCCTGCCGATCGGCGCCGACGACACCCCGTACCGTCTGATCACGACGGACGGGGTGTCGACGTTCGAGGCCGACGGCCGCACGTTCCTCAAGGTCGCCCCTGAGGCACTGCAGAAGCTCACCGAGGCCGCGATCCACGACATCAGCCACTACCTGCGGCCCGCCCACCTGGCCCAGCTGCGCAAGATCATCGACGACCCGGAGGCCTCGGGCAACGACCGTTTCGTCGCGCTCGACCTGCTCAAGAACGTCAACATCTCCGCGGGCGGCGTCCTGCCGATGTGCCAGGACACGGGCACCGCGATCGTGATGGGCAAGAAGTCCGAGGGCGTGCTCACCGGCGTCGATGACGGCGAGTGGATCTCGAAAGGCGTGTACGACGCGTACACCACGCTCAACCTGCGGTATTCGCAGAACGCACCGCTGACCATGTATGAGGAGAAGAACACCGGAACCAATCTGCCGGCGCAGGTGGAGATCTACGCCACCGAGCAGGGGCCCAAGGGCCCGGAGTACAAGTTCTTGTTCATGGCCAAGGGCGGCGGCTCGGCCAACAAGTCGTTCCTGTTCCAGGAGACCAAGGCCATCCTGAGCCCCAACAAACTTCTCGACTACCTCGACGCGAAGATCCGCTCGCTCGGTACCGCGGCCTGCCCGCCCTATCACCTGGCTGTGGTTATCGGTGGCACGTCGGCCGAATTCGCTTTGAAGACAGCGAAGTACGCCTCCGCACATTATCTGGACACGCTGCCCACCGAGGGCTCGATGTCGGCGCACGGCTTCCGCGACACCGAGCTCGAGGAGCAGATCTTCAAGCTGACCCAGTCGTTCGGGATCGGCGCGCAGTTCGGCGGCAAGTACTTCTGCCACGACGTGCGCGCCATCCGTCTGCCCCGGCACGGCGCTTCGCTGCCGGTGGCGATCGCGGTATCGTGCTCGGCCGACAGGCAGGCGCTGGGCAAGATCACCGCCGACGGTGTGTTCCTCGAGCAGCTGGAAACCGATCCGGCGCAGTACATGCCGGACGCCGGCGTCTCGGAGGAGATCGAGGGCGGCGCGGTGGTCGAGATCGACCTGAACCGCCCAATGTCCGAGATCCTCGCCGAACTCACCAAGTACCCGGTCAAGACCCGGCTGTCGCTGACCGGCCCGCTGGTGGTGGCCCGCGACATCGCGCACGCCAAGATCAAGGAACGCCTCGACGCGGGTGAGCCGATGCCCGACTACCTGCGCGACCATCCCGTCTACTACGCGGGTCCGGCCAAGACCCCCGAGGGCATGGCATCGGGTTCGTTCGGCCCCACCACCGCCGGCCGTATGGACAGCTATGTCGAGCAGTTCCAGGCCGCGGGCGGCTCAATGGTGATGCTGGCCAAGGGAAATCGCTCCAAGCAGGTCACCGACGCATGCAACGGTCACGGCGGCTTCTACCTGGGCTCGATCGGCGGGCCCGCAGCCCGGCTGGCGCTGGACTGCATCAAGAGCCAGGAGGTCATCGAGTACCCCGAACTCGGCATGGAGGCGGTGTGGAAGATCGAGGTGGAAAACTTCCCCGCGTTCATCGTCGTCGACGACAAGGGCAACGACTTCTTCACCGATCCCGGTGGCGCCGTGACGGTTCCGCTCGGCGGTGTGCGTATCCGCTCACGGGAGCGCTAGCCGCTGCGGCGGCCGGGTCGCCGGCATAGACATCGACGGTGGTGGATCGGGTTCCCGGTCCACCACCGTCGTGTTTTCCGGGAGAGTAACGTGGGTAAGGACAACCTAACTACCCGCGTGACGGAGGACCAGCGCACATGACCGAACCGCAGTATCGCATCGAGCACGACACCATGGGTGAGGTCAAGGTCCCCATCGACGCGCTGTGGCGGGCTCAGACCCAGCGGGCCGTCGAGAACTTCCCGATCAGCTTCCGCCCCCTCGAACGCACCCAGATCCGCGCGATGGGCCTGCTCAAGGCGGCGTGCGCGCAGGTCAACAAGGATCTGGGGCTGCTCGATGCCGAGAAGGCCGACGCGATCATCGCCGCCGCCACCGAGATCGCCGACGGCAAGCACGACGACCAGTTCCCCATCGACGTGTTCCAGACCGGCTCGGGCACCTCGTCGAACATGAACGCCAACGAGGTGATCGCGACGATCGCCAAGAACAACGGCGTCGACGTGCACCCCAACGACCACGTCAACATGTCGCAGTCGTCCAACGACACCTTCCCCACCGCCACTCACGTCGCGGCCACCGAGGCCGCCGTGACCGACCTCATTCCGGCCCTGGACTACCTGCGGCTGGCGCTGCTGGAGAAGTCGACGCAGTGGCGTGAGGTGGTCAAGAGCGGCCGCACCCACCTGATGGACGCGGTGCCGGTGACCCTGGGTCAGGAGTTCGCCGGCTACACCCGGCAGGTCGAGGCGGGCATCGAGCGGATCACCGCCACCCTGCCGCGCGTGGGCGAGCTGCCCATCGGTGGCACCGCCGTCGGCACCGGCCTCAACGCCCCCGCCGGGTTCGGCACCAAAGTGGTTGCCGCCCTGCGGAACCTGACCGGCGTGGACGCATTGTCGCTGGCCAAGGATAACTTCGAGGCGCAGGCCGCACGCGACGGCCTCGTCGAGCTGTCCGGTCAGCTCAAGACGGTGGCGGTGTCACTGACCAAGATCGCCAACGATGTGCGGTGGATGGGTTCGGGCCCGCTCACCGGTCTCGGTGAGATCGCGCTCCCCGACCTGCAGCCGGGCAGTTCCATCATGCCGGGCAAGGTCAATCCCGTGCTGCCCGAGGCGGTCACGCAGGTGGCGGCGCAGGTCATCGGCAACGACGCCGCGGTCACCTGGGGCGGCGGCAACGGCGCCTTCGAGCTGAACGTGTACATCCCGGTGATGGCGCGCAACGTGCTGGAGTCGATCAAGTTGCTGACCAACGTGTCCCGGCTGTTTGCCGACCGCTGCATCAGCGGCCTGGTGGCCCACGAGGACCGGCTGCGCACCCTCGCCGAGAGCTCGCCGTCGATCGTCACCCCGCTCAACAGCGCCATCGGTTACGAGGAAGCCGCGGCCGTCGCGAAGCAGGCTCTCAAGGAGGGCAAGACGATCCGGCAGACCGTGATCGACCGCGGCCTGATCGGCGACGACCTCTCCGAGGCAGAGCTCGACAAGCGTCTGGACGTGCTCAAGATGGCCAACCTGGATCGCGAACGCTGATCTGACACAAGAACACTCCCATCCGCAACACCTGCGGATGGGAGTGTTCTCGGGTGCGGAGGCTAGCTGCTGCCGGGGATCAGGGAGAGCAGGAAGTTCACCAGGTCACCGAACCCGTTGCCCTCGCTGCTGCCGGTCGCGGTGCCCGGGGTGTTGGCACTGTCGTCGGTGGGCGTGCCCTTGTTCACGCCGATCGCGATCTTCGGGTTCTTCGCCGGGTCGAGCCAGCGCAGGATGTCGCGCATCGGGCCCTCTTCGATCGCGACGCATCCCTCGGTGGGTGCGTGGTTGGTGACGTGCAGGAACATCGCCGATGCCTTACCCGGAATGCGCTGCGGGTTGTGTGCGATGTTGACCGCGTAGTCGTACACCGGGCCCGAGTTGTACAGATTCTCACTGTCCCCACCGGGGCTCGCGGCCTGGTGGACATGCTTGTTGTACGTGGGCGAGGACATGTTGGAGTCCCACCAGTCCTGGGTGGTCGCCTTGAAGTACGGCATCTTGGTGCCCGGGTTGTCCTTGCGCCCGAACGCCTGATCCAGGGCGTAGGTACCCATCGGTGTGCGCGGCACGTTGTCCTTGGGCTCACCCATGCCCTGCGACCCGAGGTAGGCGGTCATCGGCCCGTAGACGGGCTTCCAGGTGCCGTCGTCCTCGCGCTGGAAAGCGGTCAGCTGCCCGGTGGTGTCGGAGGCCTTGTCGGCCGTGACCACGATCATCTGCCGGGTCTGGTTGGGCCCGATCTTGTTCTGGCCGGTGCCCAGGAAGTTTCCGGCGAGGTTGTTGAGCACGGTGTCAAGCTCGGGGATGCCGGTCTTGGGGAGCACCGGCGACGACGGCGTGGACGGCGTACCCGAGGGGGCCGCCGCGGCCGAACCAGCACCGCCGAGCACGACGGCGACGAGACCGACCACCATCAGTCCCATGAATCTCATTAACAACATCAGCAACTTCTGCACCATGACAGTGTGCCAGAAATATGCCCACCATGTATATCGCGATGGTCACGGACCAGTGCTTATCCGGCGTCGGACCTGGCAAAATTTGGTTTCCCTAACCAAGGGTTCCATACTCCCGGATCGGTGCCGCACACCCCCTTGCGAGGGCGGCACTACGCTGAAAGGCATGGCGCAACCGCGATGGATCACCGACACCAAACCCGGCCACAGTGAGTGGTACATCGAGCGGTTCCGGACGATGGCCGCCGCCGGCGACGACCTCGCCGGTGAGGCGCGCCTCGTCGACGCGATGGTGGGCCGGCACTCGCGCATTCTCGACGCGGGCTGCGGACCGGGGCGGCTGTCGGGCTACCTGCACGCGGTGGGCCACGACGTGGTGGGCGTCGACGTCGACCCGAAACTGATCGCCGCCGCCGAGCAGGACTATCCGGGGCCGGCCTATCGGGTGGCCGACCTGTCCGAACTCGATCTGCCCGCCCATGGCCTGCACGAGAAGTTCGACGCGATCGTGTGCGCGGGCAACGTGATGGTGTTCATCGCCCCGGACACCGAGGCCGAGGTGCTGCGCAGACTGGCGGCCCACCTGAAGCCGGACGGATTCATCGCCACGGGATTCCACATCAACCGGGAACTGACCCTCGCCGACTTCGACACGGCGGCAACCGAAGCGGGCCTGACGGTCGACCAGCGTTTCGACACCTGGGATCTCAAACGCCTGCACGACCCCGACTTCGCGGTCACCATCCTGCGGCACACCCCCACCACCGACTGAGCCCCGAACCCTTCCTTCTGCCGGTTGAGGTGCGAGGAGTCATTCCCTCGCCGGTTGAGGTGTGAGGAGCGCTAGCGACGAGCCTCGAAACCTCGTGAGAGAACAATGTCGTCTCACCGGGTTTCGAGGCTCGGTCGCTGGGCGACCTCACACCTCAACCGGCGAAATGGTCATCACAGACCGGCGCCGGGGGCGAACTCCTCCAACATGTCGGTGACCAGCGCCGCAATCGGCGAACGCTCACTGCGCGTGAGGGTCACGTGCGCGAACAGCGGATGGCCCTTGAGCTTCTCGATGACCGCGGCCACCCCGTCGTGGCGACCGACGCGCAGATTGTCGCGCTGGGCGACGTCGTGGGTGAGCACCACCCGGGAGCCCGATCCCAGGCGCGACAACACCGTCAGCAGCACATTGCGTTCCAGCGACTGCGCCTCGTCGACGATCACGAACGAGTCGTGCAGCGACCGGCCGCGAATGTGGGTGAGCGGCAACACCTCCAGCATTCCTCGGCTGAGCACCTCCTCGATCACCTCGGGCGAGGCCAGGCCCTCCAGGGTGTCGAAGACGGCCTGGGCCCACGGCCCCATCTTCTCGGCCTCGCCGCCGGGTAGGTAGCCGAGCTGTTGTCCGCCAACGGCATACAGCGGACGGAAGACCACAACCTTACGCTGGGTGCGACGTTCGAGCACCGCTTCCAGGCCCGCGCACAGCGCGAGAGCGGACTTTCCGGTACCGGCCTTGCCGCCGAGGGAGACGATACCGACGGACTCGTCGAGCAGCAGGTCGAGGGCGACCCGCTGCTCGGCCGAACGGCCGTGCAGACCAAAGGCTTCCCGGTCACCGCGCACCAATTGCACCTGCTTGTCGGGGTTTACCCGGGCCAGTGCGCTGGAGGTGTTGCCCAGCAACCGGATACCGGTGTGGCAGGGCAGCTCGCGTGCCACATCCAGGTCGACGACGCCCTCGGCGAACAGGGTGTCGATGACGTGGGAGTCGACCTCGAGTTCGGTCATCCCCGACCACCCCGACACCACCACATCCTGGGCGTGGTACTCGTCGGCGTCGAGGCCGACGGCACCCGCCTTGACGCGCAGCGGGGTGTCCTTGGACACCAGCGTCACATCGCTGCCCTCGGCCCGCAGGTTCAGGGCACATGCGAGGATCCTCGAATCGTTGGAGTCGGTGCGGAATCCGGCGGGCAAGACGGCGGGATCGGTGTGATTGAGCTCAACCTGAAGCGTTCCGCCGTCCTCACCGATCGGGATCGGCAGATCGAGGCGGCCGTGTTCGAGCCGGAGATCATCGAGCAGACGCAGTGCTTCGCGGGCGAACCAGCCGAGTTCGTGATGGTGGCGTTTGCCTTCGAGTTCGCTGATCACGACCAGCGGCAGAACCACATGATGCTCGGCGAATCGCGTGACTGCCCAGGGATCGGACAGCAGCACGGAAGTGTCGATGACGTAGGTGCGTGTGGTCACGTCAAGCTCCTACGTTTGTGCGGCACCCACACAAACCAGTTGGCGGCGACCGGCCGGTTCTGGTGTCACACCCGGCGTGAGCCGAGCGGACCGAGGACCGGGGCCGGCCCTCTCGCGCTGTTGGTACAGACCACGTTCGAACCTCCCGGACGAACCGCTTCCACGCGGCCCGTCAACCGCCAACGTACGCGCCGCACGGCCTTTCGGCTCGCCAGAAACGCTGTCTTCGCGTGAATTTCGCGTTAACGCCACGTATTGTGAGGGCCAAGACAACCGTCGGTCGTCCCACGGATTCTTACGTGCCGACGTGGTCGTTCCCGAGGATTCGGGCCCGTGTCACCGAGCCTGCGCGGCCAGCGCGAGGATGCGGCCGCGGGCCGCTTCGGCGTTCTCGCCCAATTCCTGCACCGACTCGAGCTTGAGTTCTCCGGCCAGTGCCGCGGCCACCGCGCCGCGGGTGCCCTCGTTCTCGTAGTCGGCAATGAGCGCCCGCTCGGTGTCGAAGTCGGCGACGTCCGCGCCGATGGCCTCGATACCGGTCAGCGCCCGATCGACGGCCAGGATCGTGGCCTCCTGATCGGCGACGATCCCCGCGTTCAGGAACTTGGCGAAGGTCGTGGCCTGCAGCCCGTCGTCGGCCGCGATCTTGGTGAGGATCTGCCCCAGGACGTCCTCGGTGACGGCCTCGCCGAGCCTGCGCACGACGGCGGCGCATTGGTACTCGTGCACGGCCATGATGGCGAGCACGTCCAGCGGACTCACGTCGAGGGCGGAACCCTCGTACTGCCGGTATCCGGTGGTGACGTGGATGCGGCGGCGCACCTCCGCGTCGACGGGGTCGATGGCGCGGGTGACCACGAGGTAGTCGCGCAGCACGATGGCGTGCCGGTTGTCCTCGGCCGTCCACACGCCGACCAGATCACGCCAGGGCGAGAAGGCCGGGAAGTGGACCGCGAGCATCCGGTGATAGGACGGCAGGTTGTCCTTGAGCAGCAGCAACGCCAGCACACCTGCGCGCACCTCGTCCGACAGCGTGGCCTGCTCGGGGGTCCAATCGGTACCGCCGAGGAACCCGAAGTTGCGGCCGTCGTCCCACGGGACCCAGTCGTGCGGGTTCCACGGCTGCGCGGCCGCCCGGTGTTCCTCGGCGATCTCGGGCAATGCCTTCTCCAACGCGATAACGAGGTCGTCGTCGGATAGTGCATTGGTTTCATGCTGGCCACTCATTCCACGCAGAGTAGTGAACACCGCCGTAAAGCGACGAATCCCCTGCGCTGTGCCAGCGCGATCAGATGCGGCTCATCAGGCCCCACTCCTCGAGCCCGTCGTACAACGGGAAGTCGAGGGCGAGCTGGGAGACACGGGCCCGCAGAGCGGCGACGTCGGCACCTGTGCCGGCGGCGAGCGCGGTGCCGATGATGTCGGCGACCTCGGTGAACTGTTCGTCGCCGAAGCCGCGGGTGGCCAATGCCGGGGTGCCGATGCGCAGACCCGAGGTGACCATCGGCGGACGCGGGTCGAACGGGACGGCGTTGCGGTTGACGGTGATGCCGACCTCGTGCAGCAGATCCTCGGCCTGTTGGCCGTCGAGGGCGCTGTTGCGCAGGTCGACGAGCACCAGATGCACATCGGTGCCGCCGGTGAGGACCGAGACACCGGCCTTGGCGACACCCTCACCGGTGAGCCGGTCGGCGAGGATCTTGGCGCCCGACAGGGTGCGGCGCTGGCGGTCGGCGAACTCCTCGGTGCCCGCGATCTTGAGGGCGACGGCCTTGGCGGCGATCACGTGCATGAGCGGGCCGCCCTGCTGGCCGGGGAACACCGCCGAGTTGAGCTTCTTGGCCCATTCCTGCTTGGCCAGGATGATGCCCGAGCGCGGGCCACCGAGCGTCTTGTGGACGGTCGAGGACACCACATCCGAATGCGGGACAGGTGAGGGGTGCAGGCCCGCGGCGACCAGCCCGGCGAAGTGCGCCATGTCGGTCCACAGGTAGGCGCCCACCTCGTCGGCGATCGAGCGGAACGCCGCGAAGTCGAGAGTCCGCGGGTAGGCCGACCAGCCGGCCACGATCACCTTCGGCTTGGTGTCGAGGGCGATCTTGCGCACCTCGTCCATGTCGATGCGGAAGTCTTCCTTGCTGACACCGTAGAAGGCGTTCTCGTACAGCTTGCCCGAGAAGTTCAGGCGCATGCCGTGGGTGAGGTGTCCGCCGTGGGCCAGGTCGAGACCGAGCATGGTCTCGCCCGGCTCCATGAGGGCCTGCAGCACAGCGGCGTTGGCCTGCGCACCCGAATGCGGCTGCACGTTGGCGAAATCGGCGCCGAACAGTTCCTTGGCCCGGTTGCGGGCGATGTCCTCGACGACGTCGACGTGCTCGCAGCCGCCGTAGTAGCGACGTCCGGGGTAGCCCTCGGCGTACTTGTTGGTCAGCACGCTGCCCTGGGCCTGCAGCACGGCGCGCGGGACGAAGTTCTCCGACGCGATCATCTCCAGCGTGTCACGCTGACGGCTCAGCTCACCGGCCATCGCGGCGGCCACATCGGGATCGAGATCGGCCAGGGACTGCGCATTCACGGAATCAGGGTTCTGCGTCATGGCGATCAGTGTAGTTTGCGCACCACGCGGCTGGTTTCCCGCTCCCGGTCGAGGGCGGTCACCGGTTCACCGCGCGAGTTCGGCGCGCAACGACTCGGGGATGAGCGGTTCATCGAGCAGCCGCCCGAACCTGCGCAACCTCGCGTCGTCGTCGTTCCCGGCGACATCAAGCCACGTCTGCAGCAGCCGGTAGCCCTCGACGTAGGTGGAGATGTACGCCCGCCACAGCGGCGAGGTCAGGAAACGGAGCATCTGCCGGGACCGTTCGGGGGTGGCCAGCAGCCAGCGCTGCAGGAACGCCGCCGCCTCGTCCTCGCCGCGGCCCTGATCGTGCAGCAGCAACGCGGCGTCCTGACGCACCGACAGCAGGCCGGCGGTGGCCTTGCCGACGCGCGCCGCCCGGTCGGCGTCGAACCGCAGGCCGAGGTCGGCGTAGATCTCCTGCGCCCACGACGGCCAGTCCGGCCCCATCGCGGCGTGCAGTGCGTGATCGGCCAGGCCCTCGGCCATCAGGCATTGCGGGGTGTTGACCAGGAAGATCGTCTGCTCCTGCTGGCCACCACCACCCACCAGCAGCTGCTCCTTGCGGCAGTGCTCGGTGTGGTGGCCGGGGTAGGCCTCGTGGGCGATGAGGTGCGGCAGGTTCGACATGTGTTGTGTCAGATCGGTGTTGATCGCGACCTTCGACCGGTAGTCGCCGAGGTAGTAGTTGAACCCGGACCACGGCTTGTCGCTCACCACCTCGAACTCGATGATCTCCGAGTCCGGTAGCGGGAAGATGCCGCGCACCCGTTCGCGCAGCGCCCCGCTGAAGGCACGGACGCATTCATCGACACGGTCGGCGGGGATCTCGTCGGACCGCCGGTAGGCCGCGTAGGCCTCGGCGAGCCGTTCACCGGTGGCTCCGGGCGCGTCGAGCGCCTCGGCGAGCCCGGCATGCGCGACGCGGTAGCCCTCGGGGTCGGCGGGGCTGATGTCGACGTCGAAATAGCTCTTCACCTCGTCGATGAAGCCGATGTCCTCGCCGGCGAACTTGCGCGCCGAGCATTCGAGCGCCCGCAGATGCGCGGCGACGAAACCCGCACGCGCCGAGTCCGGCTCCTCGGCGACACGGGCGAGCAGCGACCGCGCCCGGCGCGCCAGCTCGGCCGGTTCCGGAGCGGCGGCATTGGCCACCTCCGCCCGCAGCGCCGGATCACCGGTGTAGGCGTCGACGAATCCCTCTTCGAGCCGGTCGAAGGCCAATCCGAGACGCAGATAGTCATCGACGAGTTCGCCGGAAAGTTCGTCGGCGGGGGCCACGGCAGCATCCATACCTCCGCAGGCTACCGACAGGGCCGAAAGGCTGCCGATCCGCGAGGTTCTACACTGTTGCGCATGTCGACACCGGCAAGTACCTCGGAACCCTCACCCAGGTTGCGCTGTCCCCGCGGGGACCGCGGCTGATGGGGCGGCCGGGAACCGATCGCGATCCGAGCCTGTACCTGGAGCTCGATCGCAAGCAGTGGCGTGACCTGCGGAAATCGATGCCCATGGTGCTCAACGAGGACGAGCTCGAACAGCTCACCGGCCTCGGCGAGCAGATCGATCTCACCGAGGTCGCCGAGGTGTATCTGCCGCTCTCACGTCTGATCCACCTGCAGGTGGCGGCCCGTCAGCGTCTGTTCGCCGCCACGTCGACGTTCCTCGGGGAACGGCAGACGAATCGGCAGGTGCCGTTCGTGATCGGCATCGCCGGCAGCGTCGCCGTCGGAAAATCGACCACAGCCCGCGTGCTGGCCGCACTGCTGGCCCGGTGGGAGTCACATCCCAAGGTGGATCTGGTCACCACCGACGGCTTCCTGCTGCCCACCGCGGAGTTGCAGCGCCGGGGCATCATGCACCGCAAGGGTTTTCCCGAGTCCTACGATCGCCGGGCGCTGCTGCGGTTCGTCACCGAGGTCAAATCCGGTGCCCGTGAGGTGACCGCGCCGGTCTACTCGCACATCACCTACGACATCGTGCCCGATGTACGCCACTACATCCGTCAGCCCGACATCCTGATCCTGGAGGGGCTCAACGTGTTACAGACAGGTCCGACGCTCACCGTGTCGGACCTGTTCGATTTCTCGGTGTATGTCGACGCGAAGACCGACGACATCGAAAAGTGGTATATCTCACGTTTTCTGCAGATGCGGACCACCGCGTTCGCCGAC
This sequence comes from Gordonia amarae NBRC 15530, assembly GCF_000241345.1. Taxonomy (GTDB): domain Bacteria; phylum Actinomycetota; class Actinomycetes; order Mycobacteriales; family Mycobacteriaceae; genus Gordonia; species Gordonia amarae. Next base: position 110,159 of record NZ_BAED01000033.1, read on the forward strand.
CCCAATTCGCATTTCCACCTGTATTCGTCACTGTCGGACGATCAGGCGCACGTGGCCGCGCGCGATATCTGGACGTCGATCAACCGCCCCAATCTGATCGAGAACATCCTGCCGACGCGGCCACGGGCAACGCTGGTGCTGCGCAAGGATACCGACCATTCGATCAACCGGGTGCGGCTGCGCAAGATCTAGCGGCTACTTGCCGAATCGCCTCGTACGTGCCGAGAAGTCACGGAGGGCGCGCAGGAAGTCGACGCGCCGGAACTCGGGCCAGTAGGCGTCGGTGAACCAGATCTCCGAATAGGCGCTCTGCCACAGCAGGAACCCGGACAGGCGCTGTTCGCCGGAGGTGCGGATCACCAGATCCGGGTCGGGCTGCCCACCGGTGTACAGGTTGCGGTCGATGGCCTCGACAGTGACCGCCTCGATCATCTCCTCGACGCTGTCGCCGGCCGCGGCGCGTTCGCGCAGCAGCGCCTGCACGGCGTCGACGATCTCCTGCCGTCCGCCGTAGCCGACGGCGACGTTGACGTTCATGCCGCCGTGGCCGGCCGTGCGTTCGGAGGCCTTGCGCAGTCGTTCGGCCACATCTTCGGGCAGCGGGTCGAGGGTGCCGACGATCCGCACCTGCCAATTGCCGGTCGGCAGGGCGATCTCGTCGACGATGTCGGGCACGATCTCCATCAGCGCGTCGAGTTCCTCCGATTCGCGGCTCAGGTTCTCGATCGAGAGCAGGTAGATGGTGACGGTGCCGATACCGAGGTCGGCGCACCAGCCGAGCATGTCGGCGATGCGCTGCGCGCCCACCCGGTGCCCGTGGCTGACGTCCTCGAAGCCCGCCTCACGCGCCCAGCGGCGGTTGCCGTCGCAGATGATGGCGACGTGGTGGGGGAACCCGGTGGGGTCGAGATCCTGCAGGACGCGACGCTCGTACACCGACAGGATCGGCCGGCGGACACGGTCGGGCAGCAGCTTCATCGCAGGGGCCTTTCGCCGCGTTCACCCGTGTGTGCCGTCACCCACGACACACTACGCGCCGGGTGTGGGGGAACCGGTGTGCCGCGTGCCGTGCGCGGTTGACGCGGTGACCCGGCAGGCAAACCTACGGTACCGTAGGTTCGTGAGCACTCCGGCAGCCGTTCCCGTGGCCTCGTTCCGTCCCGATCCGGCCAAGCCTCGCCTGCGCGGGGTCATCCACTCCTACGCCGCGGTGGTCGCCGCGTTCGCCGGTGCGGGAGTGATCGTCGGTGCCGCCGTCCTGCGCGGTGCCGCCGAAACCTTCGCGTGCGCGCTGTACGCGGCGACCATCGTCGGGCTGTTCGCGGTGAGCGCGTTCTACCACCGCATCTCGTGGAAGTCGGCGCGCGCACACGTCCGGATGAAGCGCGCCGACCACTCGATGATCTTCGTGTTCATCGCCGGCACGTACACCCCTTTCTGTCTGATGGCCCTACCCGCTCCGATCAACTGGTGGGTGCTGGGCATCGTGTGGGCGGGCGCTGTGGGCGGGGTGACGCTGAAGATCGCCTGGCCCGGTTCGCCGCGCTGGCTGGGGGTGTCGCTGTACATCCTGCTCGGCTGGGTGATCATCGCCGTCTCCCCCACCCTCGTCGGCCATTCGTCGGCGGCGGTCCTCGTGCTGCTCGCCGCCGGCGGAGTGCTCTACAGCGTCGGCGGGGTGCTGTACGCGATGAAGTGGCCCGATCCGTGGCCGTCGAGTTTCGGGCACCACGAGGTGTTCCACGCGTGCACCGCCGTCGCCGCCACCCTCCACTACATCGCCGTCTGGCTCGTCCTCGCCGCCTGAGCCCCGCTCGTCCCCTCCGCCGGTCAACACCCAGCCACCCCCTCCCGCTGCCGGTTGAGGTGCGAGGTCGCCCAGCGACCGAGCCTCGAAACCTCGCACGCCGAGTATGCCCGCGAGCACAACCACTCTGCCCAGCGCTGAACCGTTCCGCTCTGCGCGGCAGCACCGTCCACCGCGGCCCCCGCCGACGCACCATCGCCTTATGAGCGATGAGAAACGAACCCTGCCGCTGAGCAAGGCGACGGCGGAAAGCCTTCTGAACCAACGGATCCTGATGCTGGATTCGGCCCTTGACGACGAGATCGGCAGCCAGCTGTGCGCGCAACTGGTACTCCTGTCGGCGTACGACCCGACCGCCGATATCGCGTTGTGGATCAACTCGCCCGGCGGTTCGGTGCCCGCGATGCTCGCGATCGCCGACACCATGGACCTGATCCCCAACGACGTGGCGACTGTGAATCTCGGAATGGCCTACAGCGCAGGACAATTCCTCCTGTGCTGCGGCACCCCGGGCAAACGCTACGCCCTCCCCCACGCGAAAGTGCTTCTGCACCAAGGATCCGCCGGCATCGGTGGGTACGCCCCCGACATCGAGCTACAGGCCGACGACCTGCGGCACGTCCGCGACACCGTGCTGAGCATCATCGCCGAGAGGACCGGGCAGTCCCTGGAGCGCATCTTCGACGACTCGCTCCGCGATCACGTGTTCACCGCAACCGAGTCCGTCGACTACGGCTTCATCGACCACATCGTCACGACCGTCGCACAGGTTCGGCCCAGCGCCCCCGCCGCAACAGGATTCGGAGTCTCCCGATGAGCACATACACCATCCCCAACGTCATCAGCCGCACCCCGCAGGGCGAGCGGGTGATGGATGTCTACAGCCGCCTGCTCGACGACCGGATCGTCTACCTGGGCACCGAGATCGACGACGGCGTCGCCAACGCCCTGATCGCGCAGATCCTGCACCTGGACTCCGACAACCCCGAAGCCCCGATCGACCTGTACATCAACTCGCCCGGCGGATCGGTGATGGCGACGTTCGCCCTGTACGACACCATGCAGTACTGCCACGCCCCCATCGCCACCACCTGTGTGGGACAGGCACTCTCGACCACCGCGCTGCTGCTGGCCGCGGGCACCCCCGGCCGTCGTTCGGTACTCCCCCACGCCCGCGTCCTGCTGCACCAGCCGTCGGGCCAGGGCCGCGGCACCATCCCCGACCTGATCCTGGCCGCCGAGGAGATCCTGCGCACCCGGGAGGAGATAGAACAGGCGTTGAGCCGGCACACCGGCCAGGACGCCGACACCCTGCGCCGCGACACCGACCGCGACCGCATCCTGCGCGCCCAGGAGATCATCGACTACGGCATCGCCGACCAGATCATCGACACCCGGACCCGGAATCAGGCCGCCAACGCGTAGGGGCCGCGGCGGATCGGTGCGGCCGGGACCGCGACCGGAGCACCGGACACCGAACGCAGGACCGGTACCGGCCGGGCCTGGCGCACGAGTTCGACGGCCACCTCGCGGACCAGGTCGACCAGGGTCAGGCCGAGCGCGCCGGCTACGGCGGCCAGTACCTCCGACGAGGCGTCCTTGCGGCCGCGTTCGAGTTCGGACAGGTACTGGGTGGACACCCCGGCGCGCTGCGCGGTTTCGACCAGCCGCTCGTCGCGGTCGTGGCGGTGTCGCCGCAGGACGCGTCCGGTCACCTCGCGCCACAGCGGTTCGGGAGGGGGGTCGTTGGCAGCCATACCCGCGATGCTAGCCACCAGGCGCGCCGCGCGCCGCCCCGTTCTGCCCAGAGCAGATCCACACCGATGCCACTGAGCGCAAGCCACCGCTGGTTGAGGTGCCAGCCTGCGAGCCTCGAAACCACGGAAGATGACATTGTCGTCTCCCCGGGTTTCGAGGCTCGGTCGCTGGGCGACCTCACACCTCAACCAGCGAGGTGGATGGCCGAACCCCTTGATCACGAAACGAATTCAACTCTGGGCGAGGGCGGCGAGGACCTCCGCGGTGGGGTCCCAGGCCATGCACTTGTCGGTGACGGACTGGCCGTAGGTGAGGGGGGCCGCGTCGGTGGACTGGGCGCCGGCGACAAGGAAGCTCTCCAGCATCACACCGCTGATGGTCGGTTCCTCGCCCGCCGCGCGCGAAGCACGGATCGTGGCGGCGAGTTCGCGGGCCACCTCGGCCTGCCGGATGTGGTCCTTGCCCGAGTTGGCGTGCGAGCAGTCGACCATCACCTTGGGCGCCAGACCCGCCTTGGTCAGGCCGGTGATGGCGTCGGCGACGGAGGCGTCGTCGTAGTTGGGGCCGCGGGTGCCGCCGCGCAGGATGATGTGGCAGTCGGTGTTGCCGACGGTCTCCACCACGGCGCCCAGACCGAAGTCGTCGACCCCGAAGAACACGTGCGGGGCGGCCGCTGCGCGCACGCCGTCGACGGCGACCTGCACGTTCCCGTCGGTGCCGTTCTTGAACCCGATCGGCATCGACAGTCCCGACGCGAGCTGGCGGTGGACCTGCGACTCGGTGGTGCGGGCACCGATGGCACCCCAGGCGACGGCGTCGGCGATGTACTGCGGGCTGGTCGGCTCCAGGAACTCGGTACCGACGGGCAGTCCCAGGTCGATGATGTCGAGCAGCAACGACCGGGCGGTGCGCAGGCCTCGCTCGACGTCGTACGTCTCGTCCATCCCCGGGTCGTTGATCAGGCCCTTCCAGCCGACGGTGGTGCGCGGCTTCTCGAAGTACACCCGCATCACGATCTTGAGCCGGTCCGCGTATGCGGTGGCCAGCGGCGCCAGGCGGCGGGCGTAGTCGAGGGCGGCGACCGGATCGTGCACCGAGCACGGGCCGACGACCACGATCAGCCGGTCGTCGTGACCTGCGAGGATGGCGGCGATTTCGTCGCGGTCACGCTGCACGGCCAGTGCCCGTCGCGCGGTGAGCGGCAGTTCGTTGCGGAGCGTGTCGGGCGAGGGAATGGCCCGGAAGGTCTTGATGCGGCGGTCGCTGGTGGACTGTGGTAGATCGCTGACCGAGAGTGTCAGGTCGTCGGTGGTGGTCACGCCTATGTGCCTTTCAGGTTGTGCCTGTCGTCGGGGTCTTGTCTCTTGAGTCCCGGGGCACAGTCCCTGGTTGTGTTCCGGTGCCCTGAAACGACAAGAGCAGCGACCATGATGGTCACTGCTCGGGCTCCGGATGGTTGTGTGTGCGAATGCAGCTCAGCGCTTCACCGTGGCCCCACCCGGAGCCTCGATAAAGCGCCAATAGGCGCGCACACGTGTAATCACGCCGACCACCGTAGCACACCCGTGGGGCGGCGCTCCCGCGCCACGGGTTCGACCGTCCCCTGGCGCGAGGAGCCCGCTACCGGGATCCGGCTGCTCAGAGCGGATCGCCCGCCCAGGCAGCCCGCAACAGTGCGATGAGGTTCTCCGGGGCGACCGGCGTGGGATTACCGGCGGGGACGGCCCGCAGGACCGGGTCCATGGCCTGCGCAATTCCCTCCTCGGGCATTCCGATATCCCGCAGAGCCGAAGGCGCTCCGACCGCGCGCCGGAGCGTCGCCAGTCCTTCGGTGGCCGACTCCGCCCCGAAGGCGTGAGCGATGCGACGCTCCTGGGCGGCGGCGTTCGGGGCGTTGAACGCCAGGACGTAGGGCAGCACGATCGCGTGGGTCTGCGCGTGCGGCAGGTTGAACATTCCGCCGAGGACGTGGCAGATCTTGTGGTGCATCCCCGAACCCGCCGAAGCGAACGCGACGGCGGCGAGGTAGGCACCGTACAGGGTTTCCTCGACGCCGGGAACTCCCGAAGGATCCTGTGCCACGGCGGGCAGTCCGGCGGCGAGCGCGCGGATCCCTTCGACGGCGAAGACCTGATCGATGGGGTCGACGCGCGGACCCCACATCGCGTCGACGCAATGCGCGAGTGCGTTGAGCCCCGATGCGACGGCCATCTCCGCCGGCAGCGTGGTCAACAGTTCGGCGTCGTAGACGATGGATGCGGGCAGTACCCGGTTGTCGATGCCGGTGGTCTTGCGATCACCGTCGGTCAGGCCCCACACATTGGTGGCCTCCGAACCGGCATAGGTGGTCGGAATCGCCACGATGGGCAGGCCACTGGTCAGGGCGACAGCCTTGGCCAGACCCGTGGTCGAACCACCGCCGACGCTGACCAGGACATCGGCCCCCGCAGCGGCGGCAGCGGCACGGGCCCGGTCGGCAACCTCGACGGGCACATGCATCACCACTTCCGTGTGCCGCCGCACCACCGGCAACTGTGCGACGATCCGGTCCGCCAGGGCCGCCTCGCGTTCGGAGGCGATCACCATCACCTTCGACACCCCGAGCGCGGCCACCTCGTCCGCCACTGCGCGATGCGCCTCCCCCGTGGCGAATACCACTGTCTGCGATAGGGATTCGTGGGAGAATCGCATGTCATACCCTCTCGTCGCACCGGGCGTACTTGGCGACCTTGTCCTCGTCGAGCTCGATGCCGATACCGCCGTTCCGCTGCCCCGATTCCGCCAGAATCAGTTCACCATCACGGTAGGTCACAGGATTGACGGCGATATCGTCGGCAAGCAGCAACGGACCGAACAGTTCGGTGCCCTCGGTGAGCGGCGCCAGCGCACAGAAGGTGTGGATCGCCGCGGCCGTACCCAGCGAGGTCTCGATGGTCGTGCCGCCGTAACAGCCGATCCCGGCGGCCTCGGCGATCGCGGCGATACGCCGGACATTTCCTATACCACCCGATTTGGCGAGTTTGAGCGCGAACACGTCGGCCGCACCGGAGGCGGCAAGCAGCTGTGCGTCGGCGGTGTCGAGCAGCGACTCGTCCGCCATCAGCCGTGCATTCTGACGCGAGCGCAGCCGGGCCGCGGCATCCACCGCACGGGCGGGCAGCGGTTGTTCGATGAGGGAGATCCCCGCGTCATCGAGGGCGGGTAACCACCGCCGGGCGGTGGGCTCGTCCCAGGATGCGTTGAGGTCGACGGCCAGGCCCGCCCGTCCCGCGAGCCGCTCGGCGACTGCCGCCACCCGCGCCACGTCCTCGGCCGGCGGCAGCGCCCCCATCTTCAGCTTGAAGCTTCGGTGGGCGCCCGATTCCAGTTTCTCCTGCGCTTCCTCGACCACTGTGCCCACCGGATCCGCGCCCAGTGCCCACGTGACGGGGAGGCTGCGCCGATGCGCTCCGCCGAGCAACTGATGGAGCGGGGCGTCAAGCGCACGCCCGACCGCATCCCAGAGGGCCATCTCCACTCCCGCCTTCGCGAACGAGGCGGCGTGGATCATCCTGTCGAGCCGCGTGAGCAGATAGTCGACCCGGAAGGCGTCCTCACCCACCAGAAGTGGCGCGATGTATCCGTCGATCAGCGCCCGCATGCCCTCGATCGACTCTCCACCCCACCAGGGCCCGCCCGGAACGACGCCTTCGCCGACACCGATGATGCCGTCACAGGTGTGCACCCGGACCAGGAGGACGGCCTGGGTGTCGATGGACAGGAGTGAGAATTTATGCGGCCGGATGAGCGGAATATCGAGAATGGTCGTCTCGATCCGCTCGATCACCAATTCGGACATGCTCACTTCTCCTCGACGAGTACGAAATCGTAGGTCGCCGTGTTGAATGTGCCTGCGATGCCGAATCGCTGCGCGAGTTCGGCGTCCTCGCCGGACTCGATACGCAGGACCAGTCCGTCACGGACGGCGTTGGCGACGTCGTTGTCCAGGTACTCGTCGCCCTCGAAGTACAGCTGCGAGGTGTGTTCGACGTATCCGTCATGACGAAGCTTGAGGTGGATGTGGGCGGGCCGGAAGAAGTGCCGCCCCAACGCGTTCAGCACGATGCCGGTGGGCCCGTCCTTTGGGATCTCGTACGGCGGCGGAACGATGGTGCGTACCGCGAACCGGCCGTCGGCATCGGTCTTGATGCGGCCACGCAGATTCCAGTCCGGGATGCCCGGATGGATATTGGAGTACAGCCCCTCGGCATCGGCGTGCCAGATGTCCAGTTCGGCACCGGCCAGCGGCTTTCCGTCGGCGCCGGACACCGTCCCGCGGAAGATCAGCGCATCGCCGGCCTCATCCGGGCGGTGCGGCATTGTCGCCGCGGGTCCGGTCACCTCGGGCGCACCGGGCAGATAGAAGGACCCTTCGATCGCGAGCGTGCTGCCGGAATTGCTCTCGTTCTCGACGTCGGTGGCCTCCGCCTCCAGGAACACGTCTAAGAGCAGGCTCTCCTCGCCGGCCTTGACCTCGGCGACGATCAGGTCGGTGGCGGCCCGGTACTCGGCGTGGGTGATGTGGTGCTTGCGGACGAAGTCGAGCATCAGTCGCTCAAGATCTTCGACGACCTCGACGACGCGCTGGTTGGACATGGTGATTCCTCTCGTTCGGTAACCGCGGACTGACGGCTTCCGGAACCGTTCGGCGGTGGGAGTTGTCGCATTGCGACACTTGATATCGCAATGCGATTCACTTAGTGTTGTAGCTCTCATCCCAAGCTGATGTCAAGGAGTTTCATGGAACCCAATTCCGAGGCGGGCAGGCGTGATCACCTCCAAACACTCGAACGCGGACTGGTCGTCATATCCGCGTTCTCGCACGCGCCGACACCCTGGCTCACCGCGAGCGACCTCGCGCGCTCCACCGGACTGTCAGTACCCACCGTGCGGCGGATCATGCTGACTCTCGAGCGTCTCGGCTACGCACGCGGCTCGGCCAATCGTTTCGCGCTCACCCCCAAGGTCCTCGGCCTCGGGTACGCATATCTGGCATCGGTGAATCTGACCGGCGCCGCGCATCCACACATGGAGGCGCTGAGCGGGGAGTTGGCGATGGGAACCTCGTTGGCCACCCTGGACGGGACGGACGTGGTCTACGTCGACCGGGTTCAGCGGCGGCTCGTCACCAGCAATCTGCTCGCCGTCGGCAGCCGACTGCCCGCACACGCCACCGCGATGGGTCATGTACTGCTCGCCGACCTTGACGACACCGAACTCGATCACTACCTGTCGGCGGCGACGCTCGATGCCCTGACCCACCAGACCCTCGATACATCCGCTCGATTGCGCGGACGCCTGGACACGGTACGGGACCGAGGGTTCGAGATAGTCGACCAGGAACTGGAAATCGGGCGCCGATCGGCGGCCGCCCCTGTCCGGGATGCCTCCGGCCAGGTCGTCGCCGCCCTGGCGCTCTCCTGTGGGATCGGCGACTTCAGCGTCGAGGTCATCGCCGGCGAGCTGGTGCCACCGCTGCGCCGCACCGCCGACGCCATCAGCCGGGAACTGGGCCACTTACCCGGCGCCCAAGCAGCATCCTTTTCGTGAAGATCAAAGGAGACAACGATGTCCACTGAGCCTCAACCGATCGACGGTCTGCCGTCGTATGCCGAGCTTCGCACGCGAACCGACGCGCCCGCGGGTTCGAACTGGTTCCTGTTCGGGCGTGACGACCAGATTGGCACCCTGAACCTGCTGCGCCACAACTCATTATGCGAAGCGGCCGGAGAAGTCCGGGACGGCACCGCGTTTCATCTCGATCTTCCGTCCGATGCCCTTACCTCCTCGCTCGCCCCGACCCGTAAACCCGCCGAGCATCGCATCTTCTCCCGCACCCCTTACCACCACGACGAGTGGCTCGACGGGTTCTATACCCAGTACGGTTCACAACTCGACGGCCTGCGGCATATCGCCCACCCCGATCATGGTTTCTACAACAACGCCGATCCTCGCCGGTTCACCACCGACGACGGGCTGCTCGGGATGGCGAACCTCGCGGCCGTTCCGATTGCCGGCCGAGCTGTACTCCTCGATATCGGCAGATATCTGGAGGGCACCGGAGCACCTCTCGACCATCTGTCCGGTCCGGCCGTCGGTGTCGAGGTCGTCGAGGCCACCGCGCAGGCCCAGGGTACCGAGATCCGGCCGGGCGACATTCTGCTGCTGCGGTTCGGCTGGCTCGACTGGTACCGGAACGTCGCATCGGACCAGGTACGGGAGGGCCTGGTGACCAATCAGTTCCACACTGGTCTTCGCCAGTCGCACGAGATGGTCGCCTGGCTGTGGGACCACCGAGTGAGCCTGGTGGCCGCCGACAATTTCGCCCTGGAATGCTGGCCCGCGCAGCCGGACAGCCCGTTCTTCACCGATCCGGAAATCCACGGCGGACACGAGGACCCACATGCCGGCATCATGCACAGGGCACTCATCGGCCTGCTGGGCATGCCGATCGGCGAGCTGTGGGATATCGACGCTCTGGCCGCCGCCTGCGCCGAGGACCGCCGATGGTCGTTCCTGGTGACCGTCGCCCCGATGCCCCTGGTGGGCGGTGTCGGTTCACCGGCCAACGCCATCGCCATCCGCTGACCCGAGCAAAGTCGACAGCTGATTCGGCGGCTGCCACGGCCTAGAATCGCACGCATGGCAGGCCGATCGCACCACCGCGAAAGGATCACTGAAATGAGTGCAGAACCCCATGTGGCACACAACTATTCACCATTACCGGTGACCGCTGCCACCGCGGAAGGCGTGTGGATCACCGGCATCGACGGGGCCCGGTACCTCGACTGTCTCGGTGCATATTCGGCGGTGAACTTCGGGCACCGCAATCCGCGGATCGTCGCCGCGGCCATGGAACAGCTCGGCCGGGTCACCCTGACCAGCCGGGCGTTCATGTCCGACCGGCTCGAACCGTTCTGCGCGGCCCTGGCCGCCCTGTGCGGCAAGGACATGGTGCTGCCGATGAACACCGGCGCCGAAGCCGTCGAATCGGCGGTCAAGGTGGCCCGCAAGTGGGGTTACGACGTCAAGGGCGTCCCGGACGGGCAGGCGCGGATCATCGTGGCGGGAGGCAACTTCCACGGCCGGACCACCACGATCATCAGTTTCAGCGATGACGACGAGGCACGCGCCGGATTCGGCCCGTACACACCGGGATTCGACCGCGTTCCGTACGGCGACATCGAATCTCTCGCCGCCGCCATCACCCCCGACACGGTGGCTGTGCTCGTCGAACCGATCCAGGGCGAGGCCGGGATCATCGTCCCGCCCGACGACTATCTGCCACGGCTGCGGGCGCTGTGCACCGAGAACAACGTGCTGATGATCGCCGACGAGATCCAGTCCGGACTCGGACGCACCGGCACGACCTTCGCCGTGCAGCACTGGGGCGTCACCCCCGACATCTTCACGCTCGGCAAAGCCCTCGGCGGCGGCATCCTGCCGGTCTCGGCGGTGGTCGCGGACAGCCACATCCTGGGTGTCCTCACCCCGGGCACGCACGGTTCGACCTTCGGCGGCAATCCGCTGGCCGCGGCCGTCGGGCACACGGTGGTCGACATGCTCGCCGACGGTACCTGGCAGGCACGGGCCGCCGACCTCGGTGCCCACCTGCACACCCGGCTGCGCGAGTTCATCGGGCACGGGGTGTTCGCGGTGCGCGGCAAGGGCCTGTGGGCGGGCATCGACATCGACCCCGCGCTGGGTACGGGCAAACAGTTCTGCCTCCGGCTGGCCGACCACGGTGTGCTGGCCAAGGACACCCACGGTTCGACGCTGCGCCTGGCGCCGCCGCTGGTGATCACCCACGAGGAGATCGACTGGGTCCGCGACCGTTTCGGCGAGGCCCTGCGCCGCGCATAACAGCAGGTCTACGGTGGACGAATGGCTGAGCGCACCGACCGACGCATCCTGCTGATCCGGCACGGCCAGACCGAGTGGTCGCTGTCCAATCAGCACACCGGACGCACCGACATCGCACTCACCGAACGCGGTGAATCCGACGCCACCCGGCTGCGCGGCATCCTCGACTTCACCGGACTCGACGCGCCGTACGTCCTCGCCTCACCGCGTACCCGCGCCCAGCGCACCGCCGAACTGGCCGACCTGCGCGTCGACGAGACCAGCGAACTGTTCGCTGAATGGGACTATGGCGACTACGAGGGCCTGACCCGCGAACACATCCGCGCCGAATTCGACCCGGACTGGACCATCTGGTCCCATGGCGGTCGCGGCGGTGAGTCCGTCGATGACATGGTGCGCCGCGTCGACGCCGCCGTCGCCCACGTCGACGCATTGCTGGCGACGACGGACGTGGTGATCGTCTCGCACGGCCATTTCTCACGGTCGTTCGTGTGCCGGTATCTGGGCTGGCCGATCGCCTGTGGTGCGGGAGTGGACCTGCGGCCGGCGGGGTCGGCACTGCTCACCGACACCGGCCGCGACCGTCGGCTGTCGCAGCTGATCGGCCCGATCGGTAGTTGGGCGTCGGCTGCGTCGATCTGAGACCCCCTAGCCTGTCAGTTGCCCGGCGAGTGCGGCTGCGGTGGTCACCGGGAGACCGCACACCGTGCCGCGGCACACGTAGGCGGCGTCGGTGCCGTCAACCGGTCCGCGGCCGGCCAGCAGGGGCGACGAGTCCCGTTCGCCGGCCAGCACAATCGCGCCGCCGGGCGCGAGCCGCCGGGCCGCCACCGCCAGCTCGCCGGTGCTGTCCGGGGTCTGCGCGACGACGACCTGCAATGGACCGTTGTGCACCGCCTCGGCCACCGCCAGCCAGTGACCCGCCGAGCGCGGAAGTTTCGCCAACAGGATCGCGGCCCGGCTCAGTGTCGCGTCGAGCAGTTCCGAATACCGTGCCGCGGCAGCGTCTTCGGCGAGCAACGAGCCGAGCAACAGCGCCTCGGCGAGTAACGACGCACCGGCCGGTGTCGCACCGTCGACGGCATCACGCGGACGCACGATCAGCCCGGATTCGCTTGAGTCGAACCAGCTTCCGACCGCATCCGGGTCACCGAACAGGTCGCTGACCCGATCGAGCAGCGCGGCCCCGCGGTCCCGCCAGACGATGTCGCCGGTCACCTGATGCAGGGTGAACAGTGCGACGCACAACGCGGCATGGTCGTCGAGCGCACCGAGCGGGTCGCCCGTGACACCGCCGAGCGACGCCCGGTGCAGCCGGCCGTCGCGAATGTGGTTGTCCCACAGCATGCTCACACACCACACCGCGGACTCGACCCAGTCGGCGCGGCCCAGTCCGGCACCCGCCTCGGCCAGCGCCGTCGCCGTCATCGCGTTCCATGCGGTGACCACCTTGTCGTCGCGCGTCGGTTGCGGCCGCGCGGCCCGCACATCGAGAAGCCGGGCCCGGACCCGTGCCCAGCGGCCGAGGTCGTCGGGGTCACACAGCAGTTGCAACGTCGAGGTTCCGTGCTCGAAGGTTCCGCCGGAAGTGACGGTGAAAGTCTCTGCCGCCCAGGCACCGTCGTCGTCGCCGAGGATCTCGGTCAGTTGCTCCGGGGTCCACACATAGGTGGAGCCCTCCACCCCGTCGGCATCCGCGTCGAGGGACGACGCGTAGCCGCCGCCGACCCGCAGATCCCGCTCCAGGAACTCGACGGTCTCCTCTGTCACCCGTTGCGCGAGGGCGTCGCCCGTGGTGCGGGCCAGGTGCGCGTAGGCCCGGAGCAACTGCGCGTTGTCGTACAGCATCTTCTCGAAATGCGGTACCACCCAGGCATTGTCGACGGCGTACCGGGCGAACCCGCCGCCGAGCTGGTCGTAGATGCCGCCGCGGGCCATCGCCTCACAGGTGCGGGCCGCCGCGTCACGGGCCGCGGGAGTGGACCGTTCACTGTGCCGCAACAGCCCTTCGAGCAGCGCCGACGGCGGAAACTTGGGTGCGCCGCCGAATCCACCCGCGGTCAGGTCCTCGTCGGCAAGGATCGCGGTGACCGCGGCCTCGAGCAACGCGTCGTCGATGCCCGGCCCGGCAACCGGCAACGGTGCTGCGTTGTCGCTCAGATGCTTACCGACCCGTGCGCCGACGTCGTCTACCTCGCCGCGTCGCTGCGTCCACACCTCGGTGATGGCGGTGAGCACCTGCCGGAACGACGGCTGGCCGCCGCGCGGGGTGAGCGGATAGTAGGTGCCGCAATAGAAGGGCGCACCGTCGGCGGTGAGGAAACACGTCATCGGCCAGCCGCCCTGGCCCGTCATGGTGACGGTGGCGTTCATGTAGATGGCGTCGATGTCGGGACGTTCCTCCCGGTCCACCTTGATGCACACGAAGCCGGCGTTCAGCTGCGCCGCCGTGCCCGCGTCCTCGAAAGACTCGTGTGCCATCACATGGCACCAGTGGCACGCGGCGTATCCGACGCTCAGCAGCACCGGCACGTCCCGTCGGGCCGCCTCCGCGAACGCGTCGGCCCCCCACTCCCACCACTCGACCGGATTACCGGCGTGCTGACGCAGGTACGGACTGGTCGACTCGGCGAGACGATTGCTCATGGGGTCACATGTCTGCGGACTTGTGGGGTACCGATTCCTGCGAGGGATCCGGGTTGCCCTCCGGCGAACCAGCGGTGCTCTCCGCGGCCGGTGCGCCCGCACCGGCCGGATCGGTGCCGTCGTCGAAGGCCTGGTCGGCCTCGGGGTGGTCGGCGTCGAACGACTTGGGGAGCTTCTTGAGCTGGTTGTTCATCGACCAGATGAGCAGTGCCGTCGCGACGAGCAGCAGCAGGATGATCAGCAGACCGAACGGCGACGACTTGCCGAACTCAGGGCCCTCCGGGCTGTCGACGGCCAGGATCAGGGTTGTCGTCTGCAGTGCTGTGGTCATCACGGGGTCTCGATTCCGGCAAAGAGATCGGTCTCGGGGATCGAGGTCTGCACGCGGGTGCGGGCCAGCTCGTACTCCTCCGTCGGCCACAGCCGCCGCTGCCATTCGGCGGGTACCGCGAAGAACACCCCGTTCGGATCGATCTGGGTGGCATGGGCGCGCAGCGCCTCGTCGCGCGCGGCGAAGTAGTCGTCGCAGGTGATCTGCGTGGTGACCCGGCCCATCACATCGCCACCGCGGGCATCCCACCGGGCCAGCCATTCCTTGAACGGGCTTTCCTGGCCGTGCTTCTCGAACTCGTCCGAGAAGGCCACCATGCGGGCGCGGAGGAAACCGTGCGTGTAGTAGAGCTTGGACACCGTCCACGGCTCGCCCGCGTCGGGGAACGACTCCGGGTCACCGGAGCGGTCGTACGCCAGCATCGACACCTCGTGGCAGCGGATGTGGTCGGGGTGCGGGTATCCGCCGTGCTCGTCGTAGGTGATCATGACGTGTGGGCGGAACTCGCGGACCACCTTGACCAGCGCCTCGCCCGACTCCTCGAGCGGGATGGTCGCGAACGAGCCCTCGGGCAGCGGCGGCAGCGGGTCGCCTTCCGGAAGCCCGGAGTCGACGTAGCCCAGCCAGGTGTGCTGGACGCCGAGGGCGGCGGCCGCCTTGGCCATCTCCTCCTGCCGGACCTGCGTGATGTTCTCCTTGATCCCGGGACGATCCATCGCCGGATTCAGGATGTCACCGCGTTCCCCACCGGTGAGTGTGACGATCAGTACTTCGTGACCTTCGGCCGCATACTTCGCGGTCGTCGCCGCCCCCTTGGACGATTCGTCGTCGGGGTGGGCATGGACCGCCATGAGTCGAAGTCCGGACGGCCGGTCGAGATCGGTCACGCTTCCTCACCTTCAGCTACGTGTCTGGGCTCCATGGTAGGTATTGACGCGTGAGTAGCGGACCCCGGGCCACATACCCCCCCGAACGATCCCCCCAGAGTAAGCGTCGCTGGTTCATAGCCGGGTCGGCGTTCGTGGTGATCGCCGGAGTGGCACTCGCAGTGTTCGCCTACTTCAAATTCGCCGAAACCGACGTCAAGGGTGAGGCCACCGGCTACGAGATCATCGACTCGCACACCGTGGCCGTCCAGTTCACCCTGACCAGGCCCGATCCGTCACAACCGGCCGCCTGCGTGGTCCGCGGACGTTCCCTCGACGGCAGCGAGACGGGTCGTCGCGAGATCCTGATCCCCCCGGGCCATGACACCCAGGTCGGGTTCAAGACCAGGGTGCAGACCTCGCAACCGCCCGTCATCGGCGAGGTGTTCGGGTGCACGACGAAGATTCCCGCCTATCTGAAAGCAGACAAAGAGTGACAGAACCCACAGGTCGTCCCGCTCCCGGCCCCGAAGAGTCTGGGCAGGTCGCGAACACCGCACATCCCAGGCGTGCAGTCTTCGCGGCCGTTTCCAGCCCGTACCTACCGATGCTGATGGCCGCGTTCGTCGGCGTGATGCTGATCAGCAACATCACCGGCACCAAAGGTGTCGTTCTTTTCGACAGTTGGCTCCACCTCGATCTGGGGCCCATCAAGATGGACGGCCTCGTCACCGACGGCGCGTTCTACCTCTTCCCTCTCGCATACGTCCTAGGCGACGTGATCAGCGAGGTCTACGGATTCCGTGCCATGCGCCGGACCATTCTCAGCGGTTTCGCCGTGCTGCTCGTGGCGTCGCTGTGTTTCTGGATCACCATCGAACTGCCCGCCGCCGACTTCTATGAGGGGCAGCAGGCATTCCGCGACGTCGCCGGAGTCGTTCCGCAGTTCCTCGCCGCGGGCCTGGCCGGATATGTCGTCGGCGAATTCCTCAACTCGTATGTTCTGGTGAAGATGAAGGAACGCAGCGGCGAGGGCCGGCTGTGGGCCCGCCTCATCTCCTCGACCGTGGTGGGCGAACTGGCCGACACGGTCGTGTTCTGCTCGATCGCGGCCACCGCGCTCGGTATCTCGACGTGGGGTGACTTCGCCAATTACACCGTCGTCGGTTTCGTGTGGAAGACGCTGGTCGAGATCCTGGTCATGCCCATCACCTATCTGGTGGTCAACCGGCTTAAACTCGCCGAACCGTCCTACCGCGAAGCCCTGTGTGAGCAGAGCCGGGCGGCGGTGCCGGCGGGCGCCTGAGCCTCCTGGCACATTGCTCAGGTGTGCAGCTATCCGACTGTGAAGTGTGATCTGCGTCGTCCGATCTGATACGATCGTGGGATATACACGGCTCCGCGAGGGGTCGTGTTGCTGCATTTAGAGCAGTCCACATGCCTCGGCGAGCGTACCGGACCACGGTGGGTTCGAACTGGGGGCGCGGACGACACAAAGGAGTGACCATGACCGACACCCAGGTGACCTGGCTGACCCAGGAGTCGCACGACCGCCTGAAGGGTGAGCTCGACTCGCTCATCGCCAACCGCCCGGTCATTGCCGCCGAGATCAACGAGCGCCGCGAAGAGGGCGACCTCAAGGAGAACGGTGGCTACCATGCTGCCCGCGAAGAGCAGGGCCAGCAGGAGGCGCGGATCCGCCAATTGCAGGATCTGCTCAACAACGCCAAGGTCGGCGAGGCCCCGACGCAGTCGGGTGTGGCGCTGCCCGGTTCGGTGGTCAAGGTCTATTACGACGGCGATGAGAGCGACACGGAGACCTTCCTGATCGCCACCCGTGAGGAAAGCGCCAAGGACAGCGACATCGAGACCTACTCGCCGAGCTCCCCCCTCGGTGCGGCGCTCATCGACGCCAAGGTCGGCGAGTCGCGCGAATACACCGTGCCCAGCGGCGCGACGGTCAAGGTGACCCTCGTCAGCGCCGAGCCGTACCACAGCTGACGCACACCCAGCCAGACTCACGCGCGCGAAGCCTGCGGGTTGCTGCCGATCCCGGTAGCAACCCGCAGGCTTTTGGCGTTTCGACATTGGTGCACGTTCGTGCACTACACCGGTAATGCACGAACGTGCATCCGATATTGAGCTCAAGTACGCCGAGAATCGGGACCAAAGTCCCAAATTTAGGGTTTTGTATCCGTCGAATGCTGGGTATCAGCGCTGGTCAGGGTAGTGTCTTAACAGCATCTTCACGATGCTTAATTTACTGTTTAGTAACGTTCCTGATGGTGTGGTGACGAGTTGATCGGTCTGTCGTTCATGGTGGCGCTGTTTGTCGTCACCGCGACTTTCGTCATCGTCGCCGGATTCACCCATCACGATCAGCCGCAGATCGCGCCCGCCCCGGTGCCATCGGCCCTGCGGCCCGCACCCCCGGAACTGGTCGCGATGCTGCCCGTGCACGTCGCCGAGCGGGGCGTCGGCATGGTTGTCTGCAGCCGCTGACGCCCTAGCGGTCCGGTTCCTCGGCGGCGAACGCCGACGAGATCTGCGGCAGCGTACCGCGAACCACGATGTCCTCGGGCGCGAGCGCCTCGGCGGTGACCGCCTCCGTATCCTTGCGGCCGAAGACCTGCGCGAACACCGCACTCCACGGCGTGTACACGATCGCGACCGCGACGGCGATGACCGCCATGATGGCGACTGCGTCGAGGAGGTAGTGGTTGGCGGTGATCATCACCACGAGGATCGTCGAGATCGGGTAGCAGACGCCGAGCACCCTGACCCAGGTCCGCCGCGCGTACAGGAAGATCATCAGGCCACACCAGATGGCCCAGCCGCAATGCAGCGACGGCATCGCCGCGAACTGGTTGCTCAGCGACTCCGGCCCCGGCGATCCCGACGGACTCCACCAGCCCCACGACGAGGTCTGTGCGAGAGTGTCGACGAAACCGTCATACATGCGCGGCGGGGCCGTGGGCATCATGTAGAACCCGGCCAGCGCCCCCAGCGTGGTCAGGATCAGCACGAACGACCCGCGCCGGTATCCGGCCTTGTTGGTGACGAACAACCACACCGCGGTTCCGATCGTCATCCACCAGTGCAGCGTGTGATAGTGCAGCGAGGCGACGTCCCGGACGATCGTGACGTGCTCACCGAATTTGTTGAGCGACATCTCGATGTCGATGTGGAGCTTCTTCTCCAGATCCAGGACCGCGGTCCCGTGCCGGAATGCCGGATCGATCTCTTTGCCGCCGAGGTTCCGGATGTAGGAGTACACGCGGTAGATCGAGTAGATGACGGCCAGTTCCAGCCACCACCTGGGCACCGAGAAGTAGCTCCGCGCCCAGGTCAGCCACAAGCGCACACGCGCACCACGGCCCGCCTGATCAGCGGGCCGGGTCTGCGTATCGTCTTGTGCCGTTATGGACATGGCCTCCCCACGGGTAACGTCTGGGTGAAATCTTCAGGCACACACATGTGCAACTCACCGACCACCAAGAGTAACGCTTAGGTATCCAGATGCTTGACGACGCACTTCTCCACGGCCTCTACAGGCGTGTGGGAACGCGGCATATCGAGGCCACCGCGTACCTGTTGTTCGGTTGCGGCGCGTACCTCGTGTACGTCCTGTCCGGCTTCGACACGCACGTCACCTGGGCACATTCGGCGGCCATCGGGTACTGTATCGCCGCATTCGTCGGACTTGCCCCGATCAACCTCGGCATCTCGCGCACGGCGCTGGCACGGGTGGTGGCCACCATCGGATCGGTTATTGTGCCGTTCATCACACTGACGTCCGGGCAGTATCCGATGCAGAGCGAGATCAACGTCGTCGCCCGCTCCGGCGACCTACTGCTGCGCAACGGCATCCCGTATCTGCCCGACGCCACCAACGTCACCGACATCAACCCGTACCTGCCGATGATGGCGGTGTTCGGGGTACCACGCGCACTGCTCGCCCGCACCGGCATCGACCCGGGCAGCGCCTGGAACGCGGTCGGTGACCCACGCCTGTGGTGCGCGCTGATCGCGGGCATCGCGATCTGGGGGTCGCTGCGGATCCTCGGCTCACTGAACTGGTGGAGCGCCGGCGCCGCGCTGCTCCTGGTCGCCTCGCCGACGGTCGCCCTGGAACTGTGCGCCAGCGGCGTCGACCTTCCGCTGGCGGGTTTCCTGATCCTGACGCTGGCCCTGGTGTCCCGGCAGCGCCTGGTCGCCGGTGCGATCTGCCTCGCGGCGGCATTCGCCATCAAGTGGGTCGCATTGCTGGCCCTGCCCATCGTCGCGGCCTTCCTGCTGACCAGGTTCGGTCGCGGGGCTGTGCTGAAGTTCGTGGCGGTCCTGTCCGTCGCGTCGGTCACGTTCGTCATCCCGGCGATGCTCGCGCTGCCGGACACCATCGCCCAGGTATTCGAGTTCCCGACCGGTCATGGACCCGTCAGCACGCCGGCGCGCAGCCCGATGCCCGGTGTGCTGCTGGCCGAGTTCGGACCCGCGGGCCGCAACGCCGACATGGTTCTGCTCGCGGTGTGCGGGGCACTCATCGCGCTGTCGCTGCTGCGGAATCCGCCGCGCTCCTTCTCGGCGCTGGCGGGCTACGTGGCAGTGGGCCTGACCTGCTTCTTCCTACTCGCCCCCGTCGGCCGGTTCGGCTACCTGCTCATCCCGATGCTGCTGATCGGGATGGCCGTCATCGACCACCGGCGCACGCATTCGCACCAGACGATGCTGGCCCGTCATCTCAGGGTGATGGCGTCCACGCCGATCCTGCTGGAGCGGTTCGCGCCGGCCACGGCGATCGCCGCCCGGCCGTGGCGCCGGCTCCTCCCGACAGCGCACGCGAGGGCCGCGTAAGCCGGTGTAAGTCTCGCGACAGGTGCACCGCGCATCGTTGTCGCCATGACACACGACACAACCCCTCGACATGAGATCACCGGGGAGCCGGCCATCGAGGCCACCAGCCTGGTGAAGCACTTCGGCGACACCCACGCCGTCAACGGCGTCGACCTGACCGTCCCGACCGGATCGGTGTACGGCGTCCTCGGACCGAACGGTGCCGGAAAGACGACCACCGTGAGCATGCTCGCGACCCTGCTGCGTCCCGACGCCGGCAGTGCGAAGGTGTTCGGCTACGACGTCGTCGACGACGCCGTGGCCGTCCGCTCGCTCGTCGGCGTCACCGGGCAGTACGCATCGGTCGATGAGGACCTGACCGCGATGCAGAATCTGGTGCTGTTCGCGCGGCTGCTCGGCTTCTCCCGGGCCCGGGCCCGCAGCCGCGCCGGCGAACTCCTGGAGGCGTTCGCGCTGACCGAGGCCACCAACCGCCCCCTCAAGGAGTTCTCGGGCGGTATGCGCCGGCGGCTCGACCTGGCGGCCAGCCTCATCGACACCCCGCCGCTGCTGTTCCTCGACGAGCCGACCACCGGCCTCGACCCACGCACCCGGGCGCAGATGTGGGACACGATCCGCGATCTGGTCAAGCAGGGTTCGACGGTGCTGCTCACCACGCAGTATCTCGACGAGGCCGATCAGCTCGCCGACCGGATCGCCGTCATCGACCACGGGGTGGTGATCGCCGACGGCACCGCCGACGAACTCAAACAGTCCGTCGGCTCGACCACGCTGCAACTGACGCCGGCCGACCGCGCCGACGCCCCGCGGGTGCTCGAGATCGTCGACCGGTTCCTGGGCGGCGCCGCCCTGAGCCCCGAGGCAGCCCGGGTCACCGCGGGCCTGAACCGCTCCGACGTGGTGCCCGACATCCTGATCGCCTTGCGCGAGAACAATATCGAGATCGATGAGATCAACGTCCAGAAGCCGACGCTCGACGAGGTGTTCCTCACCATCACCGGCAAGTCGGCGACTGCCGACGACGAGACCAAGGAGGTGGCCTGACATGACCACGACAACACCGCAGACCAACCCCGACCACCGGCCGGCGATCCGTACCGAATCGGCCCGGCTGCACGCGAAAACGTCTGTCTCCCTTTCTGAGACGATCGCACAGTCGTTTTCGATGGCCTACCGGGGCGTGCTGAAGATCCGGCACAATCCCGAGCAGCTCTTCGACGTCACGTTCCAGCCGATCATCTTCACCCTGCTGTTCACCTACGTGTTCGGCGGTGCGATCAGCGGCGACGTGAAGTCGTATCTGCCGGTGATCATCCCGGGCATCATGGTGCAGACGGTGATTCTGACCTCGATCGTCACCGGAACCCAGTTGCGCGAAGACATGGACAAGGGCGTGTTCGACCGGTTCCGGTCACTGCCTATCGCCCGGATCAGCCCACTGGCCGGTGCGCTGCTCGCCGACGTGATCCGCTACTTCGTCGCCACCGTCCTGACGGTGATCATGGGCCTCATCATGGGCTGGCGGCCCGACGCCTTCGGGGTTGTGGCATCAGCACTGCTGATCATGGTGTGCAGCTTCGCACTGTCCTGGATCTTCGCGCTGATGGGCTGCCTGATGAGCAAAGCCTCCGCGGTGCAGGGTGTCTCGATGATGATCATGTTCCCGCTCACCTTCGCCTCCAATGCCTTCGTTCCCGCCGACACAATGCCCGGCTGGATGCAGGCGTGGGTCAAGGTCAACCCGGTCAGCCATCTGGTGAGCGCGGTGCGTGACCTGACCACCGACGGTCATGCGAGTTCGCATGTGGGCTGGTCACTGCTCGGGGCCGCGGTGGTGACCGCGATCTTCGCCCCGCTGGCGGTGCGTGCCTACATGCGCAACGCCTGACAGCCCGTCACGGCAGGCTGCTGGTCGCGAAATCGAGGATCTCCTCGCGCACCTGATGCCGGGACAGCCGTCGCACGGCATCCCACAACGACGCCCAGTCGTCCTCGGACAGACCCGAGTTCGGCTGGGCGTCGACGACCGCGCGGTGCAGGCTCGGCATATCCCGCCGGGCGCCGAGCCGCACTCCGAGCGCCATGAGCCGGGCACCGTCCGCCGCGGTGGCCTGGTCGAGGGTGAGGAGCCTGCCGACGATGAGCGCGATGGTGGCGCCCTGCGGCAGATCGAGCCAGGTCCGGCCGCCGAGTGTCGACCGCAGCCCTTCACTCAGGACACCGAGATAGTCGAGGGCCGTGGTGGTGTCACCGCAGTCGAGCAGACCGGCCACCGATCCACTGATCAGCATGACCGCGCCGGGATCCCCGGTGAGGAACGGGTGCTCGCGACGGATGAGCGCGGCCGATCGGCCGAATACCTCAGCGGCGCCGCGTCTGTCGCCCCGGCCGTGGCAGATCTCGGCAGACACCATCATCATCGCGGAGGTCACCTCGGGATGGCCCTGCGGATCGCCGTCTCGCGCCGTCCACCCGTCCGCGATCGGGGCCAGCACACGTTCGGCCTCGTC
The DNA here is from genome assembly GCF_000241345.1 of Gordonia amarae NBRC 15530. Lineage (GTDB taxonomy): Bacteria > Actinomycetota > Actinomycetes > Mycobacteriales > Mycobacteriaceae > Gordonia > Gordonia amarae. The sequence continues at coordinate 132,833 of NZ_BAED01000033.1, forward strand.
GAACCGCCCGAGCGCCGCCAGGGCGCCCGCGAGATAGCAGCGCGAGCCGTCCGAGTCCTCGGTGGCCGCGACCTGCTCCAGTTGACCGATGGCGTCCCGGTAGTAGCCGATGGCGTGTTCCCATTGCGCGCGTTGGCCGTAGATGCCGGCCACCGTGTTCTTCGGCATCGCCGACAACCAGATGTCGTCGTAGCGGGAGGTGAGCTCGAGCATGCGCAGACCCTCCCGCAGTGCCAGGTCGAGTGCTCCGGTGTTCTCCCAACCGGCCATCCGCAGCCCGCGGGCGATGAGCGCCACCTTCGGTGAACCGGCGCGCACTCCGGTGGCGATGAGCCGGTGCGCCGGCGCACCCGCACCGGCCAGTGCCAGCGCCGACAGGAAGTCGGTCGGTTCGCTCATGACGGTGTCGCGATGCAGCAAGGTGCGCAACAGCATCCGGCCCCGCGCGACGTGCCGCAGGTTCCGGTGCATCATCTGATGGATGGATGACACGAGAACCGTTGCCTGCCAGAACTTCCGCAGTTCGTCGGGCAGATCGCCCGAGGGCCGGGGCAGTACCCCCATCACTCTGGTACTCCACGCGATGACCTCCGAATGCAGGCCCCGGATCACCCACAGGCCGCCGAGCACCGGAAACACCGTCACCACGGTGGCGAGTTCGTCGCCGGTCAGCGGTCCGGTTTCCACTGTGACACAACGCCTCAGAACCCAGACCAGGTTCTCGGCCTCCGCACCGACCCGGTCCATGAGAGCGGGCGAGGCGAAGGCACATTCGTATTCGGCACCGACCTCCAGCGCGAAAGCCCTTGCCCAGTGGCAGATCGCCTCATCGACGACTCGCGACGCGGCGGAATCGTCGGCCAGCTTGGCCTCGCCGAACTCCCGCACGGTCTCCAGCATCCGGTACCGGGTGCCCGTCGCCGTCTCCACCACCGCGAGCAACGACTGATTGACCAACTCCTCGAGGACGTCATCGACGCGAAAGCCACTGTAGCCCAAGATGACCGCTGCAGTTTCCGCGGTGAATCCGGCGGGGAGCCTGCACAGCGACCGCAGCGCCGACCGCGCGTCGTCACCGAGCAGGTCCCAGCTCCAGTCGATGACCGCGTACAGGGTGCGGTGACGATCGGGGGCGCCGCGGTCGTTGCCGCGCAACAACCCGAACCGTTCATCGAGTCTGGCGGTGATCTCCCCCACCGACATCGTCCGGATGCGCGCCGCGGCGAGTTCGATGGCCAGTGGCAGTCCGTCGAGCCTGTCGCACAGCGCCGCCACCTCGACCGGGTCGAGGGACACCGTGGGCCGGATGGCCCGCGCCCGACGACCGAACAGTTCCACCGACGCACCGTCGACGCCGACGGCGAGCGTGGGCAGCGGATAGATGTTCTCGGCGGCCAGCAGCAACGGCGATCTGCTGGTGGTGAGCACCGTCAGATTCTGTTCGGCGGCAAGGAGTTCGGCGACCAGACGGGCACACCCGTCGAGCACCTGCTCGCAGTTGTCGAGGATCAGCACGGTGTCGGCCCCGCGGATCTCATCGACGATGCGGACGGTGAGATCGCCCGGAGGGCGGCGCGTACGGCCGCCGGGCGTCCACTCGGCATCGCCCACCCCGAGCGTCGACGCGACCGCGGCCACCACGTCGTCGTCGTCACGGACCGGCGCCAGCTGGACATAGAAGACGGAGCGGCCGGTCTCCGCGAGCCGGGCCCCGACCCGGTGGGAGATGCGGGTCTTGCCCACGCCGCCCGGCCCTTGGACGGTGACGAGCCGACCGGCGGCGAGCAGGTCGATAATGGCGGCGATGTCACCATCCCGGCCGACGAGTTCGGACGCATCCGCGATCAGGCCGACGACCTTGGCTCGCCTTCTTCCGGTGACCGGTGCTGCCCGCACGCCAGAATCGTCTGCATTGGAGTTCTTTGCGCCAGAGAGCAATTGGGCGTTCAACGCGGTGATCTCAGGACCCGGGTCGGCACCCAGTTGGGACGACAGTTCACGGCGCAGCCGCACGAACACGGCCAGCGCATCGGCCACGCGGCCCTCGCCGGCCAGCGCCCGCATCAGCCACATGTGCGCGGTCTCATCGAGAAATTCTGCCGCACAGAGGTTTTCCGCGAGAGCCCGGGCGGACGCGTGATCACCGTCGGCCAGCAGTACCCCGATGCGGGTGCGGTCGAGCTTGTCCCGCAACGCGGTGGCGCGGGCCGTCAACTCACCGGCGATTCCGCCCGCCGCGTCACCGAGATCGTCGCCGGGTACCCCACGCCACAGCCGGTCCGCCGCGGCGAGATCGCCGCCGGTCCCCGAAGCGACGAGTTCGCCGGCGATGTCCAGATCGGTGCGGCACCCGGTCAGCCGATAACCGCCGGCCACCGCCTCCAGCCGGCCGTGTCCCAGTATCGAGCGCAGCCGCGAGATCTGCGTATGCAAAGCCGCCGGCGGCGATCCCGGCGGATCGTCGCCCCACACGTCGTCGATGAGGCGCTCGGCCGTCCGGACCCGGCCGTCGGCCAGGGCCAGTGACACCAGCAACCTGCGGGCGCGCACCCCGGCGATGGGCGCGGGTTCTGATGCACCGGACGTCGCGGATGCTCCCGCGACGGTGATCGGGCCGAGCAGCCCGATCACCGTCACGACGGGGGATTCAGCCTGCGACGTGGACACTCAGCCCAGAATACGCAGGAGGGGTTCAGTCGGCCCGGTCATGCCCGGCCGGCCGAGACCCCGACCATCAATTCGGAGGGGTGCGGTCGGCCCGGCCCGGTCTGGACGACCGAGCGAGTCGGGAGCTGCGACCGGGGAGCGAGGGAGGAAGACCGGGACTTCAGGGCCGGCCGAGACCCCGACCATTCAACTCAGTGCAGCGCTTTCTCCAGGTCGCCGAGGATGTCGTCGATGTCCTCGATGCCCACCGACAGCCGGACCAGGTTGTCGGGGACCTCGAGCAGCGAACCGGCCGTCGAGGCGTGGGTCATGGCGCCCGGATGCTCGATCAGCGATTCGATGCCGCCGAGGGACTCGGCGAGGGTGAACACCTCGGTGCGGGCGCAGAAGTCCTGAGCCGCCTCCAGGCCACCGGCGACCAGCACCGACACCATGCCGCCGTAGCGGGCCATCTGCTTGGCCGCCACGTCGTGGCCGGGGTGATCGGGCAGACCCGGGTACAGGACCTTCTCGATCTTCGAGTGGCCGGACAGGAACTCGACGACGCGCTCGGCGTTGTCGCTGTGCCGGTCCATGCGGACAGCGAGGGTCTTGATGCCGCGCATCGTCAGGTAGCCGTCGAACGGTCCCGGCACCGCACCCGCGCCATTCTGCAGGAAGGCGATGTCGACGTCGAGCTGTTCGTCGTCGGTGACCAGGGCTCCGCCGACCACGTCGGAGTGCCCGCCGAGGTACTTGGTGGTCGAGTGCAGCACCACGTCGGCGCCGAGGGCCAGCGGCTGCTGCAGGTAGGGCGAGGCGAAGGTGTTGTCCACCACCAGTTTCGCGCCGGCGCCGTGGGCGATCTCGGCGAGGACGGCGATGTCGCCGACGTTGAGCAGCGGGTTGGTGGGGGTTTCGATCCACACCAGCTTGGTCTTGTCGGTGATGGCGGCGCGCACGGCGTCGGCGTCGGTGATCGGCGCGACCGAGTAGTCGATGCCCCACTGCGTGAACACCTTGTCGATGAGCCGGAACGTGCCGCCGTAGGCGTCGTTCGGGATGACCAGGTGATCACCCGGGCGCAGGGTGGCGCGCAGCAGGGCGTCGGTGGCGGCCATGCCGGAGGCGAAGGCACGCCCGAAGGTGCCGCCTTCGAGGGCTGCGATATTGGCCTCGAGGGCACGCCGGGTGGGGTTGCCGGTGCGCGCGTATTCGAATCCGCCGCGCAGCCCGCCCACCCCGTCCTGGGCGAACGTCGACGACGCGTAGATGGGGACGTTGACGGCGCCGGTCAGCGGATCGGGATCGTATCCGGCGTGGATGGCGCGGGTCGAAAAGCCTTGGCTCATGGTTGTTGTCCTATCCGGCGAAGGGATGTGTGCTGACGAAGGCGAGCAGGTCGTGACGGGTGATGACGCCGACGGGCTTACCGTCTTCGACCACCATCAACGCGTCGGACTCGCTGAGCGCCTTGGTCGCGGCGGAGACCGGTTCACCCGAACCGATCAGGGGGAACGGCTCGCCCATATGCGCCGACACCGGGTCGGCGAGGCTGGCTCGGCCCTCGAAGACCGCGCTGAGCAGGTCGCGTTCGGTGACCGCCCCGGCCACCTCACCGGCCATCACCGGCGGTTCGGCGCCGACGACCGGCATCTGGGAGACGCCGTACTCACGCAGGATCTCGATGGCATCGCGCAGGGTTTCCGACGGGTGGGTGTGCACCAGGTCGGGCAGTTCCCCGCCCTTGCCGCGGAGCACGTCGCCCACCAGCGGTTCACCGGCGGCCTTGCCGTCGAGGGTGGACCGCAGGAAGCCGTAGCTGCTCATCCACTTGTCGTTGAAGATCTTGGCCATGTAGCCACGGCCGCCGTCGGGCAGCAGCACCACGACCACGGCGTCGGGACCCTCACGTTCGGCGACCCGCAGCGCGGCGACCACGGCCATGCCGCAGGAGCCACCCACCAGCAGCCCGTCCTCGCGGGCCAGGCGGCGGGTCATGTCGAACGAGTCGGCGTCGGAGACCGCGATGATCTCGTCGGGGATCGACGGATCGTAGGCCGCGGGCCAGAAATCCTCACCCACACCCTCGACCAGGTACGGCCGGCCGGTCCCGCCGGAGTACACCGAACCCTCGGGGTCGACGCCGACGACCTTCACCTTGCCGCCGGAGATCTCCTTAAGGTAGCGGCCGGTGCCGGTGATGGTGCCGCCGGTGCCGACGCCGGCCACGAAATGGGTGACCTTCCCGTCGGTGTCCCGCCAGATCTCGGGGCCGGTGGTCTCGTAGTGGCTCTGCGGTCCCGCCGGGTTGGCGTACTGGTTGGGTTTCCAGGCGCCCTCGATCTCGCGGACCAGGCGGTCGGAGACGTTGTAGTAGCTGTCGGGGTGCTCCGGCGGCACGGCCGTGGGACAGACCACGACCTCCGCGCCGTAGGCCTTGAGTACGTTGCGCTTGTCCTCACCGACCTTGTCCGGACAGACGAACACACACTTGTAGCCGCGTTGCTGTGCGACGAGGGCCAGACCCACGCCGGTGTTGCCGGAGGTGGGCTCGACGATGGTGCCGCCGGGCTTGAGTTCGCCCGAGGCCTCGGCCGCGTCCACCATTCCGGCGGCGATGCGGTCCTTGCTGCTGCCGCCGGGATTGAGGTATTCGACCTTGGCCGCGACCAGACCGGAGCCGGGCTTGACCACCGAATTGAGCTTGACAAGGGGTGTGTTGCCCACCAGGTCGACGACGTGATTCGCGATGCGCATTCCTCCATCGTCCCATCTATGGGTTCAGACCTCGAATCCCACCTGCGGTATCGCTCCGCCGGATCGGAAAACAGCGCAGCTCTGCTCCCGCAGGTGCGCGAGAACGGCTACTAGGGTGGGTTTGTGCCGGGTTCTTTTCCACTGAGCGACCGCGCGGTCCGTGACGGCGGTGCGGCGCTGGCGGCTGCGGCGGCCACCGCAACCGCCTCGTGGGCCGCTTACCGGGGTGTGTACACCTACCTCAACGGGCAGGCCGAACACGCGCGCACCGTCATCCCGCGCCCCACCGACGGCGCACCGAACGGCGACGGCGTGTACTACCCCGACGGCACCGGGCCCGTCTGGTATCGCCGCGGCCTCGACTTCAACATCCACCTGGTGGTGTTCGGCGACTCGACCGGGGCCGGACTGGGGGCCGAGGTCGCCGACGAGACACCCGGGGTGCTCCTGGCCCGGATGGTGGCCGACCACACCGGCCAGGTGGTGCGCTACTCCAACAAGGCAATTGTCGGGGCCACCTCCAAGGGACTGGCCGGGCAGATCGACGCGATGCTGGTGGCCGGCGACCGTCCGCATGTCGCGGTGATCATCATCGGCGCCAACGACGTGACCGCGACCAACGGGATCCGGGCGTCGGCCCAGCGCCTCGGGGCGGCGGTGCGGTTCCTCGTCGACAACGACGCCAAGGTGGTGGTGGCCACCTGCCCCGATTTCGGCGTGATCACCGCCATCCCGCAGCCGTTGCGCACCGTGCTGCGCCGATACGGCCTGCGCCTGGCCTCGGCGCAGCGCGGGGCGGTCCGCTCGGCGGGCGGGCGGGCAGTCCCGATGGCCGACATGCTCGCCAAATCCTTCCGGGAACAACCGGATTCGATGCTGTCGCCCGATCACTACCATCCGTCGGCCACCGGCTATGCGCTCGCCGCCGACATCCTGCTCCCGGAGGTGCTCGCCGCCATCGGCGAATGGGGTCCTGAGCCGCTGCCCGAGCCGCCCGAGGTGTCGGAGGCCGCCGAGCGGCGCAAGCCGGTGAACAGGCTGCGAAGACTGTTCACCTGAGTCCGCGCCGAGGACTGTTTCCACCGCCCGGAACCGGTGAAGTAACGTGTTTCACATGCCAGAAGCAGTGATTGTCGCCCATGCCCGTTCCCCGATCGGCCGCGCCGGTAAGGGATCTCTGAAAGACGTTCGCCCCGACGAGCTCTCGCGCCAGATGGTGGCCGCCGCGCTCGCCAAGGTGCCTTCGCTCGACCCCAAGGACATCGAGGACATCCACTGGGGTATCGGACAGCCCGGCGGCCAGGGCGGCTACAACATCGCCCGCGTCATCGCCGTCGAACTCGGCTACGACCACATCCCCGGCGTGACCGTCAACCGCTACTGCTCGTCGTCGCTGCAGACGACCCGCATGGCGCTGCACGCCATCAAGGCCGGTGAGGTCGACGTGGTGATCTCCGGTGGCGTCGAGAGCGTGTCCAGCTTCGGCATCTCCGGCGGTGCCGACGGCGCCCCCAACTCCAAGAACGCCGTGTTCGACGAGGCCATCGCCCGCAGCGAGAAGACCTCCGAAGGTGGCGCCGGCAGCTGGCACGACCCCCGCGAGGACGGCCTGATCCCCGACGTCTACATCGCGATGGGCCAGACCGCCGAGAACGTGGCCAGCTACACCGGCATCTCCCGCGAGGACCAGGACCGCTGGGGCGTGCTGAGCCAGAACCGCGCCGAGGCCGCCATCAACGCAGGCTTCTTCGCCCGCGAGATCGACCCGGTCACGCTGCCCGACGGCACCCAGGTGTCCACCGACGACGGCCCGCGCGCCGGCACCACCTACGACAAGATCAGCCAGCTCAAGCCGGTGTTCCGGCCCGACGGCACCATCACCGCCGGCAACGCCTGCCCGCTCAACGACGGTGCTGCCGCGCTGGTCATCATGAGCGACACCAAGGCCAAGGAACTGGGCCTGACCCCGCTGGCCCGTGTCGTCGCCACCGCCGCGACCGGCCTGTCGCCCGAGATCATGGGCCTGGGCCCGATCGAGGCGATCCGCAAGGTGCTGCGCATCTCGGGTATGTCGCTCTCGGACATCGACCTCGTCGAGATCAACGAGGCGTTCGCCGTGCAGGTCCTCGGTTCGGCCAACGAACTGGGCATCGACCACGACAAGCTCAACGTCTCCGGCGGTGCCATCGCGATCGGCCACCCGTTCGGCATGACCGGCGCCCGCATCACCACCACTCTGCTCAACAACCTGCAGACCCACGACAAGACCTTCGGCATCGAGTCGATGTGTGTCGGCGGTGGCCAGGGAATGGCGATGGTTCTCGAGCGTCTGTCCTGATCTACCTGCGTCAACAAGAACCGCCCCGGAGATATCTCCGGGGCGGTTCTTGTTGTGTTCGGCGACGCGGGCGTCTAGTCCGAGTTGAAGTAGCTCAGCAGACGCAGGATTTCGACGTACAGCCACACCAGGGTGACGGTGAGGCCGAGTGCCACACCCCAGGCGGCCTTGGCGGGGGCACCGGCGCGGATCAGGCGGTCGGCCGAATCGAAGTCGAGCAGGAAGCTGAACGCGGCGATACCGATGCAGACGAGCGAGAAGATGATCGCCAGCGGGCCACCGTCGCGCAGGCCGAAGCCGCCGTCGGTGAAGAAGCTCGCGACCAGGTTGCCGAGCATCAGCACGCAGACGCCGATCATGGCGGCGAACAGCATCCGGGTAAACCGTGGTGTGACGCGGATCGCGCCGACCTTGTACACCACCAGCATCCCGAAGAACACGCCGAACGTGCCGAGCACCGCCTGACCGATCAACGCACCGGCCGAGGTGTCTCCACTGACCACCCAGTTACCGAAGACGAACGAGATCGATCCGACGAACAGGCCCTCGAACGCCGCGTAGGCGAGCACGATGGCCGGGTTGTCCTGCTTGCGGCCGAAGCTTGCGACGAGTACGAGAACCAGGCCGCCGATCGCGCCGACGGCCATCAGTGGCGTGGCCAGCGCGTCGTTGGAGTCGACCAGGAAGTAGGAGACGATGGCCATGAGGGTCAGAACGCCCAGCGTGATGGCGGTCTTGGTGACCACATCGTCGACAGTGAGTTGCCTTGACGTCGCGGGTGCGGGCTGCGGATACTGCTGCGCGTAGGGGTCGTACTGCTGGCCGGGCTGGTTGAACATCGCGCCCTGGGCCGCCCCCGCGGCCCCGGCGCCGAATCCGGCGAAACCGGTCTGGTTATCGCGGACGACTCCGCGCATAACCGGGTTACTGCTCTCTCTCACCACAGGCTCCTTCTGGGTAGGCGTCTGATTACACCAACGTGTGACCGCTACGTAGGGTTCCGACTTTACCTACTCTTGACCATCTCGTGTGGTGTGCGGTCCGTACGCGCGTGGCGAACCGGTGGCGGTCATCCCCCGGCACACCGCGGTGAACAGGTGCTCGGCATGACTCAGGTCGTCGTCCCAGCCCAGGTCGGGCTGGCAGATCATCAACGATGCGATGCCGTGTGCGGCGGCCCAGAGTTCGAGGACCACGGCTGGGGGATCGCGGCTCGGGAGCACCCCCGACTCGGCAAGTCGGGTGACGGCCTCATCGAGCCTGCCGAACGCCGACGCCGCCCGGACCTCGTCACCCTTCGTGCTGTGACCTTTTCGCGGCGTCCGCCCGTCGAGCAGCCGGTACAGCGCCGGCGCGCCGACGGCGAAGCGCACATACGCCACACCCATCCGCACCAGCCGCTCGACCGGATCGTCGACATCCTCGCACGCGGCCGCGAGCACACCGTCGATGTTCTCGAAGTAGCGCAGCCACACCGCGTCGAGCAGTTCCTGCTTGTCGGCAAAATGCAGGTAGATCGACGGTGGGGTGACCCCGACGCGCGTGGCGACCGACCGGATCGACACCGCCGAGTCGTCGCCCGCGTCGATCAGCAGTTCGGTGGCCGCGTCGATGATCTCACCGGCGAGCCGCTCACCGGATCCGCGCGGCGACCGCCGGCGGACCGTCATGACTGCATCCTCACGTATCCGCCCGTACCCATTCGTCCGGCGCCGGCTCGGCCCCATGGGATTCGACCCTGTGTGATTCGGACAGGCCGATCCGCTGGTGGAGTGCGCGCAGCGGCCCGGGAGCCCACCAGTTGAGCCGGCCCATCAGCCGCATGAACGCGGGCACCAGCAACAGCCGGATCAGTGTGGCGTCCATGAGCACGGCGATGGTCAGACCCACCCCGAACATCCGCATGAACGACACTCCCGAGGCGGCCATCGCCGCGAACACGATGCTCATCAACAGTGCGGCCGCGGTGATCACCCGGCCGGTCTTGGCCAGGCCGACCGCCACGGCGTGGTCGCCTGCCTCCCGGCTGCCGTCCGAGGCGAGGAACTCCTCCCGGATCCGGCCGAGCAGGAACACCTCGTAGTCCATCGACAGGCCGAACGCGATGCAGAACATCAGCACCGGCATGGTGGCCACCAGATGCCCGGTCGTCACGGTGCCGAAGCCGCCGAGGTGCCCTTCCTGGAAGATGAACACCATCGCCCCGAAGGTCGCCGACAGCGACAGCACGTTGAGCACCAGCGCCTTGAGCGGCAGCACCACCGAGCCGGTGAACAGGAACAACAGGATGAAGGTGGCGACGGCGATCACCAGCAGCACATACGGCAGGTGTCCGTAGATCGAATCCAGGGTGTCGACGCTGTTGGCCGCCACACCGGTCACCCGTGCGCTCATCCCGTCGGGCAGTTCGACGGCCCGCAGGGCGCGCACCAGGTCACCCGCCGCGTCGCTGGTGGGTTCGAGCGACGACGACACGGTGACGATCGCCACGCCCTCGGAGGTGGCCGCCGGGTCGCCCTCGGCCACCTGCGCGCCTTCGAGGAACAGGCCCGCCGATGAGGTGACCGAGTCGACGCCCTTGATCCGGGCCAGGTCCTGGCTGTAGCTGCGCAGGGCGAAGCTGTCGGGGTCGTTGGCACCGGTGACCACCACCGTCGACACACCCGACAGGTTCTGCTTGTAACTGTCGCGGATCTCCTGTTGCACCTCGTGCGAGACGGCCGACGCCGGCAGCACCCGGTCGTCGGGGAAACCGAACTTGAACCCCAGGAACGGCGCGCCGAGCAGCACCAGCAGCGCGACCACCGCCACCAGCACCAGCACGGCGCGGCGCATCGCGAACCGGGCGATGCGGTACCAGAAGCTGTCCTCGACATCGTTGGTCCCGACACTCCCGGGGCGGCGCAGTAGCCTGCGCATCGGCCCGCGGACGTCGAGACTGTCGACGCGCGGCCCGAGCAGCGCCAGCAATGCCGGGGTGACGATCAGCGCGGCGGCCAGCGCGACCACCACGACGCCGATCCCGGCGTAGGCGAAGGACCGCAGGAAGTACATCGGGAAGATCACCAGCGCCGCCAGCGCGAGCGCGACGGTGATCGCCGAGAACAGCACCGTGCGGCCCGCGGTGGCCATCGTCGCCACGATAGCGTCCTCGCGCGTCCGCCCGTCGCGCACCTCCTCGCGGTAGCGGGTCAACAACAGCAGGGTGTAATCGATGGCCAGCGCCAGTCCCAGCGCGGTGGCCAGGTTGAGCGCGTAGATCGAGACGTCGGTGAAGATCGCGATCAGCCGCAGGTAGGCGAAGGTCAGCACGATCGCGACGATGCCGATTCCCACGGGCAGTGACGCCGCGATGACACCACCGAACACGAAGATCAGCACCAGGAAGGTGATCGGGATCGCGATGCCCTCGGCGATGGCCAGATCACGCGACGACTGGGTGTTGACCTCGGAGTACACCATCGCCTGGCCACCGACCCGGATCCGCACACCCTGCCGCTCCCCGCCGAACCGCTCGGCGAGTGCATCCGCGTGCTCTGGGGCGTGGTCCTCGCCGCCGGACAGGTTGACGACGATCTGCGTCGACGACTTGTCGATGCTCAGCAACCCGTCGGCCAGTTCCGGCCGATCCCAGATCGAGAGGACCGGATCCTGCACGTAGCTGATGGTCTTGAGTTCGTCGACGATCCCCTTGCCGACCTCCATGGCGGTGGAGTCGGTGGAGATGTCGGTGCCCAGGTCGACGTCGAGCTTGATGACGGCCTGTAGCCCGCCGCGGTCGAAACGCTGGTCGAGGATCTTGTCGGCGACGGCCGACTCGGAGGCCGGGTCGCTGAACCCGCCCGCGAGCAGATCCTTGGCGGCGCCGGCGCCGTAGATCCCCGAGCCGATGAAGAGCACGAGCGCGATCACCAGCACCGCTTTGGGCGCGGCGAGGATCGCGCGGGTCAGACGTTCCGGCATCGTGACCCCCTGGTGTTTGTTCTGGCCCCAAAGCCGGTCATACCCCCGTGGCTCGTCATGCTGAATCCTCCCGATTCTGTGTTATCGACGTTAAGTTAACGTCATTAACCCAACTGGGGCAAGACCCTCCCGAACATCCGGCGCGACATACCGCGCGGTGTTAGCGTTGCGGGCACACGTCAGATCACGGCAACGCGCGGCGACGGGAACATAGGTGACCTTTCACGTTGACTCCGAGGTCGGCCCGCTGCGGCAGGTGATCCTTCACAAGCCCGGGATCGAACTGCTCCGGCTGACCCCGTCCAATGTCGACGAGCTGTTGTTCGACGACATCATGTGGGCCGAACGCGCACGCGAGGAACATGAGGCCTTCGCCCAGGTCCTGACCGACCTGGGTACGCGGGTACACAGCTATCACCGGCTGCTCGCCGAGGCCATCGAGGTAGACGGCGCACGGGAGTTCCTGCGCGAGCGACTCAGCACGCCGTCGATGTTCGGGCCGGCCCTCAGCGACCCTCTCAAGGAGTTCCTGAGCACCCACGACGCGAGTGAACTCGCCGAGATCCTGATCGGCGGCCTGCTCAAACGGGAGATCGCCCCGCACCTGCACGGCACGTCGAGCCTGCTGCTGTCATATCTCGACGACGACGACTTCCTGCTCGCCCCACTCCCCAATCACCTGTTCCAGCGCGACAATTCGGCCTGGATCTACTCGGGTGTGAGCATCAACCCGATGGCCAAACCGGCCCGCCAGCGCGAGACCATCAACTCGCGGGTCATCTACAACTTCCACCCGATGTTCACCGCGGAGTCGTTCGACTTCTATTACGGCAACGATTCGCGCCATCACGGGCCGGCCACCATCGAGGGCGGCGACATCCTGGTGATCGGCAACGGCTATGTGATGATCGGCCTCAGCGAGCGCACCGCCCCGCAGGGCATCGAGGTGCTGGCGTCGGCACTGTTCCGCAGCGACAACGTGCACACCGCGATCGTCGTCGAACTGCCGCGTGAGCGTGCCTTCATGCATCTGGACACCGCGATGACGCAGGTCGACCGCGATGCCTTCAGCGTCTACCCGTACCTGCCCGAGACACTGCGGTCGTTCACCCTGCATGCCAAGGAATCCGGCGGCTACACCGTCACCGAGAACGACGACCTGTGGCCGGTGGTCGCCGAAGCCCTCGGGGTGGAGCAGCTGCGGGTGTTGCGCGCACCGATCGACCGGCTGGAGGCCGCCCGCGCCCAATGGGACGACGGCAACAACTTCCTGGCGGCCGCGCCCGGCGTGGTGATCGGCTACGAACGCAACATCACCACCAACAAGTTCCTCGGTGACAACGGAATCCAGGTGATCCCGATCGCCGGTAACGAACTCGGCCGCGGCCGCGGCGGGCCGCGCTGCATGTCGTGCCCCATCGAACGCGACGCCCTGCCGCAGGACTGACGACGAGGTTCCCGCTCCCGGAAATGCCGAAGGGTACTGCCGGCGCAGTTGACGACCAACGCTCCGCACCGACCGTTCGTCGTCCCAAACATGCCGTTGAACGTTGTCAGATGACCGTTGAACGCTGGACCTTGAACAGCTCCTTACAAAGCGGTCATACGCATAGACAGGGTACAAAGTCCCGTCTACTGTCTAGTGGCACGTGGCACAGCACTATGCTCTCAGGGGGTCACCGATGAGCTCACGTGAACGACCGACATGCGGATCTATGCACGACGACCCGCACATCCCCGGTATTCCAGCCCAGGCGGTAACCCGATGACGGCACCTCGCCGCGTGGTGATCGTCGGCACCGGCATCGCCGGGATCACCGCGGCAGAGACTTTGCGTTCCAAAGGATTCGACGGTCATATCACCGTGTACGGCGCCGAGCCGGAGTTGCCGTACCATCGGGCGGCACTCTCCAAGGATCTCCTGGACGCGGACCTGTCCCCGCAGGGCGTCGCGCTCGGCGACGCCGACTTCTGGGCCAACCGCCGCATCAAGGTGGTCACCGGGACCAGCGTCGTCAACGTCCGGCCCGGACATCGCAGCGTGGTCATCGACACCGGCGCCGAGGTCCCCTACGACGCACTGATCCTGGCCACCGGCGGGGTCGCCCGCCGGCCGCACTGGATGCGGCCCGACGTCGACGTACTCCGCACCCGACGCGACGCCGTCGCGATTCAGTCGGCGATGCGCGGTCAGGACACACTCATCATCGTCGGCGGCGGCCTGATCGGTCTCGAACTGGCCTCGGCGGCGGTCGAGGCCGGCAAACGGGTCACCCTGCTGGAGGCAACCGACCAGATCCTCGGCGACACGTTGCCCGCGCCACTCGCCGACCACCTGGCGGATCTGCATCGCAGCCGCGGCGTCGACCTGCTGACCCATGCCACGGTCACCAACGCCACCCCCGACCATGTCGACGGCGACGGCTTCGACACGCCGTCCCGCGGCCATGTCATCGTCGCGGTGGGCGCCGGACCGAATACCAAGCTGGCCAAGTGCTCGGGGGCCAGGTCACGGAACACCGGCATCCGGACCGACGGCAACCTGCGCACCAGCGTGCGTGGGGTGTACGCGGCCGGCGATGTCGCCCAGACCCCTCACCCGATCACCGGTCTGCCCTGCGGTGGCGGGCACTGGCTCACCGCCCGCGAACAGGGCAAGGCCGTCGCGATGACGGTGCTGGCCGATCTCGGTTTCGACGTCGAGCCGGGAGTTCCTCCCATCCCGGTCGCGCGGTCCGAGCAGTACGGGGTCGACATCCAGATCGTGGGCTGGCCCCACTCCGGCGACCGCCTGGAGGTCACCGGATCGCTCGATGGCTTCGACGCCACGATCCGCGTCTACGACGGATTCCAGATGGTCGGCGCCGTCGGTTTCGGCGACCACGCCGACTGCTTCGCCCTGCGCGACGAGCTCGAACAAACCATTGTGCCGCTGAGCATTCCGGCTGCCGGCATCGGCATGGTCGGCTAGCCCGAACGCCCCCGGCAGTGCGGGCCACAGGACCCACGACCCAGCGGTCGCCGGACCTGACCTAGCCTGGTAGTCACCGAGCCGCACGGCGCGGCATGCGCCCCCATAGCCCAATTGGCAGAGGCAGCGGACTTAAAATCCGCCAAGTGTCGGTTCGAGTCCGACTGGGGGCACAGGTCAGGCGTTTTACCGGTTCGTCTTCGGCATCTGTGTCATGCGCGATGCCGGGTCACCGGGCGTCACCGGCGATCGCTACTGTGTGAGCAGCATCGCCCACACATCCGAATTGGAGGTCACACCATGTTTGAACAGGCAATTTGGAACTTTATCAAGTCGCAGCCGGCCATCTACGCCTTCCTCGCCGACGCGATGAGCCAGGTCTTCTGACCTGACGTCCAGCAGTCTGGCACCGGCCCTGTCCGGTGCCCGGCTCAGGCGTTTTCTCCGTGAGAACAATCACCCTCGCGGCGGCCGACGGCGGCGCCGCACTGCTCACCCTCGGTATCGCCCTCTACGCCGCGATCATCCTGATCTGTGTCGGACTCTGCGTGCACGGACTCGCCCACCACCGTCGACAGCTGGTCATGGGATCGGCCGCGGCCGTGGTGACACTCAGCGTCGCGGGGGTCGTGGTGGCGGTCCTGAGCAGCAGCGGCTGAGAGCGGCATTCGTCCCGGCTTGCGCGTTCATCTTCGCCCCGTAGTATCCGGCTCATGCTCGAAGATCTGAACAAGGCCGCCAAGAAGATCGGCCTCCACGTCGCGGCTGCGAAGAAGGACGACCTCTACACGATCCGGAAGATCAAGAACGGCAAGCAGGTCGCCAAGAACGTCACCGCGGACGAAGTGAAGAAGATCCTCAAGAAGCACGGGTGATCGGCTGCGCAGTACTGTGATGGGTGGCATATTCGCTTTGTCACGTCACAGTCGCCGGAGGAGCATCCATGCGCGAGATCACCACGTTCTACATCGACGGAAAGTGGGTTGAGCCCAGTAACCCCGTCCTGTTGGACGTCATCAACCCAGCCACCGAACAGGTCGCCGGTCACGTTGCCCTCGGCAACGCGCAGGATGTCGATACCGCCGTCGCCGCCGCCCGCCGCGCATTCGCCACCTGGAGCCAGACGACGGTCGCCGAACGCGTCGACCTTCTCAACGCCATCGTCGCCGAGTACCAGAAGCGCATGGGCGATCTTGCCGCCGCCGTCACCGAGGAGATGGGTGCACCCGACGCCCTGGCCGCCGGCGCGCAGGTACCCATCGGTCTCGCCCACCTGATGACCGCCGCGGCGCAGCTGCCCGGCTACTCGTTCACCGAGGACCGCGGCACCTCCCGCGTCGTCAAGGAACCGATCGGCGTGTGCGGCTTCATCACGCCGTGGAACTGGCCACTCAATCAGCTCACCTGCAAGATCGCACCCGCCCTGGCCACCGGCAACACGATGGTGGTCAAGCCGTCGGAGGTGGCCCCGTTCAGCGCCGCGATTCTCGCGGAAATCATTGAGACAGCAGGTCTTCCGGCGGGCGTGTTCAACCTCGTCAACGGCGACGGACCCGGCGTCGGTGCCGCGCTGTCGAGCCACCCGGACATCGACATGGTCTCGTTCACCGGCAGCACCCGGGCGGGTATCGAGGTGGCCCGCTCCGCAGCCCCGACGGTCAAGCGCGTCGCGCAGGAACTCGGCGGCAAGAGCCCCAACGTCATCCTCGACGACGCGTCGCTCGCCAAGAACGTCATCGGCGGCGTGTTCGGCGTGATGAACAACTCGGGCCAGTCGTGCAACGCCCCCACCCGCATGCTGGTCCCGGCCTCCCGCATGGACGAGGCCATCGAGGCGGCGCGCTCCATCGAGGACAAGCTGACAGTCGGCGCACCCGACAGCGGAGCCCGCCTCGGACCGGTCGTGTCACAGCCCCAGTTCGACAAGATCCAGACCCTCATCCAGTCCGGTATCGACGCCGGTGCCACCGTCGTGTTCGGCGGCACCGGACGTCCCGACGATCTGTCGGCCGGCTACTACGTGCGGCCGACGGTGTTCGCGAACGTCGACAACGACATGGAGGTCGCCCGCACCGAGATCTTCGGCCCGGTACTGGTGATCATCGGTTACGACGACGTCGAGGACGCGGTGGCCATCGCCAACGACACCGAGTATGGTCTGGCAGGCTATGTCTCGGGCGACGACACCGACGCCGTGCGATCGGTCGCCTCCCGTATCCGGGCCGGGCAGATCTTCATCAACGGTGCCGCACCCGATCCGGCCACGCCGTTCGGCGGGTACAAGCAGAGCGGCAACGGTCGCGAGTGGAGTGACTACGCCTTCGACGACTTCCTGGAGGTCAAGTCGCTGCTCGGCTACGCCGCGGGCTGATCCGGGCACCGCCGGTCGCCGTGTCCTCCGTCTGGACCAAATGTTTACGGATGTGCACCGTTTTCGCCATAGCGCTTTATACCCCTGATCAGGCTCGGTATAGTCGGCCAAAGCCCCGGTTGAGGGGATAGTTATGGCACTGACGTCTTGCACGCCAAGGCGACCGGCAGCCACCAACGATATCGAGGAGTAGCAGTGAAGAAACGAATCGCCATCGGATTGGGCACGGCTGCAGCGGCCTTCGCAATCACCGGAGCCGTTGCCCCCACCGCATCTGCGGCACCCGTCGAGAAAGAGCCGTACTACTCGATCGGTTCGGTCAGCGTGTGCGTCCACATCCCGGTCGGACAGTTCCGCATCTCGATCTGCTGATCGGATCCACCCAGTCGCAAGGACAGAACACCGATCCCCTGCCGGCCTCGGCAACGGGATCGGTGTTCTGCATTCCGGGAGTGTCCCATTCCGGCAAGTGACCCCTACGCCGGATTGAGGTGCGGTGCAACCTCGTCCGCGACCAGCGCCAGGTGGTCGAGGTCGGACAGGTCCAGCACCTGCAGGTAGATCCTGCTGATGCCCGCGGACCGGTACTGTTCGATCTTCTCCACCACCTCGGCCGGTGTGCCCGCGGCACCGTTGAGGCGCAGTTCGTCGACCTCTCGGCCGATGGCGCCCGCCCGCGCCGACAGTTCGGCGGCCGTACGGCCCACGCACAGCACCAGCGCCGCGGAGTAGACCAGGTCCGACGGGTCGCGGCCGACCTTCTCACAGGCCGCGCGCACCCGGGCCACCCGCTGCTGCGCGACATCGGCCGACTCAAACGCCACATTGAACTCGGCCGCATACCGTGCCGCGAGCGCCGGCGTGCGGGCCTTGCCCTGACCGCCGACGATGATCGGCGGATGCGGCTTCTGCAGCGGCTTGGGCAGGGCGGGCGAATCGGTCAGCGTGTACCGGGCTCCGTCGAAGGAGAACCGCTCACCTGCCGGCGTCGACCAGAGTCCGGTGATGATCGCCAGTTGCTCCTCGAGCCTGTCGAATCGTTCGCCAAGCGGTGGGAACGGGATGCCGTAGGCGGCGTGCTCGGCCTCGAACCACCCCGCACCGAGGCCCAATTCGACACGGCCGCCGCTCATCTGGTCGACCTGCGCGACGCTGATCGCGAGCGGCCCCGGATACCGGAACGTCGCCGAGGTGACGAGGGTGCCGAGCCTGATCCGCGTGGTATCCCGGGCCAGTCCGGCCAGGGTCACCCAGGCGTCGGTCGGTCCCGGGTCGCCGGGCACGTTCATCGCGAGATAGTGGTCGGACCGGAAGAAGGCGTCGAAGCCGAGGTCCTCGGCCGCCACCGCCACCCGCGACAGATCGTCGTAGGTGGCGCCTTGCTGGGGTTCGGTGAAGATTCTCAGTTGCACGCTCGCCAACCTACGCCGACCCCGGCGCCAGCGACGGCTCATCGGGCGTGGCCAGCGTCAGCACCGCCTCGACCACCGAGTCGATGCCCTCGATCTGCGCCTCGATGTCGCGCAGCCGCACCGCGAGATCGTGTTCGGCGAGGTCTCCGACGATGTCGACGGCCGCGACCAGGTAGTACTGCTCGGGACCGACGTACTCCAGATGCAGGTAGGTGACGCGTTCGATCATCGGATGCTCGAGCAGGTGCCGTAGCGCCAGTTCCCGGCGGGCGGGCAGCGCGGGCTGCCCGATCAGGAAGTCGCTGTTGCGCATGATCAGGAAGACCGCGATGAACGCGAGCAGCACACCGACGAGGATCGAACCCGCCGCATCCCAGGCCGCCTGGCCGGTGGCCTCGTGCAGCCCCATACAGATCGCGGCGATCGTCAGGCCGAGGAGCGCGGCGGCGTCCTCCACGAATACCGCCCGCAGCGTTGTATTGGAGGTGCGAATGATGTACCGGACCGGATGCATCGACAGCCGCTGCCCGCCCGAGCGCGCCGCCCGCAACGACTGCAAGAACGAAATGCCTTCCAGTACAAAGGATATCGCCAGAACGATATATCCGATCAGGTATTCTCCGCCCTCCTCCGGATGACGCAGCGACGTGACGCCGTGCATGATCGAGACCACCGCGCCCACCGTGAACAGGCCGAACGCGGCGAACATCGACCAGATGTAGGTTTCCCGGCCGTAGCCGAACGGATGGCGGCCGTCCCGCCCCCGTGCCCCCCGTCGTTCGGCGATGAGCAGGAATACCTCGTTGCCCGAGTCTGCCCACGAATGCGCGGCCTCGGCGACCATCGCGGCAGAGCCGGTCAGCAGTGCCGCCACCGACTTGGCCACGGCGACCAGGACGTTCATCACGAAGGCGACGACCACGGTGGTCAATGACTCATTGCCCGCGTCCGGCGCTGTGGCACCCTCCGCCTGGCCGGTTGCCGGCCACTGATCCTGTTCGTCGCGCATCAGCCGATCGTCTCACGCCTCCGGGGACCAGGCCGGAATCCGCGACGGCATGCCCGGACCGGGATATGCGGATCCGACCGGCGGCACCGGAATCCTCTAGGGTGGCCGCGTGACCCCATCTCGCCCCGCACGGCCAGGCAACCGCAGCAGCGATCCCGGACACGATCATGCGGGCGGACACTCGCATTCGCACGGGCATTCCCACGACCTGTCGGCCATCGCCGCGAACTTCTCACCGCTGGCCCGCTACATCGTCATCGGCGCGCTCAGTCTGATCGGACTCGCCGTGGTGGCCGGAGCGGTCGTGTTGTGGCCGTCCTACACCGATCACCCGATCCCCACCCAGTTCCGGGCCGCGGACGGCGGTTCGATCGTCACCGTCGACGCCGAGATCTTCGAGCAGCAGCGGGCGAACTGTCTCAATCCGCTCAGCGGAACAGTCCAGGACACCGCGGACATCGCGTTGGAGAACGCGGGCGCCGGCCCGTGCATCCAGAACATCGTCAAACTGACCTCGGGACAGCACAAGGGCCGGTTCACGCTGCTGGAGGTGCCGACGAACCGGGCGCAGTCGGGTCAGGGTCCCGACAGCAAGGCAGTCGACAAGGACATGCTGGACAAACCGCAACCGGGTCAGCCGACGCTGCATCTCGGCGACAAGATCCGCGTCGCGGTCACCCCGACACCCGACGGCAGCATCCGCTACTCGTTCTTCGACTTCCGTCGCGGCACACCGACGATCATCTGGGCCATCGCCTTCTTCGCGGCAATCGTGCTGGTGGCGTCGTGGCGCGGACTGCGCTCGATTCTGGGTCTGGTCTTCGCGTTCGCCGTCCTCGGCTTCTTCACGTTGCCCGCGATCCTCGAAGGCAGTTCACCGGTCGCGGTCGCGGTGGTGTCGTCGGCGGCGATCCTGTTCGTCGTGCTGTATCTGGCACACGGGGTCAGCATGCGTACCAGTTCGGCGTTGCTGGGCACTCTCGTGTCGCTGTTCGTGGCCGGCGCGTTGTCGGCACTGGCGATCACGACGATGAACCTGACCGGCCTGTCCGGCGACCAGACGATGAGCCTGCAGCTCTATCAGGGCAGCATCTCGATCAGCGGACTCCTGCTCGCCGGATTCATCATCGGCGCTCTCGGCGTCCTCAACGACGTCACCATCACCCAGGCCTCGGCGGCCTTCGAACTCGCCGCGGCGGGTGAACCCTCCCGCCTGGCGACGTTCCGCGCGGCGATGCGGGTGGGCCGCGACCATATCGCGAGCACCGTCTACACGCTGATCTTCGCCTACGCCGGCAGCGCGCTGCCCCTGCTGCTGCTGTTCTCGGTGGCCCAGCAGCCATTCGGTTCGCTGGTGACCACGGACGCGGTGGCCGTGGAGCTGGGCCGCTCGTTCGTCGGTGGTATCGCGATCGCGCTGTCGGTGCCGTTGACCACGGCGATCGCCGCCGCGCTCACCTCACCGGGCGGAGCACCGGCCGACACGCATACGCCGCACACCGACGACCCCACGGAGACCGAAGCCGACCGCGCCGAGCCGGTGTCCCGCCGGCCAGCACCCGCTGCGCGCCCGGCCGTGTCCCGTGGCCCGGTAGTGGCACCGGCCCGGGGAACACCCCGCGCACCCCAGAGCGCACCGGCCCACAAGCCCTCGCCCCAGAATCTCTCGCCCCAGAATCTGCCGTCCCAGAATCCGTCGTCCCAGACGGCTCCACCGGATCCGGTCGCGCGCACTCGCCGCGGGCCGCAGGCACCGGTTCCGCCCGGGAATCGGCCTTCCGCGCCCCGCCCTGCGGGCCCCGCGGCCCGGCCGGCGGTTCCGACCCCGCCGCCGGAACGCGGACCCGAACCACACCGCGCGCCGGGCAGGCACTCACGTCCGGACTGATCGCACTGATCCCCGGGGCGGCGCTCAGAGGAGGCCACACCGTCCCATCGGCAGCAGCCGCACGTTGCGGCCGAGCCAGGTGCCCATCCGGGTGAGCATGCGCGTGCCGTCGCTGAAGCCGCCGCTGCGGGGCACCGCGATCATCGACACCCCGACCTGTCCACGCTGCGTGGTGATGATCCCGAGCTGTCGCACGACGTACTTGCCCGTGTTGCTGCTGACCGGCCCCCAGCCGCCCTTGACCGCCGTTGTCACACCGGTCCGGGAGATCTTCCGGATGCCCCAGTCCTGATTGCTCTCGACCGTCGACATCAGCGACAGCAGGTGCGCGGTGCCCGCCATGCAGGGCAGGTTGGCCGCGAATCGTGACTGGTCGGCGACCGCCCACTGCGTGTACCCGGGGTACGAGTCGGGTCCGTCGATTTCCGAGCTGACGTGGGTCGTGAGGTCGTGGCCCTCGCGCAGCACTGCGGTCACCGCGTTGACCGACGCCTGGCCGCCGCCGAGACTCCCCCAGAGTTCCCCGGCCGCGTCGTTGTCGGAGGCCCGGATCGCCTTGGTCTCCCACCCCGGCACCTGTGCGCCACCGTGACGTTCGGCGGCCAGCGACACCGGCACCTTCAGGGTGGACCAGGCCCGGCCGGTGGTGAGCGTGCCGAAGCGGACCACGGCGTCGGTCCCGACGGGTGTGATGGCGAGGCCGACTCTGCCGGACCCGCGCAGCGAACGTTCGAGGGCGGTGAACATCTTGCGCAGCGCCCGGGTGTTCTTGGCCTGCGGGTTGAGGAAGTCCTCGACGGTCTGCCGGAGCTCGGCCACCGTCGGGAGTCTCGGCGGCACCGGCCTGCGGGGTGCGGCCGCCGCCCCACCCACCGACAGCACGGTCATCAACACCGCCACGCAGAGCGCACCGGCCACCACACAACGCTTCGCCACATTTGTCACATGAATCTCCTGAGTCACTTCAGTAACACAGTAGGCGGGCGGTGTATAACCCGGCCAGCCGAGAATCCGGCATCTACGACGGCGAGACCCAGGTGTGAGCCGACCGTTACCCAACCGAGTCTGAACTCCGATGGCGTCAGTGCGCGAGGACGGCCTTCAGGAACGCCTGGGTCCGTTCCCGTTCGGGGTGGGAGAAGATCCGCTCGGGGGTGCCCTCCTCGATGATCCGGCCCTCGTCGAACACCAGCACCCGGTCGGCGACGTCGCGCGCGAATCCCATCTCGTGGGTGACGATGAGCATCGTGATGTCGGTCGATGCGGCGATGTCGCGCAGCACGCCGAGCACGTCGGCCACCAGTTCGGGATCGAGCGCGGAGGTGACTTCGTCGAGGAGCAGGATCTCTGGGTCCATAGCCAGCGCCCGGGCGATCGCCACCCGCTGCTGCTGGCCGCCCGAGAGTGTCGACGGATGTGCGTCCGCCTTGTCGGCCAGGCCCACCATGTCGAGCAGTTCCCGCGCCCGGGCCCGCGCCGCTTCCTTGGACTCGCCCCGGACATGGATCGGGGCCTCGGTGATGTTCTCGATGACGGTCATGTTGGGGAACAGGTTGAAGTGCTGAAACACCATCCCGATCCGGGACCGGACCTCCCGCAGGTGCCGCGCGGACGCTTTGACCAGTGTGGTCCCGCGGTACTGGTGGGTCAGTGGGGTGTCCCCCACCCAGATCACGCCGCCGTTCACCGGTTCGAGCGTCATCAGCAAGCGCAGGATGGTGGTCTTGCCCGATCCGCTGGGCCCGATCAGCGCCACGCGCTCGCCGCGGGCCACCGTGAAGTCGAGATGGTCGAGCACCACATGCTTGCCGAACCGCTTGACCACCTGGTCGAAGCGGATCATCGGTTGCTCAGCCGCCTCGGCCTCCGGCTTGGTCATGGACACGGCCTGCTCGACGGAATCGTCGTTGTCAGTACGCAAGTGCTTTCTCCAGCCGTCTGATGAGGATCGAGGTCGGGTAACTGGCCAGCAGGAAGAGCACGCCCGCCATGGTGATCGGTTCGACGTACAGGAACGTACGCGCACCGTATTGCTGTGCGGCGGTGACCATCTCGACCACCGTGATCGCGAACAGGAACGGTGTGTCCTTGAACATCGAGATGGCGTAGTTGCCGAGCGCCGGCGCCGTGGCCCGCACCGCCTGCGGCAGGATCACCGCCCGCCAGGTGCGTCGCTGCGACAACGACAGTGCGTGCGCGGCCTCCCACTGCCCCTTGGGCACGGCGTCGATGCCCGCGCGATACACCTCCGCCATGTATGTCGAGTAATGGATTCCCAGCACCACGATGCCCACCTGCAGGGCCGTGAACTGCGTGAACGTGAAGTAGACGAAGAACAGCTGGACCACCAGCGGGGTCAGCCGGATGAACTCGGTGACCATCCGCAGCGGCACCGTGACCATCGCGGGGCCGACCCGCCGCACGATCGCTATCACCAGGCCCAGCGCGGCGGCGATCAGGAAACCGAGGGCGGTTGCGAGCAGGGTGATCTTGAACCCGTCCCACAGCACGGGAACACAGTCCGCGGCCCTGTCCCAGTCCCAGTCGAAACTCATCTGCTCACCCCCACGGTCTCATCGACCCGTTCCGGTCGCAGGCTGAGCACCTCGCGCAGCGTCGGACCGACGCCCAGCCGCGACTTGGCCCGCACCTCAAGCACATTCATCACCAACGTCAGCAGATAGGCGATGACGAAATAGATGATCAGTCCCATGCCGTAGGCGAACGCGGTCTCGGTGCTCTGCCGGAGCTGGCCGAGTTGATAGGTCAGATCGTGCAATTGGATGAAACTCGCCAGTGCCGACCCCTTGAGTAACTGGATCAGCAGGTTGTTCAGCGGTGGAATCATCTGCGCCCAGGCCTGCGGGAAGACAATCCGGTGCAGCCGTTGCCACCAGGAAAAGTTCAGTGCCACAGCGGCTTCCCGCTGTGCCGGCGCGACCGCGTTGAGCGAGCCACGCACCACCTCCGCGCCGTAGGCACCGTAGTTGAGGCCCAGCGCCAGGATCCCGCAGAACATGGGATCGAGCTGGTACCCCATCAGCGGCAGCACGTAGAACAGCCAGAAGAGTTGCACCAGAAGCGATGTGCCCCGGAAGAACTCGATGATCACCCGTGCGGTGCCGCGCACCAGGAGGGGTTTCGATCCCGCCATGACCCCGAGGACGAGAGCCAGCACGAAGGCCAGCACCGCGCCGCCGATCGTCAGGTAGAGCGTGGTCAGGATCCCCTCCCAGATGCGCGGCCACGCATCCAGGAATGTGTCGACGTTGTCGCCCACGCGCCGCTACCCGGCCGCGCTCAGGCGGTGCCCGCGCACAGGGATGCGGTGGTCAGCTTCGGATCCGGCAGTTCCTTCTCCGTGAACCCGAACTTGCCGACGATATCCAGGTACTTCTTGGGGTCGGAGGTGATCTTCTTGAGTTCGGCGTTGTAGGCGTCGCGGAGTTCGTCGTCGCCGGTCCGGAACACCGTCGCACCGGCGCCGACCTGCGGTTTTCCGTCGATCACGGCCACGAACGACGGGGTGACGTCGACGGCCGCCTTCGGGTTGTTCTTCTTCATCCAGTTCAGCGAGATGCCGGTCAGCGCGAACACATCCGCGCGGCCGGAGGTAACGGCGTCCATCCCGTCCTGCGGTGTGGCCACCTGCGTCTTGTTGATGCCCAGACTGTCGGCGTAGTCGGATTCGATGGCGCCGGTCATCGTGGCGAGTTTGACGCCCTTGGCCTTGACCGAGTCCATGTCGGTGAGCCCGTGCGGATTGCCCTTCCGAACCATCAGCGCCGTAGTGTAATTGAACTCGGGATCACTGAACGAGGCCTGCTTGCACCGTTCGGGGAGTATCGACATTCCCGCGCTGACCAGGTCAAACCTGTTGGCCTGCAATCCCGGGATCAACGAGCCGAAATCGACGTTGCGGCCCTCGACGCTCTTGATGCCGAGCTTGCCGAAGATCTCCCGGTGCAAAGCGACTGTCGCACCGGTCAACTGACCGTTCTGCTCGAACGAGTACGGCGCCTCACCCGCGAATCCCACTGTTACGGTGCCCTTGTCACGGAGCTTCTGCAGCAGGTCACCGTCGCCAGAGTCGGTGGACGTGCATGCGGTCAGAACTCCCGCGACCAGCGCACCCACCGATATCAGTGCTGCCGCACAACGCCTTCCACGCCACCGACGCGAAGTATTCCGATCACCGTGTGCGTTCGGTTCTCTCTGCGCCGAAGCATTCGGCGTTGCTTGCGAATTGGTTGCTCCGAGTCCCATGACCCAGCCTTCCCGATTGAGGTCGGACCCGGCTCCGGGAGGCACACAGCGTGATCGTGCTCGGCCCGGGTGCCCGGAGGGCACACAGCCCGACGGTCCCACTTGCTCCGCTCTTTCGTTCACCGAACGTAGCACGTTTGGGATAGCGCAACGGGAGCAGACACCGAACCGTAGTCTGATCACAATCAGGCATCGGGCCCACAGGCGGCCCGATCAGGGACCCGCTGTCGCGGGTGCGGCGCCTACGACGACGCCGCCCGCAACGGGGGCAGGAACGCGCCGTGGACGACGTCGCCGCCGGGCTCCTGGTCGATCAGCCCGAGCCGGGCCAGGTGCGGGCGCACCCCCTCACCGAAGTGATAGGCCTCCTCCAGGTGCGGGTAACCCGACAGCACGAAGTGGTCGAGTCCGAGCCGGTGGTATTCGGCGATCCGCTCGGCGACCTCCGCGTAGGAGCCGACGAGAGCGGTGCCCGCCCCGCCGCGCACCAGTCCGACCCCGGCCCACAGATTGGGGTAGATCTCCAGTGAGTGCGGGTCGGCGGCATTGTCGAAGGCGGCGCCCGAACCGTGCAGGTCGAGCATGCGTCGCTGCCCCTCCGACTCCGACCTGGCCAGGTTGGCCTGTGCCGCCGCCACGGTCTGCGGGTCCAGCCCGGACAACAACCGGCCGGCCTCGGCCCACGCCTGCTCGGAGGTCTCCCGGGCGATCACGTGCAGCCGGATGCCGTAGTCGAGGGAACGTTGCTCGCGTTCGGCGAGGCCGGCGATCCACGAGATCTTCTCGGCCACCGCGTCGGGCTTCTCACCCCACGTCAGGTAGGTGTCGGCGTGACGGGCGGCAACCGTGCCCGCCGCCGGCGACGAACCGCCGAAAAACACCTGCGGCAACGGATCCGGACGGCGACCGAGCACCGCGTCCTCCACCCGCACATGGCTGCCGGAGAAGTTCACCGGCTCGTCCGACTCCCACAACCGCCGCACGACGGTCAGGAACTCGTCGCCCCGCTCGTAGCGGGCCTCCTTGGTGAGGAAGTCACCGAACGCGCGCTGTTCGCTCGCCTCACCGCCCGTCACCACGTTGACGTACAGGCGGCCCTGCGAATGCCATTGGAAGCTGGCGGCCATCTGCGCCGCCAGCGTCGGACTGGTCAGGCCGGGCCGGAAGGCCACCAGGAACTTCAGCGTCTCGGTGGCGTCGATCAGCGCCGCGGTGGTCAGCCAGGCGTCCTCGCACCACAATCCGGTGGGGGTCAGCACGGCTTCGAAGCCGTTGATCTCGGCGGCACCGGCGAGTTGCTTGAGGTAGCGCAGATCGGCCCGGCGGTCACCGGACATCAAACTCCCGTGGCCACCGGCCATCAGGTTGCGGGAATCACCGTACGTGGGCAGGAACCAATGAAAATGCGCGGACACATCAGGGAGTGTCTGCCCAACGCTCAAGCCGGTACAGGGTTGAAATCGTGCTGACCGAAAGGAACCCGGATCCTGCCCGGCCGGCCGGTCAGCACCGTCCCCGCGGTAGCTTTCTGATCGACTTGTCCAGTTGTTGTGCAACAACATTCAGCGCGCTGATACCACTGTCGAGCGAGGGCCCAGACGTGGCCATCGCCACCGCGGTCATCGAGCCGTCGGCGTGGATGATGAGCCCGATCTGGCGCACCACATAGCCCGAGGTGGCACCCGGCCCCCAGCCGCCTTTGACCGCGGTGGACCGTGGCGACGTCATGGCCTCCACACCCCACTGCTGATTGCCGGCGACCTGTCGCATCAGCGACAGCACGTGCTCGGTGCCCGCCATGCATGGCAGGTGCGCGGTGAACGCCGCGGCGTTGGGCAACGGCCACGTCGTCTGCCCGAAGATGGTGAACCCGTCCCGCAGATGCCGGCTGGGCACCGTGGTCGTGGTGTCGCCGCCGTCGCGCAGCACCTCGGTGACGGCGGCCGCGGCGTCGGAGTCGGAGCCGAGGGAGCCCCACAGTTGTTCGGCGGCGGAGTTGTCGGATTCGACGATCGCCGGGACCTGCGGCGCGGACTGACCGTTGGCGCGTTGCGATGCCACCGCGAGCGGCACCTTGATGCTCGACCAGGCGACCAAGGGGGTCTGGTCACCCACCGATATCGCCCGACCGGATCGTCCGACCGGGACGATCGCGATGCCGACGGGCTGCCCCGCCCGCCCGATCGCCGAGTTGAGGGCCGCCACCAGCGAGGTGCGGTGCGTCGGACCGCCCGGTGTGCGCGTGCGCGACGAGGTCGGGGCACCGGCCGTCGACGGCACCGCCGGTGCGGTGACCGTGACCGTCGAGGTGGCGGGCGGCGTGGTGGCGTCATCGTCGCTGCCGCCGCATGCGGTCATCGACACCGCCAGCACCAGCGTCGCGGCGGCTGCCGCTCCGTGAAGGATTCGCATGGTCTCAGTAAATGTGAACGACGGCGTTGTTCCCGCCCCGACACACCACGATCCCCAGTTCCGGACCGCACGACATGCGGTACGTGTCGCCGGTGACCGGGCTGGTGGCGGTGACCGTCCGGGCCTCGCCCTTGGGTCCGGCGGCCAGGTAGGCCGAGCGCACGTTCGCGGCGAACGCGCAACTGGTCGGACTGCCGACCTCGATACCGACCGAGTTGTCACACGGATCCGAACCCGCCGGAGGGCTGCTGACTGTCGGGGTGGTCTGCGCCGGGGTGTCCTGGGTCGGCGTCACGGTGGTGGTGACGACGGCCGTCGATTGCTGGGCCTGCCTGCCCGAGCCCTTGTCGCCGGAATCCTTGGCCAGCAGCAGGTAGGCGACCACGCCCAGCACCACGACCAGCACCACGGCGATGATGCCGACGATCGGCACCAGGGCACTTTTGTTGTTCCGCCCCGTATTGTTCGGCGGAAATCCTTGCGGCCCAGTGGGATAGGGAACCGGACCAGCCCCGAACGGCCCCATACCCTGCGGGCCGGTGCCGTATCCACCGGCACCGTATGGGCCGGTGCCCACCGGTGGGCCGTACTGCTGCGATGGACCGTAGGGTGTGGTGCCCTGCGGCGCGAACGGAGCCCCGCCCGGCGGGTAACCCACACCGACGGGCCCACTGCCCACCTGCCCCGGAGTCATCTGCCCACCAACAGGATTCACCACCGACGGACCCGTGACCCGGATTTGTGTCTGCTCATACTGTTCGGATCCGATGGTGGGCGGCGCGCCCGGGGCCGCGGCCGCGGCGGGCTCGGTGAGCGCGGTCCGGCACGCCTGAGCCAGCTCACGGCACGTGCCGTACCGTTGCGCGGGATCGGCGGCCAGCCCCTTCTCGATGACGGCGTCGAAACTGGCCGGCACCCCCGCGTGCACGGTGCTGACCCGCGGCGGGACGTCGAACAGCGCCGCCTTGATCGCGGAGCTGACGGTGCTCGCGGGATGCGGCACCTGCCCGGTCAGGGATTCGAACAGCACACAGGTGAGCGCGTAGATATCGCAGGCCGGCGTGATGGGGGTGTTCTCGAACATCTCCGGCGCCATGTACGCCAGCGAGCCGATGGCCGTACCGGCCTGAGTGAGCCGGGTGTCGTCGCCGGCCTGCGCGATGCCGAAGTCGACAAGATGGGCGAAGTCGTTGTCGGACAAAAGAATATTCTCGGGCTTGACGTCCCGGTGGACGAGTCCGTCGCGGTGGGCGGCGTCGAGTGCCGCGGCGACCTGTTCGATGATCCCGACCGCACGCTCGGGACTGAGCGCGCCGTCCTCCTTCAGCACCGCGCGCAGGTCCTTGCCCTCCACCAGCCGCATGTCCAGGTATAGGACGCCGTCCACCTCACCCCAGTCGTGGATGGGGATGATGTGCGGCTCGCCCAGGCGGGCCACCACCTGCGACTCGCGGCGGAACCGTTCCTGATAGGTCACATCGGCGGCCGGACCCTGCGACAAAATCTTCAGTGCGACAAAACGATCCTTGGTGGTGTCGTACGCGCGGTACACCTCACCCATGCCACCGCGGCCGATGAGTTCGTCGAGGCGATAGGGCCCGAACGTGGTTCCCACCCGATTCTGCGCAGTCATGCGCTCAGCTTATTCACAGAATCCGACAAAGGACGCATGAGCAGCGGAAAGCCGATCGGATGACCGACACGGGCGTCGGGAATCAACTCACCCGCTCAACGGTCGTGACGCGAACGCCACCGGCCCATGCCCAGGAACACCAGCACCAGCTGCCGTTCGACGCGGTCGATCACCTCACGCTCGACACCCCGGCCCCGGTAATCGCTGTCGAGGTATTCGGCCACCGAGGTCAGCATGATCGTCACGATGAGGTCGGCGACCATCTCCAGATCCTCGGCATCCCACGCCGACAGATCCGGCAGCCGGGCCAGGTCGATAGCCAGTTCCTTGGCGAACAACCGCCGTTCGGTGTCGATGGCGCGGCGAACCTCGGCGACACCACCGTGCTGCTCACGGATCAGGAACCGGAACGCGGACTCGTCCTCCCTGACCTGGTTGAACAGGATGGCGATCGACGTGCGCACCGTGGGCAGGGCCTGCCGGGCGGCGAGATCGCGACGCCCCTCACGCAACGTGCGCCGCAGCACCCGCATCGAATCCTCGACGAGGGTGACCCCGAGATCCTCCATCGACGCGAAATGCCGATAGAAGGCGGTGGGCACGATGCCCGCGCCACGCGCCACCTCGCGCAGGCTGATGCTGGCGAAGCTGCGCTCGGACACCAGGTCGAGCGTGGTGTCCAGCAGGGCTTGGCGGGTCCGGCTCTTACGGTCGGCACGACTCTCGGCGTCGGCGTTCTTCGCGCCGGCCCGCTTGGAGTCCGCGCGGGCCGAGTCTGCTCGTGCCGAGCCCGGGCGGGAGGTGCCGCCCCCGTCACCATCGCCCGAGTCGGCACGCCGCCCACGCGAGGCGCGGGTCGAGTTTCCGGTACGGGTCACCCACTGAGTCTAAGTCGTGCGCTCCGGCACCGACGACACCGCCCGCGTCCAGGGCCTTCGGAACCTATCCGGGACTTTTCGGCAAAGGTGATGGCACTCACATCCGTGAGCACTTGACCACAGTGGCGGTACATATGCCACACTCTTCCGTGTACAGATGTTCACTCAAAAACGAGAACAAGCCCATTCTCGCGAACACACCGAACGGAGAGCCCCCGATGAGTATTCGACTCCCCAGGCTTGTCGGCTCGATCGTGGAGGCCGCCCTCACACCGCATCCGGTGGACAGCTACCTCGAACTGGTCGACCCCAGCCTCACCTGGCGCGAGGTACGCGCCACCATCGTCAGCGTCAGCCGCCCCACCGAGCGCACCGTCCGCCTCTCGCTGCGCCCCACCCGGCAGTGGAAGGGCCACGAAGCCGGTCAGTACCTCCAGCTCAGCGTCGTGATCGACGGCGTCCGGCACAGTCGCTGCTACTCGCCGGCCAACTCCTCGGCGGGCGCCTGGAGCCCCATCGAGCTCACCATCACCGCACACGACGACGGCTTCGTCTCCACCTACCTGCGCGACAACGCGCGTGAAGGAATGGTCCTCGGCGTCTCCCAGGCGCAGGGCGAGTTCACCCTCCCGGCCGAGCTGACATCCGCGGTATTCATCAGCGGCGGCAGTGGCGTTACACCTGTACTCTCAATGATGCGTACACTGATCGCCAAGAAGTTCACCGGCCCCATCACCTTTCTGCACTACGCCCGCACCCCCGCCGACGTGGCCTACCGGGCCGAACTCGCAGCGCTGGCCGCCGCCAACGGAATCGACCTGCGGCTGTACTACACCCGCGGCGACGGCGACACCCCCGGTGAGCACTTCACCGCCGCCCACCTCGACGGCATCGACGGCCTGGCAGACGCCGACCTGTTCGTCTGCGGCCCGCCCGCACTGATGGACGCGGTCAAGGCACATATCGCCGACACCGGACTGAGCAACCCCGTCCACTCCGAGGCGTTCGTCCTGGCCGCCCCCATCGAGATCGACCCCAACGAACCCGTCACCGGCGAGCTGTCCTTCACCAAGGCCGGCAGCACCGCCGACAACGACGGCCGCACCATCCTCGACCAGGCCGAATCCGCCGGACTCAAGCCCGCGTCGGGCTGCCGGATGGGAATCTGCTTCTCCTGCACCGCCGTCAAGAAGAGCGGCTGCACCCGCAACGTCCTCACCGGCGAACTCAACACCGAGGCCGACGCCCAGATCCAGATCTGCGTCAACGCCCCCGTCGGCGACGTCGAACTCGAGCTTTGACATGGGTCTGCTGACCAGACCGTTTTGAAAACCGCATCCACCCAATAACTCACGGAGGTAATCATCATGGCTACGCCCATCATTCCGTTCCGTAAGCCCACCGCACTGCGCAAGCCCAACGTGTTCCGCAAGCCCGCCGCCGACACCGCTCCCACCGGTGCCGAGCACATCACCGAGGTCAATCTGACCTTCGAGCAGGTCGAGACACTCGGCCGCGAACTCGACGAACTGCGCGCCCGCGTCGTCGCCGACCTCGGTCAGAAGGACCGCGACTACCTGTACAACATCGTCCGCATCCAGCGCGGACTCGAGGTGGGCGGCCGCGGCCTGATGTACCTCGGTTTCCTGCCGCCGGCCTGGCTCGCGGGTGTGGCCGCGCTGTCGGTGTCGAAGATCCTCGACAACATGGAAATCGGCCACAACGTGATGCACGGCCAGTACGACTGGATGCGCGAGGACAACTACAACTCCCGCGAATTCGAATGGGACAACGTGTGCCCGGGTGACCAGTGGAAGCACAGCCACAACTACCTGCACCACACCTTCACCAACATCGTCGACATGGACCGCGACATCGGTTACGGCATCCTGCGGATGGCGCGTGAGCAGGAATGGCGTCCGTACTACCTGGGCAACCTGGCCTACGCCACCGCCCTGATGTTCCTGTTCGAGTGGGGCGTCATGCTCCACGACCTTGAGGCCGACAACCTCCTGTCCGGCAAGCGCAAGTGGGCCGACGTCAAGGGCCTCGCCAAGGGCATGTACCGCAAGGCCCGCAAGCAGGCGCTCAAGGACTACGTGGTCTTCCCGCTGCTGACCGGGCCGCTGTTCGTGTCCACCCTGCTCGGCAATGCCACCGCCAACGTGGTGCGCAACGTGTGGGCGTACTCGATCATCTTCTGTGGTCACTTCCCGACCGGCACGCAGACCTTCACCAAGGAGGAATGCGAGAACGAGAGCCGCGGCCAGTGGTACCTGCGGCAGATGCTGGGCTCTGCCAACATCGAGGGCAGCACCCTGTTCCACATCATGAGCGGTAACCTGAGCCACCAGATCGAGCACCACCTGTTCCCCGACATCCCGGCCAGCCGTTACCCGGCGATGGCCGTCGAGGTCCGCGAGATCTGCGAACGCTACGGCATGCCGTACAACACCGGCTCGTTCAGCCACCAGCTGTGGTCGACCTGGACCAAGATCGCCAAGCTGTCGCTGCCCAACTCGTGGAGCCGCGACGACAACGAGATCGTCGTCAACATCGAACGCGAGAACGAAGCCGCGGCCTGATCCGCCGTCACCAACCAGATACCGCCCTCCACCGCACCGGCTCGATGCGCTGGAGGGCGGTATCGTCGTGGCACCAGCACCGAAAAGAAGGACTCCGATGGTCGACCGCCTCGAACGCAACAAGGACCTGATCCAGGAACTGGTCGAATCCACCGCCGTCCACGTCGGTTCGATCACCACCATCATCACCAAGGCCGTCGCCGACGTCGCCAGGGAGATCGGTGAGATCATCACCGACGGTTTCGAGATGCGCGAGGCCGCCAAGCTGGCCGAACAGGACGAGGCACGGCATGTCATCGACATCGACACCGAAGACCCCGAACTCGACGACCAGGCCGACCTCCCCGTACGCGATACCGCGGACTACGCGCTGACCGAGGACGACGTGGAGGTTCCCACCCTCGACGCCGAGATTGTCGAGCCGCCGGCGCTCGACCACCAACAATCTCGCTGACCGCAACCCTTCCACCGCGCAGTCGGCGCCGCTAGTGTGGCGCGTCGTGGCGTCCTCCGTATTCACCTTTCCCAATCCGGTCAACGACTACGCG
This sequence comes from Gordonia amarae NBRC 15530, assembly GCF_000241345.1. GTDB lineage: Bacteria > Actinomycetota > Actinomycetes > Mycobacteriales > Mycobacteriaceae > Gordonia > Gordonia amarae. The sequence goes on from NZ_BAED01000033.1 coordinate 166,513, forward strand.
GCCCGATCGACCGCCGGTCTGGTGGTGATATTCGCCGTGGTCACCATCGTCGTCGACCATCCCGTGCTGTACGCGCTGCTCGCGCTGGGTTTTCTGTTGCGGGTCCTGTCCGGGCCCACGCTGTCGCCGTTCGGTCAACTCTCGGTTCGGGTGATCGTCCCCAAGATCTGGCGCAAGACCAAGTTGGTGCCAGGGCCACCGAAGCGATTCGCCCAGACCATCGGACTCACCCTCACCACCCTCGCGCTGATCCTCAGCCTCGTCGGCGCGGGTGTGGCCGCTCAGATCGTCGTCGGGCTCGTCGTGGTGGCCGCCACCCTCGAAGCGGTGCTCGGGTTCTGCCTCGGCTGCACCGTTTTCGGGTTCCTCCAGCAGCGCGGCGTCATCCCCGAATCGGTCTGCGAGGCCTGCAACAACATCAACCTCGCTCAGCGAGGCACCGCCTGATCGAGCAGTCCGGTCAGTCGTCCAGCAGGCCGAGGGCGATGCCGTCAAGGATGTCGTGTTCGCTGACCACGAGTTCGGTGATCCCGGCGCGTTCGGCGAACACCTCGGCCAGTCGCATGGTCACCAGCGATCCGCCACCGATGACGTCGACCCGGCCCGGGTGCATCGGACCGAGCGCGGCCCGGTCGGCACGGGTCATCGCGATCAGCCTCTCGCACACCGCATTCAGGTCCGGCAGAGAGATCCGCGAGAGGTGAATGATGTCGGAGTCGTACTCGGCCAGCCCCATCCCCAGAGCCGACAACGTGGTCATGGTGCCGGCCACCCCCACCCAGGTGCGGGCCTGCTCGACGGGGACGCGGGCAAACGCCTCGGCGAGCCGCGAGTTCGCGAATTCGGTTGCCACGGCGATCTCGTCGTCGGTGGGTGGGTCCGAATGCAGCGCCCGTTCGGTGAGCCGGACGCAGCCGATATCGGCCGAGTACGCGGCCCGCACCCCGCCGGTATCGCCGAGCACCACCTCGGTGGAACCACCGCCGAGATCGGTCACCACGAAAGGTCCTGCGGCGGGGTCGAGTTCACCGACGGCACCGCGGAACGACAGCCGTGCCTCCTCGTCGCCGGTGATCACCTCGGCCACCGCACCCGGCACCACCCGGCCCAGCAACCCGGCTGTCATGGCAAAGAACTCGTCACGATTGGCGGCATCGCGGGTAGCGGAGGTGGCGACCATCCGGACCTGTTGCACGCCTAGGGAAATCATCAACTCTACATAGTCGGCGAGTGCCACCCGGGTGCGCTCGATCGACTCGTCGAGGAATCTGCCGGTCGCGTCGACTCCCTCACCGAGACGCACCACCCTCATCTCGCGGTGCAGGTCGATGAGGCGACCTGACTCATCGGGCCCGGCCACCAGTAAGCGGATCGAATTGGTACCGCAGTCCACTGCTCCGACTGTCGTCATCTGCCCTCCATGCCGGTTGTTACGGACATCGTTCACTCACCGGGTTTCGAGGCTCGTCGCTTGCGCTCCTCACACCTCAACCAGCACGAGGAACGCCACCACCTCGCGCCTCAACCAGCGAGAAAGGCGCCACCACTTCGCCGGTTGAGGTGCGAGCTTGCGAGCCTCGAAACCCCGTCAGTCATCGGCCACACCCGGCCAGTCGGCGGGAATCGCGGTGCCCGCCAAGCCGTTCCGGCCGGCGAGTGCGACTGCCTCATCGCCGAACGGGTTCAGTCCCGGTCCCTTGGCCAGCGAATGCGCGATCAGGACGTGCAGGCATTTGACGCGATCGGGCATCCCGCCGCCGGAAAAATCGGTGCCGAGCGATTCGATGGCGTCGCGTTCGGCCAAGAACGACTCGTGCGCCCTGCGGTAGGCCACGGCGATCTCCGGCTCGGCTTCCAGGCGTGCGGTCATGTCCCGCATCACCCCCGCCGATTCGAGCCGGCTGGCCTCCGCGGTCAGCCGCGGATCGGTCAGGTAGTACAGTGTCGGGAACGGGGTGCCGTCGGGTAGCCGTGGCGCCGTTTTCACCACCGCGGGAACACCGTCGGGTGTGTAGTAGGCGATCTCGATGACGCCGCGCGGTTCACGACCGAGCTGACGTGCGACGACGTCCAGGTCGGCCTGCGAGGCGCTCACTTCTTCGGCGGTGTCGCCACCGCTTCCCACAGGTTGGAGTACCACGGGTTGTTCGCATGTTCGGCGGCCTTGCGTTCGGCCGCCTTCCGCGCGTCATCGCCCGGATACATCATCACCACAGACTTCTCTCCCGGATACACAAAATGCAGACGCTCCCGGGCCTGCGCTTCGATGTAGGCGGGATCGTTCTGCTCGTTGATCTTCTGCTCATAGTAGGCGATCTGTTTACGCAGGTCCGCGTTCGATGCCGAGAGCTGAGCGAACTCCGAACGGTCGGACATCGAATTACGCAGCGGCGCCGACAGGGTGAGGGCAACCGCGATGCCGGCGACGATCATGACCAGCGCCAGGCCGATCGTGCGGTTGGACCACCGATGGGTCAGCCCGACCAGCAGGTCGACCGCGCCGCGCTTGCGCCCGGACTTCTCCGACGACACCCTGCCGGACCTCGCCGATCTGCCGGACCTGCCCGTGCGCGACGACCTCGCGGATGTGGTTGCCCCCGACTTCTGCGTCTTCGACTTCTGTGTCTTCGTACCGGATGTGCTGCCCTTGGAGGGAACGCCGGCGTCCTCATCGTCCGGCTCACCGGCCGTGCGGGTGCCCCGGCTCAGCGGTGCCAGACGGGAGCGGCCCGCGCTCGTCCGGTCGTTGTCAGTCGCGTCGTCGTCCGGGTCCGCGAACACCTCGGTGAGGTCGTGCTCGCCCGAGTCGGTGAGCTCATCGACGTCGAACGGTACGGCCGAACGCCGGTCGGCGACCGATGCGCCCGGACGCGATACCGACGGACGCGAACGGGCGGATCGCCGCGCCCGCGAGGCACGCCGATCCGCCCGTCTGCCGTCTGATGCCATAGGCACTAGCTAATCATGAACCCGCCGAAAACCGGGGGAAGGCGGCGTCACCGGCGTAGCGTGCCGCATCGCCCAGACCCTCTTCGATGCGCAGGAGCTGGTTGTACTTGGCGACGCGCTCGCTACGGGCGGGAGCGCCGGTCTTGATCTGGCCGCTGCCGACGGCCACGGCGAGATCGGCGATGGTGGTGTCCTCGGTCTCACCCGAGCGGTGGCTCATCATCGTCTTGTAGTTGGAGAAGTGGGCCAGTTCCACCGCGTCGAGGGTCTCGGTGAGGGTGCCGATCTGGTTGACCTTCACCAGCAGCGCGTTGGCAATGCCCTTCTCGATGCCGTGGGCCAGCCGCTCGGGATTGGTGACGAACAGGTCGTCGCCCACGAGCTGCACCTTGTCGCCGATGGCGGTGGTGACCGCCGCCCAGCCGTCCCAGTCGTCCTCGGCGAAGGCGTCCTCGATGGACACGATCGGGAAGTCGGCGACCAGCTTCTCGTAGTACGGGACGAGGTCGTCGCTGGAGAACTTCTTGCCCTCCAGCGAGTACAGGCCGTCGGCGAAGAACTCGGTGGACGCGGCGTCGAGGGCGATGGCGATATCGGTGCCGAACTTGAATCCGGCCTTCTCCACGGCCTCACCGATGACGGCGATCGCGGCGTCGGTGCCCGGCAGGTCGGGGGCGAAGCCGCCCTCGTCGCCGAGTGCGGTGTTCAGGCCCTGCTTGTGCAGCACCGACTTGAGGGCGTGGTACACCTCGGCACCCCACTGCAGCGACTCCTTGAAGGTGCTCGCGCCGATCGGGGCGATCATGAACTCCTGGAAGTCGATGCCGTTGTCGGCATGCTCGCCGCCGTTGATGATGTTCATCATCGGAACGGGGAGGATCCGGGCGTTGGGGCCGCCGACATAGCGGTACAGGTCCAGGTCGGCCGACTGCGCGGCAGCCTTCGCCACGGCGAGCGACACGCCGAGGATCGCGTTGGCGCCGAGGCGGCCCTTGTCGGGGGTGCCGTCGGTGTCGATGAGCACCTGATCGACCAGGCGCTGCTCGGTCGCGTCGAGACCGGCTCCCACGACGGCGGGCCCGAGTTCGTCGAGGACACCGCGGACCGCCTTGGTGACGCCCTTGCCGTTGTAGCGGTCGCCGCCGTCACGCAGTTCGACGGCCTCGTGCTCACCGGTCGACGCACCCGAAGGAACCGCCGCACGGGTGAGCGTGCCGTCGTCCAGAAGAACCTCGACCTCGACGGTCGGGTTGCCACGCGAGTCGAGGATCTCGCGCGCACCTACCTGATCGATGATTGCCACAGTTACGCCCCTATCGGTGAACTTGTGCCGGCACGCTCGACGTACCGGCGCGGGATGCCCAAAAGCCTAGTAGACGCGGCCGGTGGCCGGGCACCGACACGGGCACCGGAGTGATCGACCCGTCAGTACCTCACATTGATGGAGTAGGCGTTGGCGTGGTCGCGGACATCGAGCACGTACTGGCGGGAGTTGTTGTAGACGCGCACCGCACGTTCCCAGCCCGCGGGCGTGGTCATGTCGCCATGCGCCGAGACGCACAGGTAGCGGGCCGCCGTCAGCGCCGCGTCGTCGAGGTTGTCCGGGCTCGCCTTGCCGTCGCCGTTGGCGTCGACGCCGTAGCGCTGCCAGGTTTCGGGGATGAACTGGAACGGCCCCATCGCCCGGTCGTAGGTCTTGTCGCCGTCGAGGGTGCCACCGTCGGTGTCGGTGATCTTGAGGTTGCCGCGGGTACCGTCGAGCGCCACGCCACGGATGTGGGGCGTGGTGTCGCCGTCGGCACCGATCTTGCTGCCGCGGTGCCTGCCGTGTTTACTCTCGACGGCCGCGATACCGGCGAGGGTGGTCCACGCGATCCCGCATTCCGGGTGCTGCTGGCGCTGGATCTCGGCGGCATTGCCGTACGCGGTGAGCGCGGTGACCGGGATCCTCGTGGATTTCGAGATCGGCGTGGCCCAGTCGATGAGCAGGTCCGCGGTCCTGCCCGATGCGTTGATGTCGAAGTACGGCTGCGGGGTTCCCGCGCCCGGCGGCACACCGTCCGGAATGTCCGGCCGCGACGACGGCAGGCTCACACAGGCGGCGGTGCCCAGCGCCACCGCCAGCAGCGCCACGACCACGCCCGCGGCCTTTCCCAAACGGCGGTCAACACACACCGAGGATCCCCTCAGGGCAATGCGGGTTTCCGCGGACCGTCGGCTACCTTCTTCGCCCATGAACCCCATCGCAGCACTTGACACCTGACGCCGGTGGGCGGAAATACCCATCCGGGTACACCCAAAGGCCTAATCGTCAGTTCAACTCCGGGGTGCGACTTTCAGTTCCCGGCCACCGGGATTACCGTAGGCGTGGTTAGCCTCACCGAATCAAACGTTTCCGGTTGGGACGGTGACGCACGCAGCAAAGGACCAACATGAACGTGTTTCTCGCGGATGGGCCGTCGGTCGGCTCACAGATGTTCGGCAGTGGGCTCATCGGAGTTCGCGAAGGACTCGAAACCGGCATTGTGGTCATGGTGCTGATCGCATTCCTGATCAAATCCGGGCGCCGGGACGCGCTCCGCTGGGTGTGGGCCGGAGTCGCCATTGCGGTCGCGATGACACTGGGTGCCTTCCTGATCATCCACCTGGGTACCTCGACCATCAGCAACCTGACCGCCGAATTGATCGCCGGACTCGCCTCCATGGTGGCGGTGGTGATCGTGACCACGATGATCCTGTGGATGAGCAAGGCGTCTGTCCACATATCGTCGGACCTCAAATCGGGGCTGACCGACGCCCTGGTGCGTGGCGGCCCGGCGGTGATGGGTCTGGCGTTTCTCGCCGTCGGCCGGGAAGGCTTTGAGACCGCGCTGCTCATGGTGGGATACGCCGAAAGCGTGTCGGGCGGGCTCTGGCCGTTGGCGGGTCTGGTACTGGGCGTGCTCGTCGCCATCGTCCTCACCGTGCTGATCTACCGCGGCGCGATCACGCTCAACTTTCACAAATTCTTCTTCTGGACCGGGCTTTTCCTGATTCTGGTGGCCGCGGGCATTCTGTCGTACGGGGTTCGGGCCCTGCAGACCTACGGCTGGCTGCCCGGGATCGGCTCGACGGCCTTCGATTTCTCCGATCACTACGACCAGTCCTCGTGGTACGGAACCCTTCTTGCCGGCATCTTCAACTTCCGGCCCGATCCCACCGTGCTGCAGTTGATCGCCTGGGCGGTGTACCTGGTGGTCGTACTCGCGCTGTTCGTCCGGGCCAACCGCCGCCCTGCCCCCAAGGGCCTGCCGGCGGCCGACACCGCCGCCGGCGCCGACCCAGCCTCCAAAGCCCCGGCCACATCCGACGCCGGTATCTGAAAGGAATCGAAGGTGATTCAACGCATTGCCACACCCGCCGCGTTCATCTCGCTCGCGGTGGCCACTCCACTGATCCTCGCCGGATGTACCGACAAACCCGACGAGGACGCCATCAAGGTCACCTCCACCAAGACCGAATGCGACCTCGCGACCAGCGAGGCCGAAACCGGCGATGTCGACTTCTCCGTCACCAACAACGGCAACAAAGTCACCGAGTTCTACGTGTACGGCAACAACAACCGGGTGCTCGGCGAGGTCGAGAACATCGGCCCCGGCGTCACCGGCAACCTGACCGTCGAGATCACCGACCCCGGCACCTACACCGTCGCGTGCAAGCCGGGCATGGTGGGCACCGGCATCCGCAAAGACCTCAAGGTCACCGGCGACAAGAAGGAGAAGTCGCAGGCGCCGGCCGACGTCAACGCCGCCCGCGAGCGGTACCTGGACTACGTGCGCGGCCAGCTCAACGGCCTCGTCGCCCAGGTCACCGACTTCACCGGCAAGGTCAAGAGCGGCGACCTCGAGGGCGCCAAGACCATGTTCGGCCAGGTCCGCACCTTCTACGAGCGCATCGAGCCCGTCGCCGAATCGTTCCCCGACCTCGACCCCAAGATCGACATGCGCTGGGACGACACCGAGGGCGGCAAGACCGAGTTCACCGGCTTCCACCGCATCGAACGGTTCCTGTGGCCGCCGCAGGCCTCGGAGATCGGCGACAAGGCCGGCCAGGTCTCGCCCGACGACGCCGCGGACGCCAAGGCCAAGGACAACGCGCAGTCGATCGGCGTGATCGCCGACGGCCTGCTCAAGGACGTCACCACCCTCAAGGACGAACTCGGCAAGCCCGACTTCAGCTTCGAGACCCGGATGTTCGTCGCCGGCCCGCAGGCCCTGATCGACGAGGTCGCCGCCACCAAGGTCGACGGTGAGGAGGACCGCTACTCGCACACCGACCTGTGGGACTTCGCCGCCAACGTCGACGGTTCCGAAACGCTGATCGCCGAGCTGCAGCCGATCATCTCGGGCAAGGACCAGGCGCTGATGGATAAGATCACCGAGCAGTTCAACGGCCTGCGGACCACCCTCGACAAGTACCGCGAGGGCGACGGCTACATCACCTACACCAAGGTGACCGCCGAACAGCGCAAGGAACTGTCCAACCAGATCGACGCGCTGTCAGCCACCCTGTCGAAGGTTCCCGGCCTCGTCCTGAGCTAGGGCGTCTCTTTAGGTCACCGACCGCACATCAGTAGGAGATTCATGACCGACACCCGCCCCGTGCCTGACCTGGTCGACGCCGGCGACAGCCAGGAGCCGGTCACGGCCTCCGGGCCGTCCCGGCGCACCGTCCTGACCGGCGCCGGGGTGGGTGTCGGCGTGGCCGCCGTGGCCGGCGTCGGATTCGCCGCGGGCCGCACCACCGCCCCCGGCGACGGCTCGTCGGCCGACCAGGTGGTTCCGTTCCGCGGCGCCCGGCAGGCCGGCATCATCACCGCCGCCCAGGACCGGCTGCACTTCGCCAGTTTCGACGTCATCACCGACAAGCGTGACGAACTGGTGAACATGCTCAAGGAGTGGACACGGGCAGCCGAGCGCCTGACCCGGGGCGAGGAGACCTCACCCGACGGCGCCGTCGGACTCGGTGATTACACTCCCCCGGCCGACACCGGAGAGGCGCTCGGACTCAAGCCCGCCCACCTGACCCTGACGATCGGCTTCGGCCCCAGCCTGTTCGGGCCGTCCGCCTCAGACCCCAAGCGCCGGGACCGATTCGGGCTGGCCGCACGTAAACCCAAGGGTTTCGACGATCTGCCGATGTTCGCCGCGGAGAAGATCGAGACCAACCGGTCCTACGGCGACATCTGCATCCAGGCCTGCGCCGACGACCCGCAGGTGGCGGTGCACGCCATCCGCAACCTGGCCCGCATCGGGATGGGTGTGGTGGCGGTGCGCTGGTCGCAGCTCGGGTTCGGCCGCACCTCGTCGACCTCGACCACCCAGGACACGCCGCGCAACCTGTTCGGTTTCAAGGACGGCACCAACAACCTGCACGCAGAGGAACCCGAGTTGCTCGACAAATGGGTGTGGGTCGATGACGCCGACAACCCGCCCGCCGCGCAGTGGATGACCGGCGGAACCTATCTCGTGGCCCGCCGCATCCGCATGGACATCGAACCCTGGGACCGGGCGAACCTGCTCGAGCAGGAACAGATCGTCGGCCGGCTCAAAGGCAACGGAGCACCCCTCGGCCAGCACGCCGAGTTCGACGAACCGGACTTCGACATCACCTCATACGGTGTCCCGTTGATCCCCAAGGACTCCCACGTGCGCCTCGCCCACGAGAAGCACATCGGCGTGCGGATCCTGCGGCGCGGCTACAACTTCACCGACGGCTCCGACGGATTCGGCCACCTCGACGCCGGCCTGTTCTTCATCGCGTTCAACCGCAACACCGCCAAGCAGTTCGTCCCGATGCAGCAGGAACTGTCCCGCAAAGACGCGATGACCGAATACCTGATCCCCAACGGCTCAGCCACTTTCGCCATCCCCCCGGGCCTGTCCGACGGTGAATACTGGGGCCAGCGGCTCTTCGAAGGCTGACTCAGGAACCGTCCCACAAGCGTCAGGTGCCTCAGCTCACCCGACCATTCGTGACCCTCGCTCCTTCGTCGCTTCAGCCTCAGGGATCAAGACGATTGGTTGCGACCAGTCGGCTTCTTCGTTGTTTCGGGACCAATCATCGTGATCCCTGAGGAGAGGCGTGCGAGCTTGCGAGCAGGATTCGTCACGAAGGGTCCGGTGACCTTTCGGCACCTGGCGCCACCACCTTTCGAGTCAACCCGCGTCGAGAATGCCCCGTTCGGTGAGGGCTACGACGATCCGCTGCGCGAGGTCGTTGATGTCGGCGCCGGTGGTGTCGAAACGCAGGTCCGGGGACTCCGGTTTCTCGTACGGTGCGTCGACCCCGGTGAGACCGCGCAGGGTGCCCTCACGGGCACGTTTGTAGAGGCCCTTGGGATCCCGGCGTTCGCATTCGGCGACCGGCGTCGACACATGCACCTCGATGAAGTCAAGGCCGGCGGCGTCGTGGAGTTCGCGGGCGATCTCCCTATCCGACCGCAACGGCGAGACCAGCGAGGCGATGGCGATCACGCCGGAATCGGCGAACAGCCGGGCGAGATGACCTACGCGCCTGATGTTCTCGGCGCGGTCACCCGGCGAGAAGCCGAGGTCGTCGGAGATACCGTGGCGGATGTCGTCGCCGTCGAGCAGGTACGCCACCCGGCCCTGGGTGACCAGGAGCCGTTCGAGCGCCACCGCCAGGGTGGATTTGCCGGAGGCCGGCAGGCCCGTGAGCCACACGGTCGCGCCGCGCTGGCCGGTCTTGCGCCAGCGTTCATTCCGGGCGAGCGAACTCGGATGCCACTTGATGTCGTTGCGGGTCGCCTTGCCGGGCACCACCTCCCGTGCCTCGGAGATCGTTCCGGCGGCAACCGTCTCGTTCGACGCCTCATCGATGAGGACGAACGCGCCACCGTCACGGTTCTCGGAGTACCTGTCCGCGAGCACCACCGACGAGGTGCGCAGCGTGACGGTGCCGATGTCGTTGAGTTCCAGCGAACTCGGGCCCACCTGCTCGATCAGACTGTCCGGGTCGAGGCGGCGGTCGAGCGACTGAACGGTGGCGCGGACCGTCGTCGTTCCGTGTTTGAGCGCCACCCGGTCACCGGCGTGCAGCGGCTTCTCGGCCAGCCAGCATACGGTGGCCTCGATCTCCCGCGCGACGACCGGAAGGTGCGCGTCCTCGGCGGCACTGACGATCACATCACCACGGCCCACGTCGATGTCGTCGGCGAGCTGTATCGAGACCGACAGTCCCGCAACCCCCGTCGTACGGGTGTCGTCGAGGGTGTCGAGGGCGGTGACGGTGCTGCGGCTACCGGAGGGCAGCACCGCGATCTCGTCGCCCACCGCGACGGTGCCGGCGACGACACGTCCGCTGTAGACGCGCCGATGCGCGACGCTGGGTCGCGAGGCGTACTGCACCGGCAGCCGCAGTTCCCGGGCCTGCGGCGAGGGAGCCGAAAGTTCGATTGCCTCAAGGAATTCCAGCAGAGTCGGGCCGGTGTACCAAGGCGTGGACGCCGAGCGGTGCACCACATTGTCGCCGCTGCGGGCGGCCACCGGGATCGCGGTGATCTGATCGATTCCCACCTGCAGCGCCAGCTCGTCCAGGTCGGCCTTGACCGCGGCGAACCGTTCCTCGGAGAAGTCGACCAGGTCGATCTTGTTGACCGCGGCCACCACATGCCGGATACCCACCAGCGAGGCGATCCGCGCATGGCGTCGCGTCTGGCGCTGCAGACCGTGCTGGGCGTCGACAAGCACCACGGCCACATGGGCATTCGACGCACCCGTGAACGTGTTGCGGGTGTACCGCTCGTGGCCGGGGGTGTCGGCGAGGACGTAGCTGCGGGTGTCGGTGGAGAAGAACCGGTACGCGACATCGATGGTGATGCCCTGCTCGCGTTCGGCGCGCAACCCGTCCGACAGGGCGGCCAGGTCGAGTTCGCCGTCGTCGCCGGTCACCGACTCGATGTGATCGGTGGGCAACGACCCGGTGTCGTGCAGGATACGGCCGATGAGGGTGGACTTGCCGTCGTCGACGCTGCCGACCGTCGCCAGCCGCAGGAACTGCCGGTTTGCGGCCGAGGGTGGGGTGTCCAGGTCTGTCACGGTCATCAGAAGTATCCTTCTCGTTTACGGTCTTCCATTGCGGCGCTGGAGGTTCGGTCGTCGGCACGGGTTTCGCCGCGTTCGGACACCGTCGCCTCGGACACCTCGGCGATGATCTCGGGCAGCGTGGTGGCCGTGGAACGGACCGCGCCGGTGATGGTGAGGTCGCCGACCGTCCGGTACCGCACCCATTCGTTGGTCACGGTCTCCCCCGGCCGGGGATGGGTGAACGGCGACACGGTGAGCAGAATGCCGTCGCGTTCGAAAACGTCACGCCGGGAGGCGAAGTAGATCGACGGCAGGTCGATGTTCTCCAGTTCGATGTAGCGCCAGATGTCGAGTTCGGTCCAGTTCGACAGCGGGAACACGCGCACCGACTCGCCCTGCCGGATACGGCCGTTGTAGATCGACCACGGTTCGGGACGCTGCGCGCGCGGATCCCACTGACCGAATTCGTCGCGGAAGCTGAAGACGCGCTCCTTCGCCCGGGCCCGGTCCTCGTCGCGCCGCGCGCCACCGAAAGCGGCGTCGAAACCGTACTTCTCGAGCGCGTCGAGCAGGGTGCGGGTCTGCAGCCGATTACGTGAGCCCGACGGGTCGGTGGTCTCGGCGACACGGCCGGTGTCGATGGACTCCTGCACCGACGCGACGATCAGCCGGATCCCCTCGGGCCGTGCGGCGGTGGGGGTGACCCGCTTGTCGCGGAACGCGATGACCTCGCTGAAGTTGTGGCCGGTGTCCACGTGCAGAATCGGGAACGGCAGGGGGTGCGGCCGGAATGCCTTCTCCGCCAGATGCAGCAACACGATCGAGTCCTTGCCGCCGGAGAACAGCAGCACGGGATGTTCGAGTTCGGCCACCACCTCGCGGATGATGTGCACCGCCTCGGCCTCCAGAACCCGCAGTGCGGGTACGTGTTCGACGTCGGTGGTGGTGGCTGTCCGCGGTGGCGCGGTGTCGACGGTCATAGTGGGTATCCGTTTCGTTCGGCGTCGGCTCGGTAGCGCGTCACCCATTCCTTGGAACGCGCATTGGACTGTGGTTTGAGCGGGGCCGGCGGGGCGAGCGCCGGATCGAGCTGCAGCGCCCGCAATACCTGGGCGGTGGTCCCGGTGGGATCCTTGGTGAGTTGGCCGAACTCGATGTCGATCACCGGGATGTCCTCGGCGGCAAACCATTCCCGCCAGCGCCGCTCCTGCTCCGCGAGGATGCGGGCCAGGTGGGCGATAGCCTCGGCGTTGTAGACGGCCCTGTCGTCGAGATGGGAGTTGCCATCGTCGCGCCACACCCGCGTCTGCACGGCCCGCCACATCGACACCGCCTGACTTGCCAGATTGTCGCGGTGCACGTGCACGAACAGCGGGTCGGCACCGCCGAACAACCAGCGGATCGCACCCCGCAGCGATCCGTCGCCGACGCGGGACCGCGCGATGAGCAGCGGGGTCTGATTCCACATCAGTTTGCCGCCCCACACCCCGTTGCCGGTTATGCCCTCGGCCAGCACGTCCCGGCGCCACTGCTCACTGGAGCGGTTGTCGACGGTGCCGGGATCGGTCTCGTCGAGCAGCGAGATGATCTCCGGGTCGTCGACACCGGCGAACCATTCCCGCGGTTGCGGCGACAACGACGACGTCGGGAAGTACTGGAAGAACTCCAGCGGCTTTCCGGCGACGCCGGTGGCGGCAAGGGATTCCACCAGCAGCGTGCTGCCGCTGCGCTGGCTCGCGCACACCAGGTACGCATTGTTCGCGTTCACAGCGCCGAAGCCTATTGCGTGCAAACGAAGTCGCAACCGATGCAATTGTGCGCCCGCGGACGCTAATTCTTTACTTCCCGACCCTGGTGTGCCGCAGCGGCCGGGCGATCAGGTGACCGCCCGGTCAGCGGGCACTCACCTGATCGCGGTCCCGATGGGCCGCCACCGACGGTTCGGTGGTGATCTCACCGTCGAGCTCGCGCCGGGCACCGAGCGGCCTGCGCGACGGCAATGCCTCCTCACCTGGGTCTTTTGCCGCGGAGCGGGCCATCCAGGCGCGCATGAACTCCGCCGCGATCTCCGTGCCCACCGCGGTGCCAGGCAGGCCGTCGCCGGTGCGGGACCGCCACTGCGCGAGGCGTCCGGCCAGTTCCGCCTCTATGTCGGCGTAGTCGGGATCGCCGGCGAGGTTGTTTCGCTCATGAGGATCGAAACGTAGGTCGTACAGTTCGCGTTGCGCGCGCGGAACAATTGTGGATTGGGGATCGAGCGACCGCGCGGATGGGCTGTCGGCGATATCGAGCGGTAGCAGCAGTTGTGGGCGGGGTGCCAAGTTCTCGATGTAGCTGAATTCCTTGGTGCGGATGGCGCGGATCGGGTCGAAGGCGTCGTGGTAGGTCTTCTCGGTGAACACGGCCGTCCGCACCGGCCCCCCGCCACCGGCCGACGCTCCCTCTCCGCCGGTTGAGGTGTGACGAGCCGCTAGGCGAGGAGCCTCGAAACCCGGTGAGACGACGTTGTCCGCTCGCGAGGTTTCGAGGCTCGTCGCTTGCGCTCCTCCCACCTCAACCGACAACGGGGACGCCTCAACCGACAACGAGGGCACCTCAACCGACAACGGGGACGCCTCAACCGCCGAGGAAGCCGACGGTTTCAGCAATTCGGTTGCGTGGGAGAGGCCGTCGAGGTCGGTGGGGATGGGCAGGTCCAGGAGGTCGAGGAGGGTCGGGGTGAGGTCGACACCGGAGAAGAGGCCGTCGTAGACGATGCCCTGGTGACCGAGGGTGCGGGGCGGCCGGATGATGAAGGAGATGCCGGTGCCTTCGGCGTAGAGGGTCGACTTGGCGCGTGGGAAGGCGAGGCCGTGGTCGGTGGCGAACACGATCCACGTGGTGTCGGCGAGCCCGGCCCGGTCGACGGCGTCGAGCAGACGGCCCACGGCCGCATCGGCTTTCGCGATCGAACCGTGCAGACCGGCGAGGTCGGCGCGCACGTCGGACGTGTCGGGCAGGAAGTCGGGGACGCCGATGGCATCCGGATCGGCGGGCGGGTACTCGTCCTCCGGATAGGGCCGGTGGGTTTCGAAGAAGCCGGCCGTGAGGAAGAACGGCTGATCGCCGACGCCCACGTCGTCGATCCACCCGGCGACACGTTCGACGACGTAGTCGCACCGCGAGTCGGACACGTCGATCGTGTCGAAGCCGAGGCTGTTGGGGTCGGTGCTCTCGTGCTGCATACCGAACAGCACCGTCCGGTAACCGTGCTCGGACAGCAACGACGGCAGGGTCCGCACCCCCGGCCGGTAGGCGAACCCGTGGTGGGCGAGCCCGACGAGGCCGTTACGGTGCGGGTATTGCCCGGTGAACAACGATCCGCGGGCCGGGGAACACAGCGGCGCCGTCGCGTGTGCCGCGGTCAGCAGCACCCCGTCGGCAGCCAGTTGATCAAGGACCGGGCTTTCGACGCCCACAGCTCCGTAGCAGGTCAGGTGCCGCCCGAGATCGTGCCAGTGCACGAAGATCACATTCGCCGCGCCACGTCCGCTGTTTACCTGAGTGTTGTCTGCCATGTCCTCAATGATGCCCGGACCGGCAACTGCCGACGAACCCCCGTCGATCCCGCTGGCCCCACATCCGCACGCCATGCCCAAGAATCAGGCTGATCGGAAATACCCTGTGGTCGGCGCAGGATCGTGCGCGCCGACCCTGCGCGAGCCCGGCACCGCGCCTACCGCTCTGATCGTTACTGGCAATTCCGGGAGGTGCACACTGCGCAGGTTGACGCCGCGGGCCAGCTCTTCATCCGCCGCAACCGCAACACCGGCCACTGCGCTATCACGTTCCGCGTACGGAGCGCCTATCAGTCCAGGTACCGTTCCCACGCTTGGGGGTTGTCGAGCACGATTCCTGCTGCTGCGGCCCCGGCCTCGGCGGCGCGGACACGGTCCATGAAGGCGAGGGTGCGGGAGCGGGCCAACGCTTCGGCGCTGTCGCCACCGGCGGTGACTGTGACGGTCAGAATACCGGGATCGATCTGGTCAGTGGGAAAGCCTGCGGCGTCGAGGCGTTCGAGGATCTTCTGGGTGAGGGCGAGGGCGGGCTGACTCAGGGCGATACCGTCGAAGACCGAATCACGTTTCTTCTCAGCCGCTTTGAGTTCTTCCCACTCGCGGATCTGGGTGTCGAGGTCGGTGTGTGAACCGGACAGGATTCCCTTGGTGCGGCCCGAGACCTTGGTGATGAATGAGCGGGCGACGTCGTCGATGTCGAAGGCGCCGGAGGTGCGATCTGCCGCGATACGGGCGTGAAAGAGCACCTGCAGCAACAGATCACCGAGTTCTTCAACGAGGTCGTCCGGACTGCCGGTGTCGATGGCATCGAGCAGCTCGTACGTTTCCTCGATCAGATAGCGTCTCAGCGACTCGTGCGTCTGTGTGCTCTCCCACGGTCCGCTTCGCCGCAGCGTGTCCATCAACGCGACAGCATCGAGAAGCGCTTCGCCCGAACGCTTACCGGCCGTCATGCGGTGAGCGGTTTCATGGTGATGAGGAACTTGGTGAGGTAATCGATGAGCGCCTCGTCGCGCAGTCGCGCCGAACCCACTCCCCCGGTCCGCGGCAACGGCAGCGTGATCACCGAGGTCGTCGCCCGATAGGTGGCCGAGGAGTAGATGCGTTTGAGGCGCACCTGCTCGCTGTCGAGGAGGTTGAGCGGGGCGATCTTCACCGAGGTGCCCACCACGCCGAGTTCGGTGACGCCGCGTTCGCGGCACCGCAGCCGCAACCGCGCGATCAGCGCGAGACGCTTTGTCTCCGCAGGCGGTTCGCCGTACCGGTCGGTGAGTTCGGCGAGAATCCCGGCGACGACGTCGTCGTCCGTGGCGGCGGCCAGTTTGCGATAGGCCTCCAGGCGAAGCCGGTCCGAATCCACGTATTCGACGGGGATATGCGCGTCGACCGGTAGGTCGATCCGCACCTCGGCGGTCTCCTCGGTCTGCACCGTCTGACCGTCGGCGGCGGCCCGATAGGCCTCCACCGCCTCCCCGACCAGCCGGACGTAGAGGTCGAAGCCGACGCCCGCCACGTGCCCGGACTGCTCGGCGCCGAGAACGTTTCCGGCGCCACGCAATTCGAGGTCCTTGAGCGCGACCGCCATGCCGGCGCCGAGTTCGTTGTTCTGCGCGATCGTCGACAGCCGATCGTACGCCGTTTCGGTGAGCGGCTTTTCGGCGCTGTACAGCAGGTAGGCGTAGCCCCGTTCGCGACTGCGGCCGACACGGCCACGGAGCTGATGCAACTGCGATAGGCCGAGATTCTCGGCCCGGTCGACGATGAGGGTGTTGGCGTTGGAGATGTCGAGACCGGTCTCGATGATGGTCGTGCACACCAGCACATCGAATTCGCGGTTCCAGAACCCGGCGACCGTCTTCTCCAGCTGGTCCTCATTCATCTGACCGTGCGCCACAACCACTTTGGCCTCCGGCACCATCGTGGCGATCTCTTTGGCGGTCTTGTCGATGGTGGACACACGGTTGTGCACGTAGAACACCTGGCCATCGCGCAGCAGTTCGCGACGGATGGCGGCCGCCACCTGCTTGGCCGCGTACGCACCCACGTACGTGAGCACCGGGTGCCGTTCCTCGGGCGGGGTGAGGATCGTCGACATCTCCCGGATGCCGGCCATCGACATCTCCAGGGTGCGCGGAATCGGAGTGGCCGACATGGTGAGCACATCGACGTGGGTGCGCAACGACTTGATGTGCTCCTTGTGTTCGACGCCGAACCGCTGTTCCTCGTCGACGATCACCAGGCCGAGGTCTTTCCACACGATGCCGGTCTGCAGCAGCCGGTGTGTGCCGACGACGATATCGACCTCGCCCGTGGCCATCTCGTCGATGATCTGTTTGGATTCCTTGGCGTCGGTGAACCGGGACAATCCTTTGACTCGCACCGGGAAACCGGTCATGCGTTCGCTGAAGGTCTGCAGGTGCTGTTGCGCCAGAATGGTGGTGGGCACCAGGACCGCGGCCTGCTTACCGTCCTGCACCGCTTTGAACGCCGCCCGCACCGCGATCTCGGTCTTGCCGTAGCCGACGTCGCCCACGATCACCCGGTCCATCGGGACGGGACGTTCCATGTCGGATTTCACCTCGGCGATCACCGTCATCTGGTCGACGGTCTCGGTGAAGTCGAAGGCGTCTTCCATCTCCCGCTGCCACGGGGTGTCGGGGCTGAACGCGAAACCGGGCGCGGCGTGCCGGGCCGCGTACAGCTGCACCAGTTCACCGGCGATCTCCCGAACGGCCTTGCGCGCCTTACGTTTGGTGTTCTGCCAGTCGGAGCCGCCGAGCTTGGACAGCGACGGTTGCTCACCGCCGACATACCGGGAGAGCTGATCGAGTGCGTCCATCGGCACGAACAGCCGGTCACCGGGCTGGCCGCGTTTGCCCGCCGCGTATTCGATGACCAGATATTCGCGGCGCGCCCCGGACACGGTGCGTTCGATCATCTCGACGAACTTGCCGATGCCGTGCTGATCGTGCACCACCAGATCACCGGCGGTCAGGGCGAGCGGATCAACCTGGTTGCGGCGCTTGGCCGGAAGCTTGCGGCCGTCGCGGACGCTCGCGACCCGAGTTCCGGT
Source organism: Gordonia amarae NBRC 15530 (assembly GCF_000241345.1). Taxonomy (GTDB): domain Bacteria; phylum Actinomycetota; class Actinomycetes; order Mycobacteriales; family Mycobacteriaceae; genus Gordonia; species Gordonia amarae. The sequence continues at coordinate 184,179 of NZ_BAED01000033.1, forward strand.
GAGGTCGGTTTCGGTGACGATCACCAGCCGCGCCCCCGGGCACACCAGCCCGTTGCGCAGCGTTCCGTGGAACACCGACACCCGGCCCGGTTCCGGTGTCGCACCGGGGTCGGCCAGGCCCGACGGCACCTCGGCGTCGGCGAGGCGCTCGCACACGCGTTGCGCGGTTCCCTTGCCCGCCACCACGATCGCCGCGGTGCCGCCGCCGGTGACGTGCGCACGGAGCATCGCGAAGGTCTTCTTGATCTCCGGTTCCTCGCCGTGCGGCGCCGGTCCGGCGGTCAATTCGAGTTCCACCTCGTCACCGGTGCCCGACGACAGCGGGCTGATCGTCCACCACGGTTTGCCGGCGCGCAGCGTGGCGCGGCGCACCGCCTCCAGCGACCGGTACGCGCTGGCCTCCAGGTCGATGGCGGTGCCGCGGGTGTCGATCGGGGCGTCGGCGCCGACCGCCGCGGCCTGCCAGGACGCCTCCAGGAATTCGGCGCCGGTCTCGGCCAGGCCGGCCGCGCGGGTGCGCACCTTCTCCGGGTCGAGGATCAGCACGCGGGTGCCGTCGGGCACCACCTGGGTGAGCAGCTGCATCTCGCCGTCGACCAGTGCCGGGATGAGCGCCTCCATGCCGGCGACCGGGATACCCTCCGACAGCTTGGTGAGCATCTCCGACAGCATCTGGTCGTCGCCCGCCTCGCCGGCGAGTTCGGCAGCCCGCGCCCGCACCTGCGTGGAGAGGACCAGTTCGCGGCACGGATGGATCCGCACGGTGGAGGCGTCGATCTCGGGCTGGCTGCGCTGGTCGGCCACCGAGAACGCCCGGATCTCACTGATCTCGTCGCCCCAGAACTCGACCCGCACCGGGTAGTCGGCGGTGGTCGGGAACACGTCGAGAATGCCTCCGCGGACAGCGAATTCGCCACGGCCGCCCACCATGTCGACACGCTCGTAGGCCATTTCGACGAGCTGGGCGAGCAGGCCGTCGAAGTCGATCTCGATACCCTCGGCGAGGTCGATGGACCGGGCCTCGCCCAGACCCGGCGCCATCGGCTGCACCAGCGAGCGGACGGTGGTCACCACCACCCGCAGCGGATCACCCTCGGGGTGGGCCAGGCGATGCAGTACCGCCAGGCGCCGGCCGACGGTGTCGGCGCTCGGGGAGAGCCGTTCATGCGGCAGTGTCTCCCACGACGGGAACTGCACCACCGCGCGCGGGTCGCCGAGCAACTCGGCCAGCTCGGCGGTCAGGTCGTCGGCCTCGCGGCCGTTGGCCGAGACCACCAGCAGCGGCGATCGGTCGTGGTCGGCGAGGGCGGCGACGACAAACGGCCGGGCCGCGTCGGGGGCGGTGATGTCGAGTTCGGGTTGGGCGTGCCGCTGCACCAGTCCGGCGAACGCCTTGTCGCTACATGTGAGGGCGGCTAGTCCATGTAAGGCAGGCGTAGACACCCGTTCGAGTCTAGGGCATACCCGCAGGCGCCGGTGCGGCGCCGAACCCCTGGTACGGCCACGGCGCAATTGTGCGCTCTTCAGCTGGATGTGTCACACCTGACCGGCTACAACGGGGGCATGAGTATTGTGGTCCGGCCCGCCGCCGTCGCCGAATGTGCGCAGATCGCCGACATCTACCGGCACTACGTGGAACACACCGTCGCCACCTTCGACACGGTGCCGCCGACGGTGGGGGCGTGGGAACAGAAGTTGACCACCATCACTGCGGCGGGCAGACCGTTTCTCGTGGCCGCCGCCGACGACGATCAGATCGTCGGGTTCGCCTACCTCGGCACGTTCCGCAACATGCCCGCCTACGACCACACCTCCGAGGACACCATCTACGTGCGCCCCGGGCTCGGCGGTGGCGGGATCGGCTCGGCGTTGATGAGCCGGATGCTCGCCGACGCCGAGCACACCGATGTCCGGCAGATCATCGCCGTCATCGCCGCCACCAACGGGGAGGCCTCGATCGCGCTCCATCTCAAACACGGGTTCACCCACGCCGGACGGCTCCATGCCTCCGGCCACAAGGCGGGTCAGTGGATCGACACGGTTTACCTGCAGTACAGCGTCGGCTCCCCCACCTCAGTCGGCGGGTAGCGCGTCATCCTCGTCGTCGGGGGTGTCGGCCGACGCACGCTTGGCCGCCGACTCGACGGCGATGAGGCGCGGGTTGGCATTGAGCCGGGCCAGACCGTTCCAGCACAGGTTGACCAGGTGCGCCGCGACCACCTCTTTCGACGGTTCGCGTACGTCAAGCCACCATTGCGCGGTCACCGACACCATCCCGACGAGCGCCTGCGCGTACATCGGGGCCAGGGCCGGATCGAAGTCACGACGCTCGAACTCGCTCGCGAGGATGTGCTCGACCTGGCTGATCGCGTCGTTGAGCAGGCTGGAGAATCCGCCGGTCGCGGTGCTGTCGCCGCGCACCAGGATGCGGAATCCGTCGGTGCGTTCCTCCATGTAGGTGAGCAGGGCGAGCGCGACCTGCTGAATCCGCATGAACGAACTGGTCCGCGACAGTGACGCCGTGACCATCTCCAACAGGGTTTCCATCTCGCGGTCCACGACCACCGCGTACAGGCCCTCTTTGCCACCGAAGTGCTCGTAGACGATGGGTTTGGACACGTTGGCGCGCTGCGCGATCTCCTCGATCGACGTGCCCTCGAAGCCCCGCTCGGCGAACAACCCCCGAGCGACCTCGATGAGCTGGGCTCGGCGTTGGGCGGCCGTCATCCGCGCGCGCGGTGCCCGCACAGCGGCGTCGGACTTCGTCGGTCGACTCACTGCCATGGAGTCCACCCTAACGGTTTCTGCGCCGGCGACAGTCGTACCCACTCCCGGAGGCGGGATCCGGCGCGGAGCCGCCACGACCGGCGTGCGGCCAAACCTTCCGCGGGCCCGCCGATCGTGCTTAGGTGCACAACATGACCGCACCCGCCCGTGCACTCGCACCACTGCTGGTCCTGCTGTGCCTCGCCGCGGCCCTCGTCGGCTGCTCCTCGTCGTCGGGCTCGGATGAGTCCGGGATCGAACGCATCAAGGAGTCCGGGGTGCTGCGGATCGGCACCGAGGGCACCTACGCGCCGTTCAGCTATCACGATCCTGCCACCGGCAAACTCGTCGGCTACGACGTCGACGTCGCCGAGGCCGTCGCCGAAAAGCTCGGGGTGCGTGCCGAGTTCGTCGAGACACCGTGGGATTCGATCTTCGCCGCGCTCGGCGCCGACCGCTTCGACGTGGTCGCCAATCAGGTGACCATCACCCCGGAACGGCAAGGCAAATACGACCTTTCCGATCCGTACGCGATCGGTGAGGGCGTGATCGTGACCCGCGCCGACGACACCTCGATCACCTCCTTGAACGATCTGAAGGGCAAAACCGCCGCGCAGACGGCCACCGCCAACTGGACGCAGATCGCGCGGGACGCCGGCGCGAAAGTGGAGACGGTCGAAGGATTTACGCAGGCGATCAAGCTGCTGAGCCAAGGCCGGGTGCAGGCGACGATCAACGACTCGATCGCCGTGTACGCCTATCTCGCCGAAACCGGCGACAAGTCGATCAAGATCGCGGCGCAGACCGGCCACAAGAGCGAACAGGCATTCGCCGCGAATAAGAACAGCGGCCTGATGGATGACATCAATCAGGCGATCAAAGAACTGCAGGACGACGGCACCCTGTCGACGATCTCGCAACGCTATCTGCGGGCCGACGCGACAGGCGCACCGGCGACCGGCCGGAGCGGAACCCAGCGCAGCACCTGGGATCTGATCAGCGACAACCTGTGGCCGATGGCGAAAGCCACCGTCACCAAGACCATTCCGCTGGCCGCGATCAGCTTCGTGATCGGGCTGGTGATCGCGCTCGGGGTGGCGCTGGCCCGGCTGTCGGTGAATCCGGTGGTCGGATGGCTTGCCCGGGCCTATATCTCGGTGATCCGGGGCACGCCCCTGCTGGTGCAATTGTTCATCATCTTCTATGCCCTGCCCGAACTCGGCATCAAGGTCGATCCGTTTCCGGCGGCGATCATCGCGTTCTCCCTGAACGTGGGCGGATATGCGGCCGAGATCATCCGCAGCGCCATCCTGTCGGTGCCGAAGGGCCAGAGCGAGGCGGCCCAGACCATCGGCATGGGATACGCGACGACGATGCGGCGCATCATCTTGCCGCAGGCCGCACGCATCGCGGTGCCGGGTCTGTCCAACACGTTGATCTCGCTGGTCAAGGACACCTCGCTGGCGTCGACCATCCTGGTGACCGAACTGCTGCGGCAGGCGCAGGTCGCCGCGGCGCCGACGTTCGACTTCTTCGCCCTCTATACCACCGCGGCTGTCTACTACTGGGTCGTCTGCGTCGTCCTGTCCGCCCTGCAGGGGCGCCTGGAAACCCGTCTGGGAAGGTTCATCGCCACATGACCGACACACCAACCCCGCTGATCGAGGTCTCGGGACTGCACAAGGCCTTCGGGAACGTCGAGGTGCTGCGCGGCATCGACCTGACCGTCGCTCCGGGCACCGTCACCGCCATCCTCGGGCCATCCGGATCGGGCAAGACCACTCTCCTGCGTGCGCTGGCCGGCCTGGATGTCCCCGACTCCGGCGTCATCCGCATCGCCGATGCGAACGTCGATTTCGGGAAACCTGTCAAGAAGGCCCAGCTCGCCGCGTTGCGCGGGCAGAGCGGGTTCGTGTTCCAGTCGCACAACCTGTTTCCACACCGCACGGTCCTGGAAAATGTCATCGAGGGTCCGGTGATCGTGCAGAAACGGCCCCGCGCCGAGGCCGTCGCCGAGGCCGAAAAGCTGCTCGCCAGTGTCGGTCTCGCCGACAAGAGGGACCTGTACCCGTATCAGCTCTCGGGTGGTCAGCAGCAGCGTGTCGGCATCGTGCGGGCGCTGGCCCTGAAGCCGAAGGTGATCCTCCTCGACGAACCGACGTCGGCGTTGGACCCCGAGCTCGTCGGTGATGTGCTGACCGTGCTCAAAGACCTTGCCGAACAGGGCTGGACGCTGGTGGTCGTCACCCACGAAATCCGGTTCGCCCAGCAGGTCGCCGACCAGGTGGTGTTCGCCGACGGCGGTATCGTCCTCGAACTCGGCACCCCGCAGCAGGTACTGGAGAATCCTGCCCATGAACGGACACAACAGTTCCTGCGGCGGATCCTCGATCCGCTGTAGCCGCCGGCTACAGGTCCGGGACCGGGGCTTCCGGATGGGTGCACGCAGCGACCGCCAACTGCCGTGATCGGGCCTCGACCACGTCGCCGAGCGTGCGCCACCACCGGTCGATCAGCGCGCTCATCGCGGCACCAATCCCCAGGCCCGGGCAAGCAGCCGATGCGATTGGACACGCTGCGCGAAGTCGTGCGTGATGCTGGTGACCACCAGTTCGTCGGCGCCGGTGACCCGGGCGAGAGTGCGCAGGCCGTCGGCGACGGTGTCGGGTGCGCCGACGAACTGGGTGCGGACCCTGTCCTCGACCAACGGAGCGGCATCGGCCCACAGCGGCGGCGCGGTGTCGGGGTCCAGGTAGGGTTGCGCGCCCGCACCGCTGCGGATGCCGTACACCCAGTGTCCGTAGGTCAGGGCACGGTGCCGGGCCGTCGCGTCGTCGGATGCCACCACCACGTCCGCCGACACGACGACGTACGGCTCGGCGAGCCCCGGCGACGGCACGAACGCCGACCGGTACGCCTCGACTGCTTCGAGAACCGTGCTCGGGCTGACATGGTAGTTCGCCACGAACGGAAGACCGCGGGCACCGGCCACCTGTGCGCTCTGCCCTTTGCTGCTGCCGAAGATCCACACCGGCGTGTCCGCGCCGCTTCCCGGTACCGCGGTCAGTGCCACCTCCCCGTGGCGGAACCTGCCTGCC
>NZ_BAED01000032.1 GCF_000241345.1 Gordonia amarae NBRC 15530
GTTGGCGCCGATCGTCGCGGTCGATCCGCGTCCGGAGTTGGTGCCGTTGTCGTTCGCGCAGCAGCGCATGTGGTTCATCAACCAGTTCGACACCGCCGAGGCCACCTACAACATCCCGGCGGCGCTGCGGCTCACCGGAACCCTCGACGCCGACGCACTCCGCGAGGCCGTGGCCGACGTGATCGAACGGCACGAGGTGCTGCGCACCGTCTTCCCGTCCGCCGACGGGAAGCCGTACCAAAAGGTCTGCGACGCATCCGAATTCGATGAGCGTGGCATTTGGCGGGTGGCGGCCTCCGAACAGGAGCTGTACGACACCCTCGCCACCGGTTTCGATGTCACCACGCAGTGGCCGCTGCGGGCCCGCCTGCTCCAGATGGCCGACGGCGAGTACATCTTCGCCGTGGTGGCCCATCACATCGGTGTCGACGGCGAATCGATGCTGCCCCTGGTCACCGACATTGTCACCGCCTACGCCGCACGTGCCCAAGGCAACCCGCCCGCATGGACGCCGCTGCCGGTGCAGTTCGCCGACTACGCCATCTGGCAGCATCAGGCGCTCGGGTCGGCCGGCGACACCGGCTCGGTGACCGGACGTCAGCTCGCCTACTGGCGCGAGCGGTTGGCCGGAGTTCCCGACGTGATCGAACTGCCCGCCGACCGGCCCCGTCCGGCGGTGGCCACCCATCGCGGTGCACAGGCCGGATTTGAGATCCCGGCAGCCGTCGCCGACCAGGTCACCGCGATCGCGGCGGCCCACGGGATGACCCCGTTCATGGTGGCGCACGCCGCGCTCGCGGCCCTGATGGCCCGGCTCAGTGCCGGCGACGACATCACCATCGCCACCCCCATCGCCGGACGCGGCCAGACTGTGCTCGACCCGATGGTCGGCATGTTCGTCAACACCCTCGTCCTGCGGACCGGCATCCAGCCCGGCGATACCTTCGCCGACCTCCTGGGCCGGGTCCGCGACACCGACCTGGCGGCGTTCGCCCACGCCGACGTGCCCTTCGAGACCGTTGTCGAAGCACTCGATCCGGTTCGTTCCGAAGCGTTCTCACCACTGGCCCAGGTGATCCTGTCGTTCGATCCAGCGGCCTCGGCCTCGGCTGCGCAATTGGCCGTCGGCGACCTCACCGTCGCCGCGGCGGAGGCACCGGTCGTCGCCTCGCAGATGGACATGACCATTGCCGTCTCCACGGCACCGGCAGGGCAGCCGTGGACAGGTTCGGTCATCTACGCCACCGACCTGCGCGACGAATCGTCGGTGCTCACGCTGATGGATCGGTTCGTCGCCGTGCTCGATGAACTGACCGCCGACCCGGCGACCGTCATCGGTGACGCCGACATCCTGGCTCCGGGTGAACGCGCCGACGTGCTCACGCTGTCGGAAGGCGCTCGGGACGAGTCGCCGGCCGTCGGCGTCATCGACCTCATCGGCGCTCGCCTCGCCGCTACTCCCGACGCGACCGCGCTGACCTTCGGCGACCGGTCCGTGTCCTCGGCCGAATTCTCGGCAAGGGTCAATGCTCTTGCCTACGAATTGATCTCGCAGGGTGTTGGTCCGAATGTGGCCGTGGGTGTGGTGATCGACCGTTCGGTGGAGCTGATGGTGGCGATCCACGCGGTCGTCGCCGCGGGTGGGCAGTATGTGCCGATCGCCACCGACGCACCTGCCGATAGGGTGCGGTACATGTTGGAGACGGCCGGTGTGTCTCTGGTGCTGGTTGAGGTGCGAGGTACGAGCCTCGAAACCTCGCGAGCGGAGAATGTCCGCACCTTCGTCGTCACCTGTGACGGTGCGGCGGATTTGACGGTCGCCCCGGTCACCGATGCCGATCGCATCGCCCCGCTGTCGCTCGACGATGCGGCGTACACGTTGTTCACGTCGGGTTCGACCGGCCGGCCGAAGGGCGTGACCGTCTCGCATCGCGCGCTGGCGAACCGCCTGGAGTGGATGCGTTCCTGGTACGAATTGTCCGCCGCCGACGTGTTCGTACAGAAGACCCCGACGACATTCGACGTGTCGGTGTGGGAGTTGTTCCTGCCGTTCATGATCGGCGCCGAACTCGTGGTCGCCGAACCGGGACGACACGGCGACGCGGACTACCTGTCCCAGTTGATTGTCGGACGCCGGATCTCGGTGATGCACTTCGTGCCGTCGATGCTCGCGGCCTTCGTGGATGGTCGGGGTGCTGATCGGCTTACCGCGCTGGCGAGTCTGCGGGTGGTGTTCACCTCGGGTGAGGCGTTGACGGTGCGACCGTCACAGGCATTGCTGTCGGCTCTGCCGACGGTACGGCTGGTGAACTTGTACGGACCGACCGAGGCGGCGGTCGATGTCACCGCATACGAAGTCGGCCGTGGTGACACCGTCATCCCGATCGGTGTGCCGGTGCCGAATACGTCCACACTGGTGCTGGATGCCCGGCTGCGTCCGGTGCCGCGGGGCGTGCCCGGTGAGCTGTATCTCGGCGGAGTGCAGGTGGCCCGTGGTTACGCCGCCCAATCCACGCTGACCGCTGAACGTTTCGTGGCCGACCCGTACGGCCCGGCGGGTGCTCGGCTGTACCGCACAGGTGACCTGGTCAAGTGGAATCAGTCCGGTGAGATCGAGTACCTGGGCCGCAGCGACTTCCAGGTGAAGCTGCGTGGTCAGCGGCTGGAACTCGGTGAGGTCGAGGCGGTGCTCGCGGCTGCGCCGGGTGTGGTGCACGCGGCGGCCGCCGTGGTCACGACCGATGCCGGTGCCGAACATCTCGTCGGCTACCTGGCGCCGGCCGGTGTCGATGCCGACGCGGTGAAGGGCTTCGCGGCGCACAAGCTTCCGGAGTACATGGTGCCCACCGCGTGGGTGCTGCTCGATGAGGTGCCGCTGAACTCGGCGGGCAAGCTGGACCGGAAGTCGCTGCCCGCACCGACCTTCGGCGACGCCGATGAACACTTCGTCGCGCCGCTCGGTGCTGCCGAGGAACTGCTGGCGTCGGTGGTGGCCGGTCTACTGGGCCGTGACCGGGTCAGTGTCACCGAATCCTTCTTCGCTCTCGGCGGCGATTCGATCATGTCAATCCAGCTGGCATCGGCGATGCGGGCGGCCGGGGTCGACCTGTCGCCGCGACAGATCTTCGAACACAGGACCGTGCGCGACATGGTCCGGGCAATCGCGGACGACGGTGCGCGACTGCCCGAGTTGGCTGAACCCTCCGGTGGGGGTGCGGGCCCGGTGGTGCCGTCGCCGGTGGTGCGCTGGATGGCCGAATTCGCCGACGAGCCGGCTGATTTCGCCGACTTCAACCAGTCGATGGTGCTGGCCGCACCCGAGGGCTTGACCGCTGCGGTGCTGCGGCAGTTGGTGGGCACCGTGGTGGCGCGGCACCCGATGCTGTCCGCGCGACTGACCCGGGCCACCGACCGGGCGTGGGAGTTGCTCGCGGGAAACGATTTCGACGCCGACGCGGCGGTCATCACGGTCGTGTCCGCACATCCGGTGGGCACCGAGGGATTCGACGCAGACTTGATCGCGGCACACTCCCAGGCCGCATCGCGGCTGGATCCGGCGCAGGCCAGGCTGGTGCAGGTCACGCTGGTCACCGGTGCAGACGATGCCGGACGCATCGTGGTGGTCATCCACCACCTCGGTGTGGACGCGGTGTCGTGGCAGGCGATCATCGAGGATCTGATGACGTTGTGGGCCCAGCACGAAGCCGGGCACGAACCGCGGTTGCGCGAGACCAGCACGTCGCAGCGGGCGTGGAACGCGGCTCTGGCCGCGCGCGCCCGGCGCCGCGAGGGCGAGGCCGATTACTGGTTGGCGCGGCTTCCGCAGCGGCCCACCGACCTCGGCGGCGTACTCGACCGCGCCCGGGATCGGATGGCCACCTCGCGCACCGACAGTTTCACCCTCGCCGAGGGCGTGGCCGACGCGCTGACCACCACGGTGCCCGCGGCGTTCGGCGCCTCCGTCAACGATGTGTTGCTCGCCGCGCTGGCCCGGGCGGTCCGCCGTCTGCAGCGTGAACGCGGCATCGCCGACGACGCTGCTGTGTCGATGCTGCTGGAAGGGCACGGCCGGTACGAGGAGGTGCTGGCCGGTGGCGACGACGCGGCGCGGGCCGATCTGTCGCGGTCGGTCGGCTGGTTCACCACCATCGCCCCGGTGAGTGTCGATCCCGCCATCGACATCGTGCACGCGGTGAAGGCCGCCAAGGAGGAACGGCTCGGCCAGCCCGATTCGGGTGCCGGGTTCGGTTGGCTGCGCTACGGCGAGAACGCGGAACTCGCGGCACGGCCGCTGCCGTCGATCCTGTTCAACTACCTGGGTGCCGGTACCGCCGGTTCGGGCGCCACGCAACCGGTCGCGTTCGGTGCGGTTTCCGCCCCGTCGCTGCCGGCTTCCCCGGCGGGGGCGATGGCCGCGCAAGCGGTGCTCACCATCAACGCGAGCTTCGGCGGAACGGACGGATCGCGAGCGCTGCACGCTGGGGTCACCTTCCCCGAGACCGTGCTTCCGGAGGCCGACGTCGCCGCGGTGATGCGGTACTGGTCCGACGAATTGTCCTCGCTTGCAAGGTATGTGGCGGACGGTAAGCCGGTCGGCCTGTCACCGTCGGATGTTCCGGGCGTGGTGCTCGGCCAGGCCGACATCGACACGCTCGCCGTGCGGTACCCGGGTGCGGACCTGTGGCCGCTGTCGCCGCTGCAGGGCGGATTGTACTTTCAGTCGCAGGTCGCGGGCGGCACCGCGGTGGATGTGTACGTGGCGCAAGCCGTTCTCACCCTCACCGGGGTGGATCCGGCACGCCTGCACGCCGCCGCTGAGAAACTCCTGGATCACCATCGGGTGTTGCGCTCGGGTTTCGTCACCACGGCCGGCGGGGCGGTGGTGTCGTTCGTGCCGCACCACGTCGAACTGCCGTGGACCGAGATCGACCTCACTGGCACCGACAGCTCCGTAGTGTCCGCGCGCATCGACGAACTGGTCGCCCAGCAGCGGGTGCTGCCGTTCGATCTGAGCGCTCCGCCGCTGCTCCGCTTCGTGATTGTCCGCGACGGTGATTCGGCCATACTGATCGTTACCAACCATCACACCATCCTCGACGGCTGGTCCGGGCCGCTGGTGCTGGCCGACATGCTTGCCCTGTACGCGACCGGCAGTACCTACACCGGGCAGGCATCGGGCGATGCGACCGGCGACTTCGGCGACTACCTGCGCACCATCGCCGGCCGTGACGACGCCGCCGGCCTGGCCGCGTGGCGTGAGGTGCTCGCCCCCGTCGAAGGCCCGACCCTGGTGGCCGCGGGCCAGCAGGCGAGCACCGAGGCGATGCCGGAGGACTCCGAGACGCTCCTCGACGCCGAACTCGTCACCGCTGTCGAAACAGTGGCACGTGCCGAGGGTGCGACCCTCGCGACGGCACTGCAGGTGGCGTGGGCGATCTTCCTGTCGCGGATGACCGGCAACCGGGTGGTCACCTTCGGTGAGACCGTGTCCGGACGCCCGGCCGATCTGCCGGGTGTGGAGTCGATGATCGGTCTGTTCATCAACACCCTGCCCGCCGTCGTCGACGTCGCCCCGGACGCGAGCATCGGGCAGGTGCTGCGCAAGGTGCAGGCCGACAAGGTCACCGTCCTGGACCACCATCACCTGAGCCTGCCGGAGATCGCGAAAGCCGTTGACGTGCAGGTAGCTTTCGACACCCTCGCCGTGCACGAGTCGTACCCGGTCGATGCAGAGTCGCTGGAGAGCGCGGACCCGGGTCTCACCGGCGGTCTGGCGATCACCGGTGTCGAGGTGAGCGACTCGACGCACTATCCGCTGAACATGGTCACCGCTCCGGCGGCCGGCGGTGTGGTGATGCGGCTCAAGTACCTGCCGTCGGTGTTCACCGCGGGGCAGGTCGAGGGCTTCGCCGCGTCGGTGATGCAGATCCTGCGCGCCATCGCGGCCGATCCAGGGGCGTCCACCGCAGACGTGTCGTTGCTGACCGACGCCGACCGCGCGGTGCTCGCACAGTTGCCCGCACCGGTCGTCGACACCGTGCACAGCGGCTCGTCGCTGGTTGAACTGTTCGCCGAAGCATCTGCGGCACACCCTGATTCGATTGCCGTGTCGTGCGGTACCGAATCGTTGACCTATGCGCGGCTCGCCGAGCGTACCGATGCCGTTGCCGCGGGTCTGCGGGAGCGCGGCGTCGCCGCCGGTGATCTGGTGGGTGTGGCCACGGCCCGGTCGGTGGATGTGGTCACGGCAATCGTCGGTGTCCTCAAGGCGGGTGCCGCATACCTGCCGCTGGACGTGACCAACCCGATCGGCCGCTTGCAGCACATCGTGTCCGACTCGGGCGTGCGTGTGGTGCTGACCGATGCGTCGACCGATGGGCATCCGCTGTGGGATGTCCTCGGCGCTGATGTGACAGTCGCCCACGTCGACGCGGTGGCACAGACGGACGTCCTGTCGGCTCCTGTTGCCGTGCTGGCGGATTCGCGTGCCTACGTGATCTACACGTCGGGTTCGACCGGTCTGCCGAAGGGTGTGGAGGTGACTCACCGCGACCTGGTGACACTTCTCGACGCCACCGCTGCCGACTTCGACTTCGGCCCCGGCGATGTGTGGACGATGTTCCACTCCTACGCCTTCGACTTCTCGGTGTGGGAACTGTGGGGTGCGCTGTTCTACGGTGGCCGGTGCGTGATCGTCGACCGCGACATCGCGCGTGATGTCGACGCCTTCGTCGAACTGGCGGTGACAGAGGGTGTGACGGTGCTGAACCAGACACCGTCGGCGTTCTATCAGCTCATCGACGCCCGTCGCCGCAACGATGCACCCTGGGCCGTCCGGTATTTCGTGTTCGGCGGTGAGGCGCTGAGCTTCGAGCAGGTGCGCCGCTGGTTCGACCTGTTCCCGGCCGAGCGCGCCCGGCTGGTCAACATGTACGGCATCACCGAGACCACCGTGCACGTCAGCTTCCGCGAACTCGACCGGGACGCCGTCTCCGCCGACGACGGCTCACTCATCGGGCGGCCGTTGTCGTCGTTGGGAATCCACGTCCTCGACGCACGGATGCGACCGGTGCCGGTGGGTGTACTCGGCGAGATGTACGTCGCCGGGGGGCAGTTGGCGCAGGGCTACCTCGGACGGCCCGACCTGACCGCTACGCGGTTCGTCGCCGATCCGTTCGGTGAGCCGGGTTCCCGTCTCTACCGGACGGGCGATATCGCGCGCCGGGTCGCCGGCGGGGACATCGAATACGTGGGCCGCGCCGACACCCAGGTGCAGCTGCGCGGTTTCCGGATCGAGTTCGGTGAGGTGGAGGCCGGGCTGCTCAGCGCCGACGGCGTTGTCGGTGCGGCAGCCCGGATCCTGTCCGGACCGTCCGGTGACACCCTCGTGGGCTACGTGGTGGCCGATACCGCCGCCGTCGACCCGGTGGCCGTGCAAGAGGCCGCGGGCCGTGTGGTGCCCGCGTACATGGTGCCCACCGTTGTGCTGGTGGTGGACGCATTGCCGCTGACCGCCAACGGCAAGCTCGACCGCGACGCGCTTCCCGAGCCCGACTTCGGCTCTGTCGGAGAGGCTTTCGTGGCGGCGGAGACACCCGGCGAGACGGCCCTGGCGGCGGTCTTCGCCGAGGTGCTCGGCCTGGATGAGGTGAGCGTGACCGCGTCGTTCTTCGACATGGGCGGCAACTCGCTGTCCGCGATGCGATTGGCGGCGCGGGCCGCGGACACCCTCGGTGTGGCCGTGTCGGTGCGCGAGGTGTTCGCCGCGCCCACGATCCGCGCGCTGGCGCAGTCGGTGGCGGGCAATGCCGCCGCCCTGGCCCCCGTCGTGCCGGTCGTGCCCCGTCCGGAGCGCATTCCGCTGTCGTTCGCGCAGCAGCGGGTGTGGTTCATCAACCGTTTCGACCCGTCCGCGGCGACCTACAACATCCCGTCGGTGCTGCGCCTGTCGGGCACGCTCGATGTGGATGCGTTGCGGCAGGCCGTGATCGACGTGCTCGAACGGCACGAGGTGCTGCGCACGTCGTTCCCGTCCGAGGATGGTGTGCCCTACCAGCTGGTGGGCGATATCACTGAGCTCGACACCCGTGGCATCTGGCGGGTCGTCGATTCCGATGACGACTTGTTCAACTCGGCCACAACAGGTTTCGACGTCGCACGCCAATGGCCCCTCCGAGTCGTCCTCCGCGACAACACCACCGACGCATCCACCGCGGCCGGCGATTACCTCCTGGCGGTGGTCGCCCACCACATCGGTATCGACGGCGAGTCCATGCTCCCGCTGGTGACCGACCTTGTCACCGCATACACCGCACGCACCCAGGGCGATACCCCGTCCTGGACAACTCTGCCAGTCCAGTTCGCGGACTTCGCGATCTGGCAGCATCAGGTGCTGGGTTCGGCCGACGATGCCGCATCGGTGATCGGGCGTCAGCTCGGCTACTGGCGCGGGCAACTCGCCGACCTGCCCGACGTGCTGGAACTGCCGGCCGATCGCCCGCGCCCGCAGGTCGAATCGCATCGCGGCGCACGGGTGCCGTTCGAGATCGCCGGCGCGGTCGGCGACCGTGTCGTGGCGCTGGCCAAGGAACGCGGCATGACCCCGTTCATGGTGGTGCACGCCGCGTTCGCGGTGCTGCTCGCCCGGTTGAGCACCACCGACGACATCGCCGTCTCCACCCCGATCGCCGGCCGCGGCGACCGGGTGCTCGACCCGCTCGTCGGCATGTTTGTCAACACCCTGGTGCTGCGCACACAGGTCGACACCGGTGAGTCCTTCGCCGGCCTGCTCGACCGGGTTCGGGTCACCGATCTCGACGCGTTCGCGCACGCCGACCTCCCGTTCGAGACCCTGGTCGAGGCGCTGAACCCGGTGCGCAGCGAGTCCTTCGCCCCGCTGTCACAGGTGATGCTGTCGTTCGATCCGGGTGCCTCGGCGAGCAACGCCGACGTGTCGGTCGGCGACCTGACCATCACCCCGATGGCCACTCCGATGGTGACCGCGCAGCTCGACCTCAGTGTCGAGGTGTGGTCGGCCACCGGCGGCGCCTGGGTGGGGTCTGCCGAATACGCGACCGATCTGTTCGACGAGTCGACCGTCGCCGAGTTCATGCGGCGCTTCGCCCAGTTGCTCGATGGCCTGACCGCGGACCCGGCCGTTGCCGTCGGCGATGTGACGATCATCGACACCGCCGCAGCCGACCGGGTGCGTGCGGTGTCCCACGGCCCCGTGCTCGAGGTTCCGGACACTACCACCGTGGCGGCGGTCGCCGCGCGGATCGCCGCGTCGCCCGATGCGGTGGCCGTGGCGTTCGAGGGCCGTGAGGTGACCTACGCCGAACTCGGCGCGCGTGTCAACGTGCTTGCCCGCGAACTCATCTTGGCCGGAGTCGGTCCTGACGTGGCCGTCGGTATCTGCGTGGAACGCAGCGTGGAGATGATGGTCGCCATCCACGCGGTGCTCGCCGCCGGTGGCCAGTTCGTGCCCATCGACACCGAGGCACCCGCCGATCGTGTCGAGTACATGCTCGGCATCGCCGGCGCGTCGGTGGTGGTCGCGACGGGTGCGACGGCTCACCAGGTTTCGAGGCTCGTCGCTGACGCTCCTCACACCTCAACCGGCGACGGGGAACCTGCTGGCGACGAGGGGGTGACCAACTCGCCAGGTGAGGGTGTGGTGACCAACTCGCGGGTTGAGGTGCGAGGTACGAGCCTCGAAACCTCGCAAGTCGACAATGTCCGCACCATTGTCGTGGATTGCTCGGGTCCGGTGGACATGTCGGCGCCGCCGATCACCGATGCCGACCGCATCGCGTCGCTGCGCGCCGACAACGCCGCCTACACCCTGTTCACGTCCGGCTCAACGGGCCGGCCGAAGGGCGTGACCGTCTCGCATGCGGCGCTGTCGAACATGCACGCCTGGTTCGACGACGTCGTCGGTGACCGCGACGATCACGTGGTCATCGTCAAGACGCCGTACACCTTCGACGCCTCCGAGCTCGAACTGGTGTGGCCGCTGACCGTCGGCGCGCGCGTGGTGATGATGCGGCCCGAGGGGCACCTCGATCCGAAGCATCTGCTCGACATGCTCGCCGATCATCGGGTGACGTGGACGCAGTTCGTGCCGTCCGCGCTGTCGGTGTTCCTGGAGGTGAAAGCCGATGCGGGCCGCGAACTTCCCGTCCTGCGCACCCTCATCACCGGTGGCGAGGCGCTGCCGGTGCCTGTCGCCGAGACCGTGCAGCGGGCGCTGCCCGGCGTGGACATCGTCAACCAGTACGGTCCCACCGAGGCCACCGTCCAGGTCACCGAGCATGTGCTGCGGCCCGGCGATGCGACCGTGCCCATCGGCCGGGCCGGTGCCAATACCTCGCTGCTGGTGCTGGATTCACGTCTGCATCCGGTGCCCGTCGGGGTGTCCGGCGAGCTGTACACCGGTGGTGTGCAGGTGGCCCGCGGCTACGCGGCGCAGCCCGCGCTCACGGCGGAGCGTTTCGTCGCCGACCCGTTCGGCGAGCCGGGGGCGAGGCTGTACCGCACCGGCGACCTCGTCCGCTGGAATGCCGCGGGTGAGCTGGAATACCTGGGCCGCACCGACTTCCAGGTCAAACTGCGCGGTCAGCGTCTCGAACTCGGCGAGGTGGAGTCGGTGCTTGCCGGTGCGCCGGGTGTGGTCAACGCCGCGGTGATCGTGGCCGCCACCGACTCGGGTGTGGAACACCTGGTGGCCTACATCGCGCCGGACACCGTCGACCTGGACGCGGTGAAAGCCGTTGCCGAGAAGTCGCTTCCGGCGTACATGGTGCCGTCGGTGTGGATGCCGCTGGCCGAGATGCCGCTCAGCAGCGCCGAGAAGGCCGACCGCAAGGCGCTCCCGGCGCCGACGTTCGATTCGGTCGCCGAGCAGTATGTGGCACCGGAGACCGACACCGAAACCGCACTGGCCCAGGCCTTCGCCGACGTGCTCGGGGTGGAACGGGTGGGCGTCACCTCGTCGTTCTTCGACCTCGGTGGCAACTCGCTCTCGGCGATGCGCCTGGCCGCCCGTGCCTCCGACGTCCTCGGGGTCGAGGTGTCGGTGCGGGACGCGTTCGGTGCGCCGAGTGTTCGCGAACTCATCGTGGCGGTCGCCGGCAACGCATCCTCGCGTGCCCCGATCGTTCCGGTCGACCCGCGGCCGCAGCGGATTCCGCTGTCGTTCGCCCAGCGCCGGATGTGGTTGGTCAACCAGCGCGACACCGCGTCCATCGCCTACAACATCCCGACCGTGCTGCGGGTCACCGGCGACCTGGATGTCGATGCGCTGCGTGCGGCGTTCGTCGACCTGGTGGGGCGGCACGAGGCGCTGCGCACCACGTTCCCCTCGCACGAGGGCGCGCCGTTCCAACAGATCGAGCCCGCGGCGGCCGTGGCCGGGTCCCTCGACTGGGCACTGGTCGACACGCCCAAGGACGTGGAGGACACGCTCGCCCAAGGGTTCGACGTGAGGTGGATGTGGCCCATCAGGGTCCGGCTGCTGTCCGTGGCACCGGGCGAGCACATCCTGGCCGTGGTCACTCACCACATCGCCTCCGACGGCGAGTCGGTGACGCCGATGCTGACCGACCTGGTGACCGCCTACATGGCCGAAAGTGCCGGACACGCACCGGCATTCACGCCGCTGGAGGTCCAGTACGCCGACGTCGCCCTGTGGCAGCACCAGAACCTGGGCAGCCCTGACGACGCCGACTCGGTGGTGGGCCGCCAATTGGGTTACTGGCGTGAACAGCTCGCCGGGCTGCCCGATGTCGTCGAGATCCCGACCGACCGCCCGCGGCCCCCGCGGGCCAGTGGGCGTGGCGCTCAGGTCGGGTTCACGATTCCCGCCGCCACCGCCGCCCGGATCGATGAGATATCGGCACAGTCCGGTGTCACGCCGTTCATGGTGGTCCACACGGCGCTCGCAGTGCTGCTGGCACGGTTGTCCGCGACATCCGACATCGCGATCGGCACACCGGTCGGCGGGCGCGGACAGTCGGCGCTCGACCCGCTCATCGGCATGTTCGTCAACACGCTGGTGCTGCGCACAGGCGTGGAACCGGGCGCCTCGTTCGCGACGGTGCTGGAGCGGGCCAAGGCTGTCGACCTCGACGCGTTCGCCAATGCCGACATCCCGTTCGATGAGGTGGTGGAGGCCTGCGACGTGCTCCGGTCGGACGCGTTCGCCCCGTTCACACAGGTGTGGCTGACCTTCGAGCAGACCGCCCTGCCCGAACTGGCCGGGTCGGACCTGGCGGTCGGCGACATCGCCGGCCTGCACATCGAGCCGCTCGCCGCAGGCGAGGTACCCGCGCGCATCGACCTGCTGGTCGCGGTGACGCGAAACGAGGAGTCCGACTGGACCGGCTCGATCATCTACGCGACAGACCTGTTCGACGAGTCGACCGTCGAGTCCTTCACCGGCAACCTGGTGCAGATCCTCGACGCCGGACTCGGCGATCCCGAAAAGACGGTGGGGAGCATCACCATCAACGAAGGACCATCGGTGGCGGAGCTGGCGCGAGCCGCCCGCGCCAAGGCAACCGAGCAGCCGGTCGTGGTCGAGGACATTGCCGACTCGGATGCAGCGGTCACCAGCGGGCCCGGAACCGCTCCGGTACTGCTCAGGGAGATGTTCGCCGACGTGGCCGCCAAATCGGCCAAGCGGCCGGCTGTTATCGACGCCTCCGGCACCACCCTGACCTACGGGCAGCTCGACGAACGCTCCAGCAGGCTCGCACGCTGGCTCATCGCCCGCGGTATCGGCGCCGAAGACCTTGTGGCACTGGCAATCGGCCGGTCGGCGACGTTGCTGACCGCGATCTGGGCGGTCGCCAAGACCGGCGCCGGATACGTGCCGATCGACCCCGACTACCCCGCCGAGCGGGTCGCCAACATGGTGGAGGACTCCGGTGCGAACCTCGGCCTGACTGCCGGTGACACGGGCGAGCTGCCGGGTGACGAATTCACCTGGCTGCGCATCGACGACCCCGCCACGGCAGGCGAGATCGACGGCTTCGACGCGACCCCGGTCGGCGAGGGCGAACTCCTGCGGCCGGTCCGCACCGACAACGTCGCGTACGTGATCTACACGTCCGGATCCACTGGCCGCCCCAAGGGTGTGTCGGTGACCCACTCCGGTCTGGCCAATTTCGCGGCCGAGGAGATCGAGCGGGCGGGCGTGGACCGGTACTCGCGGGTCCTCGGTTTCGCCTCGCCCAGCTTCGACGCGTCGGTCCTCGAATACCTGATGGCGACGCGGTCCGGGAGCGTCCTGGTGTACCGGCCGTCCGACGCCGTCGGCGGTGAGGTCCTGCAGGAGTACATGGCCCGACAGGGGATCACGCACACCTTCCTGACCCCGACCGTGCTGTCGACCCTTGACCCGGAGGCCCTGTTCGCACTGCGGGTCGTCTACGCAGGCGGCGAGGCGGTCAGCGCCGCGCTCAAGGACGAGTGGGCGGCGTGCCGTCGCATCCAGAACCTGTACGGCCCCACCGAGACCACCATCGGTGTGGCGATCAGTGAGCCCATGGAAATGGGTGAGCCGGTCACCCTCGGCGGACCTATCGAAGGCGTCGCCCTGATGGTTCTCGACAGCCGGCTGCGGCCGGTTCCGGTGGGCGTGACCGGTGAGCTGTACGTCGCGGGCCGGGCACTCTCCCGTGGTTACCTCGACCGGCCGGGACTCACGGCTGACAGATTTGTCGCCAACCCGCACAGCGGGACCGGCGACCGCATGTACCGCACCGGAGATGTGGTGCGGTGGCAACTCGACGAGTCCGGCATCCCCGTGATCGAGTACTCAGGCCGTAACGACGACCAGGTCAAGTTGCGTGGTCTGCGTATCGAACTCGGCGAGATCGAGGCCGTGCTCGACGAACATCCCGCGCTGCATTCGGCCGTCGTCATCGGCGTCGGTGGACAGGTGGCCACCGCGCTGGCCGCGTACGTGGTCGGGGATGCCGATCAGATCGACATCACGGAGGTGAAACAGTTTGTCGGCGAACGGCTTCCGGCTCACATGGTGCCGTCGTCGGTAACCGTCCTGGAGTCGTTGCCGCTCACCCCGGTGGGCAAGCTGGACAAGGCCGCGCTACCGGAACCGGTGATCGAGGCCGCCGAGTTCATCGCACCCGAAGGCCCCACCGAGGCGGCGGCCGCTGCCGCGTTCGCCGAGGTTCTGGGTGTGGACCAGGTGTCGGTCACCGAGTCGTTCTTCGACATCGGCGGCAACTCACTCTCGGCAACCAGGGTGGCCGGGCGGGTATCTGCCGCACTCGGGGTGGAGGTGACCCTGCGCGACGTGTTCGAGGCTCCCTCGGTCCGCGAACTCGTGGCCGCGGTGGCCGGCCACTCGGCGGCTCTGCCGCAGGTGGCTCCCGCGGCCCCGCGGCCCGAGCGGATTCCGCTGTCGTTCGCGCAGCAGCGCATGTGGTTCCTGAGCCGATTCGATCCCGAGTCGCCGACGTACAACATCCCGGCGGTCGTGCGGCTCTCCGGTGCGCTCGACGTCGACGCCCTGCATGCGGCGATCGTCGATGTGGTGGTGCGGCACGAGGTCCTGCGCACCACCTTCCCGGACGCCGACGGTGAGCCCTACCAGCTGATTGCTGACCCGGAAACTGTTGCCGCACAACTCGACTGGCAGATCGTGGCCGATGCTGACGACATCGAGATCGCGGTGCTGACCGGGTTCGACCTCACCCGCCATTGGCCCGTCCGGTTCCGGCTGCTGCGCGACGGTGACGGTTTTGTGTTCGCCGCGGTGGCACACCACATCGCCGCCGACGGTGAGTCGATCGCGCCGCTGCTGACCGACATCGTCACCGCCTACGCGGCCCGCGCACAAGGACGGACGCCCGAATTCGCCCCGATGCCTGTGCAGTTCGCCGACTACGCGATCTGGCAGCACCAGGTGCTCGGCGCGCCGGATGACCCGGAGTCGGTGGTGGGCCGCCAGCTCGCCTACTGGACCGAGCGACTCACCGGGCTCCCGGATGTCCTTGAACTTCCGGCCGACCGGCCGCGTCCGCCGGTCGCATCCCAGCGCGGTGCGGCCGTGACGCTGTCCCTGCCGGCGGACCTGACCGCGGCCATCGACCAGCTGGGCATCGATGCCGATGTCACACCGTTCATGGTGTTCCACGCCGCGCTCGCCACCCTGTTGTCGCGCATGTCGGGTGCCGACGATTTCGCCGTCGGCACCTCGGTGGCCGGCCGTGGCCAGGCCGCGCTGGACCCGCTGGTCGGCATGTTCGTCAACACCCTGGTGCTGCGCACCCAGGTCGACGGCGGGCGGCCGTTCAGTGATCTGCTGCGGCAGGTACGTGACACCGACCTCGAAGGCTACGCGCACGCCGACCTGCCGTTCGAGGCGCTCGTCGAGGCGCTCAGCCCGGTACGATCCGAGGCCTTCGCACCGCTGGTGCAGGTACTGCTGTTCTTCAGCAACGGTCAACCGGCACAGCCGGTTTCGGTATCCGATATCACCGTGACGCCGCTGGATGCGCCCACCACCACGGCGCGAGTGGATCTCACCGTCGGTGTCGCGGCCGCGCCGGGACAGCCATGGGAACTGACGCTGGAGTATGCGACGGACCTGTTCGACGAGTCGACGGTCCGGGCTCTGGCCGAACGACTGACGGCACTGCTGCGGCAGATCGTCGCCGACCCGGAACGGGCGACCGGTGACTACACGATCACCGTCGCGTCCGACTCCGCCGCAGACACCGTGGAGTGGGGGAGCGGGGTCGAGGTGCCCGCGGGCACCGTCGCCGACGTGGTGGCCGCGGCCATCGCCAGGACCCCCGACGCCACCGCGCTGTGGTTCGAGGGCCGCGAGGTCTCCTACCGCGAATTCGGTGCCCGGGTCAACACCCTGGCCCGGCGGCTTATCGAAGCCGGAGTGGGTCCGGAGTCGGCTGTAGCCGTGCGGATTCCGCGGTCGGTGGAGATGATGGTGGCCATTCACGCGATCATCGCCGCCGGTGGGCAGTATGTGCCGATCGGGCTGGACACCCCCGACGACCGCGTGGAGTACATGCTGGAGACCTCCGGTGCGCGGCTGCTGCTGGTTGCGGATACGGAATCGCACGAGGTTTCGAGGCTCGTCGCTGACGCTCCTCACACCTCAACCGGCGAGGGGGGTGCGGCGTCGCTGGTTGAGGTGCGAGGTACGAGCCTCGAAACCTCGCAGGCCGGGACTGTCCGCACCATCGTCGTCGACTGCTCGGGTGCGGTGGATCTGGCCACGCCCGCCGTCACCGATGCCGAACGGCTGTCGCCACTGCGGATCGGGCATGCGGTGTACACGCTGTTCACGTCGGGTTCGACCGGGCGTCCCAAGGGCGTGACGCTGACCCACGACGCGGTGGTCAACCGCCTGTGGTGGGGGCTGGACGAGTTGCCCATAGACGCGAGCGACACGGTGGTGCAGAAGACGCCGTACACGTTCGACTGCTCGGTGCCGGAGCTGTTCGCGCCGTTGATGATCGGCGCGAAGCTCGTGGTGCTGCGCGACGGCGGTCATCTGGATCCGTTGTATGTGGCCGACATCATCGAGCGGACCTGGGCGACCATGGTGCACTTCGTGCCGTCGATGCTGTCGGTGTTCGCCGATATCGCCGGTCCCGAACGCGTGTCGGCGATGGCTGCGCATGTGCGGATCATCTCCACCACGGGTGAGGCGTTGCCGCCGGCGTTGGCCGGTCAGGTGCGGTCCTGGTTGCCGGATGTGCTGTTCTACAACCTGTACGGACCCACCGAGGCCGCCGTGGAGATCACCTACGAGAAGATCGGCGCGGTCACCGGCGACGAGACCTCGGTCCCGATCGGTGTGCCGGTATGGAATTCGTCGGCGGTGGTGCTCGACGCCCGCCTGCACCGGGTGCCCGACGGCGTTCCCGGCGAGCTGTACCTCGGCGGCGTCCAGCTGGCGCGCGGATACGCCGCGCGTGGTGACCTGACCGCCGACCGGTTCATCGCCGACCCGTATGGCGCACCGGGCACCCGGCTGTACCGCACGGGCGACCTCGTCCGCCGCCGTGACAGTGTACTGGAGTACCTGGGCCGCACCGACTTCCAGGTGAAGCTGCGCGGTCAGCGGATCGAGCTCGGCGAGATCGAGTCGGTCCTGGCGTCGGCGCCCGGTGTGGTGCATGCCGCGGCGACTGTCGTCGACGGACCAGGCGGTTCGCAGCATCTGGTGGGCTACCTGTCCGGTGGTCCCGGCCGGCGCCCCGACATCGAGACCGTGAAATCGGTTGCCGGTCAGTCGTTGCCGGTCTACATGGTGCCGACGGTGTGGACGGTTCTCGACGAGGTCACCCTTAACTCGGCGGGCAAGCTCGACCGTAAGGCGTTGCCGCAACCGGACTTCACCGAGGTCGAAGCCGAGTATGTGGCGCCGGAATCCGACATTGAGGTCGCGCTGGCGCAGGTGTACGCGGACCTGCTCGGGGTCGAGCGGGTGGGTGTCACCGAGTCGTTCTTCGACATCGGCGGCAACTCGCTCTCGGCGATGCGCCTGGCCGCACGGGCCGCCGAGGTGCTCGGTGTGGAGGTGTCGGTGCGCGACATCTTCGACGCGCCGAGCGTCCGGGAACTCGTCTCCGCCACCACCGGTCACGGGGCGGCGCTCGCGCCGATAGTGAAGGCCGACCCCCGGCCCGCGCGCATCCCGTTGTCGTTCGCGCAGCAGCGGATGTGGTTCATCAACCAGCTCGATCCCTCGCTGCCTACGTACAACATTCCGGCGGTCCTGCGGCTCACCGGTGATCTCGACGTCGACGCCCTGCGCCGGGCCGTTGTCGACACCGTGGAGCGGCACGAGGTGCTGCGCACCACCTTCCCGATCGTCGACGGTCTGCCCTATCAGCGGGTCGACGACATCGCGCTGTTCGAGACGCGCGGTATCTGGCAGGTCGTGGCCACCGACGACGAACTGTTCGCCGCGGTGGCTGAGGGCTTTGACGTCACCTCGGGCTGGCCGATCCGGGTGGCCCTTCGAGACCCCTCGCCTGGCGGCTCGGCTCCTCAGGGAACAGGTGTGGACGCCTCGGCTCCTGCGGGAACAGGGAAGGGCAGTGCTTCCGGTGAGTACCTGCTGGGTGTGGTGCTGCATCACATCGGTGCCGACGCCGAGTCGCTGCTGCCGTTGGTGACCGACATCGTGACCGCGTACACGGCTCGGGCACAAGGTATTTCACCAACGTGGACACCTCTGGAGGTGCAGTTCGCCGACTTCGCGATCTGGCAGCACGATGTGCTGGGTGCAGCTGACGACGCGGAGTCGGTGATCGGGCGGCAGCTCGGCTACTGGCGCGAACAGCTTGTGGGCCTGCCCGATGTACTGGAACTGCCGGCCGACCGGCCGCGGCCGCCGGTGGCGTCGTACCGGGGCGCGGATCTGGCGTTCGCGATTCCGGCCGATGTCGCCGCCGACGTGACACGGGTCGCCGGCAGCCACGGCGTCACACCGTTCATGGTGGTGCACGCGGCGTTCGCCGCGCTATTGGCCAGGGTGACCGCCACCGACGACATCGCGGTGGCAACACCGGTCGCCGGTCGCGGTCAGGCGGTGCTCGATCCGCTGGTCGGCATGTTTGTCAACACGCTGGTGCTGCGGACCGCGGTCAACTCCGGTGAGAACTTCGCGCAACTCCTCGATAGGGTCCGCGTGAGTGATCTCGACGCGTTCGCCCATGCGGATGTGCCGTTCGAATCCGTCGTCGAGGCAATCGATCCGGTCCGCAGCGAAGCGTTCTCGCCGCTCGCTCAGGTGATGCTGTCGTTCGACCCGGGGGCGTCGGTGTCCGGGGCGGATACCGTGCTTGCGGGCCTGGAGATCTCGGCTGTCGAACCGCCGGTGGTCGCCGCGCAACTCGATCTGCGCATGGTGGTCTCCTCGGCCGATCCGGGCAGCCCATGGTCGGGCGTCGCCACCTACGCGACGGACCTGTTCGATGAGCAGTCGATGGCCGCGCTGGCGGAACGATTCGTGCGTCTGCTGGGTGCGTTGGTTGCCGATCCGTCGGTCCCCGTCGGTGACGCGGCACTGCTCGGTGAGGCCGAGCGCGCGAACATCATTGACCATTCGGTGGGTGCCGGGACCGT
>NZ_BAED01000031.1 GCF_000241345.1 Gordonia amarae NBRC 15530
ACATCGGGTTCCGCGGTCAGCACGTCCAGAAGACGGACGAAACGGTCGGCCAGTACAGCCATGCTCTGTTCGTCGAACAGATCCGTGGCGTACCGCAGCACACCGCTCCAGGGGCGATCGGCACCGCCCGATGACACGACCACCGACAGATCCACCTGGGCGGGAACCTCGTCCAGGGAGATCGGGGTGATCTTGAGGTCACCGACCTCGGCCCGCGCCTCGGCAACCGACGCACCGGGGTTGAACGAGAGCATCACCTGCGCCAGCGGCGCGAACGCCTCGCTGCGCACCGGATCGACGGCCTCCACCACCGACTCGAACGGCACATCCGCATGCGCGAACGCATCCAGATCACCCACCCGCACCTGCTCCAGCAGCTCCCGGAAGGACATCGACGACTCGACACCCGCCCGCAACACCAGCGTGTTCACGAACATGCCCACAAGCGGATCGAGCACCGCCTGACCACGACCGGCGACCGGCGTGGACACCGCGATATCCTGCGTGGCAGTCAATCTCGCGAGCAGCACCGACAGCGCGGCATGCACCACCATGAACTCGGTGACGCCCTGGCTCCGCGCTAGCTCAGCGATCCTGGCCGATACCTGATCCGGGACGTCGAATCCGAAGTCCGCACCTGCGTACGACGCCACCAGCGGACGCGGACGGTCGGCCGGAAGGTCCAGCACATCCGGCAGACCGGCCAGCCTGTCCTTCCAGTACCCGAGCTGGCGGCCGATCACCGATTCGGCGTCTCCTGCCGAGCCGAGCACTTCGTGCTGCCAGATCGCAAAATCGGCGAACTGCACCGGAAGTGGCGCCCAGGATGGTGAATCACCCTGCGCACGAGCGGAGTACGCGAGCACCAGGTCCGTCACCAACGGCAGCATCGACTCGCCGTCCAGACCGATGTGGTGGGCCACCACCGCCAGGAGGTAATCGCCGGCCGGGGTGGGGGCGTCATGACTCTCGGGTCGCCGGACCCCTCGTGACCCTCGCTCCTTCGTCGCATCGGCCTCAGGGATAAAGAAGGTGGAACCGTCAGTGCTGCTGTCGCGGAGGATGACCCGCAGGGGCCACTGCGTGGTGACGTCGAAGCCGGTTGTCGCCGCTGCGAATACATCGTCATCGGTGGCGACGA
>NZ_BAED01000030.1 GCF_000241345.1 Gordonia amarae NBRC 15530
ACTTGCCCCGATCGTCGCGGTCGATCCGCGTCCGGAGTTGGTGCCGTTGTCGTTCGCGCAGCAGCGCATGTGGTTCATCAACCGGTTCGAGCCGTCCGCGGCGACGTACAACATTCCCGCGGTCTTGAAGCTGACGGGCGCGCTCGACGTGGATGCGTTGCGGCAGGCCGTGATCGACGTGGTCGATCGGCACGAGGTGCTGCGGACGGTGTTCCCGGCCCGCGGTGGAGTGCCGCACCAGGTCATCGGGGATATCGCCGACTTCGACAACCACGACGTGTGGCAGGTCGTCGGTACCCGCGACGAACTGCTCACCTCGGTGGCAGACGGTTTCGACGTGACCACCGAGTGGCCGCTGCGGGTCCGGTTGCTGCCGGACGGTGACCGCGACTTCGTCCTCGCGCTGACCGTCCACCACATCGCCGCCGACGGTGAATCCGTGCTGCCGCTCATCACCGACATCGTGACCGCGTACACGGCTCGCGCACAGGGTGATTCACCAGTATGGGCGCCGCTGGACGTGCAGTTCGCCGACTTCGCGATCTGGCAGCACGAGGTGCTCGGCTCTGCGGACGACGCCGATTCGGTGATCGGTCGGCAGCTCGGCTACTGGCGGCAGCAACTTGCAGGTGTGCCGGATGTGCTGGAACTGCCCGCCAACCGTCCGCGGCCCGCGGTCGCCTCGCACGCCGGCGCCGACGTCGGGTTCACGATCCCGGCGCAGGTTTCCGAACGGGTTGCAACTGTCGCAAGCGAATTCGGTGTCACCCCGTTCATGGTGGCGCATACCGCGCTGGCGGCGCTGCTGGCCCGGCTGACAGCCACCGGAGATATCTCGGTCGGCACCCCGACCGCCGGGCGCGGCCAGGCCGTGCTCGATCCGCTGGTGGGCATGTTCGTGAACACGCTCGTGTTGCGGACCGCCGTCGATCCCGGAAAGCCGTTCGCCGAGTTGCTCGATCGCGTGCGGGGGACCGACCTCGATGCCTTCGCGCATGCCGATGTGCCGTTCGAATCGGTGGTCGAGGCCGTCGACCCGGTGCGCAGCGAGGCATTCGCACCGCTCGCTCAGGTGATGCTGTCGTTCGACCCGGTCGCGTCAGCGGGTTCCGCCGCCGTCGAGATCGCCGGGGTCGAGATCGCCGCCGCCGAATCGCCGGTGGTGGCCGCGCAGCAGGACCTGCGGGTCGTCGTGTCCTCCGCGGCGCAGGGACAGCCGTGGACCGGGGTGCTGACCTACGCGACCGACCTGTTCGACGAATCGACCATCAGCGCCTTCGCCGACAGGTTTGTCCGGATGCTGGATGCGCTGACCGCGGGCCCCGGCACGATAGTCGGCGAAGTCGACCTGCTGCTCCCACACGACAGGGATCTCCTGGCCGGCCTGGCCGGCCCCATCACCACCACTGTGAACACCGGTTCGACACTGTCCGATCTGCTCGTGGCCTCCGCAGCGGCGCACGGTGAGTCGATCGCGGTCACCGCCGGCGGCACCGCACTGACCTACGCTGAACTCGACCGGGAATCGAATGCGGTTGCCGCGGGACTGATGTCACACGGCATCGGCGCGGGCGACCTGGTGGGCGTGGCGACGGCCCGCAACACCGACCTCGTCACCGCGATCCTCGGCACGCTCAAGGCCGGAGCCGCCTACGTTCCCCTCGACCTCACCAACCCGGTGGCACGCCTGGCGCACATCGTGTCCGACGCCGGCGTGGCAGTGATCCTGACCGACGAAACCGCTTCCGGTCACGAACTGTGGACGACCGTTCCCGACAGTGTTGAAGCAGTCGACGTCCGCGCGCTGGTATCGGCGAACCATGACACCGCCACGGTGAGTGCTGTTGCCGTCCCAGCGGATTCACGGGCCTACGTGATCTACACCTCTGGCTCGACGGGTCTGCCCAAGGGCGTGGAAGTGACTCACCGTGACGTGGTCACGCTGCTCGACACCACCGCCGGTGACTTCGAGTTCACCGCCGACGACGTGTGGACCATGTTCCACTCCTACGCCTTCGACTTCTCGGTGTGGGAACTGTGGGGTGCGCTGTATTACGGCGGACGCTGCGTCATCGTCGACCGTGACGTGGCCCGGGACATCGACCGGTTCGTCGAACTGCTCGCCACCGAGGGCGTCACCTCGCTGAGCCTGACGCCGTCGGCGTTCTACCAGCTGATCGATGCCCGCCGCCGCAACCCCGTCGACCTGCGGCTGCGGTACGTCGTCTTCGGCGGAGAGGCACTGAGCTTCGAGCATGTGCGGCGCTGGTATGACGAGTTCCCGGGTGACCACGCGCGGCTGGTGAACATGTACGGCATCACCGAGACCACCGTCCACGTCAGCTACCGGGCGCTGGACTCCGATTCGGTGTCCGCCGATGACGCGTCGTACATCGGCCGCCCGCTCGCATCCCTGGGCATCCACATCCTGGATGAGTGGCTGCGCCCGGTGCCGGAGGGTGTTCCGGGTGAAATGTATGTCACCGGTGGGCAACTCGCGCAGGGCTACCTCGGACGTACCGACCTGTCGGCGACACGTTTCGTCGCCAATCCGTTCAGCACCGACCAGTTCGCCGGCAACGGATCCCGCATGTACCGCACCGGTGACCGGGCGCGGCGCTTCGGCGGCGACATCGAATACCTCGGCCGCGGCGACGCACAGGTGCAGTTGCGCGGCTTCCGCATCGAGTTCGGAGAGATCGAGGCGGCGCTGCTGACCGCTCCCGGTGTCACCGGTGCGGCCGTCCGTATCTTCGACGGACCGTCCGGCGACACCCTTGTCGGGTATGTCGTTCCCGACGCCGGAACCGAGGTGGTGGCCGACGAGGTGATCACCGCCGCCTCACGGCAGCTGCCCGCATACATGGTCCCCACCATCGTGCTGCCGGTGGCAGCACTGCCGTTGACCGCCAACGGCAAACTGGACCGCAGCGCCCTGCCCGAACCGGAGTTCGGCGCGCACGGCGACGGCGTCGTGGCACCGGAGACCGCTGCGGAACTCGCGGTGCTCGGTGCGTTCACCGACGTCCTGGGCCTCGACCGGATCAGCGTGACCGACTCGTTCTTCGACCTCGGCGGCAACTCGCTGTCGGCGATGCGGCTGGCCGCGCAGGCGGGAGACGCGCTCGGCGTCGATATCTCGGTTCGTGAGGTGTTCGGCGCGCCGACGGTGCGCGCCCTGGCGGCCGCCGCCGCCGGCAACACCGCCGCGCTGGCCCCGATCGTCGCGGTCGAGCCGCGTCCGGACCGGATTCCGCTGTCGTTCGCGCAGCAGCGCATGTGGTTCATCAACCGCTTCGAGGCGTCCGCGTCGACCTACAACATCCCCGCCGTGCTGCGCCTGACGGGTTCGCTGGATGTGGATGCGTTGCGGCAGGCCGTGATCGACGTGCTCAGCCGGCACGAGGTGCTGCGCACCTCGTTCCCGTCCGCCGCCGGAGTGCCGTTCCAGCAGGTCGGCGACATCGCCGAGTTCGACGAACGCGGCATCTGGCAGGTCGTCGCCACCGATGACGATGTATTCGCAGCGGCGACAACCGGCTTCGACGTCACCACGCAGTGGCCCCTGCGGGTCATCCTCCGCGACAGCAGCACTGACGGTTCCACCTTCTTTATCCCTGAGGCCGATGCGACGAAGGAGCGAGGGTCACGAGGGGTCCGGCGACCCGAGAGTCATGACGCCCCCACCCCGGCCGGCGATTACCTCCTGGCGGTGGTGGCCCACCACATCGGTCTGGACGGCGAGTCGATGCTGCCGTTGGTGACGGACCTGGTGCTCGCCTACTCCGCTCGCGCACAGGGTGATTCACCGAACTGGGCGCCGCTGGAGGTGCAGTTCGCGGACTTCGCGATCTGGCAGCACGAGGTCCTGGGTTCGGCCGACGACGCAGATTCGGTGATCGGGCATCAACTCGGGTACTGGAAGGACAGGCTTGCCGGTCTGCCGGATGTGCTGGACCTCCCGGCCGACCGTCCGCGTCCGCTGGTGGCGTCGTACCGCGGCGCCGATGTCGCGTTCGAGTTCCCGGGTGAGGTGTCGGACCGGATCGGTGAGATCGCGCGCCGCTACGGGGTCACCGAGTACATGGTGGTCCATGCGGTCCTCGCTGTGCTGCTGGCCCGGCTGAGCGCCACCTCGGATATCGCGGTGTCCACACCGGTTGCCGGTCGTGGTCAGGCGGTGCTTGATCCGCTGGTGGGTATGTTCGTGAACACCCTGGTGTTGCGGGCCGACGTCCAGTCGTCGACGTCGTTCGAGGAACTGCTCGAACAGGTCCGGGTGACCGACCTGGACGCGTTCGCGCACGCCGACGTGCCGTTCGAGTCGGTGGTGGAGGCCGTCGACCCGGTGCGCAGCGAGGCGTTCGCGCCGCTCGCGCAGGTGATGCTGTCGTTCAACCCGGCCGCATCGGTCGCCGACGCCGATGTCACGGTGGGCGACCTGCAGATCGCTCCCATCGAGCTGGATGAGGTTCCGGCACAAATGGATCTGTCGGTGATCGTGTCCTCCGGCGACGCCGGGCGTCCGTGGACCGGTGTGCTGCGCTATGCGACGGACCTGTTCGACGAGGCCACGATCGAGGAACTGTCGCGTCGTTTCGTGCGACTGGCAGCCGAACTGACCGCCGTCCCGGCGGCC
>NZ_BAED01000029.1 GCF_000241345.1 Gordonia amarae NBRC 15530
CAACGCCTT
Source organism: Gordonia amarae NBRC 15530 (assembly GCF_000241345.1). GTDB lineage: Bacteria > Actinomycetota > Actinomycetes > Mycobacteriales > Mycobacteriaceae > Gordonia > Gordonia amarae. The sequence goes on from NZ_BAED01000029.1 coordinate 10, forward strand.
CCGATCCAACTTGCCCGCACTGTTGAGCGGCACCTCATCAAGCAACGACCACACCGACGGCACCATGTACGACGGCAACGCCCGCGCCACCGCTTGTTTCACCACATCAGCGTCGACACTCGCCGGCGACAGATACGCCACCAAATGCTCAGCACCCGTGTCGGTCGCCGCCACCGTCGCCGCCGCATGCACCACACCCGGCACACCCGCCAGCACCGCCTCGATCTCACCGAGCTCGATCCGCTGACCCCGCAACTTCACCTGGAAATCAGTACGACCCAAATACTCGATATCACCGGCCGCATTCCACCGCACCGCATCACCGGTGCGATACAACCGCGAACCCGGCACACCAAACGGATCGGCAACAAACCGTTCGGCCGACATACCCGGCTGCCCCGCATACCCACGCGCGACCTGCACACCACCCAGATACAACTCACCCGGCACCCCCACCGGCACCGGCCGAAGGCGATCATCAAGCACCAAGGTTTCGGTATTCCACACCGGAGCACCGATCGTCACCAGCTCCGGAGCATCGGACACATCAGCCCACGCCACCTCCACCGCAGCCTCAGTCGGACCGAACAGGTTGTGAATACCCACACCCGGCCAGATCTCATGCACCTGCGCCACCACCGCAGCCGGCAACGCCTCACCCGAAGCAAACACCCACCTCAGCGACGTCAACTGCGCCAGACGCTCCCGATCCACCACATCCACGAACACCGACAACATCGACGGCACAAAATGCACCGACGTCGCCCGCGTGTCCGCGATCAAATCCGCGATATACCCCGGATCCGCATGACCACCCGGACGCGCAATCACCAACTCCGCACCCGTGACCAACGGCCCGAACAACTCCGGCACCGACACATCAAACGTGTACGGCGTCTTCTGAACCACCCTGTCACCCACCGACCACGGAAAAGCATCCAGACCCCACCACAGACGATTCAGCACCGCACGATGCGACACCGTCACACCCTTCGGACGCCCCGTCGAACCCGACGTGAACAACGTGTACAACGCATTGTCCAACGACAACGGCACCACACGCTCAGCATCAGTCACCGGAACCGTCGACAAGTCGATGTCAACAGTGCAATCCACAACAATGATCCGCACCTGGCCACCCCAGACAGTCGCGTCACCGGACCCATCGTGACACTGTCGGCCGGCTCCTTCGTCGCCCGACGACAACTCCTCACGGATCAAAACGCTTGGTCCGATCAAGACCACACCCACACCAGCTGTCTCCAGCATGTACTGCACACGATCAGCAGGAGCATCCGTGGCAATCGGCACATACTGACCACCCGCAGCCACCACAGCATGGATCGCCACCACCATCTCCACACTGCGGTCAATACACACACCCACCGCCACATCCGGCCCCACACCCACCGAAATCAACTCACGCGCAAGCACACTCACACGCGCCGACAACTCCGCAAACGAGACACCACGCCCCTGGAACCACAACGCCCGGGCATCAGGAGACCGCACAGCCTGCGCCACCAGAGCATCAGCAACAGTGCCCGCGGGCAC
>NZ_BAED01000028.1 GCF_000241345.1 Gordonia amarae NBRC 15530
CATTTCGACCGGGAAGACTCGAAGCCCGGCGCAGACCTCGTGTTCGGCGTCTACGGCCGCAATGGAGCCCGGTCATTTCGACCGGGAAGACCCAGCCTTTTTGGATCGACGGAAAGACTGTAGGCGCTAGTGCCGCAATGGAGCCCGGTCATTTCGACCGGGAAGACGCCATCTGTAAGGCGCTAGGCACCGCACTACTACCCGGCCGCAATGGAGCCCGGTCATTTCGACCGGGAAGACTCGGTGGTCGGTGTTGGTGTCGCTTGGCATGACCTGCCGCAATGGAGCCCGGTCATTTCGACCGGGAAGACCCGAAGACCCGGAGTTCTTCGCACTGTTCGCCGATGCCGACGCCGCAATGGAGCCCGGTCATTTCGACCGGGAAGACATGTAGCCGAGCAACTCGTCGACGCTGTCGATGTCGGCGCCGCAATGGAGCCCGGTCATTTCGACCGGGAAGACCAGCTTCCTGCAGAAGCCCCGGCACCCGAGCTGTCTCCTCCGCCGCAATGGAGCCCGGTCATTTCGACCGGGAAGACTTCTGAGCCGCGCATCGAGGTCAAGTGGGCCGACATGGCCGCAATGGAGCCCGGTCATTTCGACCGGGAAGACCGCTCGCGAGATTCACCCGTTCCGACCAGCGGAAACAGGGCACCTCGCGAGAGGTGGTTGGTACGGCATAGCCAGTCCTACGTTACACCAAGTATGAAGTTCTCAAACAACGCTCTGACCAGCGCGCGAGCACTGTCCAGGAAGTTCGACGCGGTCGGACCGCTCGCGGGGGATCACAGGACTGTCGTACCTGATGTGGGCAACGTGCGAGGCTTCCCGAGCTGGGTAACGGCTGCGGCACTGCCCGTGGTCCCGAGGTCGATCATCACGACGGAATCTTCCCGATAGTCCATGACTACATGGATATCACTTCGCCACTGAACCAGTTCAAGCTCCGACAGATCACAGAGGAATACTGAGTATTGCAAACGAGTTCCGTACGCCTCCATGACCTTACAGACCTGCCGCAGCCGGCGAGGTTCGCAGATGTCGTATGCGATGAGGTGTCGCCTTCTGGCCATGGCCACTCACCTCGTGACCATCGGGGTGTACTGCCGGAGTTCACCAATCAGAACTCCTGCCAGGATCCGCGCTTGAACATCGAGCACCCGCCGATATGAGATCTTGTAGCGAAACACCGGATGGGTTACCTGAACGTCCAAACGGCGCTCGTATGCCCGAATCACTTTGCGCCGCCCTTGCAACGTGAGCCAGCACCCGCGACTGCGCCTTTCGAAGTCGCCGCTGGTCACCTCACCGTTGTTGAGCATGCTGAGTATCGCCGAGTCCGCGAGGAGCGGACGAAACTCTTCCATCAGGTCAAGTGCGAGCGCCGGCCGCCCGTAGCGCGGCTTGTGGTAGACCCCGATGTACGGGTCGAGACCGACCGCCAAGCACACAGCCACAACATCCTTGACCAGCAGCGCGTACACGTAGCCGAGGAGGGCGTTGATGGGGTCCGGCGCCGGCCTACGCCGCCGCCCGTTCGTATCGAACTCTTCTGCAAGTTCGGCGTTTGAGTCGCTTACCATCCCACTGAACTCGCCGAAGTAGACCCGCGCCGCCGCGCCTTCAATCCCGAGCAGTTCCGCCGCCGATGCAGCCGAGCGAGCGCTCTCTGCCATCCCAGCAAGAGCTGAGAGCTGCGGTGACACATCGGTGCGAGCATTGCGCCGCAACAACGTTCGCGAGTTCTTGATCTTGCCCGCCACGATCGCCGTCGCGATCGCGAGTGAACGCTGCTCCGAAACCTGGGCTTGCGCGATCCTCAGCTGAACGTACTTCGACATCTCCCCTTGCGCCCACCCACGCAGCCAGCCGTTGTAGCTGAACCACAAGACCGGGACTCCCCTGCTCCACAGCTCGGTGAGAACCTGTGTACTCACCTGAACACTGCCGTACACGCAGAGTTGAGCGACGTCAATCAAGCGCACCTCTACCGGCGCGGCCCCTTTCTGGACTACGCGGAGCCGCCCGCCCTTAATGCCGACCGCCGCGCCCGGTGTCGTGACATACACAGGACGTGCGTCTGGATCTCGCGGAACGATACGTCGCGGGGGTTCATCGTCACGGCGCAGCAGCGCATTCGTCTCGTCCGGCATGCACAATCCGACGAGCGAACACCTCGGGCACCTGTTGCTGGCGACCAGCGGTAGCGGAGGCGTGGGCCGCGCGGCGACCTCCCGCGCTTCATCCGCCAACTCAATCGCCGCAGCGACCTCCACGTCACCAATGGGAATCGTTATCCGACGATTGATTTCCGCGTAGTACAACACACCACGGTCAACCTCGTACCCAGCGTCACGCAGCAGTGCCGCCTGTGCGTAGAGCTGCACGACATCCGCTGACCACGGGGCACCCGATTCCGACGGCTTGCCCTTCTTGGTGTCGACCGGGATCAGGGTGCCGTCGCCACCATCATCGACGCGATCGAGCACCGCAACCAGACCCAGCGCATGAGATTCGATCTGTAACGCCGTGACCTTGACTCCGTTCCCAACGTCCTCGGGTTCCGGAAGCGACCCCGCTCGCTTGTCAACGGCACGGTGGACAAAGCTCCCGTGCTCGGTGTCGTGGCTCGGAGCCCACCTCTTGTCGACCCATTCGAAGTAGAACAAGCGGGGACAGTACACATACTCATTGAGCATGCGGGCCGGCAACAGCTCGATGTCAGCCGTCATCCGATGGACTCCTCTCGCGGGGTCAGGCCTGAACGCGCATCACTCTCGCATGCACCACTGACATTCAGGTGTGTGTCTCACCAATGCCTGACGGAGTGCATCATTGAGAGAGGATCACGTGGCCCCGCGCTCTCCACGGCCGGGCTCCATTGCGGTTTGGACGACAGTTGCACACCGCCTGCCACCGTGGTCCGTCCGCTGGGAACATCTTCTTGGAAGAGAGATGTACCGTCATTAAATCTTACTTGACCATCGCTTGGGCTAGTGCATACACTCACACCTACCCCAGACGGTCTTGCACAACACAGATTCCACCAGAGGCCTACGACAAAGCAGGGAATCGAGGAGCGCATGGCGCAGCACTCAAGCTACGGCGATCTGTTTCGGGCGGCCATGAATGGCCAAGACCCGTACCCGTACCAGTGTGACGTCGCCTCAGGAACGCATCTGCCTGCACTGATCGACGTCCCACCCGGCCTCGGCAAGACCGCGGCTGTGGTTGTCGGGTGGCTCTGGTTCCGTCTCTTCCATCCCAGCGCTGAGGTACGGGAATCTACGCCGCGGCGCCTGGTCATCACCTTGCCGATGCGCACTTTGACCCGACAGACGTACACCGTTGTCCGTGACATCCTTGATGAGCTTCAACTCGATGTCGGGCTCGGACTGCTCACCGGTGAGTCCGGGGACCGGAAAACCAGGCCGTGGCGGCTGGAACCTCACCGCAATGTCATTCTCATCGGAATCACGGATATCGTCACCAGCAGCGCAATGTCGAGGTCGTACGGGTCCTCGCGGTCGTGCTTCCCGATCGACGCCGGTCTCATCTGGAATGACAGCCATATCGTGCTCGATGAAGTGCAACTCATACCCAATGCGACGGCGACCCTCCGCCAGATATCCGCATTCCAGACGCAGCACGGCGCCAGCAGATTCGGGTTGACATGCATGAGCGCAACCGTGACCAGAGCACTTCTCAGTACAGTCGACAATCCGTTCCCATCCGCCGACGAGACCGTCCGGATCGCAGAAGGTGACCAGCCCGAATCGCTCCTGCGCAGACTGCACAGTGCACGGACGATCATCAGGCTCGATGCGGACACCAAGAACGCGAAGGACTTTGCAGCGGAGATACTCCGGCTTCACAGGCCCGGAACGCTCACCCTCGTTGTCATCAACACGGTCGACCGTGCAACCGAAATCTACGTGAAGGCAACCACACTCGCACCAACTACCGGGCCTGCGATAACGCTCCTGCACTCCCGGTTCCGCCCGTACGAGCGGGACAGCTACATCGACCGTATCGGCACCGAGCCTCACGACGACATCCTCATCGCCACCCAGGTCGTCGAGGCAGGTATCGACCTGGACGCTGCCACCCTGATCACCGAGGCCGCACCGTGGTCATCGTTGGTACAACGTTCGGGCAGGTGCAATCGAGCAGGATGGCGCACCGACGCCACAGTGTACTGGGTGGTTCCTCCGTCCGCCGCACCGTATGAGGACGACGATGTCGATGCGACGGTGGCCGCGCTGACGGCAGTCGACGGCGAATCGGTAACCAACGCCGAACTGCTGGCAATACCGGCCAACGAAGCGATTCCGCTCGTACCAGTTCTGCGAGAAAGCGACTTCGAGGCGCTGTTCGACACAGCTCCTGACCTGAGCGGCAACGACTTCGACGTCAGTCCGTACATCCGGGATTCCGACGACATGGACGCCCAACTCACATGGGTCGACCTTGAATCAGCGCCGCCCACACCCGACACAAAGATCCCGGACCCGCAATTCCGCTGCCGCGTGCCGCTGAAGAAGGTCTTGGACGTTGCGACCCGAGCCACAAAGAGGAAGACGATCTGGTCCTACGCGCATTCCGAACGGAAATGGGTGCAGATCAGCAAGATCCGTCCGCCTCGTCCTGGCGAGATCCTACTTGTGGACAAATCCGCAGGTCTGTACGACCCGCACAAGGGCTTCGACCCGAAGTCTGACAAGCCGGTGACCATCCCCGAGCCCGATGACGCGTCGTCACGTGAGTACCGCCTCATCGACAGCGCCGTGACGTCGGACAGCTCCGACGCGGACGGCGGATCGATCGACCACTCCCAGTGGCTGTCACTCGACCAACATCTCACCGAGACGCAGGCACAAGCACGCGTGCTCGTCGAGAACCTTCCGCTGGAGTCCGCACTCAGGGACGACGTAGTCCTCTCGGCGTACCTACACGACCTGGGTAAAGCCCATTCCACGTGGCAGAATGCGCTGCAGGCCACCGGAGAGCCACCGGACCGGAACATCGCGTGGGCCAAGTCCCCCGGTACGTCCCGGCTCGTCTACGAAGGTGATATTACGAGCTTCCGCCACGAACTGGCCTCGGTCGCGATCCTCGATGCCGAGATGTCACATCTCCTCGATAAGGCACACGACCGCGATCTGGTTCGCTACCTCATCGCCGCGCACCACGGTAAAATCCGCATGAAAGTCCGCGACCTCGACGGCGCCGCGACCGGCACCGTGTTCGGAATCGCCGAAGGTAGTGCCGATGTATTCCCCGTCCTGGATGAGCCGGCGCAGCAGGTGTCACTGACAACCGATCAGTTCCGAACTGTCAACCCAGGCGGGCAAGGCTGGGTCGAGATGACCGCCGACCTCATCGAGCGATACGGTCTGTGCCGCCTGTCATATCTCGAAATGCTTGTGCGTGTTGCTGACTGGCGCGCAAGCAGCAGACGATTCCAGATACCTGAGGGGGCAGCGCAATGACAGTCACCACAATCCGCGGCGCGGCCGGGGGCAATCTGCTGCGCTATTTGGCCGCCACCGGTGTATTCAAAGCCGTTTCACGGCAGGCCGACTCACGAGCCACCGCCCGTTTTGTCGGCACCGACCTCGAAATCGATTCGACTGTAGATGATCTCACTCACTGGCTGACCAGCGACTACACGCCCATGCCGCTATTCAGCCCATGGAACGAGGGTAGCGGCTTCGGCGCGAAGGACAAAGCACCCAAAGAGCATATCGCACGGATTATTGCCGCAGGTGACCGACGATTCGATGAGTTCGTTGCGACGTTCAGAATTTGTGAACCCTTCGCCGCCGATTTCCGCGCGGAAGGTCCGAGTAAGGACAAAGCACCGCTGGTCCTGCGGCTCCGCAACAACTGCCCGCCACGGATGGTGGAGTGGATCGACACCGCCGTCGTGGTTCTCGGCGACGGAGAGCTGGCCTTCCCGCCGATCGTCGGCACCGGCGGCAACGACGGTAGACTCGATTTCTCTACCAAATATCACGAAGCCATATCGAAGCTCATCACCACGACGCCCAAAGAACTACGACGCTCCGAGATTCTGGCGCAGAAATTCGTGGTCGACGATCGAACCGGTCTCAGCAAGGGAGCTCCTGGGCAGTTCGATCCGGGAGCAGCGGGCACACCCAACACCTCGCCCTTCGGATCGAGCGACGGGATCGTCAACGAGTGGGAGTACGTCTTGATGATGGAGGGTGCAACAATGTTTGCGTCCTCACCCGCGCGCCGGTTCTCGATGGACGCCCCGCAAGCGGTCAAGGCTCTGAACTCGTCAGCCAGGGTCGCGATGACCTTCTCGACCTTTGGTTCCGACCTCGGAATGGCGGCCGGCAGCCCGAGCGAAGAGAACCGCGGCGAACTGTGGACACCGCTCTGGGAGGATCCGGTCCGGCTGCGTGTGCTGCAGGAACTGTTCCGTGAAGGGCGTGCCGTGTGGAATGGAAGGACCGTTGTCCAGTCGCCGGACATGTATTGCGCCATCCGTTCGGGTGGGACGTCGGACGGATTCTCATCTTTCGACAGATTCACGTTCAGCCGCCGCAACGGGCTGGCGTTCAGCGCGATTCGTGCGGACAGTGTTCGCCCTCGAAAGAGTAACCCGCTTCTTCGACTCGCGGCGGCAACTGAAGACTGGCCGCGTCGCGTCGCACGCGGCAGCGAGGTTCCGGCGACGATCACTCGCCACACGCGAGCTTACGAAAACGCACGCTTCCGGCTCGCCACAGACTCCGGAACGTCACAGATCCGGGCAATGCGAACCATGCTCGCGTCGCTGACACTGGCCGAATCGGCCGTTGGACGTAGCACAACCACGCGCGACAACCACAGCCCCCGCCGGTGCCCCGGCGCCGGCGTCCTACTCGACATCATGCGGTCCGAAGATGCGTTTGGTGACACCTTGACGTCCGATATTGCCTTTCGTCTGGGACTGGGATTGGCGTCGGTCCGCACCCCCCGTGACTCGTCCGTACCTCGCGGGCGGGGCCTCCGGGAGCTCCTGCTGCCGATTTCCTCATCCGCAGGTGTCCAGGTCTGGACCGATTCCGCGATAATTCCGGGACTCGGGATCAAACCACTCGAGTCGCTGCTCACCGAAGCTCTGCGGTGGTACACGCAGTTCCGCGAATCCGGCTTCGACGCAACGACCCTGTCCTGGATCGGGTCGACCGGACCACGAACAGGAGTCAGAGTCAGCTGCCACGACCTCAGCAGGTGGATCGCCGACCGTCGGCTCGATGACGAGGTTCTGCAATGGACACTCGCGCTGATGGCCTTGGACTGGACCGGAATCGACTACAGACTTAACACATCCACGAACGGCCCACTCGATCCGGCATTCGCGGTGTTCGCATACTTGCGCAATGGAGTGCGACCCCCAATCCACGCGGTATCCGACTCGTTGAACGACAAACGCGGCGGTGTGGCACTGACTCCCGAGATCGTCTCGGCGCTCGCGGCGCATCACCCGTCCACGGCACTCGATCACGCACGCCGCAGGCTACGTCAAGTCGGCTGGGGAACAGCCGACTCCGCGTTCATCGGACACACGGACAGTTCCGGAGGCCACCGAATCGCCGCGGCGCTCTTTCCGAACTCATTCCTCGGATCCGAACATGAGCACTTTGTGTATCAGCTGCGACCCGCACCATCAGACAATACCCACGACGAGTAATTCAGCATCGCCTCTAGGAGAACAAGCCATGTCCCAGGTTTCCGCTTCGCGCACCCGCTACACATTTGAACTGGAGCCCATCGCCGGCAGAAGGTTCCAGCCCACCGGCTTCCCCGACCTCGGGCCTGCCATCTACCAGGTCCCCGGCAGGACGAACGACGACCTCATCGTGGAGTCCGCTCAGTCGATGGCGAACCACCTTGAAGGCACAACCTGGAACACTGCGCAGCAGAAGCCCGCAGAGGAGCTCGCAGCGCTGCCCTATGTTCGAGTGGTCAATCCCGACGGCGAGTTTCTGACTTCAAGTCGCCTCGAAGCGCACCGTCTTGCCTCCGCCTACGTCCTCAATGGAAAGGTGGACGGGTCACCGATGAAGGAAGTACTCCCCGAACGTTTTGGGTTGGTCAAGGGCAAACCACTGGACATGGCCTGCGTCTACCGTGAGGTGTTCGCTCTCGACCCGTTGAGCTTGGTCCACGGCGTATTCTTCGCACAGAAACCGTGGGCGTGGCAGCCCAAGGTCGCACGAGCGATCACTGCGTTCATCGAGGCCACGAATGTCGAACCCGCTGTCAGTGGCGGCGTCAAGAAAGACTCGGTCAACAACGAGGCTGAAAAGGGCAAGCGTGACGCCAAGGAAGGCTACGGGATGGTGCCCCACCACCGGACGGAGTACACCGCCGAAACCATCACGATGTATACCGTCATCGATGAGCAACAGTTTGCGTCCTACGGACTTTCACCTGCCGCGACCGAACTGCTGTCCGCAGTCGCCAACTGGGAGGTCGCAACCCTTCTGAACAGCGGGCTGCGTCTGCGTACAGCCTGCGATCTTGTCGTCGCCGGTGGCGACACACCCCCGTCTGTGAACGCTGCCTCCGACCGCCTGGCTGCCGCGGTCGCAGCCGCCTCAGACGATCTGGGCACCATCACCGAAGTCACCTTCTCCTGATCGGATCACAGATGGGTACAACCCTTTCCATCGAGTTTCCGTTCGGTAGGTACCACGCGACCCCGTGGAGTCAGGGCCCCAACTCCGGCGATGTCGAATGGCCACCATCGCCGTGGCGGCTCTTTCGTGCGCTGATCGCCGTCGGTCACACGAGATGCCCCGATGTGACTCCGGAAAGCATCGATTCGCTCCTCATCGAACTCGGAAATCCCGATGCCTACCTGGCCGGCGAACTCTCTGTGGGTTCGACCCGGCACTACATGCCCGACATTGCACACAGCACCAAGGAGCCAGGGCGCACGGACCTGGTGCTCGACGCCTTCGGAGTCTCAAGCGGTCCGCTGACCGTCAAGATTCACTGGGACAGGACCCTCTCGGAGAGCGCTGAGCAAACGCTCCGAATACTGGCCGACCGCCTGCCTTACCTGGGGCGAAGCGAATCGATCTGCACAGCGAAACTCGATGACCACGACCACTGTCCCGACAGCCGGTGGTGGCGCAAGGGGATTACCGGCGACGATTTCGAGTTCAAAGCCCTGCTGGGGGTCGATGGCCCTCCGGTGCGCAACCAGCTCGAAGCCACCACCACCGCCACACGCAAGCGTGGCGACGTGTATCCGGCCGGCTCGGTCCTGATCTCCTACGGACGACAGCGCCCCGCCAGGAGTCCTGCCGTGGTTCGGCCGCACGCCCCGAAGGTGACCGCGATCCAGTTCCAACTTGTGTCGTCGGTGCCCATGCGGATGCGTAACGCGATCCTTCTCGCCGACACATGCCACGCGGCTCTGCGCAAGCAGCTCGACACCGCACAACAGGACAGCCTGGAACTACTTGTCGGCCGTGATGGTGATAGTCCACGTCGCCAACAACACGACCACACCCACATCCTGGTACACCCGGCAAGCATTGCTGATAGCCCTTACGAAGCAGCCGCCACCGCAGATCTGCTGACGCTTTGGATTCCTGGGGGAACCACCGGTGAACTCGCCCAGTCCATCGTTCGGCAGTTGCGCAGAGTCCGCACAGCCCGCGAACATCTCGAGGACCGCTTCCCGGAGCAGCGACTTCTGCTCGTCGGCGTGGGAACACTCGATGACGTTCTGCCGGAGGCACTTTCCCAGACATCGACGCGTTGGCGTTCGCTGACTCCGTATCTCCCCGTTCGCCACAGGCACCGGCGGCAGACGGAGCATGAGCATATTGCCGCCGACTTGGCGAAGGAGTGCTCTTACCGAGGGCTTCCTGACGTCGCCTCGGTGACTGTTATCGAGTCCACCGAAGCTGCACGCAATCTCAGCCAGTTCAGAAGGTATCGGGTCAACGAGCGCATGCCGAAGCAGCGTCGGGGGGTGTACCTCGAGATCGACTTCAGGGAACCACTGACTCAACCAGGGCAGGCTGTTGTGCTCGGACAGCTCTCGCACTTCGGGTTCGGGTGGTTCGCTCCGGTCTGAACCCGCTCAGCGGAACACGCTGCCCTTGTTCTCGGAGGCCTCGACGCGTTCGATGATCCAGGTGACCAGGACCTCGAGTTTGCGTTTGCGGCCGGTCTCCTTGCGGGTGTCGAGTTCCTGTTCGGCGATGATGTCCCGCAACTGGTCCACGGTGAGGGCCGTCAGCCTTGCCGACAGTCCGCCAGCACCGGACTCTCGGTACACCACAAAGGGATCGAACGCGCCCGGCGCTCGTGTCACCCTAGGCTTCGCCGGTGCCCTCCGGCGCGGCACTGAAGTCGCCGGTGCGGGCGCACCGGCCGGTTGGTCGATGAGGGCAGCCACCGAGTCCGCGAGTGCCTTGGCGAAACGAGGTGAACGTTCGGCCTCGGCGATCACCGCGTTCGCGACCCCTGCGATCAGCAGGGCTGCCCTCGGGTTCTTCGAGTCGAGTTGTGCCAGAGCGCCACTCACGGATTGGTACTCGACGCGCCGGCGGCTGTCGTCTGTGCTCACTTGATCTTCTCCCGTGCTTCGGTCATAACGTCGACGGTCAGCCCGCGGAACTGATCGAACTGTCCCTGGTTGCCATACTTGACCTTCAAGGTCCCATAGGGCGCGAACTCCGCGGCCGCCGCTATGGCGTTGGACTCGTTGATGTAGTTCGGCAGGACGTGCTGAATGGTCGGGTCGCGGCGCAGCCGCTTCGTGGTCGAACTATGCACAGACGAGTTGGACTTGTACTTGGTGATCACCACGCCCAGTTCCACGATCGTTCGGCCGATCTCCTCGCCGAACCTGCGCACCCGATTCTGAATCTGGGGAATGCCGTACGTGGACAGGAAGTCCGGGATCGTGGGAATGATATAGGCATCTGCGGCCGCCAGGCCGTTCAGCGTGACCGGGCCGATGTTCGGTGGGCAGTCGATCAGCACGAAATCGTAGTAGTCGACGACTGGTGCGATCGCCTCCCGCAGGAACTGGACGCCCCCATCCGACCTCTCCTGTGAAACCCGCAATGCGCTGAGGTCCTCCTGAAGTTCGATCAGGTCGAGGGAGGACGCCAGGAGGTCAACGGTTGTCACCTTCTTGACCGGTGACACGCCCCGCTGGATCGCCGTCTCCAAGTGGAAGTACTCGTTGTTGCCGTTCACCGCGTCGGCGAACAGGGACGCCAAGGTGTCGCCGCGCTTGTTCAGTTCCGCCCACTGCTGCTCACTGATCATCATCGTGGTCAGGTTGATCTGCGAGTCGAGGTCGATCAGAAGGACCCGCTGCCCGAACTCCGCGGACATGAACTCGGCCAGCCCTGCTGTCACTGTTGACTTGCCGACACCACCCTTGAGGCTGATCGTCGCGATCACCTTGGCCATCGTGTGTTCCTTCCCTCTCAGCTACTGCGCATCGACGATCGCCCCGGCACCCGACTTCTGGGCGGTGAACCCGATCCGGGGACTGGGACAGGCAGCGTACGGCAGCGCATACGTGAACAGCGTTGCGACGTCACGTGCATCGACCGCACCTTTCGCAACATCCTTGATATGCCGCTTCGACGGCGGATCACTCGCGAACAGCAAGATCATCCCGCCCCTCGTGGGTTTGCGGAGCTTGCGTGCGAGTGGACCACCGACGTCCTTCTCGGGGTGACCCGCGATGTGCTCGATCGCGTCCCGTTCACGAACCGCCGTTCCCGTGAAACCGGTCCGGTACTGGGCTTCTTGTCGTTTGCGGTTGACGATCGGAAGCGCGGTGGGGTAGCCGCCGATGCTCACCTTCGCGCGTGTTTTCGGTATGGGCAGCAAGACCGCGAAGTCATCGAGCAGACCGTCGTCCATCGCCCGTTCGAACGCTTCACGGTGTGGGGCGAAGTCCCAGTTGCTGTCCCAGACGAACTGATCAACGGCCTCGAAGATCTCACCGGCGGAAACGATTCCGTAGCATGCGGTGAAACTTCTCGACTCTCCATCCTTGTCCTTGAAGAAGAACTCTCCTTCGTCACCGAGCTGGTCGAGGATCGGCCGGGCCAGGTCGAAGTGTTTCACGTTGTTGGACCCGTCGTTGCGCGGGCCCTGCATCGTGAAGCTAAAACTCTGACCGCCGACACTGCGGTAGGTCATCTTCGCGTTGTACATCTTGTTGGCCGCTGTCGGTTTCAGCCACGGCAACCGCTGGAACACCATCGGCGGAATGTCGCGCGGGATGACCATTGGCTCGCCGGCCTCGTTCATACCCTTGAAGCGGTCCAGTTCGTCGCGGAAGTCTTCCTCGTCCTCGACGATCGCCTCGAATGCCCGGTACAGGTCGAATTCCTTGCCGGCCGGTCCCGGCACCTCGCGTCCGATGTACAGCCGGACCAGGTCCCGGTAGCCCGGCCGGAATCCGAACCATCGGCCCATCTGCATCAGTGTGTCGGCCTGGGCGGTGCGCCGCGTGTAGTAAGTGGTGGTCAGCCCTTCGACGGTGAATCCGCGGCTCAGTTTGGTGCCGCCGACGAGGATCTTCCATACACGGTGTTCCTGGAAGTTCAGCGGCTCCTGCAAGTAGTCCTTGTCCGCGTCACCGTTCACCACAATGACCGGACGCAACCCTTCGCCGATTTTGTCGCAGGCCTGCCCGATGTACTCGACGAGTTTATCGAACGACGCGGGATTCGACGAGGCAGGGTCGGCCCGCGCTGCCGATACCGGCTTGAAGTCGTTCTCCCACAATGCTTTGAGTCGGTCCAACCCGGCGGCACTGCTGTACCCCGCGGACTTCCACAACGCCGTGAACTCGTCGGCCAATGCGGAATGCTCGGCCTGCTTCACCGACTCGTGGACCAGCATCGTGTGATGCCGGAAGTCCCCCGCGTCACCACAGCTCATCCGGAACAGCTTTACCGCACCCGACAGGACGTAGGCATCCAGCGCACCCAGACGTTCGGCGTCCCTGTCGTCGTCGCACTGTGGGCGCAGATCCCGGACGAAGGCACGCTCATTGGAGTTGGCGGGGGTCTTCTCCACTCCGTACCCGAGATCGCCCTCACGATCGTGGAAGTCGGCGCCGCCCATGTAGTTGTCCGGCCGGGGCAGGCTGACGATGAAATCTGTGGGGAAGATGTTCTCGGAGTCGTCGGGGTCGACGAATACGTTCGCGAACGGGGTGGCGGTGTAGCCCACGTACTGGCTTCGTCGCAGTAGTTCCAGCAGGTTGGAGATCTGCTGGTTGATCGCCGTGCGCTCCACCTTCCCCGCGGCGAACTTCTTCGGGTTCTCGGTGTTCACGGACGCCTGGTCGGCTTCGTCGTCGATGATCAGCGCCGGAATCTGGTCGTGCGGCGTCGGGATCTTCCGCATATCGGCGACCAGCTTTTTGAGCACCGTCGAGTTCTTCTTGACCACCGCGACCCGCACATTGCTCGGATACAGGTTGGCCGAATCGATCAGTGGCAGAGAGTGATCCACGAACTCGTAGTGCAGGGTGCCGATACCTTTGGCCAGAGCCTTGTAGTCGTCCACCACGCCTGTCAGCCTCCTGATCGCCGGCGCGTCATTGGAGTGGTTGGGATCGATGATGTGACGCAGGAACTTGCCGTCGAGCCAGTCCTCGTCGTTCTCGTACTCGGCCTCGTCGATGTTCTGCATACCGATGAGCTCCATGTCGAGGCGCCGCTGGGTCTGGGTGCGGAGCAGTTCGATGGTGCCGGTCAGGACAATGATCAGCCGGTAGCCGGCATCGATCGCCTTGGCGACGACGCCGGTGAAATTTGCGGTCTTACCGCTCTGCACGTAACCGACAACGAGACCTTTGGACTGGTACGGTTCGGGCCGCGTCGGGTCGGCGAGCCTGCGCACGACTTCCGTGGTTCCCACATGGAGCGAATCGATCGTCTCCTGCGACCACCCCTTGCGGGCAAGAACACCTTGGTAGGCCCGCCAGTAAAAGCCTTGTGCAGTACGCCGTTCCGGGGTGTACCACGGTTCCCACGGCTGCTGGGCGGCGATGACGGTGGGCATTCCCACCAGTGGATAGGACTCGGTCAGCGCCGCATATGCGGCGGCGGGGATTCCCAGGCGCGAATAGATCAGCTCACGGCGCTCCGGGGAGTTGGGCAGTGTGGCCGAGACCCAACCGGCGACCGACTCCGCATCCCACAGTGTCAAGGCTTTCCGGACCGACGAACGCACCGCGGTCACCTTCTCGTCGACGAGCACGTTCACAAGGGACTCGATCTCCACGGGGCTGCCACCGGCTCCCACCACCCTGCCCGACACCGCGCCGAGAAGCAGCGACGGCGCCATATCCGTTGTGAATTCACGTACCAGCGCATCGATCAGAACGTCGATCATGGTTGCCTTTCGCTCTCCGCCGCCAGCGCCTCGACCAGCACCTGCTGCCAGGCGTCCATCTGCTCCTGTTGCCGGGCGCTATGCCGGATTCCCGTGAACATGTCCTGCGTCAGCAGGAACATCAGTGTCCGCAGGAAAGGCACGTCGACGCCGGTGGTTCGTCGCCCGCCGAGTGCTCTGCGGAACCTGGCGTTGAGCCACAGATTCCGGTTGTCGAGGTCGACCTCGAATACCCGGTCGGTGGGGAGGACGCGCCAACCGATCGCGACAGGGTCTGCACCGGAGGCGAACGTGAACGAGTCGGCAAACTCCTCCAGCACTTCGTCCGGTAGCCCCGACGCCGGCTCGACGATGGTGATCGGTCGTCTGGTGAGCTTGCGTGCGGCTTTGAGCGCGGAAGCTGACGCGTCGAGATACTGACCGGTGATGACGTCGCGCAGCGCGCTGACCAGCGTCCCGCCCACAGTGACACCGGCCTTCTCGGGGTTGACCGTCACATGCGTGCGCAGTTCGGTGCCGACGTCGACAGCGACTCGCGCCAACCCCCATTCGGGTCTGGGTTTCACCACATCGAGCCACCCACCGGGCTGCAGAAGACGGTCGTTGCGGTACACGAATATGCCTTGGGATTCCCTGCCCGGAAGACCACGGATCTTGAACTCCGGCAACGAGACCTTAGCAGGCCAGATGTGCAGGTCGATCGTCGGCATACCAGGCAGCGACAGCGCCACCTGCTGCGGGTACGCGGCATCTCCGGACCGCTTGTACCCGAACGGATCCACTGCCCGCACTGTTCGTGGCGCACCCGCGCGCCCGGCGAGCTCATCGTAGACATCGACCCCGATCGTCAACCCTTGCACGATCAGCCGGTGGAATACCAGGCCAAGCTGGTCTTGCAGGTCTCCGATCGTGGATTCGAGCCACTCGGTGTGCTGCTCCGACTCGTCTCCGGCGGGAAATGTTCGTATTCCGCGCCATTCAACGATTGTTCCGGTGGTCATCGGAAACCGGGGTGTGGCACCGGCAAGCACCTTCCCCGCGTCATCGGATGAGAAGTCCTCACGGACCGGGGCGTCCATGCGGTCGGTGACCGACACTCGCCTCCCGGCAGGTTCGGCGTTCTCCGCTCGCGAATACACGGTGAAGGTGTCGGCCTGGCTGATCGACGCGGCCTTCATCCCGACACCGAACATGCCTTGATCGGAGTCCTGGTACGCCCGCTGCACCCCGTACTCCATCGCCGCCTCCAACGTGGTGCCGTCCATACCGGAACCGTCGTCGATGATGCGCAGTCCGCTGATACGGCTACCGGTTTGCAGGAAACGGACGAGGACGTGACCGGCACCGGCATCGATGCTGTTGTCGATGATGTCCGCGACGGCCGTGACCAGCGTGTGATGCAGTCCCAGCGCACGGATGATGCTCGGATCAGCCACGCGCGGTCCTCACCCAGGCAGCTTCTAGCACGTCGGCGACAGGCTCGTCGATCGCCTGGAATACACGGAGAATCCTGCGGGGCTTGGCATCCGGGGCCAGTCCCGCCGCCGTCGCCAGCACGCCCAAAAGTTCGGGACCCGGAATGGCATCCGGCCAGGGGTACCCGATGAGTGCGGCCGCCACCCGTATAGGCTCGTCTGTGGGCGGCTTGACCACAGCCCGGACATCGAAGCCGGTGGTATCGGACACGGTTAAGAACACGTCGTCACCCACCTGGCAATCCAGGTCCGCCAGAAAACGGCGGACGGTGCCGAAGGTGGGACTCTTGCCCGTCCACCGCAAGACCTGTGTGCCCAGCGGACTCGCAAACTCTCGGATGGTGCCCTGACGGCACCCGAACGCATTCGCCACAGCGATCGGGAGTATCAGGCCCGAGCCCCGCAAGTGGTCAGGGGTGACGGTAATCCGAAAACACCACGCGTCATCAACTCGGTAGAGCCGTTTCACCGGGCGCATCTGCCGATCGGCTTCGCTCGGCGCACTGCCCGAACCGTCTGCAGACGTGAGATTCCACAACCCACGGTCGTCCTCGCTGACCCGCCCGTCATTCCGCAACGCCCGGACCAGCTTCATGCGCGCTCCCGCGAATCCGATCACGTCAATGAGGTCTTCGACGCTCACCGCGTGTCCGACGGCCTCGATGGCGCCGACGGCATGGTCTCCGAGTGTCGCCGCCATCAGCAATGCGTGACCGGCCGCGAGCGGGATCGCGCAACGTGCCATCCAGGACTCGGTGTGTGCGGCATCGAAGTTCAGTGCCGAGGCAACCCGGTCCAGCGGTATGACGCCGTTCACCGATTCGAACTCCCGCAGCGTGTCGATGGTCGCGGCCTTCGACGTCGCCAGGTCCGGGGCAACCGCCCATCCGTCGATGACCTCGAAATAGTCGTCGATACGGTCCAGCGCCAGCCATAGCGGCACGTCCAGCGAAGGCACCTGTTCCGCCAGCACCGGGAACCGGTCAAGGAGCGCGTCGAGCGGAGCGGCAGGGTCGATCTCGGCGCGTATCCCAGCGATGAGACCTCCGGCCGCGGTACCGAAAACACATGCGGCGGTGAGCTGGTCCTTCAATTCGGCAACGATGGTTCCGGCGCGGCTCTTACTGACGTGCAACAGCGAGCTGAGTTGCCCGATACTCACCGGCGGGTCCGCCATCAGATGCCGCCGGAGCACGATCTCCTCACGCTCATCGAGTTGCTCGACGAGGTTGTCGATCTCATCAACCGGGTTCTCGCGGGCAACGCCGCGGAAATCATTCGCGTTGAGTGCTCCGATACGGCTGACCGCCTCGTGGACGTCCTCAGGCGAGTTGTCCTCCACGTGAGCCTCGATCAGCGGACGATCCGGGGCGCCGCGCAGCATACGCCAGCGGGACAACACCCGGAGGTCGTCGACGAGTTGCGTCACCGCCGAATCGTCGCCGTCCGCATCGTCGGAGACACCCACATCCGGTTCGACGAGAATCGCCGCACCCACGACCCCGGCCGCGATCTGCTGCACCGTGTCCGTACTGGTTCCCTTGAGTTCGAGAAGTGTCTCGGCGTCGGCATCGAGGAGCGCGTCGACGAAATCCCGGTTCGCCAGCCGGCGCACCACAGTTTCCGCCCGCGCGGGCAGGTGCAGGGCCCCCAGTGGAGTGGACCGTTTCAGATGCGGGGCAAGATCGCCAAACGGAACGCGTCGGTGGTTCCGCACGATCAACCGGCCGAGGTTGTCGACGAGCGCGTCGAGTTCGGTGTCCGACCGCGTGGCCCGGGGCGAGTCCGAAATCCACCAGTCGAGGACGTCGGTTACCAGCTTTTCGAGCTGTGCCGCCTTTGACGATTCGTACTCGTTGAGCCACGGCAGGAGGTCGATCCACAGGTCACCGCTCAGTGCGGTGTCCACACGTTCATCGAAAGCGAACATCTGCGGTGACGACTCCCTGCGACAGGCCGGTGACGATATGGTCCTGACCGTGCGGTGAACAACCGCATCGGCCGATGGTATACGGCCATAACGGGCGCTGCGTGGTCGCAGGTGGTTTTTGGTCCCATCGACTCACGGGGCCGTCGTGGTCCGGCCACTCATCCGTTGGCACGACATCGTCTCCCGCACCCCGGTCGGAGTGACTAGGCTGGCTAAGGCTCCTGACGCATCACCTACCGGAGGACAGCGAAGACATGGGCGTGATCTCCAAGCTCAAGGGCGAACTCGTCGACATCATCGAATGGTTCGACGACACTCGCACGACGCTGGCGTGGCGTTTCCCGCGCTACAACAACGAAATCAAGAACGGTGCTCAGCTGATCGTCCGGGAGGGCCAGCAGGCGGTGTTCGTGTACCGCGGACAGCTCGCGGACACGTTCGGGCCCGGCAATTATGAGCTGACCACCGAGAACCTGCCGATCATGTCGACCATCCAGGGGTGGAAGCACGGGTTCAAGAGCCCGTTCCGGTCGGAGGTGTACTTCATCAACACCCGCCCGGTCACCGAGCTGCGGTGGGGCACTCCGAACCCGATCACCATCCGCGACCCTGATTTCAAGATGGTTCAGGTGCGCGCCAACGGTATGTGTGTGGTGCGGGTGGCCGATCCGGGGATCTTCCTGCGTGAGGTGATCGGCACCGACAGCAACGTCAACATCGACGAGATCTCCGAGTTGCTGCGCCGCATCATCGCGCAGGCGTTCTCGGACATGATCCTGCAGACGGGCGTCGGCGTGATCGACCTGCAGGGCAAGGTCGGTGAGCTGTCACAGAAGCTGAAGGCGTTCGTCCAGGAACGTGTCGACGACGAGTACGGCCTCGGCATCGAGGACATTCTGCTCAACGTGTCGCTGCCGGAGGAAGTCACCGCGGCGATGACGCGCGGTGTGGCACGCGGCGTCGAGGAGCAGGGCTTCCTCAATCAGGTCAACGACATGCAGCGCTACCAGCAGGGCAAGCTGGGTGAGGCGATGGTCGCGGGCGCGAGCAATCCCGGCGGCAGTTCGGTGGGCGATTTCCTGGGTGCGGGCATGGGTATGGCGCTCGGTCAGCAGATGGGGATGGGCGGCGCGGTCGCCGGAGCTCCGCAGGCCGCACCGGCTCCCGCCGCGGCACCCCCACCGCTGCCGACGGCCACCCAGTACCACGTGGAACAGAACGGGCAGGCCGGCGGACCGTTCACCGCCGCGCAGCTGCAGCAGTTCATCGCGGCCGGGTCGGTGACCAGGCAGACGCTGGTGTGGTCGGCGAACATGGCCGGCTGGACGGCGGCCGGTTCGGTCGCCGAGCTCGCGGCGCTGTTCCCGGCGGTTCCGCCGCCACTGCCGCCGCAGGCACCGCCGGCTCCTCCGGCCTAGATCCGCTCCGGTCCAGATCCACAGCCCAGGTCCAGCGCCGGACCTGAACCCGTCGCGTTCTTGTCCGAGAGGAGTCCCCGATGACCACTCCCCCCGCGCCGCCACCCTTGCCGTCCGACGGCCCGCCCCCACCACCGCACGGCGCCCCGCCACCGCTGCCGCCCACCGGTGCGGGTAACCCGCCACCGATGCCCCCGCGGCAACCGCCGCCCGTGTCACAGGGTCAAGCGCCGCCCGTCTCACAGGGTCAGGCGCCACCCATGTCGCAGCGGCAGGCGCCGCCGGTGTCGCAGGGTCCGGCCGGACCGCCGCCGCAAGGCAGGCCACCGGCTCCGGCCGCACCACCGGATCCGAAGTCGGGCAGGGCCGGCCAGTATCACTCCACCGAGGACACCCGCACCTTCCCATGCGCCAACTGCGGCGCCAACCTGGTGTTCGATCCGGCGACAGGGGTGCTGCGCTGCCCGAGCTGCAACAGCACCCGCGAGATCCCCCGGTCCGACGCCAAGGTCGGCCTGCACGATCTGCGTGATGCCAAGATCGCTGCCGTGGGCACCCGCGGCCTGCTGTCGGCGAACGACCCGGCCGCCTCCGACGAACATCAGGTGGTATGCCAGAACTGTGGCGGCACAACGGTGTTCACCGGAACACTGACCGCCACGCGATGCCCGTACTGCGCCTCACCCATTCAGCGCGACGACATCCAGGACGCCCCCAAGACGCTGCCCGTCGACGGTGTGGTGCCGTTCGGTGTCGACGACAAGCAAGCGCGGCAGAATATCGAGAAATGGATCAATTCGCGCTGGTTCGCGCCGACGGAGTTCAAGAAGTACCGGACGCTCGGCTCGTTCTCCAGCGTGTACTTCTCCTATTTCAGCTACGACACCACCGCCTACACCCGGTATTCGGGTGAGCGCGGCGACGACTACACGGTGGTGGTCGGCGAGGGCGACAATCGCCACACCGAGACCCGCACCCGCTGGACCCACGTCCGGGGCGAGGTGGTGGACAACTTCAAAGATGTTGCGGCCCTGGCGAACAAGGGCGTCGATCCGAAACGCGTCGAGGAACTCAAACCGTGGCCGATCGACACCGCACGACCGTTCACCGGCGAATATCTCGCCGGCCATCTCGCCCGCACCTATGAGATCGGCCCGGACGAGGGGTTCCAGCTGGCCCGCCGCGAGGAGATCGACTCGGCCATCACCTCGACGGTGCGCCGCGACATCGGCGGCGACAAACAGCGCATCTCGTCGTCGGAATCGCGGTTCAACCCACTGCAGTTCCGGTATCTGTTGTTGCCGATCTGGTTGCTGACGGTGGTGTACGACTCGAAACCGTTCCAGGTGTACATCAATGGCGTGACCGGTGAGGTGCAGGGTTCGCGGCCGTACAGCAAGGTCAAGATCATCACGGCGATCGTCGCCGCCATCATCGCCATCGCGGCGATAGTGATACTCGTACAGGCGGTGAGATAGCGGTGGGAATTCTGGTGCTGATCGCCGTACTGTTCGTCATCGTCGGCGTCGTGGTGGCCGCGGTCGCGCTGTTCCTGATGTTGCGCAAGTCTTCTCAGACACAGTTGCAGAAGTCGACGCAGCTCTACCCCGGCAAGATGATCGAGGCCCCCGATGGCTGGGCGCTCGGCCATTCCCCGGAAGCCCGGCTGTTCCGGCGCATCCGGGATGCGGTCACCCCGCTGCACAACGCCACCGGCACCGACATCTCGCTGATCGACGGCCGGGTGCAGATCGAGTTGGCCGCCGACGACGTCGCGCAACGCCTGGTCACGCTCGGCACCGTCGACCGGGCGGTTGCCCAGCCGGTGCTGGCGCGCGCCGAATGGTGGGTTGCCGCACTGGAGTCGGTGGCCGGCAAGCTGATCCTCGGGCAACATCTTGAGGTGGGCGAACTGGATCAGGTCACCAAGCAGAATCCGTTCTCGGGATAGTGTCCGGCACCGAGCGGCGTACTGTGCCGCGCTGGTGGACACCGGCGATGATTGTCGTGTGTGTGGTCACGGCGGCGCTCATGTCGGTGGCGGTGGCGTCGACCCTCCGATGGATCGACTGGTTGTGGTGGGCGGCAGCGTTTCTCGCCCTTCTCGTGGTGGGCGTGGTGTGGCTTGTCCTCGCCGTCGTGGGGCTGCGGGCACGGCAGTGGGCGCTGCCGCTGGTACCGATCCTCATCGTCGTCGTACTGGCGGTACCCGCCGCCGACAACCATGCGCTGCGGCTGGCGGTCTGGTTGTCACAGTCGCAACTGCGCGACGCCGCACGTGCCTGCGATCCGGGTAGTGCAGGCTGGGTGGGACTCGTCCGCATCGAGCGTGCGGACCGTTCCAGCCATCCCCGGGGACAGTGCGAGCTGCGCCTGCACGGCCACTTCTTGAACACCGAGAGCGTGGTGTACAGCCCAGACGGCCGTCCCCGCGACTTCAGCAGCACGGTGTCGGAACACACCACTCGCACCACCTTCCACCCGCTGCCCGGCGGCTTCTACCTGCGTATCGACGAGTGGTGATCCACGATCATACCGTTCTCCCAACCGAATGCCTTACAGTAAGTAATTTGAGGCACAGTGGAGAGGATGACACGTGGATCTGGGATTTGCCGGCGCCGTAGTGGTGGTCAATGGCGGCACCAAGGGAATGGGCCGGGCGGCAGCCGAAACCGTTGCCGCCGAGGGCGCGAAAGTGGCGCTGCTGGCCCGTGGTGAGCAGGGACTCAACGACACCGCCGCGAGGCTGACCGAACTCGGCGCCCCCGACGTTCTGCCGATCCCCACCGACCTCAACAGCCGCACCGACATCCAGGCCGCGTTCGCAGCCGTCGGTGACCGCTGGGGTGTGGTGAACACCCTGGTCAACGCCGTGGGCCCGGTCGACGTGGGCATCGGCCCCCTCGACACCATCGACGACACCAACTGGCACGCCACCTTCGACATCGGCACGCTCAGCGCCGTCAAGTGCGTCCAGGCGGCACTGCCGCTGCTCCGCAAGGCCGAGTGGGCGCGCATCGTGAACGTATCCGCGCATTCGGTGCGCCGCCAGTCGCCCACGTTGATCGCCTACACCGCCGCCAAGGCCGCGCTCACCAGCGTCAGCAAGAACCTGTCGCAGACCCTCGCGCCCGAGGGGATCCTGGTCAACACCGTCTCCCCCGGCTCGTTCCTGTCGCAGGGCCTGCGCGATTTCCTGTCCCGGCTCCCCGACGATCGTCGCCCCGACCTCGACGACCTGTACGCGGTCATGGACGCGATCGACGCCGAGTTCGGCCACCCCGCGTTCATCCGGCGGGCGGCCCTGCCCGCGGAGATCGGGCCGGTGATCGCGTTCGCCGGATCCCGCGCCAACACCTACATGACCGGCGCCGACCTCAACGTCGACGGCGGCTCGGACTTCTGAGTTCCAGCTCCGGCCCACCCCGCAACCAGGCGATTTTAACCGCTCTTGACCCTGAGAGTCCGCTGTGAAAAGATTCGCGGCGTCAGGCTTTTAGTTAGGTGAGCCAAAGCAAACCTAGTCCGGCATCGTCGGCGTCAGGTTGCGGCCGTCGGGGTATGTCAGGAGGAGCGCGATGCCGCTGGACCGACGAGTCCTTCGCCAGGCATCCGCGGACCGTCCGGCAGGCTCCACAACCGAGCAGTTGCTGGCACGACGCTGGTCACGCGCACTCGGCGGCGTCGAGGTGGGCCCCGACGACACCTTCTACGACCTCGGCGGATCGTCGCTGCAGGTGGTCGAGATGCTCGACGAGTTCCGCTACGACTGGGCCGTCGCCCTCGCGCCCGCCGATCTGGTCGAACACCCGACACTGCGTGCGTTCGCCGCCCATATCGACGACGTCCGCACCCGCGGGTTCCGCGCCCGGACGTCGACGACCATCCGGCTGCAAGAAGGCTCCCCCACCGGGCCGGCACTGTTCTGCGTAGCCGGCGCCGGGGCGTCGACGCTCAGTTTCGTCCGGCTCGCCGCCGCGCTCGAACCCGACGTCGGCGTGTACTCGCTGCACGGGCGCGGCCAGGAGACGCGGGGCATTCCCGAGCTGACCATCACCGGACAGGCACGCCGCCAGGTCCGCGAGATCCGCAAGATCCAGGCCGACGGCGTGTACCACCTGACCGGACATTCCTCGGGAGCTGTCGTCGCCCTCGAATGCGCACGGCTGCTGCGCGCCACCGGAGCCCAGGTGGCCCCGCTGGTGCTGATGGATCCACGGGTACCGGCACGTTCGGCACCGGCGGTCCCCTCCACGACGCCGGCGGCACCGGCGCGGGCCGCAGCGAGGCCGCCGGTGCGCGAGCGACTACTCACCCACGCACGTGTCCTGGCCTGCGGAATCGTGCAATTCGACGTGAAGACGCAGCAGGACATCACCTGGGAACGCGGACGGCGCTCCCACGATCGCCACCGGCTGTGGCCGTTCGATCACCCGATCACCATCGCCTTCAGCACCGAGTACACCGACCACAGCGATCAGTGGCGCCGGTTCACCTGCGCCCAGACGGATTTCGTCAAGATCTGCGAGCGGCACAACGACCCGCTGCGCGACACCTTCGTCGCCACGCTCTGCGCCGATCTGATCACCGAGCGCACCCTGGACAGCCTCAGCCACACCCCATGACGGCCCTTTCGCACGCACCCTCCGGGCACCCGTGATCGGTTTGCAAAGAAATGGTAAATAGTGTTAGCTAAGGCTTACCTAATACCATGAGTGATGAGGCGTTATGGAGTTTTCAACCGCATCGGCAGATCGGCTCGGCGTCACGGTTCGTGGACTGATTCCGCAGGTCGCCACCGACGATGACATCAAGCAATTGCACGACGCCGTGTTCGAGCACAAACTGGTCATTCTCAAGAACCAGGACCTGCCCAGCGCCGACTACCTCGAGTTCGCCCGCCGATTCGGTGACGTGGTCCGCTACTACGAGCCGATGTATGAACACCCCGAACACCCGGACATCTTCGTCTCGTCGAATGTGCCGAAAGACGGCAAACAGATCGGCGTGCCGCGTACCGGAAAGTTCTGGCATTCGGACTACCAATTCCGGCCCGACCCGTTCTCCATCACCTTCATCTACCCGCAGGTGATACCGGCGAAGAACCGGGGCACGCACTACATCAACATGGCCGACGCCTACACCCGGCTACCCGAGGACCTCAAACGTGAGATCGAGGGCACCTACAGCGTTCACTCGGTCCGTAAGTACTTCAAGATCCGCCCGAGCGACGTCTACCGTCCGCTGAGCGAGGTCATCCGCGAGGTGGAGACCAAGACCCCGCCGCACATCTGCCCCACCGTCGTGAAGCATCCGCGCACCGGGGAACCCGTGCTGTACATCAGCGAGGGATTCACCGTCGGGATCCAGGACGCCGACGGCAACGATCTGGGCGAGGACCTGCTGCAGCGCCTGTTCGAGGCCACCGGGCAACTCGACGACACCTGCTCGCAGCCCGGCACCCACCTGGTGACCCCGGAGCCCGGTGATCTGCTGATGTGGGACAACCGTTCGCTGATCCATCGCGCGCTGCACACCCCGACGCCGGAACCGACTGTGTCGCACCGGGTCACGGTGTCGGACGGCGCGACCCTCCAGCCCGTCTGAGAATCGCCCGCCTGACCGGTGAGGCCGGGCCGGACGTCAACGTCTCCGGCACCCGGCCGCATCTCACGATTGGATCACCCACATGACCATGACGCTCCCCGAGCATCATCACCAACCCTCCGACACTGAGCTTTTCACGCGGGTCATGGCGCCGTACGCCGCCAAACGGGCCATCTATCTCACCGGGCCGCCGGTGGTGACCATCGAGTCCGGACACCTGTGCAGCACAGGCCGTTTCAGTATCGCCGAGCCGTGCTACATCGACGACACCGGCCACTTCAACGCCGCCGAGTTCATCATCTGTTACAACCAGCTGATGTACCACACCCTCGCGGTGGCGGTGCGTGACGAGCTGACGCCGCAGTTCGCGGCGTGGACGCTGGAGGACTACTGGGCCAAGCAGTTGCCCGACGTCCTCATCGTCGAGATGTCATCCAGGTTCACCCGGCCTATCGCGTCGCTGGCGTTCACCGGCACCTTCACGGTGACGTCGGTGATGGCGACCAGCCGGCTTCTGGTGCTGGACACGGAGATCGGTTTCACCGACGATACCGGCGGCCGGTGCTCGGGAACAATCCGGCTGGCCGTCGTGCAACCCCCGGTCAAGCAGTGACCGGCGTCGCCGAGCAGGCCTCGCCGGACCGGCTCTGGTTTCCCGAATGCCGCACCCTGGCAGGAACTCTCGCCTTTCACGCCGCCCGGATCCCTGGTCACCCGGCGGTGGTGACGGCGGACTCGTCGGTCAGCTACCGCGAACTCGACGCGGTCAGCAATCGCCTGGCCCGCGCCCTCACCGACGCGGGCGCCGGTGCCGGCACCCGTATCGCGGTGATCGGGCACGAGAGCGCCCACTACTACGAGTTGCTGTTCGCCGTCGCGAAGATCGGTGCGGTGCTGGTTCCGGTGAACTGGCGATTGTCGGCGCCCGAGGTGGCGCATATCCTCAGCGACTCGCAGGCCATGTTCCTGTTCGCCGACGGCACCGGCGGAGAGCTTCCCAGCACCGGATCCACCAGCGTCATCGGTTACGACACAGACTATTACGCCCGGTGGATCGACGGCTTCGACGATGCGCCGGTGGTCCCGGACACCTCCGAGACCGATCCGATCGCGCAGTTGTACACCAGCGGCACCACCGGTCTGCCGAAAGGTGTTGTGCTGCCGCAACGCAGCTTCTTCGCCATCGGCGACCTGCTCGCCGGGGCGGGCGTCGACTGGATCGACTGGCACAGGGGCGATGTCAGCCTGATCGGGCTGCCCGGCTTCCACATCGGCGGATTGTGGTGGGCCATGCAGGGTTTCCGGTCGGGCATCACCAATGCCGTGATGCCGTACTTCAGCGCCGAACACGCACTGGCGCTGTTCTCGCGGTATCAGATCACCACCGGCTGCATGGCGGCGGCCATGATCCAGATCCTGCTCAGCGACCCATCGGTGTCCCGGCGCACCTTCGCCTCGCTGCGCAAGGTGATCTACGGCGGCTCCCCCATCAGCGAGGATCTGTTGCAGCGGGCGATGACGATCCTGCGGTGCGATTTCGCCCAGATCTACGGACTCACCGAAACCGGCAACACCGCGGTGTGCCTGCCGCCTGATCAGCACCGGCCGGGAACACCACGGATGCGGGCCGCCGGACGGCCCTACCCGGGTGTGGAATGTCGCATCGTCGGCGACAACGGCGAGACGCTGCCCGTCGGCGCCGTGGGCGAGGTCCAGCTCAAGACCCCGGCGCGCATGCTGGAGTACTGGCGGCTGCCGGACGCCACGGCGGCCACCCTCGTCGACGGCTGGATCATCACCGGCGACGCCGGCTACCTGGATGCCGACGGCTATCTGTACATCCACGACCGCATCAAGGACATGATCATCTCCGCGGGCGAGAATGTGTACCCCGCCGAGATCGAGAATGTGCTCGCCGGACATCCGGCGGTGCACGATGTGGCGGTGATCGGGGTTCCCGACGACCGGTGGGGCGAGGCCATCCACGCGTTCGTCACCGCGACCGCCGGTGCCGAGATCGACACCCGGTCGCTGGTGGAGTTCGCGTCGAACCGTCTCGCCGCGTTCAAATTGCCGGCGAAATATCACCTCGTCGATTCGATTCCGCGTAATCCCAGTGGCAAGATTCTGCGTCGTGAGTTGCGTGCCGAATTCTGGTCGGGCCGCGATCGTCAGGTCAATTAGGCCGTGACCGACCGCGTCGTCGCCCCTACCGAACCTGCCGACCCCGCACCGGCCGTCCGGTCCCGTTGGCAGAGCCTGGAATTCAACTCGACGGCACTCATGGCGGCCGGGCTGATCAACAGCGCCCTGGGTCTGGTGTTCTGGGCGCTCGCGGCCCGCTTCTTCGTCGAGGCCGAAGTGGGCCGGGCCGGAGCCGTCATCAACACCGCGGTGATGTTGTCGACGTTCGCGAATCTGAGCCTCGGCGCGCTGTACGAACGGTTCCTGCCGCTCGCGGGACACCGGACGGGCGGGTTGCTGATCCGCGGCTACCTCGCGACCGGACTGTTGGCACTGGTGCTGGGCACGGTGTTCATCGCGGTCGGCCCCGCCGACGAGCTGTTCACGTCGTCGACGGGCAAGGCGATGTTCCCGCTGTGCGTGGCGGTGCTGGCCGCGTTCGCCCTGGCCGATTCGGTGCTGGTCGGGCTGCGCGTGGCGAGGTGGGCGGCGGTCAAGAACGTCTGTCTCGCCGTGCTCAAGCTCGCGATCTTGTGCGGGCTCGGCCTGACCGTCGCCGGCGACGGTGGGTCGATGGCCGGGCACACCGCGATCGAGGTGTCGTGGGTGCTCACCGCGGCGGCCGCGGTACTCGGCGTGCAGACGGTGGTGGTGATGGCGGTGCGCGCCCAGGCCCGCACCGAAGCGTCGTTGCCGGCGAACCGGGAGCTGCTGAGCTACTTCGCGAGTACCTTCGGCATCTCCGCGCTGGCGAGCATCACCCCGCTGGTGCTGCCGCTGCTGGTGGTGGTACACGCGGGCGCCACCGAAACCGCGTACTTCACCGTGTCGTGGACCATCGTGTCGGCGATCCTGGTGGCGATGCTGATGGTGTGCGGACCGTTCATCGCCGAGTCCGCCGCGCACCCGGAACAGCTCGCGACGCTGCTGCGCAGGTTTCTGCGCATGTTCGGCCTGATCAGTGTCGCGGCGTCGGGCGCGCTGGGACTGGGCGGGCCGATCGCGCTGTGGCTGGTGAGTCCCGGGTATGCGGAGAACGCATGGGCGCTGATGCTGTCGGCCGCTCTGGTGCCGATCGCGAGTGCGCCCGGTGTGGTGTTCGCGTGTCTGTGCCGGGTGCACCGGACGATGTTGCCGGCCGTGGCACTGCAGGTGGTGTCCACCACCGGCGTCATCGCGGGTTGTCTGTGGGTGATCCCGCGGCACGGCATCACCGGCATCGGCTGGACCTACGCCGTGGTCGAGACCGTCGGATCGCTGCTGATCGCCGTCCCGCTCTGGCGCAGGCTGCGCGCCGACCTCGGGTGACCCGCCGGAGAACCTGTCCATTCGGACACCGTTCGGGCTAACATCGCGCGCACACCTGTCGTTCGGCACCATCCGCACTCATCATGTGAGAGTGTCGATGTCTCTTGCCGAGCTGCGCGGCGCCCAGGCGCTCAACCGGGCCACAGCCGGCCGCGGTGCCCTCCCCCAGGGCTGCGTTGTCGTGGGCGGCGCGGGCGCGGGTAAGACGACGGCGCTGGCAGCACTTTCCGCTCGCCTCGACGGGCCGGTCGTGCGGATATCGGGCACCCTCGGCAGCCTGCGCCACGCATTCCCGGATCTCCCCTGCGACGAGGGCTCCGCGCGCTGGGCGGTGGCCGGCCGGCTACGGGCCGACGGTGCGACGCTTGCCGTCGATGACGCGCATCTGCTCGACGCCGAGTCGGCGGCTGTGGTGCACGCCCTCGTTGTCCACGACCGTATTCCGGCTTTCCTGAGTTGCCGCACCGAGATCCCGGAAAGTCCGGGGCCGACCGCGATCATCGCGCTCTGGAAGGACGGACATCTGCCGCGTCTGGATCTGGCCGACCTCGCCGTCGACGAGGCCACCGACTATGTCCGGCACGCGCTCGGCCGGACTCCCACCGCGGCCGGCGTGGCGCGGCTGTTGCGCTGGTCGGGTGGCTGTGCCGCGGCGTTCGTGGAGGGTGTCGAGCTGTCGATCGAGCGCGGGTGCTGGGTAGGCGCCGGCGAGGTCGCGGTGTTCCGCTGGACGCCGGCGCTCACGCCGCGGCTGCGGGACCAGTCGTGCGCCGAGTTCGCGGCCCTGCCCGAGCGCGTCCGGCAGGTGGTGGCTGCCCTTTCGGTGGCCACGACGGCATCCGAATCCCATTGCGATGGAAGCATTCCCCTCGACGCGGTGCTCGCGGTGTGCCCGTTGGAGGACCTGGTGGCCGCCGAACGGTGCGGGGTGCTCGACGCCGACCGTCACCACGTGCGCCTGCGCAAACCGTATCTCGCGTCGTGGGCGGCGTCAGGAACGCGGGAGCTGACCGCGGCGACGTGGGCGGCGACGCTGGCCGACGGATGCCTGAGGGCGGCCCGCCGCACCGGGCACACCGCGCCGTCGCGTGACGAGGCCGACCGGATCCTGATTCTCGCCGGCGAACTCAGCAGGCTGACGCTGCAACCCGATTCCGCTGTGCTGGCCGCCGCGTCGGAGGCGGCGTTGCGTCAGGGTGAGCATCTCGCCGCGGTCCGGCTCGGCAGCGAATGCGCTGTCCGCCCGGAGTCCGTCGGCTGGGCCGCACTGCATCTTGCCGACGTCGGTACGTTGCGGGACCTGCTGGCCGCCCCTTCGCCCGGCTATCCGGCACTCGCCGCCGTCGCCGGCTGCGCGGAGGTATGGGGTGCGCGTGGTCCCGCCGAATTACGTGTTCTCACAGCCACTCCCGAGTCGGCGGTCAACAAGGCACTCGCCGCCGACCCGACAATGGGCACCTGGATCGCGGCGTTCTATGCCAACGCCTTCGCCGTCGCGGGCGATATCGATGCGGTGCGCACAATCATGGCGCTCGTCGGACCGGACCGGGACGGACCGCCGCTCACCGATCCCATGTTGAGCCTGTACACCCGCGGTACCGAAGTTGTGGCGCTGCGCCTTTCGGGGGATGTGGCCCGCGCGTGCAGCGCCGCTGACGCATTGCTCCGCGACACCCGGACCTCGCCGCCACGTGTGCGCGCGATGGCCGAGCTGGTGGCGGCGGCCACCTTCGTCGAGTCCGGGCAGTTCACGCAGGCCCGTGCTCGTCTGCACGACGGTGCCGAGATCTTCGTCGACTCCGTGGGGCGGCACCTGTTCGGCGGCCTGAACGCCCGGATCGCGGCGATGGAGTCAGGCATTGTCGACGTCGGGTTCGCGACTGCGACCTCCGCCGTTCCGGGCGGCTCGGCGGTCCTGTCGTTCACGGCGATGGACACCGTGAACCGGGCGTGGGTGCTGGTGGCGGGCGAGCAGACCGACACCGCGGTCGAATTGTTGCAAGACGCCGCGCACGAGGCCGTCGCCAGTGGTGCGCCCGCGGTGGCGGCGGATTGCGGCGAACTCGCCACCCGGCTGTGCTCGCCGGACGACGCGTGTGTTCCGACCGCGCTACGCGCCCTGGCCCGGGAGCACAATCCGCTCAGCAGGTTCGGTCTGACGGTGCGGTACGCCGATGCCTGGCAGAACCGTGACGGTGAGGCATTACTCAGCATCGCACGGGATTTCGAGACGGCTGGAAATCTGCCGACCGCGGCCGACGCCGCGGCCCAGGCCGCGCAGGTCTTCGAGGAGGAGCACGACGCCGAGCCGGCGGCTGGAGCCCGGACCTACGCCCGGAGGCTGGTGCGGCGGATCGGGCCGTTGAGATCGCCCGCACAGCAACGCATCGAGGCCGACAGCCGGTTGACCCACCGGGAACGGCAGATCATCGAACTCGTCAGTCAGGGCTTGTCCAATAAGGAGATCGCCTGCCGGCTCGAACTGTCGGTGCGGACCATCGAGGGTCATGTGCTGCGAGTGTGCGCCAAACTCGGCGCGCGGTCGCGCAGCGAGGCCGCCCACCTGTGGAGTCCGTCGGTGTGAGCCGGCAATGGCCGTACCTGCCGCGTTCTGCCGAGTCGGTGGCGATCCTCACGGCGCTGAACGACCGGCTGCCGGTGGTTCTCATCGGCCCGGCGGGTATCGGCAAGACGACTCTGACGCGGGCGGCGCTCACCGAGTCCGGGAGATCGGTCGGCTGGGTGATCGGGTCGGCGTCGGCGCGGGCGACCGCGTTCGCGGCGTTGACACCGATGGTGCACATCGACGGAACCGGTGACGTGCGTGGGGTTCTCGCCGCCCTGACGCAGCGGCTGACCGAGGACGATGCCGTGCTGGCTGTCGAGGGTGCTGATCAGCTCGACGTGGCGTCGGCGACCGTGCTGGCGCAACTGGTCCGGTCCGGGGACTGTCCGGGGATGGTGGTGATGACCCGTTCGCCCGATCTCGACGCGGTGGATCCCGGGCTGGTGTCGGCACTGTCGGCCGCCAGAGCAGAGCGCGTTGTGCTGCCGCGGCTTTCGGTGGACGAGGTCACCTCGGTGGTGGGCGATTTCCTCGGTGCGCCTCTCGATTTCGCCGATATAGTGCGGATCCACGAGGCCTGTGCGGGCAATCCGTTCTATGTGCGGCACCTGGTCTCCGGGTCGGCGGCGGCAGGTGTGCTGGAACGCCGGGACGACGGAACATTCGTCCTGGCAAGTGAGTTCACCGTTTCACCGGAACTCGATGCGATTGTCGGCGACAGCATCGATGCGGCCACACCGAATACCCGGAAGTTACTGGAGTTCCTCGGGATTCTGGCGCCGCTGCCGGTGGCGACGGTGTCGGCGCTGGGTCTGGACGGCGCCGTCGAGGCGTCGCCGCCCGACCTGCTGGCCTCCGACGGCAGGCTCGTGTTTCCGGCGCACGCGATCATCGGCGATGTGATCCGCGGCAGGCTCGGGACGCTGCGCCGCGCGCAGCTGACCACCGAACTCGTCGCCGCTATGGACGCCACGGCATCATCTGCAGTCGAGGTGTTGCACCGTGCCCGGCTCGCCGACGACATCGGCCTCCAGTTGCCGGCACAGACCAACCTGGAGGCCGCGGCAACGGCTTTCAACCATGGTCAGTTCGAGCTGTCCGAACGGTTGGCGTTCTTGTCGGCCGCCGCGGATTCGTCACCGTTCGCGCGCTGCCAGCAGGTGCGGGCGGTGGCCGCACAGGGTGAGGGGATACGGGCACAACGCCTGCTCGACGAGATCGTCGTCGACGAACTCGATGAGGCCGGCCTCGCGACGTATCTGGTGACCTCATGCGTGCACTTTTCCACGGCACTGGGCGAACACGACAGGTCACTGGCACTGCTGGACACGCTCGGTCCCCGGATCACCCTGCCTCCGTTGCAGGGCGCCACGCATGCGATGCGGGCGATCATCATGCTCAACGCCGGTCGCCTCGCGGGCGCATTATCCAGTGCGCGAGCATGTTTGACCGGCGATTGGGATGGCATGGTATGGGCCGCACTCGCGCGGTATGTCGAGGCCGAGATCCTTCGCAGGCTGGGCGAGACGCGAAGGCCCGTGGCGATCGCGGAGGATGCGGTGCGATTATCGGAGGCGGCCGGTCCGCTTGTCGGCGTCGGTGCCATGCACACCGTGACACTCGCCCACTTGGCGCGCGGACGGCTCGATGAGGCTGGTGCGCTGGCCGATCGTTTCGCCGACAACGTGGCCCTCCAGTCACTGCCCCGGGCGGTGGCGTGTTCGACGCTGACGTTGGTGGCGATCGCC
The DNA here is from genome assembly GCF_000241345.1 of Gordonia amarae NBRC 15530. Taxonomy (GTDB): domain Bacteria; phylum Actinomycetota; class Actinomycetes; order Mycobacteriales; family Mycobacteriaceae; genus Gordonia; species Gordonia amarae. The sequence goes on from NZ_BAED01000028.1 coordinate 32,658, forward strand.
GAAGGCAGATTCGGTAAGGCGCAGCGATTGGCGCTCGACAGCTTGCACGCACTCCCCGACAATGACCGCAGTGGTCTCGGCCGCGGGGTGGCAGCGTTGCTCTGTGGTATCCGGGCGCTCTTCGGCGATGTCGAGGGCAGTCGCTGGGCCCGGAACCAGTGCGAAGCGGCAACGCTTCGCGTCGAGGGCTGGGACGAGGTGAATCTGCTGCAGTGTGAGGGCTTCGTACGCGCGGCGGGCGGTGAGATCTCGGCCCCGATCGCCGGATTCCGATCGGTGGCCGGGATCCTCTTCGCGCACCAGCAGATCCACGATGGAATGAACTACCTGTACTGGGCGGTTCGTTTCGGAGATCGGGACGCGGCCCGCCAGCTGTGCGATAGCCGATACCGCGGGGAAGGAGTCATCGCCGATCTCATGGCGGCACATGCTCGCGCCTTCCTGGACTCGGACGCAGCCGGGTTGCGCGATGTCAGTGACAGTTTCGCCGGCCTCGGGTTCATCCCCTATGCGGCCGATGCCCTGGCACACGCGATGGTGGCGTTCCGGCGCAATGGATCCCCCAGCAAGGCAGCCGAACTCGTGCCCCGGCTGGCCTGGCTACGACAAACAGCCGAGGACTTCCGGTCGCCCGCCATTTTCGCGGCTGAGGCCGGAGTCGTTCTTTCGCCTCGCGAACTGGAGATCTATTCGATGACCAGGGCCGGACGCTCACGCGCCGACGCGGCACAGACACTGGGCCTGCAACCGTCGACGGTGACCGCCTACCGGTCGAGGATTCGCGAACGATTGAGTTCGTGAGCAATGATTCAGATTGTCGCTCAAAGGGTTACATTTCACTTCCTTAACTTCGCACACGACCACCGGCGACCAGCAACAATGCCTGACTGAGTAGTGATTGCACGGAAGTAGGTAGTCGAGTGAGGTACCGGGCGCACTCCCGGAACGACGATCGTTGACGTGTTCGGTTGTCCAAAGCCTGGAGTGTCCCATGCGTATCTCGCACAAGAATCGTGCCCGCCTGATCGCCGCAGCCGCCGGCGTCAGCCTGTTCCTCAATCCCGGCCAGGCCGCCGCGGACGACGACACCGGCTCGGGTACGGGCTCCGGCGCGTCGTCCCATTCGGACTCCAGTGGCGGCACGAACACGTCGGGCGGGAATTCCGCGTCAGGGGATTCCCAGTCGACGAGTTCGCCTGGTGACTCGAACCCGGCAGGCAACTCCGGCACCACAGGCGGTGCGGGCGGGTCTGATGTCACAGGCGGCCCGGACTCCACAGGCGGCACCGACAACACCGCATCCGACGCCGGGCCCTCCGATGACACCGACTCCGGCAGCGGCTCAAGCCCGGACAGCACCGGCACCTCAGGTAACACCACACCGGCCGACACCGACACCACCCCGTCAGACACCACACCCGCCGACGCCGTTCCGTCCGGCAACGAAACAGCAGGCACCACAAGACCACCCACCGAAACCGACCACACCGAACCGCCGGCACCCGCCGACACCACAGTCACCCCCGACACCACCAACACATGGACCGAACCGACCAACACCCCGACCGCACCCACCACCACGGGCGACACCACCCCGACGACTTCCACTGCGGAGAGCACCAGCCCGGACGCCACCGGCACAGCCGACACCGACACCACACCACCCATCGGTGACGCCGAGACACCGGGCGACAACTCCGGTCCCTCCGAACCCGATCCGACCACACTGCGCCCCCTCGGCTTCACCGCCCCGGCCTTCGCCGAGGAACCCGAAACCACCGGTGAACCCGAAACCTTCAGCAACGCGGTCTTCTTCGCCCCACCACCGGCGACCACACCGCCGGCAGCACCGGCCCCTGCCACCCCGCTGACCACCCTGCTCACCTTCTTCGGCATCCCCCCTGTCGGCGGCCCAACCGCCCCCACAGCCCTCACCACCCCCGCACCCTGGACCCTGCTCTGGTGGATCCAGCGCACCCAATCCCTCCTCAACAACCAAACCCCCACCGCCACCTCGGTTCTCGACCCTGTGACCGACGGCTACACTATCAGCCTCACCACTGACGATGCCGATGGCGATCCTGTGGCCACCACCGTGTACCACCAACCCACCCACGGTACGGTAGTCAAGAACAGCGACGGCGCCTTCACCTACACCCGCGACCAGAACAGCAGTGCGGCAGACCAATTCACCATCAAAGTCTCAGACAACGGCCCCCACCTGCATGGTCTGGCCACAGTTATCGGCCTGTTCACCGGCCACGATCCGCACTCGACGTACGTCACCGTCAATATCCCCGAGGGCACTGCCGCACCCGCCAACAGCGCACCGGTGATCGACGCGATCGACTACAGCCCTCAGGGCAGTGATGGCGTCATCACCGGAACCACCACCGCGACAGACCACGACGGCGACACCGTCACGTATACCTACACGTGGGACACCACCAAGGGTGCCATCGACTACGACACCGGCACCGGTGCCTTCACTTTCACCCCCACGTACACGGCCCGGCATGCCGCGGCGTCTGACAACGCCACCCCCGGCGACAAAGCCCTCACCGTCACGGTCAACGCATCAGACGGAACCCTCAGCGACACCGAGAACTTCACCCTCGACATCCTCGCGGCGAACGAATCCGTCGCGAGCAACGCACCGACGTCGCCACTGGGCACCATCGACCGCGATATGAATGCCGCAACCTACGGCAACACCACAGGGTCACTGTCCGGTATCGCCACCGACGCCGACAACGACACCCTCGCCTACTCGGTGACCACGCAAGGGGCGAACGGAACCGTCACCATCGTCGGCGACAGCTTCACCTACACCCCTGACAGCGCCAACCGGGCCTTCACCGACACGTTCACCGTCACCGTCGACGACGGGCACGGCAGCACCACCGACGTCACCATCACCGTCGACACCGTGCCCATGTACTACCACCACATCGACCCCACCAACCAGTTCTGGGATCCGTCGGACGCGGGCTTCCTCACCACGATCCCCGCCATCGTCAACCCCACCGGAGTTGTCGACTACCACGTCGACGAGACGGGCAACATCATCGTCAACAACACCGGTTCCGACCCGATCATGCTGTGGTCCATCACCAATGACGAGGTCACCGCCCTCAATGCCGGAGGACCCGCCACGTTCGAGGCGCTCGTCATCGCATCGGGTTCGTCCGCGACGATTCCGCCGCGCGCCGGCAGCACCCCGTTCATTTGGGACCAGATCATCCTTCTGCAGGCTCCCCGAGGAGCTGAACCCATTTTGCTCGGCCAGATCGTCCTCAATGACGGGACTATCCTCTCCGACGACGGTATCCCGCAAACCCCGGTGGAGGTGACTGTCACCCCCGGAAGCAACGGTGCGGTCAACGGAGTGGTGAACGGGCACCAGGCCGGAACCACCTATTCGGTGCAGGGCGGCACACCCACCGGCGGCGGCTACCTCACTCCTGACGGCGGAACCGTCGTCTTCGATAATTCATCGGGAACCTTCGTGTTCACTCCGGAAGGCGAAGACCAGTATTGGGCGGGCGGAGGTGGCCCTACCACCCAGGCGTTCGTCATCCTCGCCGACGACGGCGTGAACCCGCCCCGAGCCATCGCCGTCACCGTACCAATCGACCCGATCGACCTGGTCGTCATCGACATGACAGGCCTGAACTCAACGGATTCACCGCGCTATTCCTACGGCGTATCCGACACCTCGGGCACCCCGATATTGACTGTTGTGGACCGGACCACTGCGCAAAGCCACGCCATCGCACTGCCGTCCGGGCATGACAACACTTCGACGGTCACCTTCAGTGCGGACGGTGGTTACGCCCACATCACCAACTCGGGCGGTTCGACGGTCAGCGTCATCGACCTGACCACGAACCAGGTCATCGGCACCTACATCGTCACCGACAACGGCGACGGCACCAAGTCCCTGGCGTGGACCGGCGGCACCCCCTCCGGTTTTGTGATGGCAAGCTTCGTCGATAACGGCCCGATCACCGGAGCCGATTTCAGCATTGGAGCCGAGGGCGATCAGGCGATCATCGTGGCCACCCAAACGGACGGTACTTACACCGTGTACCTTGCTGATTCGCGGACCGGTGACCGAACTGCCCTGTCAACCGCCAATCCCCAGAACGGAACCGGAACGCCCACGGTCACCTTTATCGGCAGCACCGGGATCGCGCTGCTCGCCGATGGAACAACGGTCACCTCCATCTCCGTCACCGACTTCGCTGTTCTCCAGCAAACCGTTGTCGGTGGCGATCTGGCGTTCGACTGGGTTGTGAATCCGAACAGTCAGTTCGCCTACGGCGTCACTGCCGACCCAACCAGCCCGGTGACGTCCGTTACCGTCGTTGAGCTCACCACCGGAACCATCACGGAGATCGCGGTTCCACCGACCTCGGCGTACGCCATCGACGCCAACGGTTCTGCGCTGTACACCTATGTACTCGACCCGTTCACGTTCTCCACGCAGGTCACCCGGACCCCGTTCGGCGATGCGGGGAATGCAATCAGCGTCACCGTGCCCGGTGCGGTTGCTGGCAACGTTCCCGAACTGTCGTGGTCGTCCTTCGATGATGCCGGGAACTACTACCTGACCACTGTCGATGTGAGCGTCGTCGCGGGCGTTCCCACTCTCGGTGCCGTCAAGGTTCACGTCTTCGATCAGGCGATGAACGAGATCGACACGATCGTCACCGACGTACCGTCCGGCCAGGTGGCAGCTATGACCTCTGTTGCCGACGGCACCGTCTACCTCATGGTCGCGGATCCCGGCAGCGCCCAGAACACGTACACGATCCACCGTGTAAGTGCCGATGGGTCGGTTGACGACCTCGCCGACGGTGTCGGCTGGGTGACCGCCGATCAGCAGCACATGTTTGTGCTCCGGACCAACGACGGCTCAGGATACAACACATTCAGCGTTCTCGACCTGACCACGGACACACAATCCGCACCGATCAGCGTCAGTACGAGTTACGACGGAGAGTTCCGGGTTTTCGAAGGCAAGTACCTCGCGATCGCCTATCACGCCGGCAGCAATGTGTACGTCCACATCCTCGATGTCGACGGGAACGCGACAGATTTCGTGATCGGCGCCGACGACTTCGAGGGCCTCATCTATCTCGACGATCAGTTCTCCGTGATCACCTCCGGCGGCGGCTACACCCAGGCCACACTGATCCGGGCATAGTCCGACACCCTGGCAGTCACCTGAGCAACCCGTGCTCGCAGGTCGCAACGCCGATCCTGCGGGCGCGGGTTGTCCGGCCGTCCCGGACTGGACCGGCAGGATCATCGGAACGGTCACGGTCGTTAAGGCCGCCTGCCGGCGCACGGACCTGTTGGACCCGGCCAGGTGGCGGTCTACGTCCAGGCCCTGGCTATTGACGGTGCAGTCACACAACGATGGCAGTCCGTTCTCGATCGTGTCGGTACTGAAATCGGCCTCACAATCACGTCAAAATCGCTGTCACGGTTGGTATTTCGCCTGAAGCGCCCGAGTCCTCGTCAACCACAGGTAGTTTGGCTGATTCGGGAAGGGATATTGGACACCGAAATGGCGGGATCGACCCAAACACTTCGCGACGTTTGGCGTGGCGTGACACCCGTCGTCGCCAGCACCTGGAAAGCAATCTCCGACAAGCGGTAGTAATCACTCGTATGGCGACCGCATGGCCCGCGTGGTTGATCTCGTGGTCGTCACAACGGGCACGACCGCCTATAGGCGCCCAGACGGGATCGCCGTGGTGCCACTCGCACTCCTCGGCCCATGACCCGAGGATGGATCACTCGCTCAGCTCAGAAGGCATCGCCAACCCACACACATGCTGCAGGATCTGGATTCCGGAGCTGACAGCGTCGATCTCGTCCCGATCGCGGACAGAGGAGACGCGACCCCTCAATTGTGTCGGGAACGAAATACACCTCACAGACGCGTCTAAATAGATGTGAAATACGAGTCTTCCCTACCAATTTTCTGGGCAACGCTCGAGATTTCGCCGATCCATAGGGTGAAAGGTAGGACCAATTCGGGACTTTTGCCACTGTGCCTGACGCGTGCAGGCAGAGACTACTGGCATGCAGTTCACCGCAACCACTCTCACGAGGCCGAACCCGGATAACGGTGTCCGACAAACGGTAGTAATCGCTCGTAGGGTGAGCCCATGGCCCGCTCATCTGATGTTCAGGGGAAGGCCGCGACGGCACTCCTCGACCTCGGCCGGTTCTTCACGCGCTGGGACGAATCCGACGACGCACGCGCCGTGTTCCGCGAAGGCGGCCGCGCCGGTGACGTGTTCTACCGCGACCGGTGGAGCCACGACAAGATCGTCCGGTCCACGCACGGCGTCAACTGCACCGGCTCGTGTTCGTGGAAGGTGTACGTCAAGGACGGCATCATCACCTGGGAGACCCAGGAAACCGACTACCCGTCGGTGGGCCCGGACCGGCCCGAATACGAGCCGCGCGGCTGCCCGCGCGGTGCGGCGTTCTCCTGGTACACCTACTCACCCACCCGTGTCCGGTACCCGTACGCCCGTGGCGTTCTCGTGGAGATGTTCCGCGAAGCCAAAGCGCGACTGGGTGATTCGGTACTCGCCTGGGCCGATGTCGTCGGCGATCCGTTGCGCAGGCGCGCCTACCAGCAGGCCCGCGGCAAGGGTGGCCTGGTACGGGTGAGCTGGGAGGAGGCGATCGACATCGCCGCCGCCGCGCACGTGCACACCATCAAGACCTATGGCCCCGATCGCTGTTCCGGATTCTCCCCCATTCCCGCGATGTCGATGGTGTCCCATTGTGTGGGAACCCGATTCATCCAGCTCATCGGCGGGGTCATGACCTCGTTCTACGACTGGTATGCCGACCTGCCCGTGGCCAGCCCGCAGGTGTTCGGCGATCAGACCGACGTCCCCGAGTCCGGCGACTGGTGGGATGCCACGTATCTGATGATGTGGGGGTCCAACGTTCCGGTCACCCGCACCCCGGACGCGCACTGGATGGCCGAGGTCCGCTACCGCGGCACCAAGGTGGTCACCGTCAGCCCGGACTATGCCGACAACACCAAGTTCGCCGACGAATGGCTGCCCGCCCAGGCAGGGACCGACGCCGCCCTCGCGATGGCGATGGGGCACGTGATCCTCAAGGAATTCTTCGTCGACGCCCGCACCGAGTTCTTCGACAAGTATGTGCGCACCTACACCGATCTGCCGTTCCTGATCCACCTCGACGAACACGACTCCGGTTATGTGCCTGGCAAATTCGTGACCGTCGACGACCTGGGCGAGGAGGGTGACGACGCCGCGTGGCGGACGGTGCTGCTCGACGAGGCCACCGGCGAGACCGTGATCCCCAACGGCTCCATGGGTTTCCGCTATTCCGACGACGGCAACGGCAAGTGGAACCTCGATCTCGAAGGGGTGACGCCGGCGCTCACGCTGTACGAGCGGGACGGTGCCGAACGTGTTCCGGTGTCGTTCGCCGCCTTCGACACCCCAGACGGCAGCGGCGTGGTCACCTCCCGCGGGGTGCCCGCCGTCCGCGTCGGCGGACGGCTGGTCACCACCGTCTTCGACCTGATGCTTGCCCAGTACGGCGTCGCCCGCGACGGCCTGCCCGGGCGGTGGCCCACCGGCTACGACGACGCGAACGCGCCCTACACCCCGGCCTGGCAGGCGGAGATCACCAGCGTCCCCGCCGAGGCCGCTATCCGGGTGGCCCGCGAGTTCGCACAGAACGCCGTCGACTCCGACGGCCGGTCGATGATCATCATGGGCGCCGGCATCTGCCAGTGGTTCCACGGCGACGCCACCTATCGCGCCATCCTCACCCTGTTGCTCCTCACCGGCTGCATGGGCCGCAACGGCGGCGGCTGGGCCCACTATGTGGGGCAGGAGAAGTGCCGGCCCATCACCGGCTGGATCTCGCTGGCCAACGCGCTGGACTGGTCGCGGCCACCGCGCACCATGACCGGTACGTCGTACTGGTACATGCACACCGGGCAGTGGCGCAACGACGGCTACTCCACCGCCTCGCTCGCCTCTCCCTTGGCGACGGGTGCGCTCGGCGACCGGCACACCGCCGACGCGATCGCCCAGTCGGCACGGCTGGGCTGGATGCCGTTCTACCCGCAGTTCAGCAGCAACCCCCTCGACGTCGCCGACGAGGCCACCGCAGCCGTCGACACCGGTGCCGCCGACAACCCGGCCGCCTATGTCGCCTCCCGGCTGCAGGACGGGACGCTGACGCCCGCAATCAGTGACGTCGACGCCCCGGAGAACTGGCCGCGCACCCTGGTGCTGTGGCGGTCCAATCTGCTCGGCTCGTCGGCCAAGGGCAACGAGTATTTCCTGCGGACGCTGCTCGGTACCCACCACAACGTGCTCGGGACCGAGAACCCGAACGCCCCGCGGCCCACCGACGTGGCCTGGCACGAGTATCCGCCCGAGGGCAAGCTCGATCTGCTGCTGTCGGCGGATTTCCGGATGACCTCGACCACTCTGCTCTCGGATGTGGTGCTGCCCGCGGCCACCTGGTATGAGAAGCACGACCTGTCGTCGACCGATATGCACCCGTATGTGCACGCCTTCTCCCCCGCCATCGACCCGCCGTGGGAGGCGAAGTCCGACTTCGACCTGTTCCACAAACTGGCGCAGCGCCTTTCGGAGCTGTCCGGCAAGCATCTGGGGGTGCGTAAGGACCTGGTGAGCGTGCCGGTGCAGCACGACACCCCCGGCGAGATGGCGCAGCCACACGGCCGGGTCCTGGACTGGCAGGGCGGTGCCCACCCGGTGCGGCCCGGCAAGAACGCCCCGAACTTCGTGGTGGCCGAACGTGATTACACCGCGATCGCCGACAAGCTGGCCGCCGTCGGGCCGCTCGCCGACAAACTCGGTTTCACCGTCAAGAACGTCACCTTCGACCTCAAAGAGCAGACCGAGAAGCTCGCCAAGGCGAACGGGGTGATGCTCGGCGGCGCCGCCGACGGCCGGCCCGCCATCGACACCGACGCCAAACTCGCCGAGGCGATCCTGACGCTGTCGGGCACCACCAACGGCGAACTCGCCGTGCAGGGTTTTCGCACCCTGCAGAAACGTGTCGGATTCCTGCTCGAGGACCTCGCGCGCGGATCGGAGGAGAAGCGGATCACCTTCGCCGACACCCAGCGCGCGCCGGTACCCGTCATCACCTCCCCCGAATGGTCCGGGTCGGAGACCGGCGGACGACGCTACGCCCCGTTCACGGTGAACATCGAACGGCTCAAACCCTTTCACACCCTCACCGGCCGCATGCATTTCTACCTCGATCACGACTGGATGATCGACGTCGGCGAATCGCTGCCCACCTACCGCCCGCCCCTGGACATGCACAAGCTGTTCGCCGAACCCACACTGGGACCGGATGGGGCACAACAGATCACGGTCCGCTACCTGACCCCGCACTCCAAATGGTCGATCCATTCGGAATATCAGGACAACCTGTTCATGCTGTCGCTCTCCCGGGGCGGCCCCACCGCGTGGATGAGTCCGGACGACGCCGCCGCCATCGACGTCGCCGACAACGACTGGATCGAATGCACCAACGCCAACGGGGTGCTGGTGTGCCGGGCCGTGGTCAGCCACCGGATGCCCCAAGGCGTTGTGTACGTGCATCACGCACAGGAACGCACCATCGACGTGCCCAAGTCCGAGGCCACCGGCAGGCGTGGCGGCATCCACAATTCGGTGACCCGGCTGCTGGTCAAACCCACCCACCTCATCGGCGGTTACGCCCAGCTCTCGTACGCGTTCAACTATCTCGGACCCACCGGCAATCAGCGCGACATGGTGTCGACAATCCGCAAACGCAACCAGGAGGTGACCTACTGATGCGCGTCATGGCTCAGGTCGGGATGGTGATGAATCTCGACAAATGCATCGGCTGCCACACCTGCTCGGTCACCTGCAAACAGGCGTGGACCAACCGCGCGGGCACCGAGTACGTGTGGTTCAACAATGTGGAAACCCGCCCCGGCCAGGGCTATCCACGCCGCTACGAGAATCAGGAGAAGTGGCGCGGCGGTTGGAAACTCAACCGGCGCGGCAAGCTGCGGCTGCGCACCGGCGGACGATTGCAGAAGCTGCTGACCCTGTTCGCCAGCCCGGTACAGCCCACCATCGACGACTACTACGAGCCGTGGACCTACGACTACCAGACACTCGTGGAGGCACCGCTCGGGGACGATTTCCCCGTCGCCCGGCCCAAGTCGCTGCTCACCGGCGAGGACATGAAGGTCTCGTGGTCGGCCAACTGGGACGACAACCTGGGCGGCACAAGCGAACTCGGCCACCTCGACCCGATCGTCGCCAAGCTCCGCAAGGAGTCCGAGGAGGCGATCAAGTTCAGCTTCGAGCAGACGTTCATGTTCTACCTGCCGCGCATCTGCGAACACTGCCTCAACCCGTCGTGCATGGCATCGTGCCCGTCGGGAGCGATCTACAAGCGCAGCGAGGACGGCATCGTGCTGGTCGATCAGGACCAGTGCCGCGGCTGGCGCCAGTGCATCACCGGCTGCCCGTACAAGAAGATCTACTTCAACCACAAGTCGGGGAAAGCCGAGAAATGCACCCTCTGCTATCCGCGGGTGGAGGCCGGGCTGCCGACGGTGTGTTCGGAGACCTGCGTCGGCCGGCTGCGCTACCTCGGGGTGTTCCTCTACGATGCCGACGCGGTGACGGCCGCGGCGTCGACACCCGACGAGAAGGACCTGTACCAGGCACAACTCGACCTGCTGCTCGACCCCGACGACCCGAAGGTCGCCGCCGCCGCGCGGGAGAACGGCATCAGCGACGACTGGCTGGCGGCCGCCCGCAAATCACCGGTGTACGCGCTGGCCAAGAAGTACAAGGTGGCGCTGCCGCTGCATCCGGAATACCGCACCATGCCGATGGTCTGGTACATCCCGCCGCTGTCCCCGATCGTCGACCTGCTCGCCGATCAGGGCCACGACGCCGAATCACACACCAACCTGTTCGGCGCCATCGACGCGCTGCGGATCCCGGTCGAGTATCTGGCCGAACTGTTCACCGCCGGTGACACCGCCGTCGTCGACGGGGTGCTGCGCAAGCTGGCGGCGATGCGGTCGTACATGCGTGATGTGACCCTAGGCCGCGAGACCCGGCCCGAGATCCCGGCCGCGGTCGGGATGACCGAGGAGCAGGTGTACGAGATGTACCGGCTGCTCGCCATCGCCAAATACCAGGACCGCTACGTGATTCCGACCGCGCACAGCGAACAGGCAGGCGGTCTCGACGAGGCGGCGTGTTCGCTCGACTTCGACGGCGGACCGGGCATGTTCGACTCGGGGATCTTCGGGGAAGCCAGCGGGCGTCCGGCCCCGGTATCGGTGGAAACCTTCCACGCGCTGAAACAGCGGCAGACCAGCGACTCGGCCGCCGGGAAATCCGCGCTCGCCGGTCGCACCAACCTTCTCAACTGGGACGGCAACGGAGTACCGGCCGGATTGTTCCCCGACAAGGAGTCACGGTCATGAGAATCCCTGTGCTGCAACGGAAACCCGCGGCCACCGACTGGCGGGTGGTGCACCAGGTCGCGTCGTGGTGCCTGAGCTACCCTGACGACCAGCTCCTGGAACTGCTGCCGACGCTGCGCGCCGCCCTCGACGAACAGCCCGACAGCGAGCCGGTGGCCCTGCTGGCCGGTGTCGTCGACACACTGCTCACCACGTCGCCCGACGATCTGCGCCACAGCTACGTCGACGTGTTCGACCTGTCCCGCAAACACACCCTGTACCTGACGTACTGGACCGACGGCGACACCCGGCGGCGAGGTGAGGCACTGGCCGCGGTCAAACAGCTCTACCGTGACAGCGGATTCGTCACCGATCTGCGCGGCGAACTGCCCGACCACCTGCCGATCGTCCTGGAGTTCTGCGCCCGCGCCGACCCGGAAGGCGGTGTCGCCTTTCTCGGCCGATACCGCACCGCGCTCGAGCAGATCGGGCGGGCCCTGCGCGAGCGGGGCAGCGGGTACGCCGACGTCCTCACCGCCCTCACGCTGACCCTGCCGGAGGCGCCGGACACGTTCGCGCCCGCGCCGGCGCAGATTCCGGTCGAGACGGTGGGCCTGGAACCCTACGACCCCCGCCTGCTGCCGCTGAACCCGGTGGCCGGACCGGCCCGGAGGTAACCGATGGATATCGTTCTGTGGGGTGTGATCCCCTATGTGACCTTGCTTCTCGTGATCGGTGGCACCATCTGGCGGTACCGTTACGACAAATTCGGCTGGACCACACGCTCGTCCGAGCTCTACGAGTCTCGGCTGCTGCGTATCGCCTCACCACTGTTCCACTACGGCATCCTCGTGGTGATCGCCGGCCACGCCATCGGCCTGGTGATCCCCGAATCGTGGACCGAATTCTTCGGCATCTCCGAGGACCTCTACCACTGGACGGCCGCCATCTCGGGCCTCATCGCCGCCGCCGCGACCGTGGTGGGTTGCGCGCTGCTCATCTACCGGCGCAGACGCACCGGGCCTGTGTTCATGGCCACCACCCGCAACGACAAACTCATGTACGTCGTACTCGTCTCCGCGTTGCTGGCAGGCACGTTCATCACCCTCGTCGGCGCCGTCGACCCGCACGGCGAGGGCGTCAACTACCGGGAGACCGTCGCCCCCTGGTTCCGGTCGATCTTCTACCTGCACCCCGATATCGACGCGATGTCCGAGGCCCCGTTGCGCTTTCACGTGCACGTACTGATCGGGATGGCGCTGTTCTGCCTTGTCCCGTTCACCCGTCTCATCCACATCTTCACCGCGCCACTGCATTACCTGTTCCGGCCCTACATCGTCTACCGCAGCCGCGACCGGATGCCCGCCCCGGGCGCTCGGCCGGCACGACGTGGTTGGGCTCCCGTCGGAGTGAAGGATCGCGACCAGTGACCACGCAAACGCCCGCCCCGGTAATCACCGCCCGCGCCCAGGCCACCAACCTGGCCCTGGCCACACTCGCATTCGCCATCAGCTTCTGGGCGTGGAACCTGGTGGGACCCTTGGCCATCAGATACGCCGCCGACCTCGACCTGTCCGCGGGCCAGAAGTCGATACTCGTCGCGATTCCGGTGCTCGTCGGATCGCTCGGCCGCATCATCACCGGCGCGCTCACCGACCGCTACGGCGGCCGCACCATGTTTCCGGCACTGTTGCTGCTGACGGTGCCGTTTGTGTTGCTCATCGCCGTCGCCGGCGAACTCGACAGCTATGCGATGCTCCTGGTGATCGGATTCTTCCTCGGCGTAGGCGGCACCACCTTCGCCGTCGGTATCCCGTTCGTCAACGCCTGGTACGACCCGGCCCGACGCGGTTTCGCCACCGGTGTTTTCGGCGCCGGCATGGGCGGTACCGCACTGTCGGCATTCTTCACGCCCCGATTCGTCGACTGGTTCGGGTACTTCGCCACCCACGTGATCATCGCTGTCGCCCTGGTGGTGGTCGCCGTGATCTGCCGGATGTTCATGCACGACTCACCGCGGTGGTCACCCAATCATGACCCGGTGATCCCCAAGCTGACCGGCGCCGCCAAACTGCCCATCACCTGGGAGATGGGATTCCTGTACGCGGCAGCGTTCGGTGGGTTCGTCGCCTTCTCCACCTACCTGCCCACCTACCTCAACGATGTGTACGCCATCGACGCGCAGGGTGCGGGTACCCGCACCGCCGGATTCGCGATCGCCGCGGTGATCGCCCGGCCCTGCGGTGGAGTGCTGGCCGACAAGTTCGGGCCGCGCCTGATCACCTTCATCTCCTGCGCGGGCGCCGCGATACTGGCCATCTGGATGCTCACCGAACCACCACTGGAAATCCCCGCCGGCATCAACTTTGTGCTGATGGCACTGTTCATGGGCCTCGGATCAGGGTCAGTGTTCACCTGGGTCGCCCAGGTTGCGCCCGCCGCACGAGTCGGATCGGTCACTGGAATCGTCGGTGCCGCAGGCGGACTCGGCGGCTTCTTCCCACCGATAGTCATGGGCGCCACTTACGACGCCGACGCCCACAGCTACACCGTCGGCCTGGCCCTGCTCAGTGCGTTCGCGGTGGCCGCCGCCCTGATCACGGCCTTCGTCATACGTAAACAAGACCGCACCTGACGAATCCCGGACCCAACGCGTGAACCTTGCTGTCGGTTCCGGAATCCAGCACCGGCAGCAAGGTTTTCGCCTAGGTCGAGTAGCTAGTTGCGGACCCACAGTCCTACGGGCGCAGCAGACAGCAAAACCCCCAGCGCCTCAGATCAACGCGACCAGAGACCTACGGGCGCAGCAGACAGCCCCGCGTCGTCGAGACCGAGGATGCCGGGGGACGCCGCGCGGACCGCGGGGATGGCGTGGACCGCGGGCATCGCGGTCATGGTGTCCCAGTCGTGGTTGCCCCAGGAGTCGGGCGGCAGGAACCGGACGCGGGTGTCCAGACCGGGTTCGCCGTCGACGGTGATGCGGTAGTGGTCGTCGAGGAACTGCCAGTCGCAGTTGAGATCCGGCGTCAGGTACCAGGCGACGTCGGACCTCAGGACGACGCCGGTGGGGGTGACGCCGGTCCAGCCACCGCGCAGCGCGGCAAGGGTGTCCTTCTCGATCGTCATCCAGCCCAGATCGACGGTGCTTGCGGCGGTGGCATATTCGATGGTGAAGTCGACGCTGTCAACGGTGGTGTGCAGGGAGGCCGCGAGACGCTCGACGGCGTCGCGGAAGCTGAGCAGCGCCATCTGCGCCATGTCATGGGAGTCGGGTGGCTCGGGCTGGCCGATGCCGAACATCTGCCAGGTCTCCGGGGATTCGTACACCGAGACGTCGGCTGACTCGGAGATCGTCACCGAGCGGACATCGCGGCAGACCGCAGTCATCGCGGCGGTCACGGTGTTGATCCAGCCGGGATTGACGCCACTGATGTAAAGCGAACTGTTGCCCTTGTCGCACGCCTTGCGCAGGCGCTCGGAGACCTCACCACGCAGACCGCCGACGTTGAGCAGCAGGTTGGTGCTGACCACGTCCAGCCCGTTCTCGAGCAGGGTCGTCAGGTGATCGAGGTCGGCCAGTTGCGGGGTGTACAGCACGACGTCCGCGTCGCTCGCGAGGATGTCCCCGATATCGTCGGTCGCGGCGATCCCTACCTCCGGCCGTCCACACAGGACGCCGGCGTCGGTGCCCACCTTGTCCGGTGAGAACGCGTACACCCCGGCGAGTTCGAGACGCGGGTCGTCGAGGATGCCCCGTAGGCTCAACGAACCGACCTTGCCCGTGGTCCACTGGACCACTCTGTGACGTTGCTGCACATCCATCGGGCTGATGCCTCCGAAATCATTTGGGCTGGTTGATGATCAACTGACAACTTCGAGCTCGCCGACGCAGGCCGGACGACGAATATTGCCCACCGAGGTCACTCCGGAACCTTGATACCCCGGATGGAGAATACAATTCTCTGTGATGTAAATTACATTACGCCGGTCTACCGGGTCAACGATGCAAGTTTGGATCCGGCGCGCACTGCTCGACCCATCACCGACGGATTGGACAACAGCCGCAGCAAACCGGTGTGTGTGACCCTGCAGAGAATGAGGTCCTCGGTCTGACTGTCGAACCATCCGGATGCGTAGCGAACATCAAGAATCGAAACGCGACGACCCCACCTTCAACTGCATCGAAGGTGGGGTCGTCGGATGTCGTTACCGGCTCAGTGAGCCGGAGGCGTCACCAGCTGGACTTCTGCACGCCCGGCAGCTCGCCGGCATGAGCCATGTCGCGCAGGCACACGCGGCACAGGCCGAACTTGCGGTACACCGAGTGCGGACGGCCGCACTTGTTGCACCGGGTGTAGCCGCGCACGGCGAACTTCGGCTTCTTGGCGGCCTTGTTGACCAGAGCCTTCTTTGCCATGTCAGGCCTCCTTGGCGTTGTTGTCTTTGAACGGGAAGCCGAGGTGACGCAGCAGCGCACGGCCTTCGTCGTCGTTGGTGGCGGTGGTGACGACGGTGATGTCCATACCGCGCGGACGATCGATCTTGTCGATGTTGATCTCGTGGAACATCGACTGCTCGTTCAGGCCGAACGTGTAGTTGCCGTTGCCGTCGAACTGACGGTCCGACAGGCCGCGGAAGTCGCGGATACGGGGCAGCGCGATCGACACGAGACGGTCGAGGAACTCCCACATCCGGTCGCCACGCAGGGTGACGCGGGCGCCGATCGGCATGCCCTCACGCAGCTTGAACTGCGCGATCGACTTGCGGGCGCGACGGATCTCCGGACGCTGACCGGTGATCAGCTCCAGGTCGGCCACGGCGCCGTTGATCAGCTTGGCGTCGCGGGCGGCATCGCCCACACCCATGTTGACGACGACCTTGACCACGCCCGGGATCTGCATCACGTTGGCGTAGTCGAATTCTTTGTTCAGCTCGGCCTTGATTTCCTCGCGGTAGCGGGTCTTCAGGCGGGGAGTGACTTTTTCGGTGGTGGTCATGCTCAGATGTCCTTCCCGCTCTTGCGCGAGATCCGGACCTTCTTGCCGGACTCCTCATCGATGCGGTACCCGACGCGGGTGGGGTTGCCGTCGGAGTCCACAACCATCACGTTGGACACGTGGATGGGGGCTTCCTGAGTCACGATGCCGCCGGAGGAGGCACCGCGCTCGTTGGCCGACGCGGCGGTGTGCTTCTTGATTCGGTTGACGCCCTCGACCAGGACACGCTGCTGCTTCGGGAAGGCCTGGATGACCTTGCCCTTGGCGCCCTTGTCCTTGCCCGAGATGACGATCACGGTGTCACCCTTGTGCACCTTCATGTCAGATCACCTCCGGTGCCAGCGACACGATCTTCATGAACTTCTTGTCACGCAGCTCGCGGCCGACGGGGCCGAAGATGCGGGTACCGCGCGGGTCGCTCTCGTTCTTGAGGATGACGGCGGCATTCTCGTCGAAACGGATGTAGCTGCCGTCCGGGCGGCGACGCTCCTTGACGGTGCGGACGATGACGGCCTTGACGACCTCGCCCTTCTTCACGTTGCCACCGGGGATGGCGTCCTTGACAGTGGCGACGATGACGTCACCAATGCCTGCGTAACGTCGCGACGATCCGCCGAGCACGCGGATGCACAGGATTTCCTTGGCACCGGTGTTGTCGGCGACGCGCAGACGCGATTCCTGCTGAATCACAGTGCGTAGTCTCCTTGACCTGGAACTTTATGTGCGCCGGATTTCCGACCCGACGCACACGGTCTGTCGCCACCGGACACGCGCCTGCCACCGGAAATCACCGAGGTGAGGAGCCGGAGGGGGTTCGCGAACCGATTCACGACGCACGCAGCGCCGTAGGCAACCCGTCAAGTGTAGAAGACTCGCAGGTAGAAACCAAATTCACCATCTATCCAGGCTGGTGTAACCGTCCTGGAGGGCCCGGGCGAACAGGTGGGTCTTGGTGGGGGCGGTACGGCCGGCCGCCGCGTACTTGGCCCGGATACGGGCGAGGTGGGTACTGACCGTGGACGCCGAGATGAACAGGGTGTCGGCGGCCTGTTCCTTGGATTCCGACGCGAGCCAGGTGAGCAGCACCTCGACCTCACGGGCGGACAGGTCGGGTTTGGTCAGCTGACCGAACACCGAGTCGGGGCGGTAGTCGGCCAGGCGCGCGAGCGGGGCCTCGCCCGACACGTCCCGACGCAGCGGCGCCCGGTTCATTCCCGCGGTGCTGTGCCGCACCGCGCGGGCCGAAGCCCTGCCATCAAATCCCATGTCCTAACCCCCTACGGATCGGCTTTGAGTCTTTATGAGAGACGACACCGGGGAGGGTGGTCTCACATGTGGCCAAAAGGCTATCGGGCAGGCGAACTTGGACGCTAGACCCAGAAATAGGGTCATCGGGGCCGCAACCGGCAAACGCTCAGGTCAGAGAGCCGTCGACACCGAATTCGAGACGAACACCACCGTCCGGCGAGCGGGAGACGACGGTCGCAAGGTGCTCGCGGCCCATCGGCAGGATCCGTACCGTCACCTCGTCCGGGCTGTCCGCCCCGGCGATGACCTCGATCGCCGCCTCGTGCACCCGTTCGAGCGCGTCCCGCATGACCTGTCCCCCACCGGACCGGTCGTCGAGCAGGGTCACCCGTACCCCGCGATCGCGCGCCGCCCAGACGGTGTCGGACAGTTCGGGGGTGTCCAGGCTCGGCGCCCGGATCCCGTCCCGCAGCCGGGCCTGGATGAGCCGGCAGCGATGGACGTCGGCGGCGGTGAACTCCTCGCCCGCCGCGATCCGTTCGAGCATGTCGCGGGTGTCGTCGTCGAGCCTGCCCAGTTGGGCGTCGCGTTCCCGCAATGCCGCGGCCTGCGCCGCCGCCGCGGCGGCCTCCTGCATGATCTGCGTGCGCATGTCCATCACGGCCGACACCGCGGGCCGGGCGATGATCCCGCACAGGCCGACCACCGCCAGGGCCGGCGCGAGATTGAAGTGCTGGACCAACTGCGGCACCGGGTCGATACCCGCGACCGTGGCCACCGACCAGCCCACGAGGATGTGCACCCCCATCGCCACACAGGTCAGCACCACAGCTCCGCGCAGGAACAACAACACGGCGCTCAGTGACCCGACGCCGATCAGGGTGAGCGCACCGATACAGGCCTGCCCGTCATAGGCGAGGAGGATCGCCGGATACGTCGTCATGGACAGCCCCGCGGCGAGCGCCGCGCTCCGGGTCTCGATCGGGTCACCCGGTGCCCGCGCGGCAACCTCGATACCGATGGTCGCCAGCATCAGGCCGGGTACGTAGATCCACCAATTCACCGGCGTCGGATCGACCGCCGCGATGATCACGCACATGACCACGAAGAACATGACCTGCAGCGCGAACCGGTACGTCCGCAGGCCCATCGCGTCGATCAGACCGTGTCGGCCCGGATCGAGCAGGTAGCGCTGTCTCAGCATCGACGTCATGAGCCGCTCCAGCCGACCTGCACCGTGGTACCCCGGTCGATGACGCTGCGCAGCCTGCCCCAGCCGCCGTCGATCAGCGCCATCCTGCGACCGATACTGACCGCGATACCGAGCCTTTCAGGAGGAACGGCGTCCGCATCGAAACCCTTGCCGTCGTCGGACACCGTCACGCGGACAAACCGGGACCTCATCTCGATGAGCACGGCGATGTTCGCCTCCGGACCGGCGTGCCGCAGGCTGTTGCGTACCGCTTCGCCCATGGCCTCGGTGATCGCATGGACCACCGGTGACGGATAGGACACCGGTCCGGAATCGTCAGCGCCGGGATCTTCAAGACCGGGAACTTCAAGATCGGGAACTTCCGGATCGGGACCGCGAGAGGCATCCGCGCCGAGCTGGGCCTCGACTCGCACTTCCACCCGGTCGCTGAGACCGGACACCGCATCGCGCATCCGGGCCAGGGCCTCGGTCCCGCCGAGCGTTGCCCCATCGGTTCCGCCCGAGGCCAGCCTGTCGAGTTCGCTCAGCGCGGACCGCGCCTGGGTGATGGTCGTGTCGCTTTGCGGACCCGGTTCGGCCGCGATGAGCGTGGCGATGACGCGATCGTGGACGAGGGCGTCAAATCGGGCGCGTTCACGGTTGCGCGCGACCAGTCCCGCCTCGATGACGGCCTCCTCGATCGCCAGCGCCCGCGCGCCGTCGTATTCACGGACCGTCTCCAGGGTCTTGTACGCGAGAGACAGCAGCAGTCCGGCGAAGATCAAGGGCCAAATCCCGGTCGCGATCAACTCCCGGCTCAACCCCTCCGCCGCCGTCGCGGCGTTCATCCAGACGCACCCCACGATGCTGGCGATGAGCACCAGCATCGCCTTCCCGAACGATCGGGTGATCACGGTCGCGAACGCCGCCATGCCGGCCAGCGTGGTCAGCCAGTTGACCGGCGTGTCCTCAATCCGCACACCGTCCCAAGCGGCAAACCACAGCCCGATGTCCGCGAAGTACGCCCACACGTAGCCGTTCGTGCCGATTCCCAGCAGGCGCATGTTGCGATTCCACGCCGCGATCGCCACACCGATGGTCGGAACGGTGAGCAGCGCGAGTGCCACCGGGTCGAACCATGCCGCCGCGTGCTCGGTCGGCATCGCCGGGATGGCGAGCCCCAGACTCACCAGCACACCGCTGAGCAACAGGTAGCCGCCGAATACCTGCAGACGCGCGGTCTGTGAGGCGACGATCCTCTTGCGATCGGTGCGCGGGCGCATCAGGATCTCGGCGACACGCGCCCGCAGCATCGTCTGCCGCTCCCGCCACCCTGCCGGCGGGTGTCCTGCGGTCAACGGTCGCCGTCGGCGGGTCCGGCGAGCCTGTCGGATCCGCGTTCGGGTACCGGCAGCCAGCCGTCCTCGACGGCACGTTTGAACAGGTCGACCTTGGTACGGGTGGGCCTGCCCGCGTCGGCGTACTTCTGCCTGATCCGTTTGAGGTACTCGTTGACCGTGTCGGCGGTGACGCCGAGTTCGCGGCCGACGGTCACCGACGTCTCCCCCGAGGCGTAGAGGGCGAGAACCTTCTGCAACTGTGGGCTGAGGTCGACCGCGGCCAGTTCCGGATCGCCGTCGATGGCGGCGGCCCACTCGGTGGTCAGCACCTCGTTGCCCTGGGCGGCGGCGCGGATGGCGCCGATGATCTCGGCCTCCGACGCCGACTTGAGCACCACTCCGAGCACGCCTGCCTTGGCCGCCGAACGCAGCAGCGCCGGGTGTTCACCGGAGGTGTACACCACCGTGCCGATCCCCGCGTCGGTCAGACGGTTCACATTCTCCCTGGGAGTGGACGCGTCACCGAGCCGCAGATCCAGGATCACGATATCCAGACCTTCGTTCTGCAGTTGCGAGTGCGCGAGTAATTCGTCGACGGTGCTCGCCGCGCACACGAGTTCCAGGTCCGGTTCCGATTCCAGCAGCCGTTCAATGCCCCAGATCGGCGATCGGTGGTCGTCGACCATCCCGACCCGCAGTACTCGGTCGCCCGATAGCCCCGTCATGGGTGTGGAGTTTAGTGCCCTGGGGCGCCGGTCCGATCGGCCACTCGGAAACTGCCGCGCATGGCATCATCAACAAAAGAGAACATGTTCTAGTTTTCTTCCCGATCACTCAGGAGCTGACCCGATGCCGCCGGCGACCCCCACTACCCACAAGGTCCTCGACCAGACCGTCACCATGCCTGTCCACATCCGTCACGCCACCTGCTTCGTCGCGGGATTCACCGCCGACGCGGACGCGGCATCGGCGGCGATCGCACGGGCGGGCGACGGCACCGCGCGCTTGCGCCCGCTGCAGATCCGGCCCGGCCGCACCATGTGCATGCTCGTTTTCGTCGACTACATCGACGGTGATCTCGGACCCTACAACGAGTTCGGGGTGTGCTTCCTCGTCGAGGATCCCGCCGACCCGCCCTCATCCAGGCTGGCCGCGCTGCGTTCGCTCGCCAAGGGCGATGCCCGCGCCCTCATCCACCGGCTCCCCGTCGACGGCGAGTTCACCATGGCCGCGGGCCGCGGCATCTGGGGCTTTCCCAAGATCCTCGCCGACTTCGACGTCGACCACGACTCCCCCACCAAACACGGCCGGGTCAGCGCCGACGGCCAGCTGATCGTCGACCTGTCCGTCCGCAAGGGCGTGCCCGTCCCCGATACCACCGGCGAGACGGTTCTCAATGCCTACTCGCAACTCGACGGTGTGCTGCGGTCGACACCGTGGCGGATGACCGCGACAGCGAACACCCGCACCCGGATCGGCGGCGCCTCGCTCACCGTCGGTGACCACGAGATCGCCCAGGAACTGCGCGGGCTCAAGCTGAGCAAACATGCCCTGATGACCAGTTCCGTCGGGCATCTGGAGATGACCTTCGGCGATGCGGAGGAAGTGGACACGACACAGGAGTGAACCCGCTCCACCACGGTGACAAAGACATGCAGCCGATGTGTCGTGTCCGCGCGAACCGTTAGAATCGCGCAACAGTGCGGCCATGCCACGACGCATCACCACCTGGGCCGCTCACACCAGGATGGAGCGAGATGACTTTCCACACCGCCCGGCCACGCCCGCACCAGCCGGGTCGTACTTCGCTGACCACGGTCGTCACGGCCCTGTCGGCCGTCTTCGCGACCGTGCTCGCGATGATCGCGGGGGCCGGTGCTGCGGCGGCCGCCCCCTCCCACATCGTCTACAACACCAAGGTCGACGACCAGCAGGTGACACTCACCGTCTACTCCGCATCGATGGACAAGAACATCCCGGTCACCGTCCTGGTGCCGCGCAACCGGAACCGGCCCAGCCCGACTCTGTACCTGCTCAACGGCGCCGGCGGCGGCGAGGACGGCGCGCAATGGGACCAGAGGACCAAGTACAAGCAGTACTTCGCCAAGGAGAACGTCTATGTGGTGACCCCGATCGGCGGCGCGTTCTCGTACTACACCGACTGGCAGAAGGACGACCCCCAGCTCGGCCGCAACAAATGGACTACCTTCCTGACCAAGGAACTCCCCCCGCTCATCGAGTCGACCTTCAACACGAGCAAGGTCCGGGGCATCGCCGGCATCTCGATGGCGGGTACCTCGGTGCTGGGTCTGGCGATCGCGGCGCCGAGGCTCTACCGGGCGGTCGCCGGCTTCAGCGGCTGCGCCCGAACCAGCGATCCACTGGGGCAGGAGTACATCAAGACCGTCATCGGACTCCGCGGCGACGCCGACGTGACCAACATGTGGGGCCCGCTCGACGGTCCGGGCTGGAAGGCGAACGATCCCTATCTCAACGCCGGCAAGCTGCGCGGCACCGGGACGAAGGTGTATCTGACCGCCGGTACCGGTCTGCCCGGGCCGTACGACCGGTTTGACAATCCCCGGGTCGAGGGCAGCCCGCTGGTGTTCGCCGACCTGATTGTGCAGGGCGGACTGATCGAGGCGGCCGTCAATAAGTGCACCCGCGAGGTCGCGGCCCGGCTACGTGCCCTCAAGGTGCCACTCGACCTGCGCCTGCGTCCCAACGGCACCCACTCATGGGACTACTGGGAGAGCGACCTCAAGGCCACCTGGCCCAAGCTGCGTGTCGACCTGGGAGCCTGACGGGCTTAGTAGGTTGCCCTGAGACCACTTTCGATGCGGCTAGATTGATGGTGGCCAACCCGAATACGAGGAGTGACAGATGAGAATTCGACAGTCCGCCGCGGCCGTGGCGATCGCCGGCGCGGTGGTGCTCGGTATCGGCGCCTGCTCCGACGATGCCGACGACACCAGCACCTCGGCGAGCACCTCGCAGGCCGCCGACGCCTCGGCTCCCGCATCCGGGTCGGCACCTGCGGACGAGTCCGGCGCCGAGACCCCCGCCTCCGAGCTGACCAGCGAGAGCGCACAGCAGATCCTGCGCGTCGCGGTCGATGCCAAGTCGAGCAAGGAGGATGTCGAGAAAGTCGTCGACACCACCATCCCCGGAACCGTGATGATGGTCCAGGCATACGCGAAGGCGTCCAACGCCGCCGGCTACACCCCCGACATCTACACGGTCAAGAGTGTGGCGGTCACCGGAGACAAGGCCGAGGCCACCATTGCCGTCAAAAGCCCGCACGCGCCGATGCCCGTCGACGTCAAGCTGAACTACGCGAAGATCGACGGCCAGTGGAAACTGAGTTCCGACGCCGTCAAGATGCTCGCCTCGTTCGGTCAGCAGTACGGAGGCTGATCCGGTCCCGCCCGGGCCTGTCCGATCAGTCGTCCTGCCCGAATCAACCGTTTGGGGGCTAACGTCTGCCCTTTTGGTGACGATAATGGTACAAGTTTGACGCTGAGCGGTTATTCCTATGCCGCCGCTCGACGTAAGCGCTGCCACAGCTACTGTGAGGCGGGGATTCGGGACACAGTCGGTGCCCCGGGGGTTGTCGTGCCACTGCGCGACAAGAACGGAGACGGTTGATGATTTCTGGGAAGACGCGCGCACCGGGCCTGCGCACACGGCTGCTGACCGTCACGGTGGCAGCCGCTGCCGCGGCCATTCTGCCGCTGGCTTCGGGCGGTGCGGCGGTCGCGGCACCCGAGAAGCCCAGCAGCATCACCAAGGTCACCGACGTCAACCCGCGGGAAGTCACCCTATCGGTGTACTCGAAGTCGATGGACAAGAAGATCGACGTCTCGGTCCTGGTGCCCAAGGACCGCAAGAAGGCCGCACCGGTCCTATACCTGCTGCAGGGCGCCAACGGCGGCATCATGAACTCCGGCTGGGCGGGACAGACCAAGTTCAAGGAGTACTTCACCGACAAGCAGGTGTACGTGGTGTCCTTCGTCGGCGGTCAGTATTCGTACTACACCGACTGGCAGCGTGATGATCGCAGCCTGGGCCGCAACAAGTGGGCCACCTTCATCACCGAGGAGCTTCCCCCGCTGATCGCCAAGCAGTTCAGCACGACGGGCGCCAACGCCGTCGCCGGCATCTCGATGGCCGGCACGTCCGTGTTCAATCTCGCGCTCAAGGCGCCCAAGTTGTATCGTTCGATCGCCGCCTTCAGCGGATGTGCCCGCACCAGCGACCCGCTCGGCCAGCAGTACATCAAGTACGTCGTCGAGCAGCGGGGCAAGGCCGACGTGACCAACATGTGGGGTCCGCTCAACGGCCCGGGCTGGCGGGAGAACGACCCGTACATCAACGCGGCCAAGCTGCGCGGCACCAAGATCTACATCACCTCTGGAACGGGCATCCCCGGCAAGCACGATCAGATCGACTACATCCACGACCTCAACGACGCGTTCTTCTGGTCGGATCGGTACGTCGCCGGCGGGTTCATCGAAGCCGTCACCAACCAGTGCACCCATCAGATGGTCGACCGCCTACACCAGCTCAAGATCCCTGTGACGGTCAACTACCGCCCCACGGGCACGCACTCCTGGGGATACTGGGAAGACGACCTGCACACCACCTGGCCGAAGATCGAGCGCGACCTCCAGTGACCAGCAGTCGCTGACCACTCAGACGGAACAAGGTGCCCCCAACCCATAGCGGTGGGTGCACCTTGCTTCGTATCACCTCTGTGGTGCGGATCCTGTCTCAGCTGACGATGCGGAGACCGCGCTGGGCGGGGGGTTCCAAACCGCGGCCGAGCCACAGTGCGGCATCATTGATTCGCCGGGCACAGGCTTCACCCGCGTCCTGTCCAAGACCTGGCGCGCAGTGCATGAGTGCGGCGGCGAACGAGGAGCCGTCGGACATGCCGTAACGCTCCAGCACTTCGCCGTACCCCGCAAGACCCTCATCGAGCTGCCGGTACGTGATGGCCCGTCCGGCCATCCGGACAGCAACCAGATTGGGCGTGCTTTGAGCACGCCGACGGATGTCGGTGATGACGTCTACGATCTCGGGATCGGTGCGCATGGCGCCTACCTCCTGCCCTTCAACTCCCGTGTTCGACGGGAATACCGCCGACTACAAGTTTGCCCGACTAACGTTGCTTCATCAATAGATACGGCGGATTCTGTAACAAATCGGTATCACGACGTAACAACAGCTGAGGCGCAACGCAAGTTGAGTGGCCAGTATGACTCCAGTGACTCACGTCATGTTGTCGAATCGTTATCTCGACCCCCCATTTCGGGGGCGGAACGATATGCACCCTGGACCCGGCGTCGACAGAGATCAGCGACTGCCGACCGAGGGTCGAGAAGGCAAACGCCCCCGCCGGCGGATGCCGGCCGGGGGCGCCCCGCGGAGAGTGCGATCAGCCCTGGGCCTTATCGGCCTCCATGGCGTCGATAAGGCTCTTGGGCCGCAGATCGGTCCAGTTCTCCTCGACATACTTCAGGCACGCCTCGCGACTGTCCTCACCGAAAACCTTGGTCCACCCCGCCGGGATGTCGGCGAAAGTAGGCCACAGCGAGTGCTGATTCTCGTGATTGACCAGCACGAAGAATCGGCCATTCTCGTCGTCAAAGGGGTTGGTCATCCATTTTCTCCTTCTCTCAGGGTCATATTGTAGGCGTCAGCGGTCCGTGGACGGACCGGCAGGGAACGCGGCGTCGGCCGCATCGAGTGCACGGCTGAGCTCGGGCCCGATCACCTCGAGCGACTGCGGGTCGGCCATCCCGAGATGGTAGGTGTCGACGAGGACCTCGCGGATCTCCCCGGTGACAAAGGCACGCCACGCCTGTGCCAGCGCCCTCGGGTCACTCTTGTCCTGGGTTGCCACGAACAGCTGCACGTCACCGGTGTAATCCAGCGGACGGTACCCGCCCACCAGCGAGGGTGCCGTCTGGAAGCCCTCGACGACACGGTCGACCTCGTCGGCGGTGAGCAGTCCCAGCGAGGCGATCTGGTCACGGATCATCCCGATCAGATCCTCCTCAGAGCTGATCTGGGTGCTCTCGTCGAGATTGAACAGTTCGCGCCAGCCGCCGAGCAGATCGGCCGCGATCCCGGTGTCGGTGACCCCCGCAGCCTCCTCCTGCCCGGTGACGCCGTCGATGTCGCTCCCGGGCACGTCAGCCCCATCGCCGACGACAGCGTCCGTGCCGACAGCGGATTCATCGGCGCTCCCGGATTCATCGGCGCTCTGAGATTCATCATCGACGGGCAACAGCACCGCATCCATCACACCCAGGTATGCGACGGTGTCACCCTCGCGCTGCAACAACGCGACGACCGCATGGGCGATCGTGCCGCCGAGCGACCAGCCGAGGACATTGTACGGACCCGCCGGCTGGATCTGCTTCATCTCCTGGACATAACGCTCGGCCAGTTCCACCACGTCGGTCGCAGCCGGCTCGTCGGCCACGACGTGCGGGTCCTGCAGGCCGTAGATCGGTCTGTCAGCAAGATACGGCACGAAACCGCCGTAGAACCACGCCACACCACCGGCCGGATGGACGCAGAACAGCGGCCGTCGGCTCCCCTGGGTCCGCAGGACCAGCAGCACCCCGTTGTTGGCCCGCACCCCCGATTCGATCAGAGCCGCGACGGCCCGGACTGACGGATCGGAGAACAGCGAGGCGAGCCCCACATCGATGGTGAACTCCTTGCGGAGCCTGTCGACGACCCGCACCGCCGACAGCGAGTTGCCGCCGAGGTCGAAGAACGACGCCGCCGCCGACACCTGCTCGAGGCCGAGGACATCGGCGAAGATCGCGGCGACGATGTTCTCGTAGTGCCCTTCCGGCGCGACGTAGGCCTCCTGCAGCAACGTCGGATCGTGTGCCGGCAACGCGCGCCGGTCGATCTTGCCCGCGCTGTTGAGCGGCAACTCATCGAGTGTCATCCAGGCCGACGGAATCATGTACTCGGCCAGCGACGCACGTGCCGACGACGCGACGGCGGCAACGTCCGCTTCGGCAGGCGAGACGTAGCCGACCAGGTAGTCACCGCCGCCGGGCGCCTTGGCGACGATCACCGCCGCGTTCACCACACCCGGTGCCGCCGCGATCACCGCCTCGATCTCACCCAGCTCGACTCGCTGGCCCCGCAACTTCACCTGGAAGTCGGTGCGGCCGAGGTACTCCAGCACCCCGTCCGCGCGGCGCCGCACGAGGTCACCGGTCCGGTACAGGCGCTCACCCGACCCGAACGGATCAGCGACGAACCGCTCGGCCGTCAGATCCGGACGCGCGGCGTAACCCCGGGCCAGTTGCACCCCGCCCAGGTACAACTCGCCGACCACCCCGTCGGGAACACGATGCAGCCTGCCGTCGAGAACGTGCGAGGTGCTGTTCCACACCGGCACACCGATCGGCACCGACGAGTCGGTGGCGTCGGCGCGTTCGATGCTCTCGCAGGTGATCTCGACCGCGGCCTCGGTGGGACCGTACAAGTTGTAGAACAGGATGTCCGGCAACGCCGAACGCAGGTCGGCGGCCACCGCCGGCGGCACCGCCTCACCCGTCAGCGAGATGATCCGCACCGAGTCCATCCGGGAGATGCGCTCGACCCCGACGACGTCGACGAAGACCGCGAGCATCGACGGCACGAAGTGCACCATCGTCGCCCGGGTCCGCTCGACGATCTCGGCGACGTAGAGCGGCTCGATGTGGCCGCCCCCTTTGAGCACCACCATGCGGGCGCCGATCATCAACGGCGCGAACAACTCCGGCACCGACACGTCAAAGGTGTACGGCGTCTTGAGCACCACCGAATCCGACTCGTCGATGGGTAGTTCGTCCAGTCCCCACCACAACCGGTTGAGCACCGCGGCGTGCGAGAGTGTCACACCCTTCGGCTTGCCGGTGGATCCGGAGGTGAACAGGGTGTAGATCGCGTTGTCGGGCCGCAGCGGCGTGAGCCGGTCGGCATCGGTCACCGGCGCGACGGACAGGTCGGCCGGCCCCGAACAATCGACCACGACGGTGCGGGCATCGCCCACCTCCGGCGTACCCGCGGCACCGACCAGCACGAGTTCCACACCCGCGGTCTCCATCATGTACTGCACCCGGTCGGCCGGGGCGTCGGTGGCGATGGGCACGTACTGGCCGCCCGCGGCCACCACCGCGTGGATCGCGACGACCATCTCAATGCTGCGGTCGATGCTCACCCCGACGGCGGCATCGGTGCCGATCCCTGCCGAGATCAGCTCGCGGGCAAGCACACTGACCCGGGCCGAGAACTCGGCGTAGGACACCTCGCGTCCCTCGTACCACAGGGCAACCGCATCCGGATTGCTCGCGGCCCGGGCAGCGAGCACGCCGGGCAGCGACCCTTCCGGGATCGTCACGGCGCCGCCCGCCGATTCCCGCGCCACCTGCTTGGCATCGTCTGCGGACAGCCAGTCGATGTCGCCGACGGCTGTGGACGGCTGCGCGGTCAGCCCCTCGAGCACCCGGACGAAGGTTCCGGCGAACGCGTCGATCGTCGACGCGTCGAACAGGTCGACCGCGTAGACGATGCCGCCCTCCCAGGCCGACCCGTCCGGCGCCGAGGAGACGACGACGGACAGGTCGAGCTGCGCGGGAATCAGCGGCAGCGGCAGGGTGGCGATCGACAGCCCGGTCAGCGACATCTCCGCATCGGTGGCCGAAGCCCCCGGATCGAAGGAGAACATCACCTGCGCCAGCGGCGAGAACGCCTCCGACCGCACCGGATCGACCGCCTCAACGACCGATTCGAACGGTACGTCCGCGTGGGTGAATCCGGCCAGATCAACGCTGCGTATCTGATCGAGCAGCGTCGTGAACGAAGCCGAAGGATCGACCTCGGCGCGCAGGACGAGGGTGTTGACGAACATGCCCACCAGCGGTTCCAGGACACTGCGGCCCCGGCCGGCGATCGGGGTGGCCACCGCGATGTCGGTGCTCGCGCTCAGCCGTGCCAGCAGTACCGACAGTGCGGCGTGTACCACCATGAACGGTGTCGCACCACTGTCGCGGGCCAGGCGCTCGACGACCTGCCCGATGTGCGCCGGGATCTCGAACGACACACTGTCACCCCGGCGGGAGGCCACCTGGGGGCGCGGCCGGTCGGTGGGCAACTCGATCACCTCGGGCAACCCGGCGAGGTGCTCGCGCCAGTACGCGAGCTGCCTGCCGAGCACCGAGGTCTCCTCGCTCGCCGATCCGAGCACCTCGTGCTGCCAGATGGCGAAGTCGGCGAACTGCACCGCCAGCGGCTGCCACGCGGGTTCCTGTCCCGCCGACCGCGCCGTGTACGCGGTCACGATGTCCGAGAGCAGCGGCAGCATCGACTCGCCGTCGGCCGCGATGTGGTGTACCACCAGACCAAGCAGGTACTCGTCGCCGCTCACGTGCAGCAGACGCACGCGCAGCGGCCATTCGGAGCTGACGTCGAAGCCCGCCGACACCTCGGTGAGCAACTGTTCCTCGGTGTCCACGATCTGCCAGATGCCGCGCTGCCCGAACTCGGTGACATCGCAGATCCGTTGTCCCGGAACACCCTCAACGGTCGGGAAGACAGTCCGCAGCACCTGCTGGCGTTCGACGAGGTCGACGAGGGAGCGTTCGAGCGCACCGGTGTCGAGGTCACCGGTCAGCCTCAGGACGGCGGGCACGTTGTAGGTGGACTGCGTGGTGTCGTACTGGTTGATGAACCACATCCGCGCCTGCGCGAACGACAACGGGATCTGGTCGGGGCGGGGTTCGACCGCGACGATCGGCGCCAGGGTCGCGGCATTGCCGGACACCGCGGCGATCAGCTCACGCACCGACGGCGCGTCGAAGACCTCGCGCACCGACACCGCCACACCGAGCACCTCCGACGCCCGCGCCACCACCCGCGTCGCCGACAGCGAGTTGCCGCCGAGGTCGAAGAACGATGCCGTGACCGACACCTCGTCGACGTCGAGGATGTCGGCGTAGATCCGAGCGACCGCCGCTTCGGCATCGGTGGCCGGCGCCACGAACCGGTGCGCCTCGATCATCGGATCCGGCAGCGCCCGCTTGTCGAGCTTGCCGACCGGGGTCAGCGGCATCGTGTCGAGGACCGTCACCGAGGCTGGCACCATGTGGACCGGCATCCGCTGTGCGACAAATGCTTTCAGCTCTGCCACGTCGACGCTGCCGGCGTCGCCGACCACATAGGCGGCCAGCGCGGTCGCGTTCTGTCCGCCGACACCGATGACCACCGCCGAACTCACCTCGGGGTGGCTGTTGAGCACCGCCTCGATCTCGCCGAGCTCGATCCGCAGACCCCGCAGTTTCACCTGGTCGTCGTTGCGGCCGGAGTACTCCAGGACCGGCCTGCCCAGGTGGTCGTACCGCCAGCGCACCACGTCGCCGGTGCGGTACATCCGCTCGCCGGGCGCACCGTATGGGTTGGCCACGAACCTGTCCGCGGTCACGTCGGGCCGGTGCAGGTAGCCACGGGCCAGCGGGCATCCGGCGATGTACAGTTCGCCGGACACGCCCACCGGGACCGGGCCGAGCAGCGCGTCGAGAACCATCAGGTCGGCGCCGGCGATCGGCCCGCCGAGGTCCACCAGGTCGCCCGGGCGCATCGCGTCGGTGATGGTGACACCCACCGTCGCCTCCGTCGGCCCGTACAGGTTGTGCATCGGCCAGCGCGATGCCCACTCGTCGACGAGCAGCTGACTGATGGCCTCGCCGCCGACGTAGATACGGTTCGGCGTCCTCAACGTGCCGGGGTCGAGGGTCGCGAGCACGGTGGGCGTGAGTCCGACCAGCGTGATGCCCTGTCCGTTGATGAAGTCCTGCAGCACCTCACCGCCGAGCGCGTCCTGCGGTCGGTACACCAGGGTGCCGCCGGTCATCGTCGCCATCATGTACTCGAACACCGACGCGTCGAAGCTCGGCGTCGCAAAGCCCAGCACCCGCGCGCCTTCGGGCACCTCGGCCCGCCGGACCTCCTCTGTTCCCAGATTCAGCAGACCGGAGTGGGTGACCGCGACGCCCTTGGGCTTTCCGGTGGAACCCGAGGTGTAGATGACGTAGGCGATGTTGGTCTCCCGGACCGGGGAGACGAGCTCGCCCGGCGCGATCGTCGCCGCGCTCTGTGCGGCGATCTCTCCGGCGATGCCCGGTTCGTCCAGCCGGGCCCAGGTCGCCGCACCGGTGACGGGGAATTCCCCGACAGCGGTGGTGCTCAGCCCCAGGATTGCGGCCGAATCCTCGATCATGTGCGCGACCCGATCGGCCGGATAGTCCGGGTCGACCGCGACGTAGCCGGCACCGGTCTTGGCCACCGCCCAGATCGCCGTCAGGCCCTGCACCGAGCGCGGGATCGCCAGTGCCACCAGGTCGTCGGCACCGACCCCGTAGCGACCGAGCAACCACCGCGCCAACCTGTTGGACCGCTCATCGAGCTCACGGTAGGTCAGCGTGATGCCGTCACCGGTGACCGCTGGGCGATCACCCCAGCGAGCCGCCGCATCGCTGAGCAGCTCGCCCAGCACCTTGGGTCCGGTCTTCGGGCCGCCGTTGACCACACCCAGCTCACCGGCGAGCCGGATCCCGCCCAGCGGGCGGTCCGTGTCCGCAAGGCCCTCATCGAGGATCCGCAGCAGGCTCTCGGCGAACACGTCCATGGTCGACTCGTCGAACAGGTCGGTCGCGTAGATGATGGATCCGGTCCAGTCGCCCGCGTCGGCCGGGGAGACGGCCACTAGGATGTCCAGGCGCGCGGGAAAGACCTCGGTCGGCATCGGCGTGATGGTCAGACCGGAGTCGGCTCCGGCCGCGGTGATCGACTCCCCGCCCTCATAATCGGCGATACCCGACTTCTCGAATGTCAGTGACACCTGCGAGAACGGTGCGAAGGCCCCGGACCGTGTCGCGTCCGAGGCGTCGACGACGGTGTCGAAGGGGACGTCACTGTGCGCGAACGCATCCAGGTCGGCCGTCCGCACCTGCGCCAGCAGTTCACGCATGCCGGAGCCGAGGTCCACTCGGGTCCGCAGGATGAGGGTGTTGACGAACATGCCGACCAGTCGGTCGAGTGCCTGCTGGCCGCGACCGGCGACCGGGGTGGCGATGGCGATGTCGTCAGTGGCCGACAGCCGGGAGATCAGCGCCGCCAGCGCCGCCTGCACGACCATGAACCGGGTGACACCGAACTCCGTTGCAGCGGCGTCGATCCGATCGGCGATGCCCGACGGCACACCGAAGGTGGTGTAGGCGCCCCGTTCGCTTGCCCGCGGCGGGCGCGGACGGTCGGTCGGGATCTCGACGAGATCAGGCAATCCGGCCAGCGCCGTGCGCCAGTAGGACAGCTGCCGGCTGGCGATCGACTCCGGGTTGTCGGGCGAGCCCAGAACCTCGTGCTGCCAGATCGAGAAGTCCGCGAACTGCACCGGCAACTCGGCGGGGTCGCTGATGCCGGGGGATGTCTCGGCCAGGTATGCCGTCGCCAGGTCTGCGAAGAGCGGCGGAACCGACTCTCCGTCGGCGCTGATGTGGTGCACGACCAGGCCGAGCACCCATTCGCCCGCGCCGTCGGAAGCGGTGGCACCTCCCGTGATCCGCACGCGCACAGGCCATTGCGATGACACGTCGAACCCTCTGGTGAGTTCGGCCCACAGGTCCTCGACCGTGTCGACGGCAGCCCAGTCGAGGGTCTCCTCGACGTCGTCGGCGTCCGAGATCACCTGGTACGGAACACCGTCCACGGCGGGATAGGTGGTGCGCAGGGACTCGTGACGCACCACCAGGTCGACCACCGAGCGGCGCAGCGCCGACAGCTCGAGATGCCCGGTGAGCTTGACCACGAGCGGGATGTTGTACGTGGACGCGTCGGGTTCGAGCTGGTTGATGAACCACATGCGCTGTTGGGCAAAGGCCAGCGGGATCCGCGCCGGCCTCTCCTGCGCCGGCGTGATCGGCGGGAGCATCCCGTCGTTGCCGGATGTCGCCGCGATCAGTCCCCGCACCGACGGTGCCTCGAACACGTCGCGGACCGACACCTTGACGCCGAGCACGTCCGACGCGCGGGCCGCCAGGCGCATCGCCGACAGCGAGTTGCCGCCGAGCGCGAAGAACGAGTCGGTGACGCCGACCCGGTCGTGGCCGAGCAGACCTGCCACCACCGCCGCGAGCAACTCCTCGTCCGCCCCGTCCGGTGCGACGAATTCGTCACCGGCACCGGCGAAGTCGGGAGCAGGCAGGGCGCGGCGATCGAGCTTGCCTGCAGCGCTGAGCGGCACCTCGTCGAGCAGGACCCACGACGTGGGCACCATGTACTCGGGAACCTTTTGTGCCACAACACTCTTCACGGCGTCCACCGGAACGTCGGCCGGGACGAGATAGCCGACCAGATGTTCGGCACCCGATCCGGTCTTCACCACCGCGGCCGCCGCGTGCACCACACCGGGCACCTGCGCCAGCACCGCCTCGACCTCACCGAGCTCCAGCCGCTGACCACGCAGTTTCACCTGAAAGTCGGTACGGCCCAGGTACTCGATCACACCGGCGCCATTCCACTTCACCAGGTCGCCGGTCCGGTACAGCCGGGCACCCGCCGCACCATACGGATCGGCCACGAAACGCTCAGCGGTCAGTCTCGACTGCCCCGCATAACCGCGGGCCACCTGCACACCACCCAGATACAACTCGCCCGGCACGCCCGGCGGCACCGGACGCAACCGCGAGTCCAGCACCAGCGTGGACGTATTCGGCACCGGCACACCGATCGGGATGACGGTGTCACCACGGCCGACCTCATACGCGGTGACATCGACCGCCGCCTCGGTGGGCCCGTACAGGTTCACCAGCCGCACCGCCGGCAACGCCGACAACAACACCTGCGACGGCGGCACCGTCAACGCCTCACCCGAGGTGAACACCACCCGCAGACTCGTCAGCCCCGCCAGCCGCTCGTCACCGAGCGCGTCGACGTACGCCGCCAGCATCGACGGCACGAAGTGCATCACCGAGATCTGCCGTTGCCCGATCAGTTCGGCCAGGTAGTCGGCATCGCCGTGCCGGCCCGGTTCGGCGACCACGAGTTCTGCGCCGATCATGAACGGCAGGAACAACTCCCACACCGACACATCGAACGTGATCGGTGTCTTTTGCACAAAGGTGTCCGCACGGCCCAGGCCGTACCAGTCCCGCATCCATTCCAGCCGGTTCATCAGCGCCCGATGCGACACCGTCACGCCCTTCGGGCGGCCGGTCGAACCCGACGTGAACAGCGTGTACGCCGCATCATCGCGCGACAGCGAAGCGATGCGATCGGCATCGGTCACCGGAGCGACCGTCAAGTCCGCGGCACCCTCACAGGTGACGACCAGGGTGCGGACATTCTCGGCTCGCGCGGTTTCGAGGCTCGTACCTCGCACCTCAACCAACGAGTCGGTCACTCCCCCTACACCGCTCGACGAGTGGGCCGCTGCCCCTCCGCCGGTTGAGGTGCGAGGAGCGTCAGCGACGAGCCTCGAAACCACGTGAGATTCCGCATCGGCGACCAACACCAGAGACACACCGGCCGTCTCCAGCATGTACCGCACCCGATCGGCGGGTGCGTCGGTGGCGATCGGCACATACTGCCCACCCGCGGCCACGACCGCATGGATCGCCACCAGCAGTTCCACCGAGCGGTCGATGGCCACGCCCACGGCCACATTCGGACCGACACCCTGCGAGATCAATTCGCGGGCAAGAGCATTGACCCGCGCACCGAACTCGGCATAAGACACACCACGCCCACCGAACCACAGCGCGGACCCGCGCCGCGACCGCGCGGTCTGCGCCGAGACGAGGTCGACGACCGACTCACCCGGCAGGACGACATCGGTGCCGCGCGAACGCGTGAGCGCACCGTCGATGACCTCGCCCGGAACCCAGGCCACATCTCCGACCGGCAGTGTGGGCCGCGCCGTCAGTCCGTCGAGGATCCGAACCAGCCTGTCGGCGAACACGGCGACGGTCGATTCGTCGAACAGATCCGTCGCCGAGATGATCGTGCCCGCCCAGTCCTGGCCGGCGGGTGCCGACGACACGATGAACGACAGGTCGAGCTGCGCCGGCACCACCGGCGCGGCCACGGGCGCGATGGACAGTCCGGCGACGGCCACCTCGGCCTCTGCCACCGACGCACCCGGATCGAACGACAGCATGACCTGCGCCAGCGGCGAGAAGGCCTCGGAGCGAACCGGATCGACGGCCTCGACCACCGCCTCGAACGGGATGTCGGCGTGCGAGAACGCGTCGAGATCGGCGCTCTTGGCCTGCTCGAGGATCTCGGTGAACGGCGCCGCGGCCGCGACGCGGGTGCGCAGCACGAGGGTGTTGACGAACATGCCGACGAGCGGATCGAGGGCGCTCTGTCCCCGGCCGGCCACCGGAGTCGCCACAGCGATGTCATCGGAGGCGCTCAGCCTGGCCAACAGCACCGACAGCGCCGCGTGCACCACCATGAACGGTGTGACACCGGCCTCACGGGCGACGGCGTCGATCCGCTCCCCGACCGCCGCCGGGATACCGAACGACGTGCGCTGTCCCCGGTAGGACGCGACCGGCGGGCGCGGCCGGTCCGACGGCAACTCCAGCACGTCCGGCAGATCGGCGAGTTGTTCGCGCCAGTAGCCTAGCTGCCGCGACAGCGCCGACGACGGGTCGTCCGGCGCTCCGAGCACCTCACGCTGCCAGATCGTGTAGTCGGCGTACTGCACCGCTAGCGGGGCGAACGCCGGGTCGGTGCCCGCCGCCCGGGCCGAGTACGCGGTCACCAGGTCAGTCACCAGCGGGAGCTGGGACTCACCGTCGGCCGCGATGTGGTGGGTGATGACCGCGAGCAGGTGCTCGCCGCCGGCCGTGCGGCACAATCGCACCCGCACCGGCCACTGCGCAGCAACATCGAACCCCGTCGCGGCGTCGGTGAAAAGCTCGGCCTCGGAGTCTGTTTCGCGCCAGATCCCGCGCCTGTCGAACTCCTCGACAGCACCGATCAGCTGCCTGGGCACCCCGTCGACGGCGGGGAACGAGGTTCGCAGGATCTCGTGCCGCGCGAGCACGTCGATGACGGCCGCACGCAACGCGGCGACGTCGAGTTCACCGGTGAGCCGCAGCACGGCGGGCACGTTGTAGGTGATCGCCGTGGTGTCGAACTGGTTGATGAACCACATGCGCTGCTGCGCGTAGGACAACGGGACCGGTTCGGGGCGCGGCGAGATCGCGGTGACGGGTGTCACCGCGGCGGTGTGGCCCGACACAGCGGCGATCAGGGCCCGGACGGACGGCGCCTCGAAGACGTCGCGCACCGACACCTCGACACCGAGGACGGCACCGGCGCGGGCGGCCAGCCGCATCGCCGACAGCGAGTTGCCACCGAGGTCGAAGAACGATGCCGCCACCGAAACCTGTGGCAGGCCCAGCAGATCCGCGAACACACCGGCGACGGCCGTCTCGGTGCCGGTCTCCGGTGCCACGTACTCGTCGAGGGCGCCGAAATCCGGGTCGGGCAGGGCTTTCCGGTCGATCTTGCCCGAGGCGTTCAGCGGCAGCTCGTCGAGAACAACCCACACCGTCGGCACCATGAAAGGCGGAAGCGATTGCGCGACATGCTCTTGCACGTCGTCGAGAGCCAGCGACGCCGGCGAGACATAGCCCACCAGGTGCTGGGCACCGCCGTCGGCGACGGCCACCGCGGCGGCGGAATGCAACACACCCGGAGCCGCGTCGAGCGCGGCCTCGACCTCACCGAGCTCGAGCCGCTGACCGCGGAGCTTGACCTGGAAGTCGGTGCGCCCCAGGAAGTCCAGCTCACCGCCGGACGTCCGGCGGACCAGGTCGCCGGTGCGGTACATACGCGTACCCGGTGCGGCGGCGAAGGGATCGGCGAGGAACCGTTCGGCCGTGAGGCCGACCCGCGAGGCATAGCCCCGGGCGACCTGATCGCCGCCGATGTACAGCTCACCCGGCATGCCGGGCGGCACCGGCCGCAGCCGGTCGTCGAGCACGTAGGTGCGGTTACCGCGGGCGGAGCCGCCGATGTTGACCGTGGGCGCCTGCGGGTCGATGACCTTGCGGGTGGAGTAGATGGTGGTCTCGGTGGGTCCGTACTGGTTACGCAGGCGCACCTGCGGCCAGGCGCGTACGGCCTGCGCCGCCAGCGCGGGCGGCACCGTCTCGCCGCCGATACCCACGTCCCGCAAGGTCGAGGCCCAACTCGCGTCGGCAGCGAACTCATCGAGCATGACCGACAGCATCGAGGTGACGAAGAACGCGGTGGTGATGCGGTGCCGGGTCACGAGGCGGGCGATGACCTGCGGGTCGCGGTACTCGTCCTGACCGACCAGCACCAAGGTGCCACCGGCCAGGACCGGGCGCAGCAGTTCGAGCACGAACGGGTCGAAGGTGTAGGCCAGTTCCTGCAGGAACACGTCGGAGGCGGCGAAACCGTTCTCGGCTCCGTCGGAACCGAGAAGTGTCAGGAATGCCTCGTGGGTCACCGTGACGCCCTTGGGACGTCCGGTGGAGCCGGAGGTGAAGATCGTGTACAGCGCGTTGCCCGCACGCAGCGGTCCACGCCGCCGGGCATCGGTCACCGCATCCACGGCAGATCCGACCGGGGACGAGCAGTCCACGGTCACGGTCCGCACGCCGGGCTGGGCGAACGTCGAACCCGCGCCGACGAGCACGATGTCCGCACCCGAGGTCTCCAGGACATAGCGCACCCGGTCCGACGGTGCCTCGACGTCGACGGGCACGAAGTGGCCGCCGGCGACGATCACCGCGTGGAGGGCGACGACCATCTCGATGCTGCGCGGAACCCGGACGGCGACGGCTGTCTCGGGCCCGACGCCCATCGCGATGAGCTCGGCGGCCAGGGTGTTGACGCGGGCGCCGAGTTCGCCGTAGGTGACCTCACGATCGTCCAGCACCAGCGCGCGTCCGTCGGGATTGCCGGTGAACTGTGCGGCGAGCAGATCGGCGACGGTCCCCGACGGACGCTGCGGTTCGCCGCCGTCGGCGAACTCCAGCGCGGCGGCGGCACTGTCGGCGGAGGTGAGCGCGATGTCGGCGATCAGTGCCGCCGGGTCGGTGGCGATGGCGCGGACGATCTCGGCGAGCGCCGAGATGAACACCCGCACCTGCGCTTCGGTGAACGCGGTGGGCAGGTAGTGCAGCCGCAGCCTGAGCGCATCACCGGCGGGCGAGGTGCCCATATTGAGCGGGTAGTGCGTGGAGTCGCTGAATCCCGCGGAGGTGATCGCCAGACCCTCACCCCCGGAACCGGTTTCGGCAGCATCCGGGTCGCCGGTGTCCGCCGGTGCCGCCGAGGTCAGCGAATCGGCGTCCACGGGGTACGACTCGTGGACCACGAGGGTGTCGAATCCGACGCCCACGCCCGCGGCGGAGCTGATCTCGGGCAGGCTCAGATGCTGGTAGTCGAGCACCTTGATCTTGTCGGCCTGCAGCGCGGCCAGCGCATCGGCAATGGTGGCCTCGGGGTTAACGTCGACCGCGACGGGCAGCGTGTTGATGAACAGGCCCACCATCGATTCGACGCCGGGGAGGTCAGCGGGCCTGCCGGACACGGTCTCGCCGAAAGTGACCACCCGGTCGCCGGTGAGCCGAGACAGGAACACCGCCCACGCGAACTGCAGTGCGGTGGCCAGGGTGGCACCGCTCGCACGCGCCGCGGCCTCCAGCCCAGCCACCAGATCCGGCGTCAACTGCGTTCTGATGTCTTGTGGCAGCACTTCTTTCGAGGCGGTGTAGCCGGGTGCGACGAGCGTCGGACCGACGACCGGTGCCAGCACCTGCCGCCACGCCGCCTCACCGGTGGACTTCTCGCGCGACCAGATCAGGTCCAGGTAGTCACCGAAGTCGTGACCGGCCGCTCCGGTACGGGTGTAGGTCTCGCCCGTCGCGTACAGCGCGAGAATGTCGGCCATCACCAGCGGACCGGACCAGCCGTCGAGGATCAGATGGTGGTTGGTGGCCACGAGCGTCGACGAATTGCCGTGCGTGGCAAGGACGAATCGCAGTAGCGGCGGTGCGGACAAATCGAAGGGCAGCACCCGCTGTTCGGCGGCGATCGCCTCCACCCGGGCGTGTACCTCGTCGGCGCCGAGGTCGCCGAGGTCGACCTCGGTCCACGGCAGCTCCACATGTTCGGGTACCACCGTGACCACCGCACCGCTGGGTGCGGTCACGAATCCCGAACGCAACACCCGGTGGTGGGTGAGTAGCGCCTGCGCGGCTTCGCGAAGCCGGGCGGCGTCGATGCCGGCGAGTTCCACAACCGCCTGTGCCACATACACATCCACCGCACCGGCGGTGCCGGCGGCGAGTTCGGACTGGAAGAACAGCCCCTGCTGCAATGGTGCGGGCGGCCAGATCGCGGCACCGGGGAACCGCCCGGTGATCACGTCCAGGTCGTGCTGGGTCAGGTCGGTGCCCGGAATGTCGGACGGTGACGGCCCGGGTTCATTGCCCGCGGCGACGAACTCGACGATCCCGGACAGCTCGGAGGTCCACCGGTCGGCGAGATCACGAACCTCATCCTCGGTGAACAGCGCGGACGGGAACGACACGGTCGCGCTCAGCCGGCCCAGGCCGTCGACCGATGCGTTGATACTCAGCGGCGCGCCGACGATCATCCGCCCGGCGGGCAGCGCCGAGAGGCCGGGTGCGCCGGCCCTGCTGAACGGCAACGGTGCGTTCTGTTGCGGCTCTTC
The DNA here is from genome assembly GCF_000241345.1 of Gordonia amarae NBRC 15530. Taxonomy (GTDB): domain Bacteria; phylum Actinomycetota; class Actinomycetes; order Mycobacteriales; family Mycobacteriaceae; genus Gordonia; species Gordonia amarae. The sequence goes on from NZ_BAED01000028.1 coordinate 72,760, forward strand.
ATCCGGCTTCTCAGATACGGCAGCACCTTTCGCGGTTCGTCCGCCTGCGCCGAGATAGTTGAAGATGATCGGCGGCAGGGGCCGATCGGCCACTTCGCCGGGCAACCCGTACCGCAGGAATCCGAACCCGGCGCCCGAGTCGGGCTGTCCGAGGCGTTCCTCCTTGGCCGCCTTGACCGCGTGCACGACGTCGGTGCCGGGCTCCACGCGTATCGGGGCGATCGAGGTGAACCAGCCGACCGATCGCGACAGGTCGGCGCGGACCGCGCCGGGTGCGGTGGCCAGCACCTCCTCGTACCTGCCGTGGCCTTCGACGAGGACGGTGAGAGCATCGTCGGACCCACCGGTCCGGTCGGTCTGCCACGAGCGGACAGCACGGGCGAGGGCACCGAGGAGTGCGTCGTTCACGTGACCGCCGAACGCTTCGGGCACCGCGGTGACCAGCGATTCGGTCAGCTCCGGATCAATATGGTGCACAAAGGAAATCGCGGTGTTCTCCCGGTCCCGATCGCGATCGATCGCGGGGAACCGGGTGTGTTCGGGCAGCCGGGCGAGCCAGTACGCCTCCGCGGCGCCATCGGTGCGGGTCGTCATGCGGGCACTGAGCGCGCTCATCCAGGCCCGCTCGGAGGTGCCGACGGCCCGCAGATGGTAGGGATGCCCCGCGCTGCGCTGGGCCCAGGCCACGATCAGGTCCTCGATGATCGCCTGCCAGGACACCGCGTCCACACCGAGGTGGTGGATCACCACCACGACGCGGCCGGCTCCGGCGGGGTCCCTGACGAGCGCCGCGCGGACCAGCCCACCGGCGGCCGGATCGAGTTGTGCGGCGGCCGCGGCGTGAGCACGGACCAGGTCCGCATCGAAACCCTCTGTGTCCACGGCGAATTCGGAGGTCAGCGCGGACACCGCGGCTACAGCGTCGAATCCGGTGCCCGCGGTCAGCTCATACCTGGCCGAGGGCGTGAGTTCGAGCCGGGCGGTGAGCATCGGGTGGTGATCGACGACCACTCCGAGCACTTCGGCGAGTGCTTCGACGCTCAGCCCATCGGGTGCGGTGAGGACGGCCGACTGGTTGAAGTCGGCGAAATCCTCCGGCTCCGATGACTGCTCGACCATCATCGATACGGTTGGTGGCAGTGGAATACGGCCGGCACCGCCGCCATCCGGTTCGGCCAGCGGTGGCAGCTGTGCGCTCTCGTCGGTCATCGCCCGTGCGATGGCGCGAACCGTACGGTGCACGAAGATCTCCCGCGGCGACAGCGCAAAACCCGACGCCCGCATCGCCGAGGCCAACTGGATCGACATGATCGAGTCGCCGCCGAGCGCGAAGAACGACTCGGTGACCGACACGCGTTCGACGTGCAACAGCCCGGCGATCACCGAGGCCAGCAGCTCTTCGACCGCCCCGAGCGGCGCGACATACGCCGAGGCCGCACCGAAGTCGGGTGCGGGCAACGCTTTCCGGTCGACCTTGCCGGAACTGTTCAGCGGAATCTCGGCGAGCTCATTCCATACGGTCGGCACCATGAATGCCGCAAGCTTTTCCGACGCAACGGTCTTGACGGCTTCCATATCGAGTGACGAGCCGGACACGTAGGCCACCAGGTGCTGGGCACCGGTCTCCGTCGATGCGACGGCGGCCGCCGCGTACCGCACGCCCGGGGCACTCACCAGGACCGTCTCGATCTCACCTAGTTCGATCCGCTGGCCGCGCAGTTTGATCTGGAAGTCCTTGCGGCCCAAGTATTCCAGCAATCCACCAGACCACCGGACGGTGTCGCCGGTGCGGTACAGCCGGGAACCGGCGGGGCCGAACGGATCGGCGACGAAACGTTCGGCGGTGGTCACGGTCTGCGAGCTGTAACCACGCGCCACCTGATCGCCGCCGAGATACAGTTCACCCGCGACACCGTCGGGCACCAGCCCGAGCCGGTCGTCGAGAACGTAGGCCCGGATACCGGCGACGGGTTTGCCGATGGCGATCCGGCCGGTTGCCGGGTCGTAGTCGTGGATCGTCGAGTAGATGGTGGTCTCGGTGGGCCCGTACTGATTGTGCAGCCCGGCCGACGGCCATGCGGACGCCACGGCGGCGGCCACAGCGGGCGGTACCGCCTCGCCACCGGTCGACACCTTCGCCAGTGTCGCCGACCACTCGGTGTGACTGCCGAGGGTCTCGATCATCGCCGCCAGCATCACCGGGGCGATCATCGCCGCGGTCACCCGGTGCGTCGCGATGATGTCGGCGATCGCCTGCGGGTCACGGTTGGTACCCGGTGCGAGCATGATCAGTGGCGCGCCGAGCAGCGCCGGGCGCATGAACTCCAGCACAGCCGGGTCGAAGGTGTACTCGAGCATCTGCACGAACACGTCGTCGGCGGTAAGACCGTAGTGGTCACGATCGGCGTTGACCTGCGCGAGCAATGCCCGCTGGGAGACGGTCACGCCCTTGGGGCGACCCGTCGAACCCGAGGTGAACAAGGTGTATGCGGCGTTCTCGGGTGTGAGCGTGCCGAGCCGCTCGGAGTCCGCGATCTGCCGGATGTCCGCACCGGTTCCGGCCAGTTGCGTGCAGTCGATGACGAGGGTCTCGATCCCCGGAATCCGCTTTCGGTCGACGTCGTCGGAGAGCATCAGCGACACCGCCGCGGTATCACAGATGTACGCAGCGCGATCTTCCGGCGCGTCGGGTGCAACCGGAACGAACTGCCCGCCGGCAACGAGCACCGCATGGATGGCCACCGCCATCTCCACTCCCCGGCCGAAGCTCAGACCGACCGCGGTGTCCGGTCCGACCCCGGCCGAGATGAGTTGCCGGGCAGTTGTATTCACGTATGCGGCGAACTCGCCGTAAGTCACCGTCCGGTCGCCGAACACTACGGCCGTCCGTTCGGGCGCAGTGGCGGTCAGCGCCGATGCGAGCGCCGCGGCGACGGTGCCCGCCGCGGTGTCCGCAGGGGGACCGGCCGAGTCGGCAAGCACCTGTTCGCGCTCTCCGTCGCCGAGCAGATCGACGTCGCCGACCGCCCGCCCGGGATCGTCGGTGACGGCATCGAGCAGCCGGATCAGCCGACCGAGCATCGAGGACACCGTGGGCTCGTCGAACAGGTCGGTGGCGTAGGTGGCCATCGCCGACCATGGCTCACCCGCCGGGCCCGAGGTGACGACGACGGTCATGTCCTGATGTGCGGGCACCAGCGGTGCTGCGATGGGGGCGACCCGCAGGTCATCGACGGTCACGTCGGCGCCGTCGACGGACGCACCGGGGTTGAACGACAACGCGATCTGGGCCAGCGGTGCGAATGCCTCCGACCGCACCGGGTCAAGCGCGTCGACGACGGTCTCGAAGGGCACGTCGGAGTTGGCGAACGCTTCGAGGTCGGTGGTGCGGACCCGTTCGAGCAGCGCGTCGAACGTCTCACCACTGACGATGCGGGTGCGCAGCACCAGCGAGTTGACGAACATGCCGACGAGCGGGTCGAGGGCTTCGTCACCGCGGCCCGCGATGGGGGAGCCGACGGCGATGTCATCGGTGTCGCTGAGCCGGGCCAGCAGCACCGCCAGCGCGGCGTGCACCACCATGAACGGGGTGATGCCGCGTTCGGCGGCCACGGCGGTGATCCGCTCCCCCACCTCGGCCGGGATGGTCAGTGACGTGCGCGCACCCACATGGGAGGCCACCGCGGGCCGGCGCCGGTCCGCGGGCAGTTCCAGGACGTCGGGAACGTCGGCCAATTGTTCACGCCAGTAATCCAATTGGCGACCGACCACCGACTGCGGGTCGTCGGCCGACCCGAGCACGTCGTGCTGCCAGATCGCGAAGTCTGCGAACTGGACCGGCAGCGGCGACCACTGCGGCACCGCACCCGCGGTGCGTGCCCGATAGGCGGTGACGACGTCGGAGACCAGCGGGAGCAAAGACTCGCCGTCGACGGCGATGTGGTGGGTGACCACCGCGAACAGATACTCAGGCTCGGCGCCGTCGGTGGTCGGCCACAGCATCGCCCGCAGCGGCCAGTCGCCTGCGACATCGAATCCGGTTGCTGCCGAGGCCATCAGCTCTGCCTCGGAAGCTGCGATCCGCCAGATGCCGCGATCGTCGAATTCGGCGATATCGCCGATCAGCTGCCGGGGGCCGTCGCCCGGTCGCCCGTCTTGGCTGTCGGGGAACGAGGTGCGCAGGACTTCGTGTCGCGCCACTGTGTCGACGACGGCCTGCCGCAGGGCGTCGACGTCGAGGGCGCCGGTCAGGCGCAGGATCGCGGGCACGTTGTAGGTGGGCAGACTCGGATCGAACTGGTTGATGAACCACATCCGCTGCTGTGCGAACGACAGCGGGATCCGGTCCGGGCGCGGGTCGGCCGCCGACACCGGTACCAGCGCCGCCGAATGTCCGGCGACGGCGGCGATGAGTTCGCGCACGCTCGGCGCCTCGAACACGTCCCGCAGGGTTACCTCGACACCCAGCGCGGCCGCTGCGCGGGCGGCAACCCTGGTGGCCGACAACGAGTTTCCGCCGGCATCGAAGAACGACGTGGACACCGACACCTCGTCGGTGCCAACACCGAGGATGTCGGCGAAGACCTCGGCGACGGCCTGCTCCTCTGACGTCTGTGGAGCGACGTACTCCCCTACCGCGATGACCGGTTCGGGCAGTGCGCGTTTGTCGAGTTTGCCGATCGGGGTGAGCGGGAACTCGTCGAGGACCATGATCGAGGCCGGGATCATGTATTCCGGAAGACGTTCTCCGGCAAAGGACTTCAATTCATCAACATCGATCTCGACACCCTTGTCGGCGACGACGTACGCGGCCAGCGCCGTGGCGACCGACCCGCCGACACCGATCACCACCGCAGAGTGCACCGACGGGTGGGCGGTGAGCACCGACTCGATCTCGCCGAGTTCGATACGCAGACCACGCAGCTTCACCTGGTCATCCGAGCGACCGGCGTATTCCAGTTCGGGTGTGCCGTCGGCACCACGGCGCAGGCGCACCAGGTCGCCGGTCTTGTACATGAGGTCGCCGGGATTGCAGTGTGGGTTGGCTACGAAGGCACCTACGGTGAGCGCCGGGCGGCGCAGGTAGCCGCGGGCCATCCCATAACCGGTGATGTACAGGTCGCCGACCGCACCCACGGGGGACGGACGCAGCCGTGCGTCGAGGACCATCAGCCCCGTGCCGGTGAACGCGTCGCCGAGCACCACTGGCGCCCCGACGGATAGCGGTTTCGAGATGGTCACGGCGACAGTGGTTTCGGTGGGACCGTACAGGTTCTGAAACCTGCGGAACGGTGCCCACGAGTCCTTGAGCGACTGCGGCACCGCCTCGCCGCCCACGTACACCATCCGGAGTGCGGGCAACGTCGCCGGATCGAGGGTGGCCAGCACCGTCGGGGTCAGGAAGAGATGAGAGACGGCCTGCCGGGACATGAAGCCCTGCAACATCTCCGCACCCACGGCGTCGGCCGGTCGGTAGACGAGCACGCCACCGGCGGTGAGCGCCATCATGTACTCGAGCACCGACGCGTCGAAACTCGGGGACGCGAATCCGAGGACCCGCGAGTACTCGTCGGCACTCGCCCGGTCGACCAGTTCGCGTCCCAGATTGGCCAGGCCCCAATGGGTCACGGCCACACCCTTGGGGTGGCCCGTCGACCCGGACGTGAAGATGATGTAGGCCAGATTGTCGGGCCGGACCGGACGCAACCGGTCAGTGTCGGTGACCGCGTCGCCGTCGAGTGAGGCGACCTGCGCCTCGACGGCCGGGTCGTCGAGCACCACATAGTCGATGCCCGCGTCGGCCACATCGGTATCGGCCGACACCGTCAGGCACAGTGCCGCAGCCGAATCGGCGATGAACGCCTGGCGCCGGTCGGCCGGATAGTCGGGGTCGACGGGCACATACCCGGCGCCGGCCTTGGCGACGGCGGCGATGGTGACCAGCAGCCGCACCGAGCGGCGCATCGAGACGGCTACAAGGTCCTCGGCACCGATCCCGCGGCCGATCAGCCAGCGCGCCAGCCGGTTCGATTGTTCGTCGAGCTGGGTGTAGGTGAGCGCGGCGCCAGTGGCGTCGATCACCGCCTGCCGCGGACCCCACGTCTGCGCGGCCCGGGCGAACAGGTCACCGAGTGGCAGCGGGTCGACACCCTGACCACCGGTGAGCACGTACTCGGCGTCGACGATCTGCCGCCCCACCGGAGCAACCGCGTTCACCAGCGGCTGTGGGCGGGTCAGTACGCTTGCGCCCGAACCGAGTTCGATGTCGCCGACGGCGATGTCCGGGTTGTCGAGAACGGCGTCGAGGATTGCGAGCAATTGGTCGGCGAAGATACGCACCGTCGACTCGTCGAACAGGTCGGTCGCGTAGACCATCGACGAATACCACGGTCCGTCGTCGGCCTGCCCGACGCCCACCAGCAGATCCACCTTGGCCGGAAGTTCGTCGGTGCCGACAGCCGAAACCTTCAGTCCCGCAATCTCACCCGCCGCCGCATCGGCATCTGCGAGCTCGGGCAGCACGGATCGGTTCAGACTCAGCCACACCTGCGACAGCGGCGAGAAGGCCTGCGAGCGAACGGCTCCCACCGCGTCCACGATCGTCTCGAACGGTACGTCGGCGTTGGCGACGGCGTCGAGATCGGTGGTGCGGGTGCGGTCGACGAATTCGGCGAACGACAGCGACCCGTCGACGCGGGTACGCAGGATCAAGGTGTTGACGAACATGCCGACCAGCGGATCGAGGACACGCTGTCCACGGCCCGCGACCGGGGTGCCGATGGCGATATCGTCGGTGGCGGCCAGGCGTGCCAGCAGCACGGCCAGCGCGCTGTGCACCACCATGAACGGGGTGGCCCCCGCCTGTGCCGCGTAATCGGCGATGCGCCGGCCGGTCTCGGCGGGAATGTCGAAATCGAGTGCGGCGCCACGGCCACCGGCCACCGCCGGACGCGGCCGGTCGGCGGGCAGGTCGATCACATCGGGCAGGCCGGCGAGCTGACCGCGCCAGTAGTCGAGCTGACGGCCCACCACCGACTCCGGGTCATCCGGCGAACCCAGCACCTCGTGCTGCCAGATCGCGTAGTCGGCGAATTGCACTTCCAGCGGGGCGAATTCGGGGGCTCGATCTGCGGTATGCGCGCTGTAGGCGGTCACCATGTCGGTGATCAACGGTGTTCGGGATTCACCGTCGTAGGCGATGTGGTGGGTGACGACGGCGAGCACGTACTCGCCTGCCCCGTCGGCTGAGCCGAGTTCGAGTACTCGCGCGCGGATCGGCCAATGTTTGGTCACGTCGAATCCGGCACCGATGGCCTCGGCGAATTCCTCGGGGTCGTCGACGACATCCCAGTCGAGTTTGGCGCCGATCGTCGATGCCCGGCCGATCTTCTGGTAGGGCACCCCGTCGACGGCGGGGAAGCTCGTGCGCAGGATCTCATGGCGCGCAACCACACCCACGAGCGCGGCATACAGGGCGTCGATGTCGAGGTCGCCGGTCAGCTTGAGCACGGTCGGCTGGTTGTAGGCGGCCGAGCCGGTGTTCATCTGGTTGAGGAACCACATGCGCTGCTGCGCGAACGACAGCGGGATCTGCGCGGGCCGTGGGTCGACGGCGACGATCGGCGCGAGCGCGGCGTCGTTGCCGGCGACGGCCTGGGCGAGCCCGCGGATCGTCGGGGCATCGAAGATCTCGCGCACCGACACCTCCATACCCAGCGCCTCGCTCGCCCGGGCCGCAAGCCGCATCGCGGCCAGTGAGTTGCCGCCGAGATCGAAGAACGACTCGGTGACCCCGACCCGGTCGAGGCCGAGCAGATCGGCATACACGGCAGCGAGTGCGTGCTCCGTATCGGATTCGGGTGCAACGTATTCGGTGGCGACGATCTGCAGGTCCGGGGCGGGCAGGGCACGCCGGTCGAGTTTACCCGACGAGTTGAACGGCACAGTCTCCAGCAGCACCCACACCGTGGGCACCATGTAGGCCGGCAAGGCCGCGGCGGCGGCGGCCTTCACCGCGTCGAGATCGACGGCCGCCGGCGCCAGGTATCCCACCAGCGATTCGGCGCCGGTGTCCGAGGTGGCGACGGTGGCCGCGGCGTGCACCACACCCGGTGCCGCCGCGAGCACGGCCTCGATCTCGCCCAGTTCGAGCCGCTGGCCGCGCAGCTTGACCTGAAAGTCGCTGCGGCCCAGGTACTCCGCCTCGCCGTTGAAGTTCCATCTGGCGAGGTCGCCGGTGCGGTACAGCCGACCGCCCGGGGTGCGAGGGTCGGCGACGAAACGCTCGGCCGTCAGCCGTGGCGCCGACGCGTACCCCCGGGCCACCTGCACGCCACCGAGATACAGTTCACCCCGTACACCGGGCGGAGTCGGCCGCAGTCGGGAGTCGAGCACCGTCATCGTGACACCGGGACCCGGAACACCCAGCGGCACAACCACATCGTCGGGTTCGACCAGACGGTTGCTCGCGTCGATCGCGGCCTCGGTGGGTCCGTACTTGTTGACCAGCACGACGTCGGGCAACAGTCGGTATACAGCGGAGACGGAGGCCGCCGGCAACGCCTCGCCGCCGGCCCAGATGCGCCGTAGCGCGGGCAGCCGCCGCGGCCGGGCCTCCAGCGATTCGATGAACACCGCCAACATCGACGGCACGAAATGCACGTCCGTCACACCCTGGGTCTCGATCAATTCCAGCAGGTACGCCAGGTCGCGGTGGCCGCCGGGTTCGGCGATCACCACCGCTGACCCGCGGGTCAGCGGAACCAGGATCTCCAGGCCGGAGGCGTCGAACGTGTAGGGCGTCTTGGCGAGCACCACCTGTCCGGTTCCGGGCCCGTCGGCGTCGAACCAGCCGAGCAGGTTCACCAGTGCCGCGTGTGGGAGCGTCACGCCCTTCGGCGTGCCGGTCGACCCGGAGGTGAACAACGTGTAGATGGCGGACTCCGGACGCAACGGAGCCCGACGCTCAGTGTCGGCGACCGGCGGCGCGGTCAGGTCGGCTGTGCCCGAGCAGTCGACGACGCAGGTCGGCATGCCGTCCGGCACAGCCACGGGTGCGGTGTCATCGGCGACGAGGATCAGGCCGACCCCCGCGGTCTGTGTCATGGAGCGCATGCGGTCGGCCGGTGTGTCGGTGTCGATGGGCACGTACTGGCCGCCGGCCGCGATGACGGCGTGGATGGCCACGAACATCTCCACGGAGCGGTCGATGACCACGCCGACCGCGGTCTCGGGACCGACGCCCTGCGAGATCAGTTCACGTGCAAGGACATTCACCCGTGCACCGAATTCGGCGTAGGACACCGAGCGGTCACCGAACACCAACGCGGTCTCGCCGGCGCGCGTCTGCACCTGGGCTGCCACCATGTCTGAGACGGTCGCGAAGCGGACGTCGAGTGCCGGCCCGGCCGAGGCGGCCAGAATTTCACGCTCGCCGGCGGCGTCGAGCACGGCGACATCGCCCACGGCGATCGCGGGATCGGCGGTCACGCCGTCGAGAACGCGCACGAACTGCTCACCGAGCACGCGGGCCGTCGCCTTGTCGAACAGGTCGGTGGCGTACACCAGCGTCAGCGACCACGCCGCGCCGCCGGCACCGGAGTGGACCACGACCGACAGATCCGAGTGTGCGGGCACCACCGGTGCGGGGACGGGGGCGAACGCGACCCCGGAGATCTCGACGTCGGCGGTCTCGGCCGAGGCCCCGGGATCGAACGACAGGACCACCTGCGCCAGAGGCGAAAAGGCTTCGGAGCGAATCGGGTCCACGGCCTCGACAACGGATTCGAACGGTATGTCGGCGTGCGCGAAGGCATCGAGGTCGGTGGCGCGGACCTGTTCGAGCAGCCCACTGAACGGCATCGCCGGATCGACCTGCGCCCGCAGCACGAGGGAGTTGACGAACATGCCGATCAGCGGGTCGAGGATGTCCTGACCGCGGCCGGACGTGGGCGTGGACACGGTGATGTCGGAGGTCGCGCTCAGCCGCGACAAGAGCGCGGCGAGTGCGGCGTGCAGCACCATGAACGGTGTCGCCCCGAACTGCGCGGCCAGGGATTCGACGCGGACGCCGAGACCGTCGGGCAGGTCCACGTCGATCGCCGCGCCGCGATGCGATGCCTGCGGGGGCCGCGGCCGGTCCGCCGGCAGTTCCAGCACATCGGGTACGCCGGCGAGTTGTTTGCGCCAGTAGTCGACCTGCCTGCCGATGACCGAGTCCGGCTCCTCGGGAGTGCCGAGCACCTCATGCTGCCAGATCGCAAAGTCCGCAAATTGTATTGCCAGCGGCTCGAATTCGGGTTCACTACCGGCGACCCGGGCGGCGTAGGCAGTGGTCAGGTCCACCAGCAACGGCAGCAATGACTCGCCGTCGACGGCGATGTGGTGCACGACGACGGCCAGAATATGATCATTGGCCGCGGTCTCCAGGATGCACACACGCAACGACCACTGCCGGGTCACGTCGAAGCCTTCGGCGACTGCCGCCTCGAGTTCGGCGAGGTCGTCGACGATGTCCCAGTCGAGTTTGGCGCCGATCGTCGAGGCACGGCCGATGCGCTGATACGGAACGCCGTCATGTGCGGGGAACGTCGTACGGAGGACCTCGTGCCGGGCCACCACGTCGACGACGGCCTCCCGCAGCGCGTCGAGGTCGAGATCGCCGGTCACGCGCAGGACGGTGGGAATGTTGTAGGTCGCGTTCGAGCGGTCGAACCGGTTGATGAACCACATCCGCTGCTGCGCGAAAGAGAGCGGAATGTGTTCGGGCCGTGAGTCGGCGGCGACGATCGGGGCAAGCGCCTCGTTGCTGCCGGAGACGAACGCGATGAGCTCACGTACCGAAGGCGCTTCGAAGACATCCTTGACGGATACGTCGACGCCGAGTGCGCGACCCGCCCGGGCGGCCAGTTTGGTGGCGGCGAGCGAGTTGCCGCCGAGGTCGAAGAACGATTCGGTGACCGACACCTCGTCGGTGCCGAGCAGCCCGGCGTAGATCTCGGCGATCTGGCGTTCGGTGTCGGTTTCGGGTGCGACGTAGTCGCGTTTGGCCAGTTGCGGCGCGGGCAGTCGGCGCCGGTTCACCTTGCCGGACTTGTTGAGCGGCATCTTGGGGATCGGCATCCACACCGTGGGCCGCATGTATTCGGGCAACACCCGGGCGACCGTGTCCTTGGCCACGTCGAGATCGATGTCGGCCGGCGACAGGTACGCCACCAGATGGTCACCGCCGGCCACCTTGGCGACGGCCGCGGCGGCGGTCACCACCCCTGGCACCGACGCAAGCACGGCCTCGACCTCGCCGAGTTCGAGGCGCTGACCGCGCAGCTTCACCTGGAAGTCGCTGCGGCCCAGGTATTCGATGTTGCCGCTGGTGTTCCAGCGGGCCAGGTCGCCGGTGCGGTACAGGCGTGATCCCGGCGCGCCGAACGGATCGGCGACGAACCGGTCGGCGGTAAGGTCGGTGCGGCCGGCGTATCCGCGGGCGAGCTGGATGCCGCCGAGGTATAGGTCCCCGGGCACCCCCGGCGGCACCATCTGCATCAGCCGGTCGAGGATGACGGTGGTGGTGTTGGTGACGGGACGGCCGATCGGGATGGCGACGTCGCCGCGCTGCACCTCGTAGGCGGTGACGTCGACGGCGGCCTCCGTGGGCCCGTACAGGTTGACCAGTCGCAGTGCAGGCAACGCCGACAGCATCGCTTGGGCGGGGCCGGTGGTGAGTGCCTCGCCGGAGGTGAACACGAACCGCAGCGATTCGAGCGTCGGAAGTTCGTCCTCCATGACGTCGACGAACGCCGACAGCATCGACGGCACGAAGTGCACGACGGTGACCTGTTCGGCGGTGATCGTCGCGGTCAGGTAGGGGGCGTCGCCGTGCCTGTCGGCCTCGGCCACGACCAGCGTGGCGCCGAGCAGGGTGGGCAGGAACAGTTCCCACACCGACACGTCGAACGTCGTCGGGGTCTTCTGCAGGAAGACGTCGTCGCCGGTGAGCCCGTACCAGTCGCTCATCCAGCCGAGCCGGTTGACGAGCGCCTCGTGAGTGATCGTCACGCCCTTGGGGCGGCCCGTCGACCCGGACGTGAACAGCGTATAGGCGGCCGTGCCAGGCAGGATCGGCGACAGCCGTTCGGCGTCGGTGACCGGCGGCGCCGACAGGTCCACATCGGCCGACGCGTCGACTTCCAGGACGTCGATCCCGTCACCGAGGCCGTCGAGTGCCTCGGGTGCGGTTCCGGCGGCGATCAGCACGCACCGGGCGCCGGCGATGTCGAGCATGTAGCGGGTGCGGTCGACGGGCGAGTCGGTGTCCAGCGGCACATAGTTGCCCCCGGCGGCGACGATCGCGTGGATGGCGACCAGCATCTCCACCGACCGGTCGATGCAGACCCCGACGGCGGCGTCGGGGCCCACACCGCGCGAGATCAGTATCCGCGCCAGGACCGCCACTCGTGCCGAGAACTCCTGATAGCCGACACGTCGGCCATCGAACGCCAACGCCACACGATCCGGATCTGCCCCGCGATCTGTGTCTGCCCCACGATATGGATCAGCGCTGGTCAGGATGAACTCAGCCACGAATCTGATGCCCCTTATGCCGCGTCGGATGGTGCGGGGCGCCAGAACGCCCGGTCAATTATCGCTCACCCCGTCATTGCCGTTAGCCCTATCCCCCGAATGGGCGACACCCGGCACACCGCCTCCGTCGCCCGGAACGGGTGCGGTCGACTGCCCGCTGGACCAGTCGACGAGGCTGCTGTGTTCCTGCGCCACGAGGAACTGCGCGGCACCGATCGCACCGTCCGGATCGTCGGTGAGCGAGTCGAGCAGAGTCAGGAACCGCTGCGCGAACGTCACCATCGTGGCCTCGTTGAACAGATCGGTCGCGTAGACCATGCCGGCCGGCCAGTCCCGGCCCGCCACGGTCCGCACGGTGATCGACAGATCCCGCTGCGCGAACGCCGTCGGCGGCTCGATCTGCTCGACGGTCAGTGCCCCCACGTCCACCGCCGGCCGGCCGGTCGCGGCGCCATCGCCCGGACTGTGGTCGACGCTCAGCATGACCTGGGCCAACGGCGCGAATGCCTGCGACCGCACCGCGCCGACAGCGTCGACGACGGCCTCGAAGGGTACGTCGGCGTTGGCGAACGCGTCCAGGTCGGTCTCGCGCACCTCTTCGAGGAGTTCGGAGAACGCCATCATCGGTTCGAGTTCGCTCCGCAGCACCAGGGTGTTGACGAACATGCCGACCATCGGATCCAGGACCTTCTCGCCCCGGCCCGCGATCGGTGTGGCGATCGCGATGTCGTCGGCGGCGGTTAGCCGGGACAGCAGCACCGCGAGCGCGGCATGCACCACCATGAACGAGGTCAGCCCGTACTCGGCGGCGAGGCGTTCGATCCGCTCCGCTACACCCTGCGGGACCGCGAAGTCGATGGACGCACCGGACGCGGATGCCGTCACCGGCCGCGGGCGGTCCGCGGGCAGTTCGAGGACATCGGGCAGGCCCATGAGCTGGTCCGTCCAGTATTCGAGCTGGCCGCCCACCACCGATTCCGCGTCCTGTGGGTCGCCGAGGACGTCATGCTGCCAGATCGCGTAGTCGGCGAACTGTATCGGCAGCGGCGCGAACGCGGGCGCCTGTCCGTGGGCGCGGGCCACGTACGCGGTGACGATGTCGGTGAGCAGCGGCCCCATCGATTCACCGTCGCTGACGATGTGGTGCAGGACGGCGAGGAAGATCCATTCGCCCGGGGCCGACCGCAGCAGCCGGACCCGGAAAGCGGACTGCTCGGACACCACGAACCCGCGGGTGGCCGCGTGCAGCAGGCCGGCCTCCGAGTCGACGATCGCCCAGTCGAGGTTGTCGCCGGCCCACTCCAGGTCGTGGATCACCTGCGTGGGTTCACCGTCGACACCGGGGAACGTGGTACGCAGCACCTCGTGCCGTTCGATGACATCGAGCACCGCCTGCCGCAGCGCCTCGATATCGAGTTCGCCACGCAGTCGGACCCCTGCCTGGATGTTGTACGTCGGGGCGTCGGGGTCGAACTGGTTCATGAACCACATGCGCTGCTGCGCGAACGACACCGGGATGTGCTCGGGACGCGGGTCGGCCTTGGTGATCGGCGCGAGCTTGTCGCCCGCGCCGACCGCGGCCACGAGTTCGCGCACCGTCGGCGCGTCGAACAGGTCACGCACCGACACCGTGGTCTCCAGCACCTCACCGGTCCGGGCGGCCAGCCGCATCGCCGACAGCGAGTTACCGCCGAGATTGAAGAACGAGGTGGTCACGCCGACCCGGCCGAGGCCCAGGACATCGGCGAACACCTGGGCGACGGCGGTCTCGTCGTCACCCTCGGGTGCCTCGTAGTCCTCGTCGGCGATGTCGAAGTCGGGGGCGGG
>NZ_BAED01000027.1 GCF_000241345.1 Gordonia amarae NBRC 15530
GCCGCACCATGACCGGAGGTCGCGGCGATCAACTCCCGCACCGACGGGGCCTCAAAGATGTCCCGAACAGACACCTCAACCCCGAGAACCTCACCCGCACGTGCCGCCAGACGCATCGCCGACAACGAGTTACCACCGATATCGAAGAACGACTCGGCCACCGACACCCGATCCACACCAAGCAGATCCGCGAACACCCCCGACACCGCGACCTCGACATCGTCGGCCGGGGCCACATACTCCTCGGACACCGCACCGAAATCCGGTGCCGG
>NZ_BAED01000026.1 GCF_000241345.1 Gordonia amarae NBRC 15530
GGCAACAACGGCTTCTTCTGCGATTACGCGTTGCAGTTCCTGGCCGAGAACGGGCTCTCACGTAGCGCGGTGCAGCGCGGCGGCTACATCATCCGCACCACGCTTGATCCGTCGGTGCAGCAGGTCACGACGCGGGCGGCGCAGGCTCAGGCCAGCCCGAGCGCCGAGGGTGTCGCCGAGGTGATGAATGTGATCCGGCCGGGCAAGAAGTCGCACGATCTGCTGGCGATGGCGTCGAGCCGGTTCTACGGTCTCGACACGAAGGCCGAGCACACGGTGCAGCCGCAGCCGTTCTCGATGGTCGGTGACGGCGCGGGTTCGATCTTCAAGATCTTCACGGTGGCGGCGGCGATGGAGAAGGGTCTGGGCGCGGGTGCGCAGATCTCGGTTCCGGGGTCGCTCGCGGTGGAGGGTATGGGTTCGTCGGACGGCGCCAACGGCTGCCCGGCGGGCATGTACTGCGTGAAGAACGACGGTAAGTATCCGGCGACGATGACGATCACGCAGGCGCTGGCCATGTCCCCCAACACCGCGTTCGTGAATCTGCTGCAGCAGGTGGGTGTGAAGCCGACCGTCGACATGGCGGTGCGGCTCGGTCTGCGGTCGTACAACAGCCCGGGCACCTCAGGGTTCGGCGACAAGTCCATCGCCGCTTACGTCAAGGACGGCAACCTGGGTTCGTTCACACTGGGTCCGACCGCCGTCAACACGCTGGAGTTGTCGAATGTGGCGGCGACGCTGGCCTCGGGCGGCGTGTGGTGCCCACCGAATCCGATCGCCTCGATCAGCAGCATCAAGCGGGACAAGTACGGCAACCCGATGCTGGATGCGAAGGGCAATCCGGCGCTGGTGCCGGTGCCGTTCGCGGCCCCGAAGTGTGAGCAGGTCGTCGAGGAGGGGCTGGCGAACACGCTGGCGTTCGTGATGGGTCAGGACCATATCGGCGGTACGGCGGCGGGCGCGGCGAACGGTCAGGGCTGGACGTTGCCGATGTCGGGTAAGACGGGCACCACGGAGGCACATCGTTCGTCGGCGTTCCTCGGGTTCACCAACCAGCTCGCGGGGGCGGCGTACGTGTACAACGACGGCCCTAATCCGTCGGGTATCTGTTCCAGTCCGCTGCGCCAGTGCTACGACGGCGATCTGTACGGCGGTATGGAACCGGCCCGGACCTGGTTCCAGGCGATGGGCCCGATCGCGACCAAGTTCGGTCCGGTGCGTCTGGCCAGGCCCGATCCTCAGTTCATGGCAGGCAACGACAAGGGCCGGGTGCCGCAGGTGGCCGGTCTGCCCGCGAGTTCGGCCAAGTCGCGGCTGCAGTCCGCAGGCTTCAAGGTGGTCGAGGTGGAGGTCGACAGTTCCCGGCCGGCCGGCACGGTGGTGACCACCACGCCGTCGGGTTCGGCGATGCCGGGCAGCACCATCACGATGATGGTGTTCAACGGCCGCCAGCGTGCGAGCCGTAACCGCCCGCCCACCAGCACCACGGTCGACGTCCCTGGCGTCGGCCCGGTCGAGATCGAACTCCCCGGCGGCTAGTGACACTGCGATCGGCGAGCTAGTAATACTGCGATCGGCGAGCGAAGCGAGTCGGCGCCGACAACACGGTCCGGTGGGCCGTTGTGTTCTGGACTGACGAGTGAGCCGGGCGAGGAACGAGCCCGCGCGAACGAGGAGGGAAGAACACGACTCCCGGCCCGCAGGACCCGCGATCGGCGAGCGAAGCGAGTCGGCGCCAACAACAGAGTATTCTGGGTCGATGGTTGGCTTTGACAAGAATCTTCGGGTGCCCGTCTCCGGTGAGGCCGCTGCGCGCGCGGTTGCCGGGCTGGCGGGTCTTGCGTCGGCCGGTTTGTTCTATTCGACGGTGATCGAACGCAATGCGTTCACGTTGCGGCATTCGACGATGGCGGTGCTGGAGCCTGGTGCGACGCCGTTGCGGGTGCTGCATATCAGCGATCTGCACATGATGCCGCGGCAGCGGCTGAAGCAGGCGTGGTTGTCCGAACTCGACGCGCTGGAACCGGATCTGGTGGTGAACACGGGCGACAATCTGTCGCATCCGGCGGCGGTGCCGGCGGTGGTGCAGTCCTTGGGTGGGCTGTTGTCGCGCCCGGGTCTGTTCGTGTTCGGGTCGAATGACTATTTCGGGCCGAAGCCGAAGAATCCGTTCAAGTATTTCAAGAAGGATCACAAGCGCACACATGGTGATCCGCTGCCGTGGCAGGATCTGCGGGCGGCGTTCGTGGAGCGTGGCTGGCTGGATGCGACGCACACGATCCGTGAGCTGGAGGTCGGCGGGGTGCGGATCGCGGCGGCCGGCGTCGACGATCCGCATATCGAGCGGGACCGGTATGAGACGGTGGCGGGCCGCCCGAATCCGTTGGCGCATCTGCGGCTGGGTTTGACGCATTCGCCGGAGCCGCGGGTGCTGGACAGTTTCGCCGCCGACGGCTACGACCTGGTGCTGGCGGGCCACACGCACGGCGGCCAGTTGTGTCTGCCGTTCTATGGCGCGCTGGTCACCAATTGCCACATCGACAGGTCGCGGGTGAAGGGTCCGTCGAATTGGGGTTCGACGATGAAGCTGCATGTGAGCGCCGGTATCGGGACGTCACCGTACGCCCCGGCCCGGTTCTGCTGCCGCCCGGAGGCCAGCCTGCTCACGCTGACCCCGGTGTCGCATGGCGACGCCGATTTCGACGAGGCCTATTCTCTGCCCCCGGCCACCGTCGGCAAGGAACCCGTCAAGCGCTAGCGTCTGGAGTTGGCGGGGGCCGCCGGGGTTCGGTGGTGGTCGCCGAATGTGTGTATCTCGCCGGACCCTTCGAGACCCTCGCTCGTTCCTCGCTTCGGCCTCAGGGATCAAGATGGTGGCCACCTGGCCACGCAACCAGGCCGATGCCAGGGCGACACCATGTTTGGTCGCCCAGGCGGGTTGATGTGGGCCCGGCCCCGTTCTGGACGACGGAGCGAGTGGGGAGCTTGCGACCCCGAGCGACGGAGGAAGAACGGGGAACAAGGGCCCACATCAGGCCCGCCGCATAAGCAAAGACCACATGTTTGGTCGCCCAGGCGGGTTGATGTGGGCCCGGCCCCGTTCTGGACGACCGAGCGAGTGGGGAGCTTGCGACCCCGAGCGACGGAGGAAGAACGGGGAACAAGGGCCCACATCAGGCCCGCCGCATAAGCACAGGCCGATGCCAAGACGACCACATGTTTGGTCGCCCAGGTGGGTTGAGTTTTTGGCCCCGCCCCGTTCTGGACGACTGAGCGAGTAAGGGAGCTTGCGACCGTCGAGCGAGGGAGGAAGAACGGGGGTCGAGGGGCCAAAACTCAGGCCCGCCGCATTAATTCTGTGGCGCGAGAACGTCGACCACAGAGACGAGTGCTTCTCGTGCGGCGTCGATGGGTTCGCTGGGGTGCTGGCCGAGTGCTCCCATGACCGCTCCGTCTTCGACGGCGATGAGGCAGCGGACGTGGACGGGGTCGGCGAGGCGCCCGGATTTCTGGAGGACGTCGGTGTGGACGCCGGCGAGGAGGGCGTGGTGGTCGGCGATGACGGCGTTGAGGAGTTCGTAGCGGGGGGCGAGGGCGAACATCTCGTATCGGACGGCGAGGTCGTGGACGGTGGTGTCGGGACCGACGAACACTTCGGCGAGTGCGTCGGCCATGGCGCGGGCTCCGCGGCGGCGGCGCCGGAGTGCTGCACCGCGGGCGGAGATGGCGGCTTCGTCGCCGCGGCACACGTAGTCGGCGGCCTGCGCCATGAGGTCTTCGAGGGACCCGAAGTAGTAGGTGGTGGAGGCGAGCGGCAGTTCGGCGCGGTCGGCGACGGCCCGGTGGCGGACAGCGTCGAACCCGCCTTCGAGTAGGAGCGCTCCGGCGGCCTCGATGAGCCTGGAACGCCTGCGTACTCCCTTAGGCGTAGCCGCTGACGTCATGGGTGTCATGGTCCCAAACCGGCGTGCGCGGTGCCCGGGTTTCCACGAAAACCGTGCGCGTACAGGGCCGTTGCGTCGACCGTACGGACGACGCCGGAATGTCCCGTCAGAGCGTGATGCGGCCTTCGAGCGCGGCCTTGCCGATGTCGGTGCGGTGGTGGCTGCCGGGAAGCTTGATGGCCGCGATGCGCTCGTATGCCTGGGCCCGCGCTTGTTCAAGGTCGGCTCCGGTGCCGACGACGGCGAGCACCCGCCCGCCGGAGGACACGATGGTGCCGTCGTCGCCGCGTTTGGTTCCGGCGTGCAGGACGCCGTCGACCTCGGCGCCGGTGATGCCATCGCCGGTGCGCGGGGTGCCGGGGTAGTTCTGGGCGGCGACGACGACGGTGACGGCAGCCCCGTCGGACCAGCGCAGCGGCGGCAGCTGGTCGAGGGTGCCGGTGGCGACGGCGTTCAGCGCCTCCCCGAGCGGGGATTCGAGCAGGGCGAGAACCGCCTGGGTTTCGGGATCGCCGAAGCGGCAGTTGAATTCGACGACGGCCGGCCCGTCTTTACCGATGGCCAGGCCCGCGTACAGCAGGCCGGAGAACGGCACCCCGCGCCGAACCATTTCGGCGGCAACAGGTTTGACGACATCGTCGACGATCCGGGTGACCATGTCGGCGGGCAGCCACGGCAGCGGCGTGTAGGCGCCCATGCCGCCGGTGTTGGGGCCGGTGTCGTTGTCGCCGACGCGCTTGTGGTCCTGCGCGGGCAGCAGCGGCACCACATTCTCGCCGTCGACGAGGCAGAACAGCGACACCTCGGGGCCGTCGAGGAAGCTCTCGAGCAGCACGGGGTGCCCGGATTCGAGGCATTCGGCGGCGTGATCGCGGGCGACGGCGCGGTCGGGTGTGACCACCACGCCTTTGCCGGCAGCGAGGCCGTCGTCCTTGACCACCCAGGTGGGGCCGAATCGGTCGAGGGCGGCGTCGAGTTTGGCCGGGTTGTCGACGACCTCGGCGTGCGCGGTGCGTACCCCGGCGGCGGCCATGACGTCCTTGGCGAAGGCCTTGGAACCTTCGATGCGGGCGGCCTCGGCGCTCGGGCCGAAGGTGGCGACACCGGCCTGGCGGAGGGCGTCGGCGACGCCGAGGACCAGTGGTACCTCGGGACCGATCACCACGAGGTCGGCCTCGACCTGGCGGGCGAGGGCGACGACGGCGTCGGCGGAGGTGACGTCGACGGCGTGGTTGGTGGCGACGGCCGCGGTGCCGGCGTTGCCGGGGGCGACGTGCAGGTCGGTGACCGACGGGTCGCGCCGGAGTCCGAGGAGCAGGGCATGTTCGCGGCCGCCCGAGCCGATCACGAGTACGCGCACGGGGACGACTCTACAGTCCCGGAGCCCTGTGGATAACTCTGTGCATCGACCTTCGCCGTCATCACCGCGGCAGTACCCTCGAAGGGCATCAAGAAAATGTCACCGCCCACATGAACAGGGGGATCATATGGCCGACCTGGAGGATCTCGACGCGCGCCTCACCGCGGTCGAGAACAGACTCGACGACGTGGCAGAGCAGTCACGCCGGGCCAGGGAGGACTCCGCCGCGGCCCGGGTCCTCGCCGGCGCAGCCGACAGGGATGTCTCCGAGATGCGTGCTGTTCTCCAGGGGCACACGAAGGTCCTCAACGCCCTTCGGGAAACGCAGCTGGAGCACTCCGCGAAGTTCGACCGGATCGATGCGAAGTTCAGCCAGATCGATGCGAAGTTCAGCCAGATCGATGCCCGGTTCGACCAGATCGATGCCCGGTTCGACAGGACCGACGGGGAACTCGCCCGCATGCGTACCGGTTTCGGCGTCCTGAACTCGGGAATGAATCGCATCACCGGGATGCTCACCGAACTGTTGAACCGGGAACCCTGAGTCACCGGGCAACCGTCGAACGTATTCCGCCCGCAGCCGATATCCGGCTGCGGGCGGAAGTCGCTGGTCGCGGTTCGGCTACGACCGGGCCGGTGTGGTGAGGTCGTAGAGGGTGACTCCGTCGACGGTCCGGGCGGTGAACTTCCCGGTGACCCAGGCGCTGATCACCTCGCTCGTCCGATTGTCACTTCCGCCGCCGAACCCGCCGAAGTGGCCGCCGGCGATGAAGTAGTGGATCTCGCCGTCTGCCACCAGTTTCTGGAACCGTTCCAGGGTCGGCGACGGGTCTGTGCCGTTGAAGCCGCCGATGGGCATCACCGAATATCCGGATTCGAGCTGGTAGCCCGACGCCGAGTTGGAACCGATCGCGGCGGCCACCCACGTGTACTTTCCGGCGTCGGCACGCAACAGCTTGAGTATCTCCGGACCCGGCCGCGAGCCGTCGAGCAGCCCGCCCGGGCCACCCATGCCGCCGTAGCCGGCGCCGGGTCCACCGGTCCCCCACCGCATGCCCGGACCACCTTGCGAGGGGAACCGGGACATCCCTCCCCGGTCACCCGCATCAGGTCCCGAACGCGGCGGCCCGCCGGGACCACTCATCGACCCCTGCCCCTGTCCCGGTCCGGCCCCGAAACCCGGCCTGCTTCCCCCCTGCCTGTGCCCTGAGCCCTGCCCATGTCCGAACCCGTTTCCGCCGCGACCCCGACCGGGACCGCCATGCGGCCCGAAACCACCCGCGACCCGAGGCCCCGCCGACGGCAGTCCGCCGGAGACGGGTGAACCGATGGTGTCGAACGCGTACGCGGCGGGCCCGGCCACCCCGGCGACGACGGCCGCGACACCCGCACCGACGGCGAGAGTGCGCAGCCGCGCCGTTGTGCCGGGCACCAGCAGTGCCAGACCGGCGCCGATACCGACGACCAGGACCAGCCACCGCAGCCAGCTCACGAAATCGGGAGAACGGCCCAGCAGCACGAAACCCCAGATCGCGGCAACGCCCACGGAGATCGCGAGAACAGCTCGCACCCAAGGTAATTCACGTGCCCGCCAGCACACTGCGGCACCACCGCCGACGAGCGCCGCGACCGCCGGGGCGAGCGCCGCGGTGTAGTAGCTGTGGAAGATGCCCGCCATGTAACTGAAGACGCCCATGGTGACGATCAGCCACAGCCCCCACACCGTCAGGAACGCGAGTTCGGTTCTGCGCCGGTCCTTCCCGTCGCCTCGAACCCGTGCGACAATCACGATCGCGGCGATGCCGAGGATGATCGCGGTGGGGATCAGCCAGGCGATCTGCCCGCCTTGTTCCGGGACGAACATCCGGTCCCAGCCCGTCTG
Source organism: Gordonia amarae NBRC 15530 (assembly GCF_000241345.1). Taxonomy (GTDB): domain Bacteria; phylum Actinomycetota; class Actinomycetes; order Mycobacteriales; family Mycobacteriaceae; genus Gordonia; species Gordonia amarae. The sequence continues at coordinate 7,187 of NZ_BAED01000026.1, forward strand.
CCCCCACATACCGCCGCCGCGGCCACCCGGTCCGCCCCCGCCCGGTCCACCGTACCCACCACCGAACCCGCCGTAACCACCGAATCCGCCACCGCGCCCGCCGCCGGGGTGCACGCTGCCGTGTTCCTCACCGTTGAGCCGACCGAGACCGTTGTAGCCCAGCGTCAGTTCGAGGATCGAATTATGCTGTGAACCACCGATGTACGGTCGTGACGAGGCCGGCCACAGTTCGACGGTGAGGATCCACCAGCCCGCACTCACGATCAACGCGCCCAGGGCGGCGAACAACTGTCCGACGCGTCGCAGCATCCCGCCCGGCCCGAACGCCAGGTAGGTGACGGCCAGCGGCGGCACCACCAGCATCACCTGCAGTTGCTTTGTCAAGAAACCGAATCCGACGAAGACACCGGCCAGGATCAGCCACCGCCACCGGCCGTCGGACACCCCGCGCAGCACCGCCCACACCGACGCGACCATCAGCAGGATCAGCAGTGCCTCGGGATTGTTGAACCGGAACATCATCGCCGCCACCGGTGTCAGCGCCAGCACCAGTCCGGCGAGAGTACCGGCCCAGTGCCCGAAGTACCGGCGGGTGATCGCGTAGACCAGCGCCACCGAGGCCACCCCCATGAGCGCCTCGGGCACCAGGATCGACCACGAGTTCAGCCCGAACACCCGCACCGCGAGCGACGGAATCCACAGCGACGCCGGAGGTTTGTCGACTGTGATCGAATTGGCCATGTCCGACGAACCGAAGAACCACGCCTTCCACGACTGCGACCCCGCCTGGATCGCCGCCGAATAGAAGGAATTGGCCCACCCGTTGATCGACAGATTCCACAGGTAGGCCACCGCGGTACCGAGCAGCAAGGCCAACAGCGACAACCGCTCCCGAATCACGGGAGCGGTTATAGCACGCCGCAATGGCGGACGAGTCTCCTCGTCCGCCATTGCCGTCTTTTGCAAGGTGTGGGTCTTCGGCCGGATGTGATCGGCGGACCCCCCGGTTCCCGTTCTCCCTCCGTCGCTCACGCGGGTTCCCCCGACACCCGGCTCGCTCCGTCTCCCGGAACGGATCCGGGAGCGATTGCCAAATCATTTGTGTGCGCACGGAACACCCACCGCAGACCCACAAAACGGATCGCCGTCGCCACCAGATTCGCCACCAGCAGGACCAGCAGTTCGAGATGCTTCGACGCACCGGGCGCCCAACTGTGCAGCATCAGCAGCGAGCCGGCGGTCACCGCCCAGCCGAACGCGAAGATCCCCAGTCCGAACGCCTGATGTTTGACGGCGTTCTCGCTGCCGCGCACACCGAAACTGAACCAGCGGTTGACCGCCGTGTTGAACACCGCCGAAATACCCAGTGCCAGAAAGTTGGACACCTGCGCACCGACCAGCGCGTGCAGCATCAGGTACAGCACCGCGTACACGAGCGTCGACGCCACACCCACCACACAGAACCGGGCCAGTTGCCCGCTCAGCCCGAACGGAACCCCGTCGACACGCGGTCCGGGATGCCGGGACCGGCCGATGCTCGCCCGCAGTTCGGCGACGGGCAGACTGCCGTCGACGAGCGCTTTACCCACGCGGGCACAGCCTTTGAGGTCGGCCATCGCGGTGGCGACGATGTCGACGCTGCTGTCGGGGTCATCGATCCAGTCGACCGGGACCTCGGCGATCCGCAGCCCGATCCGTTCGGCCACCACGAGCAGTTCGGTGTCGAAGAACCACCCGGTGTCCTCGACGTACGGCAGCAGTTGCCGCGCGATGTCGGTGCGCATCGCCTTGAACCCGCACTGGGCGTCGGAGAACTTGGCCCGCATAGCGGTGCGCAGGATGAGATTGTATGAGCGGGAGATGAATTCGCGCTTCATACCGCGTTCCACCCGCGACCCGTTGGACAGCCGGGAACCGATCGCGATATCCGAGTGGCCCGAGATCAGCGGCGCGATCAGCGGGATGAGGGCGTTCAGGTCGGTCGACAGGTCGACGTCGCAGTAGGCGACGATGTCGGCGTCGCTTTCGCGCCACACCGCGTTGAGCGCCCGGCCGCGGCCTTTCTCCTCGAGGTGGACCACCCGCAGCCCGGCGATGCTCCGGGTGAGCTGCACGGCCCGCTGCACGGTCTCGTCGGTGCTCGCGTTGTCGGCGACGGTGATCCGCGCCGGGTACGGCACGTGGGTGCGCAGGTGCGCGTCGAGCCGGCGGACGGCGTCGACGATGTCGTCCTGCTCGTTGTAGACCGGGATCACGATGTCGAGGGTCGGGTGTGGTTGCGAGGTATCGGCCAGCGTGTGCACCGTCGAGGCGGGGCGACCGAGGGTGTCTGTCGTCATGTCATACAGAGTGCGGGCCGAAACTGGGACAGCTCCCGTTTCTGGCTGTCAGGTTCCTGTCAACGCGAACATCGGGTTTCCCCAGGTCACAGAGTCCGGCCCCGGCGGCGAGCGGCGGATCTCACCGACCGGGGTCAGCAGAATCTGTGGACAACTGATTCGTTGTCCACAGATCGGAAGCCCCTGGGTCCATCGGGACGGAAGACGTCCGACCCTCCCGATAGCGTGGACCCATGTCCCCCGACGCGACCCCGCCCACCCCGAACCCACCCGCCCTGACCGGTGACCAGCTGCGGATCGCCGACACGGTCATCGGCGCCCTTGCCGGCGACGGCGCCCACCTGCGGCCCGACCAGTTGCGGGCGGTGTCGGCGCTGGTCCATCCGGGCGCCCGGGTGCTCGTCGTGCAGGCCACCGGCTGGGGCAAGTCCGCCGTGTACTGGACGGCCACGGCCATCGGCCGGGCCGCCGGACGGGGCCCGACGCTCATCGTGTCCCCGCTGCTGTCGCTGATGCGCGATCAGGTGGCGGCGGCCGGACGAGCCGGGCTGCGGGCAGCCACCCTGAACTCTTCCAACTTCGGTGACTGGGAGGTCGTCGAGAACGACCTGCGCTCAGGTGATCTCGATGTTCTCCTGGTGTCTCCGGAACGCCTGGCGAACCCGGGTTTCGGCAGGCGGGTACTGGACGATCTCAGTGGGCATCTCGGCCTGCTGGTGATCGATGAGGCGCACGCGATCTCGGACTGGGGCCACGACTTCCGGCCCGACTACCGCCGAGTCTCCGATGTCTTACGAAATGCCGAATCTTCGACTCCGGTGCTGGCCACGACCGCCACCGCCAATGCCCGCGTCACCGCCGACGTGGCCGGGCAACTCGGCACCGACACCCTGGTCCTGCGCGGACCGCTGGCACGAAAATCCCTGCACCTGAACGTCATCGACGGACTTTCCCCGATGCAGCGGTACGCCTGGACCGCACGCGGCCTGCCCGCGCTGCCGGGTTCGGGCATCGTCTATGTGCTCACCGTCGCCGACGCCGACCGGCTCGTCGAGGCGATCCGGTCGGTACAGGGCCCCGACTATCCGGTGGCCGCCTACACCGGCCAGCTCGACGCCGAGCGTCGCCACGCACTCGAAGATGCCCTGCTGCGCAACGAGATCAAGGCCCTGGTGGCCACCTCGGCACTCGGCATGGGCTACGACAAACCCGATCTCGGCTTCGTGGTGCACGTCGGCGCACCGGCCTCGCCGGTGTCGTACTACCAGCAGGTGGGCCGCGCCGGCCGCGCCCTCGACGACGCCGTCGTGGTGCTGCTGTCGTCGTCGTCCGACGACCGGATCTGGGAGTACTTCGCCACCGCCACCATCCCCGACCCGGACAAGATGACGCGGCTTCTCGATGCCCTGAACGCGGCCGGTGAACCGCAGTCGGTGCCGGCCCTCGAATCGTCGACGGGATTGCGCCGCACCAAGATCGACCTGATGCTCAAACAGCTCGCCGTCGACGGGGCCACCGAACGCACCCCCGACGGCTGGGTGGCGACGGGAGCGCCGTGGTCGTACGACGCCGAACATTACGACGGGGTGGTGGCGGTGCGCCGCCGCGAGGCCGACATCATGCGTGCCTACGTCCACGGCCGATCGTGCCTGATGACACTGCTCACCGAGTCGCTGGACGACCCGCAATCGGCGGCATGCGGGCGATGTTCGGTATGCCGGGGCGGCCTGACCGACGGCCTGCCCGCGGGCACCGACGACGAGGACGTACGCGCCGTCACCGCCACCCTGCGCCGCGCCGCTCTCACCCTGGAACCGCGAAAGATGTGGCCGGGCGGCATATTCGGAGTGCGGGGCAAGATCCCCGCGCAGCTGATGGCCGAACCGGGCCGCATCCTCGCCCACGCCGACGCACCGGAATGGACAGACGTCCTGTCCGGTGCCCGCGACGGCGACGAGGCCGCGGTCGCCGAACTGGCCGACGCCGCGGTCGCCGCGCTGGCCCCGTGGGGACGCGAGTCGGGCATCCGCCCCGACGTCATCGTCTCGCTGCGCCTGACCGGCACCACCATCGCCGAAACCCTCGCCACCCGGCTGCGCGAGGTCGGCAGGCGCGGCGGCGGCGCCTACCCGGTCGGCCCCGGTGAGCCTCCGGGCGACGCGACCGGCGCCGTCGAGGCGGCCCACTGGCGCGAACGTCTGCGCAACCCACCGGTCGCCGACGGTCAGGCGGTGCTCCTCGTCGTCGACGCCTCCACTTCCGGCTGGCCGATCACCATCGCGGCGGCGGCACTACGGGAGGCCGGCGCCACCGCCGTCCTGCCACTGCTCGTCCACCGGACCGTCGGCTGACGCCCGGCGACATGCGGATCAGTCGGGCACGTTCTCCCGGTACCCGTGGTCGATGAGGCTCTGCCGGATCTTGGCGGCATGCTCATCGAGCACCTCGGGCGCCACATCCTTCTGGGCGTTGGTGAGGTCGAATGCCGCCATCGACACCGCCGGGAACACGTGCAGGTGCACGTGCGGAACCTCGAGACCGGCGATCAGCATTCCCATGCGGGGTGCGCCGAAGGCGTCCTTGACGGCCCGGCCCACCTTCTGCGCGACGTCGGACAGGTGGGTGAAGGTGGCTGTGTCGATCTGCTCCCAGTGGTCGATCTCCTTGCGCGGGATCACCAGCACGTGCCCGGGGGTGACCGGTTCGATCGTCAGGAACGCGACGGCCTGGCCGTCCTTCCACACGAACCGCCCGGGGAGGTCGCCGTTGATGATGTGCGTGAATACCGTTGCCATGGCAAGTAAGTCTATTGCTCCGGGCCGCCGGTGCCCCGTCGTTGCCGGACGAACGGGACCAACGTCCATCCGCCCGACGCCGGCCGTTCACCGGGGGGCGCCGGCGCGGATCTCAGATCAGGCCGCCTCGCGCGGCAGCCGCACCCAGAACCGAGCCCCCTGGCCGGGTGTCGAATCCACCCCGACGGTGCCGCCGTGCGCGGCGACCAGCGCCGCCACGATCGACAGGCCGAGCCCACTGCCACCGCCCTCGCCGCGATGACGGGAGGCGTCGCCACGGTAGAAGCGTTCGAACACCTTCGACACCTCTTCTTCGGTGAGGCCGTTGCCGGTGTCGGTCACCGACAGCACCACGTGCGCCGCGTCGTCGGCGCCGATGCCGACGGTGATGGTCGCCTCCGGTGGGGTGTGCGCGATCGCGTTGTTGATCAGGTTGCGCAGCACCTGCATGAGCCGGTTGACGTCGCCGGCCACCACCGGCGGCTCGTCCATCGGCTCGACCCGCACCCCGATATCGCGTTGCGGGGCCGCGGCACGGGCCGAGTGCACCGCGTCGGTCACCAGCGACAACAGGTCGATCTGGCCGGACTGCAGCGGCCGGTGCGCGTCTAGCCGGGCCAGCATCAGCAGGTCCTCGACCAGCAGTTTCATCCGCTCGGCCTCGGTGTCGATGCGGCCCATCGCGTCGTCGGAGGGCACCGCGCCCTGCTTGTACAGTTCCCCGAAACCCTTGATCGAGGTGAGCGGGGTCCGCAGTTCGTGGCTGGCGTCGGCGATGAACCGGCGCATCGTCTCCTCGGACTCGCGGGCCTGCCGCTCGGAGGCCTCGGTGGCGGCGAACGCCCGCTGGATGTGCCCGAGCATGGTGTTCAGCGACGCCGACAGGCTGCCCACCTCGGTGTTGGCCGGCACCGGCGGCACCCGCATCGTGAGGTTGCCGTCGGCGATGGCGTGGGCGGTCTCCTCGACCCGGCGCAGCGGCCGCAGGCCGGCCCGCACCAGCAGGTAGCTGAGCACCCCGATGACCACGACGACCACCCCGCCGATGCCCACCTGCAACCAGATGAGCCGGGACACTGTCGATTCGATGTCGGACATCGGGGTGGCCACCACCGACTCGGCGTCGCCGGCGACCCGTTTGACCACCCGCCAGCGCGGACCGTCACCGTCCTCGGACGACACGGTCACCGGCCCGGTGTCGTCGTCGCCGAGCCCTGACAGGTCGGGACTGTGCGAGTAGCCCGCGTCGTCGCCGTAGACGGTGCCGGCCGCGGTGACCAGACGGGAGTAGTAGCGCGACGGTGGGCGCCGCGGACCCGGCATGTTGCCGAATCCGTCGTCGCGGATGGGCCGCGCCCACGTCTCGATCGCGTTGCGCAGCCCGCTGTCGGTGCGGGAGATCAGATCCGAACGCATCGCACCGGTGACCGCGAAACCCGACACCGCCAGCCCGGCCACCACCAGCACCAGCGTCAGCGCGACCAATGAGACACGCAGCGGCACATGATGGATCGGCGTGAACCGGGTGATCTCGGGGCCGTCGGTCACCACCGCGGACATCAGTCTCTCGGCTCCCGCATCACGTAGCCGACGCCGCGCAGGGTGTGGATGAGGCGCTTGTCGCCGTTGTCGAGTTTGCGCCGCAGGTACGACACATACGACTCGACGACATTGACCTCACCCCCGAAGTCGTAGTTCCACACGTGATCGAGGATGCGCGGCTTGGACAGCACGGTCCCGGCGTTCACCATGAAGTAGCGCAGCAGCGTGAACTCGGTCGGCGACAGCGCCACCAGTTCGCCGGCCTTCCACACCTCGTGCGTCTCGTCGTCGAGCACGATGTCGGCGAAGGTGATCCGCGAGGACTTCTTGCTCTGCTCGGTGGCCCCGGACCGGCGCAGCAGCACCTGGATCCGCGCCACCACCTCTTCGAGGCTGAACGGCTTGGTGACGTAGTCGTCGCCGCCGATCGTCAGACCGTTGATCTTGTCCTCGACGGTGTCGCGCGCCGACAGGAACAGCGCGGGCGCCTCGACACCGTCGGCGCGCAGCCGGCGCAGCAGGCCGAAGCCGTCCATCCCCGGCATCATCACGTCCAGGATCAGCACGTCGGGCGCGAAGGTGCGGCAGGTGTCGATAGCCGCGGGACCGTTCGCCGCGGTTACCACCTCGTACCCCTGGAACTTCAGCGACACCTTCAGCAACTCGCGGATATTGTCCTCGTCGTCGACGACCAGGACGCGCGCCTTCTCATCCGCTGCCGCCCCACGCTCATCCACCATTGCCGTCACACCGTTCCGTTTCCCAGTCTCCATAAGACCACCCGGCTTTGTCATAACTATGAGGATGCTCGGGGTTCCCTGTGTCGCGCTGGATGCTTCCTGTCAGTCTCCTGTGAACCGTTCGCACTGTTCGCCGGTTACGCGGGCGGTGCGGCGATCGCCTCGATCTCCACGACCTGTTCGTCGTAGGGCAGCACGGTGACCCCGACGACGATCGCGGGCGGCGCACCGTCGGTGAACGAGGCCAGCACCTCCTCCCACGACACGTACAGGTCGGCCTGCAGGTGTTCGGCGACGTACACGGTCAGCTTGGCGACGTCGGCGAAACCCGCCCCGTGGCCGGCCAGCACGGTGCGCAGGTTGGCCAGGCACTGCCGGGTCTGCCCGACGACATCGCGCGGGGCCACCACCTCCCCGTCCGGGCCGAGCGGGGCGATTCCGGCGGTGAAGATCATCGGTCCCGCCGATACCGCTGTGCTGTAAGGAAATCCGCCGTCGAACAGGCCTTCGGGCCTACCATGCTGCACTCGTGACATGTGCGTCATCCTAGTGAGCACGACGGCTCGAACCGGGGACCGAAACGGCACACGGCCCGGCGCGATGACGCGCCGGGCCGTGTGCCGTTGTGTTGTTGTGCGTGGTTTAGACCCGCACCTGGTCGGCGACGGTGCGAAGCTTGTGCCGGGCCAGCGCCAGGTTGGCGGTGGCGCGGTTGAGCACGAAGTAGATGAACAGGCCCGCGGTGCCGCCGTCACGCAGCACGTTGATCAGGTGGTACTGCTTGTCGAGGGTGATCAGGACGTCCTCGAGGCCACCGCTGATACCGAGATCGTTCATGGTGCGCAGCTTGGCTCGGACCACGTTCGAGTTGCCGGCGGCGGCGATCTCCAGGTCGAATCCGGGGTTGCCACCGGCAGCCAGCACCATGCCGCTGTCGAGGTCGACCACCGCGGCGCCCATCGCGCCGTCGACCGCGAGAAGGTCGGCGATCGAGTCATCGAGTCTTGCCATGTTGTCTGCTCCTATCGCGGCACCGTCGGCCGCTGAGTCATCGCGCGACGCTTCTGCCGGGGGCGATGGTTGTTCCTGCTGTGTCACGCCTGTAGCCGACGCATGCCGGGGCATGCTGATGGGCAACTCGCGCATTGTGCTCTCAAAGATGTATGGATCACCGCCGCCCGCATGCGCCCCGCCCCCGGTGGGAGCGCCGACACCGGTCGACCTGCCCGGCACATACCGGTACGGCGGAGCCTCGGCGGTACCCGTTGGGCGCGCCGAAGAGTGTTCCGGCCCAATTTGATCGTTGACCACTGATCACATTCCTCCGGAAAACCTTTACTGGGCCACATTTTGAGTACGGCGAACTATACCAAGACCTATGTCACAAAGATATCTGAATGTGACCTGTTTTTACTTTCTTACAGCAAAGAATATTTCATAAACAAAAGTTCCGCAGAGTCCGGCGGAGACCAGGGGGATCATCACGGTGAGTGGACGCACGGTGACGGGAAACACCGAAACCCCGGCCGAGGTGGCGACGAAACACCATCTGGACCGGGGTCTTCGGAGCCCCCTGTCGGGATTGAACCGACGACCGCTCGCTTACAAGGCGAGTGCTCTACCACTGAGCTAAGGAGGCATGCGTGCTGCCCGAGTATATCCAGCGTTCCCTGCGCCGGATCACCGGCACCCGCCAGGCGACGATCGACACCATCGAGCCCGGCACGATCGCGGTCTCCCCCCGCCGGCCCATCGACAGGTTCGACGTCGGCGCCATCACCGAGGTCCTCGACCTGGCCACCAAGATCGGTGCGGTGCTGCTCGACTCGGGCACTTCCGCCCGCGACACCCAGGCACAGGTGGAGTTCGTCGCCGGTGCCTACGGCATCGAGGACGTCGACGTCGACGTCACCTACAACAGGATCATGGTCAGCGCCCGCCGCGGCGCGACGCTGCCCCCGATCACGACCATGCAGCAGGTCGACTACCGGTCCCTCGACTTCACCCGGCTCGCCGACATCGACCGGCTGATCCGGCACATCCGCAACTCCGGGATCACACCGTCGACGGCGCACCGGATGGTCGACAAGATCGTCGCGGCACCACACCCGTACCCACACTGGGTGTCCACCTGCGCGTGGGGCGCGATGGCCTCGGGCGTCTCGCTGCTGCTCGGCGGCGGGCTCCTCGTCGCCGTGGTGACCTTCCTGACCACCGTGGTGATCGTCGCGGTCAACCGGCGGATCAACCGGCTGGGCACGCCCGTCTTCTTCCAGCAGGTGCTCGGCGGCTTCATCGCGGTGGTTCCCGCGGCCGTCATCTCCGAACTCTCCGACCGGCTCGGCGTGCATATGGTGCCGTCCCAGGTGATCGCTGCGGGCATCGTCGTGCTGCTGTCGGGATTGCCGCTGGTCGGGTCGTTGCAGGATGCGATCACCGGCGCCCCGATCACCGGCGTCGCCCGGTTCTTCGAACTGTTGCTGATGACAGCGGGCATCATCGCCGGCGTCGGCACCGCGATCCGGGTGCTCGAGGGCGTCGGCATCTACCTGCCCACCCTCACCACCCTCACCCGGTTCGACGCGGTGGACCTACCGATCCAGGTGGCCGGCGGCGCGATCGCCTCCGCCGCGTACGCGGTCGCCAGCTACGCCGAGCTCCGGGCGGCACCGGTCGCCTTCCTCAGCGGTGCGATCGGTTCGGCAATCGCGCTCGGCGTGCTGCTGTGGGCACCGGTCGGACCGGTGATCGCCGACGGGATCGCCGCGGTCCTGGTCGGGCTGGTCGGCGGTCTGCTGGCCCGCCGCGCGCTCACCCCGCCGCAGGTGGTGGCGGTCGCCGGCATCACCCCGCTGCTGCCCGGTCTCGCCGTCTACCGCGGACTGTACGGCCTGCTCAGCGAGCAGACCCTCAGCGGCATCACCTGGATGGCCAGTGCGCTGGGCATCGGCTGCGCGCTCGCCGCCGGGGTCACCCTCGGCGAGTTCATCGCCCGGACACTGCGCCGGCCGTCGTTCCTGCGCGAGGACCACCCGCACACCTGGGGCAGCGGGCGCAGGAGACGGCGATCGGGCGGGTAGAATCGGGCACAATGCCGACGGCCGTCACCACCGGGACCGGTCCGCCGCGTACCAGATAGTCGAGCCACGATAAGGACGTCATGCCTCCCAAGACCACCGCCGCCGACCTCACCGACGAAGAGCTGGAGCCGGTAGCCGACGAGACCGCCAACTCCGCCCGCCGCGTCGTCGCCGCGTACGCCAACGACGCCGACGAGTGCCGGATGCTGCTGTCGATGCTGGGTATCGCTCCGGGCGAGACTGCCTGACCCCCGACGTGAGCCCCGACAGCGCGGTTGACGGCAGCGGTACCCCGGCCGACGGGCCGGGAGCGGATTTCGTCGCAGCAGATTTTGTAGTGGTGGCCAACCGGCTGCCCGTCGACAAGGTGGTCGGCGACGACGGCACCGTCACCTGGCGGCGCAGCCCCGGTGGTCTGGTCACCGCGCTCGAACCGATCCTGCGCCAACACACGGGCGCGTGGGTCGGGTGGTCGGGTATCGCCGACTCCGACGACAACCCCGACATCGAGGGCATCGACATCCACGCGGTGCCGCTGTCGACGCAGGAGATCGCCGAGTATTACGAGGGCTTCTCCAACGCCACCCTGTGGCCGCTGTACCACGACGTCATCGTCAAACCCGAGTATCACCGCGAATGGTGGAACACCTATGTGGAGGTGAACCGCCGCTTCGCCGAGGCCACCTCGAAGGCCGCGGCCCCCGGCGCACTGGTGTGGGTGCAGGACTACCAGCTCCAGCTGGTACCCAAGATGCTGCGGATGCTGCGCCCCGATCTGCGGATCGGATTCTTCCTGCACATCCCGTTCCCACCGATCGAGCTGTTCCTGCAGAACCCGTGGCGCACCGAGATCGTCGAGGGTCTGCTCGGCGCCGACCTGATCGGTTTCCATCTGCCCGGCGGTGCGCAGAACTTCCTGTACCTGGCGCGGCGGCTCGCCGGTCAGGCCACCAGCAAGGGCACCGTCGGCGTGCGGTCCCGGTTCGGTGTGGTGCAGGTCGGCTTCCGCACGGTCCGGGTGGGTGCCTTCCCCATCTCCATCGACTCCGGTGAGCTCGACGCCAAGGCCCGTTCCAAGGCGATCCGCGCCCGCGCCGCCGAGATCCGCGCGGAGCTCGGCAACCCCAAGACGATCCTGCTGGGGGTCGACCGCCTCGACTACACCAAGGGCATCGACGTCCGGCTCAAGGCGCTGTCGGAGTTGCTCGCCGAGAAGCGCCTCGACCCGCACGACACGGTGATGGTGCAGCTGGCCACTCCGAGCCGCGAACGCGTCGACAGTTATATCCAGATGCGGGCCGGCATCGAGCAATTGGTGGGCAACATCAACGGCAATTTCGCGCAGGTCGGTCAGCCCGTCGTGCAGTATCTGCACCGGCCGGTCCCCCGCGACGACCTGATAGCCTTCTTCGTCGCCGCCGACGTCATGCTGGTCACCCCGCTGCGCGACGGCATGAACCTGGTGGCCAAGGAGTACGTCGCCTGCCGCAACGATCTCGGCGGCGCCCTGGTGCTCAGTGAATTCACCGGCGCCGCAGCCGAACTCAAATCCGCCTATCAGGCCAACCCGTACGACCTCGACGGGGTGAAGGACGCCATCGAGGCCGCGGTGACGCAGACCGAGCAGGAGGGCCGCCGCCGCATGCGGGTCCTGCGCCGCCAGGTGCTCACCCACGACGTCGACAAGTGGGCGCGCAGCTTCCTCGGCACCCTCGCCGAGCAGCCCAGCACCACCCCGTCCGGCGGTCGCGGGGTCGAGCTCGTACCGCCCACCAAGGACGATGAGTCTTGAGCGACAACACTATCGAGGAACCCCTGCGGTCGGCCCTGGTCACCGCCGCGGCCGCCCCGCACCTGCTCGTGGCCTCCGACTACGACGGCGTGCTCTCCCCCATCGTGTCGCAACCCGAGGACGCGGTCCCCAATCCCGCCTCCGTCGCCGCCATCGAATCGGCCGCGGCACTGCCGGATACGTCGGCGGCGGTGGTGTCGGGCCGGGCGCTCACCGATCTGTCGCTGCGCTCCGGGCTGCCCGTCGACGGCCCGGTGACCCTCATCGGCAGTCACGGCACCGAGTCCAGCACCGGCTTCATCACCGAGATCACCGACGGCCACCGCGCCCTCCTGGACCGGATAATCACCGAATTCAGCTCCGTCGCAGCCGATTATCCGGGCGTGCGGGTCGAACCCAAACCCATCAGCGTCGCCCTGCACGTACGCAACGCCTCCCCCGCCGCTGCCGACGCCGCCCTGAACCGGGCCCGTGCCGGCGCCGCATCCTGGGACGGCGTGGAGGCCACCGAGGGCAAGGCCGTCATCGAGCTGGCCGTCATCGCGACCTCCAAAGGTCATGCCCTGGACGCACTCCGGGCCCGCACCGGCGCCGACGTGGTCCTCTATCTCGGCGACGACGTCACCGACGAGAAGGCCTTCGCCCACCTCGGCGATTCCGACGTCTCCATCAAGGTCGGCGACGGCGCCACCATCGCCCGCCACCGCATCCCCGACACCGACACCGTCGCAACGGTTCTCGACTTCCTGGTCACCTTACGACAATCATCGTGATCCCTGAGCCCGAAGCGACAAAGGAGCGAGAGACGCGTTGGGTCCGGCGACCTTTCGACACCTGACGCCACCACGCCGGATCCCCACCCCACACCCCCATCACGCAATCGACACCCGGACCCGCCCGTCGTCACACGGCAACGGATCCGGCGAACTCGCCGTCACCCAGTACGAGTTGAGCGTGATCGACCCGCCGTGGTTCTCCAGGAACGCGATGTCGGCGGCATCGCGCCCGGTGGCGATCCGCACCATCGCCTGCCGCGGCGCGAGTCCGGTGGCGTCCACCACCACCCATTCCCCGTCGATGATCGCCTCGGTGACGGCGTGAAAGTCCATCGGAGTGCACCCCGGCGCGTACACGGCCACAGCCCGGGCAGGGATGTTGAGCGCCCGCAGCAATGCGACGGTCAGGTGCGCGTAGTCGCGGCACACCCCGGCCCCGGCCATCAGGGTGTCGGCGGCGCTGTCGATAGGGTCGCTGGTGCCCGGGATGTACTGGGTGTGCGTACCCACGAAAGAGACCACCTGATCGAGCAGCTCGACGCGCGGACGCTCCGCGTCGAACCGGCTGGACACGAATCCGTAGAAGGTGTCCGATTCGGCATATCGGCTGGGGCGCAAGTAGGTCGAGGAGTCGAGCGCCGTCGCCGGCATGGGTGCGGCCGGCTGGGTGATCTGCGCCCAGTAGTCGATCGACACCAGCCCGCCGCCGGCCCAGAACCGGTGGATGCGGGTGCCCACCGCGTCGACGATCTCCTCCGGCATCACCGGCGTCCCGGCGACGACGACACTGAGCCGTTCCCGGAGCAGGATGCCCGGCACCTGCGCGACCGCGATCCGCATCTCGATTTCGCAGGGCGCGGCCACAAACACCTCGAGGGTGGCCGACACGTCACGCTGGGCGATCATGGCATAACGGTAGGGGATAGTCGGCAATAGCGGGCGCTGGGCGCCGATACTCAGACGACGGCGGCGAACTCGGACCGTCCCGACGCGACACGCGACACCGGAGGCGATTCACACCACGGCCGCGACGGGATCCGCGTACAACACGCTCAGCGCCACCACCACCGCGGCGCTTTCCTGAACCCGCACACCGAATCTCGACGGAGCGATCTCCAACGGCCACGACACCGCGGTCGCCGAGTTGAACGCCGCCTGCACCGGGGCGAGCCCGTCAGGATGGGCGGCGAACGCCTCCCCGGCCACCACGATCGAATCCGGGTTGATCACATCACGCAACAACGCCACGGACTCACCGAGCACCCGAGCCCGCTCGTCGACGATCGGCGAGGCGGTGATGGGGATGCCGCGCAGCTCCGACGCGGTACGCGCAGCACCCCGCCCGATCACCTGCTGCAGCCGGGCGTACCCACCGGCGATGACCGGCGCGTTCACCGGAAGGTGCGCGATGGTGCCCGCCCCACGCGCCGGCACATGGACCCGGCCGTCGATAGTGAGCGCCGCACCGGCGGTTTCACGCGCATAGATAAAAAGTCCCGAACCGCCGTCGACGCGGGTGTGGGTGAGCAGCAGTTCGGCCGCTGCCATGGCCTCGACGTGCTCGCACACCGACACCGGAACACCGAGGGTGCGGGCCAGCACGGGCCCCACCTCGGCGCCCCGCCAGCCGAGCACGGGATGATCGACGACACCGGTCTCGACGTCGACGGTCCCACCGATCGCGGCGCCGCCCCACAACAACCGCCGCCCGCTGAACCGGTCGGCGAGTTCCTTCAACTGGGTGCACAGCGCCTCGACGGCGGTCCGCGTCGGACCGGCCGGGGTGGCCACGGCGTGGCTGTACAGGGTACGTCCACCCAGGTCGGCGATGGCGAGCACGCTGCGCCGGGCACCGACGTGGATACCGGCCACGCACAGCGAGTCGCGGTCGAGGGTCAGCGGATTCTTGGGCCGTCCGATGGCTCCGGGATCGCACAGGTCGGGCCGTTCGACGATGAGCCCCGACGCGGCGAGCGCATGCACCTGACGGTTCACGGTGGCCGCCGACAGACCGGTCGAGGCGACCAACTGATCACGGGTCACCGGCCCGGACACCCGGACGCCCTGGAGCACGGCCGCCGCGGGAATGGTGGTCAACTGCAGCGTTGCAGGGACGACGGGTGGCGACATGAGACGAATCTAGCAGCGGCGCAGCACTAAACTCGGATTCCATGAGTGCGAACGCAGGGTCAGAATCAGCAGGATTGAATGTCGGGGCGGACGGCCGCAAGATCGCGGTGGTGACCGGCGCGAGTTCGGGGATCGGTGCGGCCACGGCCCGCGTGCTCGCCGCGCAGGGCTATCACGTCGTGGTCGGTGCCCGCCGCGTCGACCGGATCGCGGCGCTCGCCGCCGAGATCGGCGGCACCGGCAGGCAACTCGATGTCACCGACGAGGCGTCGGTCGCCGCGTTCGTCGAGGGCCTCGACCGGATCGACGTGCTCGTCAACAACGCCGGCGGTGCGAAGGGTCTCGCGTCGGTGGCCGAGGCCGATCTCGACGACTGGCGCTGGATGTGGGAGACCAATGTGGTGGGCACGCTGCGGTTGACCCAGACGTTGCTTCCGGCCCTGATCGCCTCCGGCGACGGCCTGATCGTCACGGTCACCTCGATCGCCGCGCTCGATGTCTACGACAACGGCGGCGGCTACACCTCCGCCAAGCACGCCCAGGGCGTGCTGCACCGTACCCTACGCTACGAGCTGCTCGGAAAACCGGTGCGGCTCACCGAGATCTGCCCCGGCATGGTGGAGACGGAGTTCTCGCTGGTGCGTTTCGACGGCGATCAGGAACGCGCCGACGCCACCTACCAGGGTCTGACCCCGCTCACCGCGGAGGACGTCGCCGAGGTCATCGGTTTCGCCGCCTCGCGTCCCCCGCACGTCAACCTCGACCAGATCATTCTCAAACCCCGCGACCAGGCCTCGGCCCGCCGCAACGTCCGCACGGGCTAGTCACAATTTCCCTCAGCGGGGAGCGACGCTGCGCGGGGCGCCGCTGGGGGTGGCCGGGACCGTGATGTCCCGCGCCTGCCCGGTGATCGCCGACATCCCGGTCCACTGGTCCCAGTCGAAGATCCAGTCGAAGATGTCGCCGTCGGCCTCCGACAGGTTGATCCGGGTTCCGGTCACCTCGACCGGATCGCCGTACACGGCGGTCTGGAAATACTGCTGCGCGTTCTCCAGCGACAGATTGATGCAGCCGTTGGTGACATTCGACGATCCTTGCACCCCAACGGTTTGCGGGTTGGCGTGGATGAATTCGCCGTTGTTGGAGATCCGCACCGCCCAGCGCTCGCGGACATTGAAGTATCCGGCGGCCGGGTTGGTCATGGCGAAATCCTCGTATTTCTCGGTGACCACGTGAATGCCGCTGCGGGTGACATTGCGGTCGAGGTCGCCCTCGCCGTAACTGCACGGCAGGGTCATCAGTGTGGCGCCGTCCCGGATCACCACGATCTGGTGCGACGACGCCTCGGCCTTCACGATCTGCGACCGGCCGATGGCGAAGTCGCTGGTCATGTCGGCGGCGCCGTACAGTCCCTCACCCATCTGGAGGCCGTACAGCTTGGCGTCGAGGTGGATCTTGGTGCCCGGCTGCCAGTACTCCCGCGGCCGCCAGTGCACCCGGGATCCGTTGTCCTCGCCGAGCCACGCCCAGCTGCCCTCGGTCTCGGGTGTGGTGGTGACCTTGAGGACCTTCTCGACGGCCGCCTTGTCCTCGACGGTGCTGTCGAACTTGAGGATGAGCGAGGCGGCGATCCCCACTTCCTGGCCGTCGGCGACGTTGATGACCACGTTGGCCTGCGCGGCGGGGCTGAGGGTGGTGAACTTGCCGTGCACCCGAACCACCAGTTGGTCGGATCCGACGGCGGTGCCCTGCCAGGTGTAAGTGGATCCGTAGCCGAGGGGCTCGGTGATCGAGTACGTCGTGCGGTCCTCGGACAGCGTGCCTGCGACCGCTTTGCCCTGTGGGTTCAGCAGTTTCACGTCGGGGTTGAGCGTGCCCTTGTTCGCCTTGACCGAGAACTCGACGGTCGGGTTGGGTGCCACGGGGGACGCCAGGTCCGGGCTGTAGGTGAGCGATACCTTCGGTTTTTTCGGGCCCGAGTCCTTATTGTCCGATCCGGTACCGCATGCCGCGACGAGTCCTGCCGCACCGAGCGCCGCTGCGACCAGCACAGTCCGGCGGTTCGGTTGAAACTGCCTATTCACCTCACCAAATCTACCGTCCGGCAAGGCTCCATACATGCCATGTGCTGTCCGGCACCGCGGTCACGGCACGAACAGCACCTCGTTGGTGATGTCGGTGCAGGAAACCCTGTACCCGAACGAATCCGCGCGGTTCATCTCATCAACGCCATAGGTGCTGCAGTAGACGTCGAACTGGTCGAGGTGCACCAGGGCGGTGTTGTCGCCGTACTGGCGTTCGGTCAGATCGGTGAAGTACTGCCTGGTCATCGCCACAGCCTCCAGACAGTCGAAGTCGTGGCCGCGGTGAATCTCGACGCTCCCCTCACCCCACGGGGAGTCGAGCCTGCCGCAGCCGGTGAACGCGCCGGACGACTCGGTGGCGAGTCCGATGTCAGGCACCGAGCCCGAATCCCCGCCGGACGGCGGCGCCCCGATCCCCGCGCAGACCGCGCACAGGCACAGTCCGGTCGCGGCGGTCGCCGCTAAGGCAAGGCCGGTGATCCGCGTAGACATGGCAACCTCCAACAGCCGATGCGAGATCTCATGCTTCGACGGTAGGAAGGCGAGAGGGCGTACACACGAGTAGCCGACTACGCGAATGACACCGCCGCACTACGTGGATCGCGGCGCCGGCTATTCGGCGAAGCCGTCGAGGACCGCACGCGAGGACGACAGGCCTAGGCGGGTGGCGCCGGCGTCGATGAGCGCGGCGGCGAACTCGGCGGTGCGGATACCGCCGGACGCCTTGATCTCGGCCTCGTCGCCGACGGCGTCGCGCATCAGCCCGACCGCCTCGACGCTCGCCCCGCCGAGCGGGTGGAAGCCGGTGGAGGTCTTGACGTAGTTGGCGCCGGCGGTCACGGCGCGCTTGCACACCTGCGTGACGGCGTCGGGACCGGCGAGTTCGAGCAGTGCCGCCGATTCGATGATCACCTTGAGGACCTTCTCCCTGCCGATGGCCTCACGGACGGTCAGGATGTCGGCGAACACCTCGTCGTAGCGGCCGTCGACGGCGGCACCCACGTCGATCACCATGTCGATCTCGTCGGCGCCGGTGTCCACGGCCAGCCGCGCCTCGGCCCCCTTGACCAGCGAATGATGCTTGCCCGACGGGAATCCGGCGACGACGCAGGTGTTCATGATCCCGGTGTCGATGGGCAGCATCGACGGTGACAGGCACACCGCGTACACCCCGAGATCGATGGCCTCGGCGATGGTGGCCTCGGCGTCGACGCGGGTGGCTTCCGGCTTGAGCAGCGTGTGGTCGACGATGGCCGCCACGTCGCGGCGCGGGTAGCGGGTGATGAGCTCGGTGTTCGTCCCTGGGAGGTCGGTGTTTGTCACACCGTCGAGCTTGGCACACTTGACGATGTGACTTCATCTTCCGGCGACCACCGCTACGTCCTGACTCTCGGCTGTCCCGACACGACGGGCATCGTCGCCCGGATCTCCGGTTTCCTCACCGACATCGGCGGCTGGATCACCGAGGCCGGCTACCACTCCGACCCCGACTCGGGCTGGTTCTTCACCCGGCAGGCGATCCGCGCCGACGCCGTGACGCTGACCCGCGACGAGATCGCCGCCCGGTTCAAGGCCGAGGTGGGCGACCCGCTCAACGCCGAATGGAAGCTCACCGACACCGCCGTCGGCAAGTCGGCGGTGCTGCTGGTCAGCAAGGAATCACACTGCCTCGTCGACCTGCTGGGCCGCGCCCACCGCGGGGAGCTGCCCGCGACGATCAGCGCCGTCGTCGGCAATCACGCCGACCTGGGCGAACTGACCGAGCGGTTCGGGATACCGTTCCACCACGTCCCGTTCTCCCCCGACCGCAAGGCCGAGTCGTTCGCGCGGGTGGCGGGCATCGTCGACGGCTACCACCCGGATGCGGTGGTCCTGGCCCGGTTCATGCAGATCCTGCCGCCCACCCTGTGTGAGTCGTGGGCCGGCCGCGCCCTCAACATCCACCACAGCTTCCTGCCGAGCTTCGTCGGCGCCCGCCCCTACCATCAGGCCTTCGCCCGCGGCGTCAAACTGATCGGCGCCACCTGCCACTACGTGACCGCCGACCTCGACGCCGGCCCGATCATCGAGCAGGACGTCATCCGCATCGACCACAGCGACTCGGTCGCCGACATGGTGCGGCAGGGCCGCGACATCGAAACCCTCGTCCTGGCCCGCGGCCTGCGCTGGCACCTCGAGGACCGCGTCCTCGTCCACGGCCGCAAGACCGTCGTCTTCAGCTGAGACCCCGCCTTCCTGGCACACTGGAGCGCGTCGGAAGTGGATGACACCGAGGGCGTCGAACGGATACATCTGGTGCGAAGAAAAGGCAGCTGCGCAAGCAGCGGCCGAAGCAGGGCGATCGAGGATCGGACGCAGTTGCCGACGCATCGCTACAGCGAGTGATCAAAGCCTTTCTGGCAGCAAGGTGAACGCCTCGAGGTGACGCGGTCGCACTGCGGTGAAGTGGCGCCGGTCGAGGGTGGCGATTTCCGTGATGTCCAGTCTCTCGGCGAGCGCGATCACCGATGCGTCGGTCGTGCCGAGTGGCATGTCGATGTACTGCTCGGTGAGTTCGGCCATGCGCCGGTAATCGGCGCGCGTCAGATCGACCAGCTCGAACGCACCGTCGGCGACGCCACGTAGAAATTGAACCTCGACTTGGGGGCTGACGCGTGCGCTCAGGAGATAGCCGACCTCCGCCGAGACCGTCGCGGGCAACAGCAGCCTACGACCTGCTAGGCGCAGGCCGGTGAAGAGCTCGGATGCCGCGTGGAAGTATTGGTCGTTCGCGGTGGCCGCGGCAACGATCGGACCCGTGTCGAAGACGATCACAGGGAGTCACGCCCGAAACCCTCAAGGTGCTCGGGGTTGGTCGACAGGTCCGTGACGTCGTCGTTGGCGACGCCCGAACCTATCCACGCGAAGGCGTTCGCGCCGGGCACGTCTCGGGGAGCCGCGCGGCGGCGCACGTCACTGAGCACCTGCTCGACCTGGTCCTCCGGGAGTGAGTCGATGAGGTGATGCAGCTCGTCACGAACCTCGGACATGCGTCGAGTGTAGGCGGGAGTCGAGTCACACCGAGGCGTCAGCCAGAAGTTATCCACACTTCACGGTGTTGCCGGCGACGGTGTTGTTGTCGGCGATGAGTTTCACGTCGCTGCCGGACACGGTGAAGTCGACGCCGGAGTCGGTGACCTTGAGGTTGTCGATGGTCACCTCGTCGAAGAAGGTGCCGAACATCGTGGTGCTGACCTGGTCGACGATCTGCTGGGCGAAGTCGGCCGGCACACCGAACACGAAGGCGCTGGCCTTCTGCACCTCGAACTTGGGTTTGCCGTTCTTGACGACAGGCTTGATCACCGTCGACACCGGGATGGACACGAACAGCGCGGTGACGCTGGCGTCGATGGACACGGTGCCGTCGGCGGCGTTGCCGGAGACCTTGGTGATCTTGCCTGCGTCGATCAGGCCGCCACCGGACTGGTTCTGATTCTGGCTCTGCGCCTGCTCCCCCAGTTCGGTGACCCGGTCGAAGGGCACGAATCCGGTGCCGTCGAGGGCGCGGATGGTGGTGTCGTCGCCGGAGCGTTTGATGCCTTCGGCGCGGGCGTGCAGCTTCATCCCGGTGCCGGCTTCGTTCTTGGTGTCCACCTGCACGTACGGGAATTCGTTGCTCATCGCCTGCAGCAGGACGGGCTTCTTGGACAGCGCGACGCTCGTCGGTGATCCGGTGAGATCGCCGAACGCCTGCTCCATGCAGTTCTGTGCCTTGTTGCGGAAGTACAGTTCGCTTCCGACGAGCCCGATCACCAGCACCAGCACGAGCACGGCCGCTGTCCAGGCGAGGATCTTGCCGCGGTTGCGCCGCGACGGCGAACTCGCGACCACACCGCCGCGGCCCGTCGGCGGTGGGGTCTGGCCGCCCAGGTACGAGGTGTCCGCACCGTGGTCGAACGGGGCGGTCGGCACCCGGACACCACCGTCGACCTGGGAGTACGCCTGCGAGGAGTACGGCAGCGCCTGCTCGATCTTCGTCGTGTCGGGGTCGGTGACTCCGCCGGGGCCTGAACCGCCGGGGCCTGAACCGCCTGGCCCGAACTCGACCGGGGCTCCCGGCCCGGTGCCCTCGGCCTGCGAGGGAGAAGCCGGTGGCGTATTGACCACCGGGATCGTCGGGCGTGAGGCAGTGGCCGCGAACCGCGCATCGGAACTCTCGCCCCCGGCGGCCGGGCCGGTGACCGGCGTGCGGCCGGTGTCGACGGCTGCGGTGCCGCCGGACGCACTGTCGGTATCCACCCGTTCGATGCCGTGCACGGTGCGGTCGGGATCTACCGGTGCCGTCGCGTGTTCCCTGGTCGGCGACGATCCCGGTCCGTACTCGCCCGTCGCACCGACCGTGGGTGTCCACTGGTCGGGGTCGCCGGAGTTCGTGCCGGTCCGGTGTTCGTCGCTCATTCGTCGGTCCTGATCGTCGGTTGGCGGGCAACGCGCGGCCGGGCCGTGCGTCGTTCCCGCGGTGTTCTTATTCCCCTCCCGGCCGTGCCGGGCCCCCAACGGCCGTGCTGTCAGCTCGGCCGGATAGCTCTTGCCGGATACCCACGGATAACGTCAGAACGCCAGACGGGGTTCCGTGAGGTCCTGCTCGTTGGCCAGGACGGCCAGGGCTGTCCGGGCCTTCCCGACAGCGGCCGTGTCGATGTCGTGGACACCGACCTCGGATGCGCTGCCGTATGCGGCGACCACGCTACCGAACGGATCTGTGATCTGGCTGTGTCCGATTCCGGTGGGCGCCCCGGACGCCGCGACCTCCGGATCCGGCGGTTCGGCTTGCCCGACGGCCGCGACGTACGCGGTCGCGTCGAGCGCCCGTGCGGTGGCCAGCGCCTGCCACTGCCGCAGCTTTCCCGGTCCGGCACCCCACGACGCGGGCACGACGATCAGGTCGGCACCCGCCCGGGCGAGGGCGGTGAACAACCGGGGAAAACGGATGTCGTAGCAGGTGGCGAGCCCGACCCGGCAACCGGCGACGGTGATCAGCACCGGCTGTGCACCGGGGGCGACGGTCCGCGATTCGGCGAACCCGAAGGCGTCGTACAGGTGGATCTTGTCGTACCCGGTCCGCTGCCCGCCGGGCGTCACGGCCAGCAGGGTGTTTTTGACGCGACCACCGTCGGGTTCGGGCGTGAACATCCCCGCGACGACGCTCACCCCGTGCTCGGCGGCGATCGTGGCCACGCCGTCGGCCCACGACCCGTCGAGCGGCTGCGCGATCGGCCCCAACTTCACCCCGAACCGGCACATCGTGGCCTCCGGGAACACCACCAGCTCGGCCCCGTCGGCCGCCGCCCGCCCGGTGGCCTCGGCCACCAGCCTCAGATTCTCCGCCGGATCCGTACCCGAACTGATCTGCGCCATCGCAAGTCGCATGCCACCCAGGATAAGCCGCGCCACCTTGATCCCCGAGCCCGAGACGCATCTTGATCCCGAGACCCGGACACCGAACGACAGCGGCACCCCTCGTGATCCCGAGACCCGGACACCGAACGACAGCGGCACCGCTCGTGATCCCGAGACCCGGACACCGAACGACAGCGGCACCCGTCGTGATCCCGAGGCCCGGACACCGAACGACAGGGGTACCCTTCTTGATCCCTGAGGCCGAAGCGACGAAGGAGCGAGGGTCACGAAGGGTCGGGCGACCCGAGGCTCCCGACCGCACCCCACGGAACCGTCAGCAGGTTGTCGCGCGTCGGCCGCCGCGGCACCCGCACCGGCACCCCCGACTCCCGCAGCAACGCCAGCGCCTGCCGCCACCGCACCCGCGGCCCGAACGGCGCGTGCCCGGCGGCCATGTCCCAGCACCGGTCGGCGGCGACGAGCAGTTCGTGGATCGGTTCACCGGGCACGTTGTGATGGATGAGCACCTTCGGCAGCCGTTCGGCCAGCTCCGACGGGTGCCCGGTGTGCGCGGGCGACCAGCTGAAGGTGAGCGACCGCGGCCCGTCGGCGTCGAGCAGCACCCAGCAGCAGCGCCGCCCGATCTCGTCGCAGGTGCCCTCGACGATCAGCCCGCCCGGTGCGAGCGCGGCCCGCATCTGCGCCCACGCCGCCTCGACCTCGGCCTCGTCGTACTGCCGCAGCACGTTGAAGGCCCGCACCAGGGTGGGTCGCAGCCCGGCCAGCTCGAACCCGCCGAGCGCGAACCGCACTCCGCCGCGGGGTTCGACGATCCGTTCGGGGTCGATCTCCAGCCCGACCATCTCCAGGCGGGGTGCGACGGCCCGCAGCCGCGTCGCCATCTCGACGGCGGTGTCGGGCCGGGCCCCGTAACCGAGGTCGACGACCAGCGGCCGCGGCTCACCGGTGAGCGCGGCCACGATCGCCGGGTCGTGCACCATCCAGCGGTCGACGCGGCGCAGCCGGTTGATGTTGGTGGTGCCCCGGGTGATGCGGCCCGAGACGCGTTTCACGACGGGAACAATGCTATGCGTTCTTGGCGATCCAGTCCTTGGCGTAGGCGGCTTCGGCCCGGAACAGGTCGACCAGGTTCACCAGCATGAGCTGTTCGAGCTTGCTGGCGACGAACGGGACGAAGACCTTCACCTCGCTGGTCTTGCGCAGGGTGCAGCCGCTGTCGGTGGGGAACAGTTCCTGCCAGCCTTTGAGGCTGCCCGGTCCCGCCGGGATCGACGCCGTGTAGTCACCCTTGGTGACGTCGGGGTCGAAGATCCCCAGCGATTCCTCGCGGGTGATGATCATGTCCTTTTTGAGCACGGTCTGGGCGAGGGACGGCAGTTGATCGCGGCCGATCGTCTGCCGCAGGACCACCTTGAGTCCCGAGTCGTCGCAGGCGAAGTCCACGACTTCGCACTTGGGCGAGAACATCTCGAAACCCGCCATCATCTCGTCCCAGTAGCGCGGGGTGCTCTGGGCCGCATAGACCTGTTCCGCCGGGTACGGGTAGCGCGCTGAATAGCTGAGCCGTCTTGCCATGCGCTTCAGGCTACAGTTGTCCGCTCAAGCGCCTCCACGACGCTCCCATTCGACGGTTTCGTCGCGTTCGCCGTTAAACAGATCCACAATCTGGTCTTTGACGACCTTCTCGATCTTGCCACCGACAAAGGGCAGCGACACTTTGATCTCCCCCCGATACAGGGTCGAGGCGGTAGCGCCCGAGCTGGTCTGAGTCGCCCTGATGCCGGCCGACACACCCGACACGCTCGCGGTGGTATCGCCGGTGATGGTGCCGCCGGCGTAGCTGAGCACGATGCGGCGCGGGATCTTCAGGTCGCCCCTGCGGACGGTGGTGACGATCGAGGGCAGTTTGTCCTCCGGGACGACCTGCGTCATCGCCACGGTGACGGAATCGCCGTTGCGGGTGAACTCCTCGAGCACGCCG
Source organism: Gordonia amarae NBRC 15530 (assembly GCF_000241345.1). Lineage (GTDB taxonomy): Bacteria > Actinomycetota > Actinomycetes > Mycobacteriales > Mycobacteriaceae > Gordonia > Gordonia amarae. The sequence goes on from NZ_BAED01000026.1 coordinate 31,846, forward strand.
AGGTCACCGTTGATCGCGTTGAGCAGATCGGTCCAGTAGTTCTCGGCGGTGACGAGCTCCCACAGCCTGCCGGTGGAGAACGGATAGTCGACGGAATGCTCGAACCTGGTGCCCATGGCCGTAACCGTACCGTCCCGGCCCCGGTCATTACCCTGATACTTCGTGACCGATTCCTCCCTGTTCCTGTCCGGCCTGACGACACTGCGCCTCGGCGGCCCCGCACACGACATCGTGCGCTGCGCCGACACCGCGACACTCGTGCAGACGCTGGGTGCGCTCGATGACGCCGGCACCCCGGTGCTCCTGGTCGGCGGCGGATCCAACCTGGTGATCGGTGACGACGGTTTCCCCGGCACCGCGGTGGTCATCGAGAGTTCCGGACGCACCTTCGGCGACGACGCGGGCAGTCCGTTCGTGACTGCCGACGCCGGTCTGGAGTGGGACGCCCTGGTCGCCGCGACCATCGACGCGGGCTTCGGCGGCCTCGAATGCCTGTCGGGCATCCCCGGCTCCACCGGAGCCACCCCGGTGCAGAACGTCGGCGCGTACGGGGTGGAGGTGGCCGACATCCTGCGCGCGGTCGAGGTGTACGACCGCACGACGCGGACCACCGTCACGCTCAGCCCCGACGACCTCCAACTCGGTTACCGCAGCAGCATTCTCAAGTACCGCAACGAGAAAGTCGTTGTGTCGGTGTCCTTCTGGCTCACCCCGGGCCGGATCAGCCGCCCGCTGCGCTACCGGGAACTGTCGGCCGCCGTCGGCGTCGACCCGGGCGAGAGCGCCGACTCCGCCGAGGTGCGCCGCACCGTCCTGGGCCTGCGCGCGGGCAAGGGCATGGTCCTGAATCCCGATGATCACGACACCTGGAGTGCCGGTTCGTTTTTCACCAACCCCATCGTCGACGCCGGGCGCGCTCCCGAGATCCTGGAACGGATCGCGGCCCGCGTGGGATCCGATGTGCAGGTGCCCACCTATCCCGCGGGCGACGGCGCGGTCAAGTTCTCCGCCGGCTGGCTGATCGAGCGGGCCGGCTTCACCAAGGGCTACCCCGGCGACCACGCTCCCGCCCGACTGTCGACGAAACACACTCTGGCACTGACCAACCGGGGCCAGGCGAGCACCGAGAACCTGCTGCGCCTGGCCCGCGAGGTGCGGGCCGGGGTGCTGGCCGCGTTCGGCGTCGACCTGCACCCCGAACCGGTGCTCGTCGGCTGCGAGATCTAGCCCGCCGGGCCCCTCAGATTTCGGTGAGAACCTTGTCGAGCAGCTCGTTGAAATCGGCACCGGCCTCGATGCTCGACATGTGGCCCACGCCCTCGTAGATCACGAGGTCGCGCAGAGATCCGTTGTGGCGCAGTATCTCCGCCATGTAGTCGGCGTGCGCGGGCGGGGTCAGCCGGTCGTGGGTACCGACGACGACGGTGGTGGGCACCCGCAGATTGCGCAGCCCGCCGGTGACATTCAGCTTGCCCATCGCCGACCCCCAGCCCGCACGGGCCCGGGCACTGCAGGTGCACACCAGGTCGTCGACGAAGTTCACGTGCGCCACCCGGGCCTTCGGCCCGAGGGTCGCGTAGTGGGCGACGCGATGCCCGATCGCGGTGCGCGGCAACCGCACCGGCGTGGAGGTGATCAGCTTGGCCACCAGCGGCCGGAACCGGTCGGTGTAGCGCGGCAGGACCGTGGGCAGCACATCGATGCCCTGCACCACGTCGACGGCCGCGGTGGACACCAGCACCACCTGCGAGGCGACCTGCGTGACCCTTTCGGGGTACTGCTTGGCCCACGACATGATGGTCATGCCGCCCATGCTGTGCCCGACGATGACGGCCTTGCGGCCGGGCGGCACCACCTCGGTGAGCACCGCGTCGAGGTCGTGGCCGAGCACGTCGATCGTCAGGCGTGTCTTCCCGTGTGCGCTGCGGCCGTGACCGCGCTGGTCGTAGGCGACCACGGTGTGCCCGTTCTCGATCAGGTGGTTGAGCTGCGGGTTCCAGTATTCGGTGGTGCAGGTCCAGCCGTGCACGAGCACCACCACATCGCGGTCCTCGGCGCGCTCGCCGTAGGTGACGACGTTGAGCGGGGTGCCGTCGGCGGCGAGGACGGTTCGCGGCACCCGTGCGGCCGGCTGTTCCAGCCGCTCGTCGGGGCCGTCGTCGACGGGGCGGGCGGCACGTATCGCCTCCAGGGTGATCGCGCCGAACAACAGTCCCACTCCGGCGGCGACCCCTGCCGCCGCGCCCGCGGCCACCGCGCCTCCGCCGTATCCGATCACCGAACGTGTCCGTGCCATCTGCCTACTCCCGTATCTCCCCCGACTTGTCATTCTGACCGGGCCACCCCAGGCCCGGCTACTGCCCCGTCCCTATTGCTGGGCCGTCTCGTCGAGGGAGGTCCCGCCCTCGATCCTGTCCCTGATGCTCTGCTCGACAGCGTCCCGTGCGGCGGCCTGCGACACATCGAAGTAGGTCGACGCGTCGCCGATCGCCTTGGAGATCTGTTCGTCGAGTGCTTTGCGGAAGGTGGTCTCGACGATGTCGTGGGCCATCGGCCGGACCGTCTGGATCAGTTCCGCCATCTGGCTGATGGCCTTGTCGCCCAGATTGGGCAGATTCTCGTTCACGTATTTGTCGGTGATGATCGTGACGAAGCTCTTCGCGACGTCGGCCAGGTCGTCCTGCACCCGCACCCAGCGGTCGAGCAGCACATCGATCTCGATGCCGTTCTTCACCAGCACCTCGGCGCCCTCGAGGAGTTCCGGGTTACGGATGGCGTAGTGCGCACCGTCCTTGGTGAGGATGCCGAGTTTCTGGCTGAGCGCGATCGTCTTCTCACTGGCGCCGAGGCTGTTGCGCAGTTCGGTGATCGTGATGGTGGCCGCACGCTTAAAATTGCGGAAACGCCCCGACTTCGGTGCGGCCCGCAGCACCTGCTCGACGCGCATCCCGTGATGGGCGGCGTGCAGCAGTTCGCTGATGGTGGCGAAGGTGTAGCCGCGTTCGAGCATCCGGGAGATCAGTTGCAACCGCACCAGATGCTCATCGGAGTACCAGCCCGTGCGGCCGCGGATCGTCGGCGGCGGCAGCAGACCACGATCCTGGTAGACGCGAATATTGCGGACGCTCACATCCGCCTTCTTCGCCAGATCGTTGATCCGATACTCGGCCACCGCATGTACCTCTTCTCTCGACTGACCTTCGACAATCCCGGGTCACCACGCGCCGGCCGCGGCACGACCGGCGCGTGGTGCACGCTATTTCCTGCTGAACCAGGACTTGCCCTGGATCGCGTCGACCCGGGGCCGCACGTCGACGAGGTAGACGAGCATGGCGACGACGCCGATGAGGCCGAGCATGCCGATGGCGCCGAACAACCAGATGAACAACGTGGCCGCGGCCAGGATCGACACCCAGAACACCTTGCTCTGGCGGTCGACGGCCGGGAACGCATCGGGGCGCTGCAGGGCGGCGTGCAGCAGCGCGACGGCCGATGCGATTCCGGCGGCGAGGGTGATCACCAGCAGGACGAGATTACGGCCGTAGTCCAGGAACGATGCGATAGTCACAGGTCCACTCTAGTGACACCGCGCGGGAACTACTTGGCCGTCCTCTTCGCGGGCGTCGTCTTGCGTGCCGGCGAAGCGCCCGTCGCGGCCTTCTTGGCCGGTGTTTTCTCGGCCGGTGCGGCCTTGCGCGCACCCGCGGTCTTCTTGGTCGGTGCGGCCCCCACAGCCTTCGCTGGAGTGGCCTTGGCCGGAGCGGCCTGCTTCTTCGCCGGGGCCGACTTCTTCACCGGCGCGGCCTTCTTCGCCCCAGCAGATTTCGCCCCAGCAGATTTCGCCCCAGCAGGTTTCGCCCCAGCAGGTTTCGCCACTGCGGTGCTCTTGGCGGGTGCGCTGGTCTTGGCCGGTGCGGCCTTCTTCGCGGCGGCACCCCCAGCCTTCGTCCCAGCAGCCTTCACCGGGGCAGCCTTCTTGGCAGCGACACTCTTCACGGGGGCACTCTTCACGGGAGCGCTCTTGACAGGGGTCGCCTTCTTCGCGGCCGTCTTGGCCGGTGCGGCCTTCTTCGCGGCGGGCTTCTGCGCCGCCTCGGCCTTGGCCGGAGCGGTCTTCTGGGCAGGAGCGGTTTCCTGGGCAGGAGCGGTTTTCTTGGCCGTGCCGGGCTTCTTCACGGGCGCGGACTTGCGGACCGGCTTCTCGACGGGCGCGGCCACGGCGAGCGGAGCCTCGCCCGCCTTGTCCACTGCCTTGTCCCCGGGCACCGGGAGCCCGAGGGTCGCGGCCCGTTCCTGCAGCGCCTTGAGAATCGCGGCGGCAACCCCGAGATATGCCTCGGCGACCTTGCGCAGTTCCTCCGGCGTGAACTTGGCCCGCAGTTCCTCGAGCTCCTCGGGCAGTTCCACCGACAGCCGGTCCTTGGCCTTGTCGAAGCGGGCGAGCGCCTGTGCCACCGCGTCGTCGAAGGCGGCCTGCGCCGTTTCGAGACGGGCCTGTGCGTTCTCCTTGGCGTCCTCGACGCCGGACGTCAGCTTGCCGGCGACCTGCTCGCCGACCGCCTCGCCCCGGTCGCGGAGTTGTTCGACGATGTCGGCAACCTGCCCGAATGCGGCGGTCAGTCGATTGTCGGTCATGTGTTGTCTCTTCCTCGTGGGTCGGGTTCGGCTTCGTGCGATGCGAACTCCGCCTGCGCCGTCTCGGCGTTTTCCTTGCGGAAGGATTCGTAGATCTCCAGCAGCATCTGCTTCTGCCGCTCACTGATGGCGTCGTCGGCGATCAGCGCGTCACGGACCGGGCTGGCGGGGCGTTCCTCCAGGATTCCCGCGCGGACGTACAGCACCTCGGCCGACAGCCGCAGGCCTTTGGCGATCTGCGCGAGCACGTCGGCCGACGGCTTGCGCAGGCCGCGCTCGATCTGGCTGAGGTACGGGTTGGACACCCCGGCCCGCTCGGCGAGTTGCCGCAGGGACACCTGGGCGGCGACCCGCTGCGAACGGATGAAGGTGCCGATGTCCTGGGCGGCGTGGGTGACCGCGTCCTGTGCGGCCTGGGTGACGGCGTCCACCGGGCCCGACGAGTCTCCACCGGCGGCATTGATCCCATCGCCGCGGTCAGCTGACTCGTCGCCCGTTGCCGACTCACCGTCAGTTGTCACGCCTCACGCTCGCTTTCTCATCGCACAATCCAGTATCGACAGGAGTGCTAACAAATGCAAGCAGTGGTGACGCGGCTCAACCAGCAGCCGTTCCCCCAGCTTGATCACACCCCCGCCAGAAGATCAGTACCGACCCTCAGAAGATCAGTACCGACACCGTATAGATGGCCAGCCCGGCCAGCGAGCCGACGACGGTGCCGTTGATCCGGATGAACTGCAGATCCCGGCCCACCTGGAGCTCGATCTTCTTGCTGGTCTCCTCCGCGTCCCAGCCGCGGACCGTCTCGGTGATGACCGAGATGATCTCGCGTGAATAGTTCTCGGCGACATGCTTGGCGGAGCGGGCCACCCAGCCGTTCATCTTCTCCTGCAGAGGCCGGTCGTCGCGGATCCGGACACCCAGATTGACGACGGCCTCCGACAGTGAGTTCCGCAACGTGCTGTTGGGGTCCTCGAGCATCTGCTCGATCACGGCCTTGCCGGTCTTCCAGGCCGTCGACGCCGCGTTGCCCACCTCGTCACGCCCGAGCAGTTCGTTCTTGATGTTCTCGAACCGGGCGATCATCTCGGGGTCGTGCTGCAGGTCGTCGGCGAATCGGCGCACAAAGGTGTGCATCGAGCGCCGCACCTGATGCCCGGGGTCGGCCCGCACCTTGTAGGTGAAGTCGACGAGTTCGCGGTAAATCCGGTCACCGAGCAGCGAGTTGACGAACTTCGGTTTCCACGACGGGCCCACGTCCTCATCGATGATCCGGTCGATAAGCCCCTGACTGCCCAGCGCCCAGTCGTGTGCCCGGTCGCAGGCGAGCTGGAAGACCGGTTCGAGCCGGTCCTCGGCGATCAGTTGCTCGAGCACCCGGCCGAGTGGCTGCGCCCACTGCGGTTCGCCCGCCCACTTGATGGCGTAGGTGATGAGGTTCTCGACGTCCTCGTCGCGCAGCATCTCCGAGGCGAGCGTGAAACCGCGCGCCACCTCGTCGGAGATCCGCTGGGAGTTGGCCGGGTCGGACACCCACGTCGACAGCCTGCGCGGCAGCTCCAGGGTGTACGCCCGGTGCTCGATGACCGCGGGCGTCATGAAGTTGTCCTCGATGAACCCGCCGAGCTGATCGCCGATGTCGTCCTTCTTCTTGCGGATCAGCGCGGTGTGCGGGATCGGCAGCCCCAGCGGATGCCGGAACAGCGCGGTCACCGCGAACCAGTCGGCGAGCGCACCCACCATCCCGGCCTCCGACGCGGCACGCACATAGCCCACCCAGGCCGCGACGTCCTGGCCGTCGCGATGCTCAAGGTACCGGGTGAACAGATAGATGAGGGCGGCGACGACCAGGCACCCCGTCGCGATGACCTTCATCTTGTTCAGGTCCCGGCGTCGCTGCTCGTCGGCCGAACTGTCACCAAGAGCAAACGATGTCGACGGGGGCGCCGGTGGCTCCTGACGAACATCCTGTATCGGCCGCATTGGACCAGTCTTACCCACCGGCCTCTACGCTTGCCAGGTGGCCGCCTGTCCGAATCCCGCAGCCACGACCGGCGGTATCCGTGATCGGCCCCTGCCCGAGCGGCTGCCGGACTGCTACGGGTAGAACCTGAAGGCAGTATCAAGTTGTAGGCACATGAAGGGATGCACATGTCACGACACCGCAAGCCCGGCTGGGGCGAACCCGCCGCCGAGGCACTCCGCGTCACCTCGACCGGACCGATAGCCGAGTTCGACGCCGAGTCGACGCCCGGTTTCGACGGCGACAAGGAGTTCGGCGAGACGCTGCTGGCCGAACGCGGCCAGGTGCTCGCCGACCTGCAGGAACTGCTCTACGCCAACGGCCGGGCCGGCGACAACCGGTCGGTGCTGCTGGTGCTGCAGGGCATGGACACCGCGGGCAAGGGCGGCATCGTCCGGCACGTGGGCGGACTCGTCGACCCGCAGGGCCTGGCCATCAAGGGTTTCGGCAAGCCCACCGAGGAGGAGCTCGAACACGACTTCCTGTGGCGCATCCGCAAGGCGGTGCCGCCGGCCGGCCGGATCGGGATCTTCGACCGCTCCCACTATGAGGACGTACTGCCGGTGCGCGTGCACAATCTGGTGCCCGAGTCGGAGTGGTCGGGTCGCTACGAGCTGATCAACGAGTTCGAATCCGAGCTCGTCGCCGCCGGCACCACGGTGATCAAGTGCGCGCTGGTGGTGTCCAAGGACGAGCAGAAGGCCCGGCTGACCGAGCGGCTCGAACGCACCGACAAATACTGGAAATACAATCCCGGCGATATCGACGAACGCGGTTTCTGGGACGACTACCTGGAGGCGTACCAGGCGATCTTCGACAAGACCGACAACGACGACGCGCCTTGGCATCTGATCCCGGCGAACAAGAAATGGTTTGCCCGCCTTGCGGTCTGCGAGTTGCTCATCGACGCTCTGGAAAAGCTCGAACTGAATTGGCCCAAAGCAGATTTCGACGTCGAGGCCGAGCGTGCCCGGGTGGCCGAGCTCGACTGATCCCCACACGCAACACAGCGCCCCCGCGGCCGAAACCGCGGGGGGCGCTGTGTTGAGAGGTATTACTTGGCCGAAGGAGCGGCCTTCTTGGCGGGAGCCTTCTTGGCCGGGGCCTTCTTCGCGGGAGCCTTGGCGGCAACCTCGGTGGCGGCCTCGTCGGCGTCGGCCTTCACCTTGGCGCCGGCGTCCTCGACGGCCACAGCGGCCTCTTCGAGCTTCTCGGCGACACCCTCGGCGGCCTCTTCGACGGCCACGGCGGCGTCGACGGTCTTGCCGCTCACGGTGCCGGCCAGCTTGGCGGCGCGCTCACCGACGGCGCGGGTCTGAGCGGAGACGACGCCCAGGGCGTCCTCGGTCAGCTCGACGGCGTCGTTGTAGGCCTTCTCGGCGCGCTCGATGTTCTCGGCGAACAGCGGCTGGGTGCGCAGGCGCTCCAGAGCGGTCTCGCCGCGCTCGGCCAGGCCGTTGTAGAAGCTGGTGGCCAGCGCGACGTAGGCGTCGACCTGCTCCTTGACCTCGTCGGCGGTGAACTTGCCCTTGAGCTCCTCGAAGTTGGCCGGAACCTCGTCGGGCAGCTCGTTGAAGCGGACCTTGGCCTTCTCGAAGCGGGCCTGGGCGTCCTCGGTGGCGGCTTCGGTGCGCTCACGCAGCGAGGCGACTGCCTCGTTGAACTGGGTGAGGGCGAGGTCGCCCGCGCCGACGAATGCGTAGAGGGGGTTGGCGAGAGTGGTCATGTCGAACTCCTTAGGTTCTCTACCCTGGTGCCCTTTTCCGTTCACCGGACCCGGGGAGGGGTCCTCGTGCGCTCTACCGAAGTGGCGGGATGGGCGGTGGGTGTTTTTCCGACATCTCCAAGTATGCCCCGTTTGCTAGCAAATGCAAGCGCTCTGCTAGCAATGTGGCTGACCTCACCGTTTGGACGTGGAGGGGGCTGCGCCATAGGCGTAGAAACCGCGGCCGGATTTCTTACCCAGCCGGCCGGCGTCCACCATGCGCAACAGCAGCGGCGGCGGCGCGTACAGCGGTTCCCGGAATTCCTCGTACATCTTGTCGGCGATGGCCTTGATGGTGTCCAGGCCCACCAGGTCGGCCACCTTCAGCGGACCCATCGGGTGCGCACAACCGAGCGTCATCCCCTTGTCGATGTCGTCGACCGAGGCAAATCCGCTCTCCGCCATACGGATTGCCGACAGCAGATAGGGAACGAGCAGCGCGTTGACGATGTATCCGGACCGATCATCGGACCGCACGACCTGCTTGCCCAGCACGTCATGGGCGAAAGCTTCTGCGCGCGAGGAGGTCTCGGAGGTGGTGAGCATGGTGCCCACCAGCTCGACCAGCGGCAGCACGGGCACCGGGTGGAAGAAGTGCATCCCGATCACGCGGCCCGGGTCGGCGGTTGCCATGCCCAGCTTGAGAATCGGGATGGACGACGAACTCGACGCCAGCACGGCGCCGGGATCGGTCACGATCGCGTCGAGCGTGGTGAACAGGCCGGTCTTGACGTCCTCGTCCTCGACGACGGCCTCGACGACGAGCTGCCGGTCGGCGAAGTCGTCGAGCTCGGAGGTGAACGTCAGCCGCCACGACGCCTGGTCGCGTTCGCGTTCGGTGAGTTTGCCGCTGGAGACCCCGCGGTCGAGTGACCCCAGAACCCGGGTCCGGGCAGCGGCGGCGAGTTCGGGGGTGGTCTCGTACACCAGGACGTCGGTGCCCGCCCGGACGCAGACCTCGGCGATTCCGGCGCCCATCTGGCCGGCGCCGACCACACCGACCCTGCTGATCGCCTCGGGTGTCACGCTTGCTCCTCGCTGAATCTTTACGGGCAGACGGGACTTGCCGATGCCCGCACCGCCGCGGGACAGGCGGCGGATATGACAGCGCCGGGGTGGGCGGGAAGCTCCCGCCCGCCCCGGCGTGTCAGCTAGGCGTCACGCCGCGATCGGTAGGCATTCGACCTCGACGCGACGTCGGCAGTACTGATCGGAAGTGCCGCAAGGCAATTCCGGTCGGCAGTTCTGGTCGGCAATTCCTAGTGGAACTGGCCCTCTTCGGTCGAGCCCTTGAGTGCGGCGGTCGAGGTGTTGGGATCGACGGTGGTGGCGATCCGGTCGAAGTAGCCGGCGCCGACCTCACGCTGGTGCTTGGTGGCGGTGTAGCCACGGCTCTCGGCGGCGAACTCGCGCTCCTGCAGGTCGACGTATGCCTTCATCTGCTCGCGGGCGTAGCCGTAGGCCAGGTCGAACATCGAGTAGTTGAGGGCGTGGAAGCCGGCCAGGGTGATGAACTGGAACTTGAAGCCCATCGCGCCGAGCTCGTTCTGGAACTTGGCGATGGTGGCATCGTCCAGGTGCTGCTTCCAGTTGAACGACGGCGAGCAGTTGTAGGCCAGGAGCTGGTCCGGGTACTCGGCCTTGACGGCCTCGGCGAACTGCTTGGCGAGCTCCAGGTCGGGCTTGCCGGTCTCCATCCAGATCAGGTCGGCGTAGGGAGCGTAGGCCTTCGCACGGGCGATGCAGGGCTCGATGCCGTTCTTGATGCCGTAGAAGCCCTCGGAGGTGCGGGTGCCGTCGAGGAACGGACGGTCACGCTCGTCGACATCGGAGGTCAGCAGGGTCGCGGCCTCGGCGTCGGTACGGGCGACGACGACGGTGGGGGTGTTGGCGACGTCGGCGGCCAGACGGGCCGAGGTCAGGGTGCGGATGTGCTGCTGGGTGGGGATCAGCACCTTGCCACCGAGGTGGCCGCACTTCTTCTCCGAGGCCAGCTGGTCTTCCCAGTGGGTGCCCGCGGCGCCGGCCTTGATCATGGCCTTCTGCAGCTCGTAGACGTTGAGGGCGCCACCGAAGCCGGCCTCGCCGTCGGCGACGATCGGAACGACCCAGTTGTCGACCGAGGTGTCACCCTCGACGCGGGCGATCTCGTCGGCGCGCAGCAGGGCGTTGTTGATGCGCTGGACGACGCTCGGCACCGAGTTGGCCGGGTACAGCGACTGGTCGGGGTAGGTGTGGCCCGAGAGGTTGGCGTCGCCGGCGACCTGCCAGCCGGAGAGGTAGATGGCCTTCAGGCCGGCGCGCACCTGCTGCACGGCCATGTTGCCGGTGAGGGCGCCCAGGGCGTTGATGTAGCTGTCGTCGCCCTTGGTGACACCCTCCCAGAGGATCTCGGCACCGCGGCGAGCGAGGGTGTGCTCCTCGATGACGTTGCCCTGCAGCTCGGCGACCTGCTCGGCGCTGTAGTCGCGCGTGATGCCCGCCCACCGGGGGTTGGTGTCCCAGTCCTGCTGGATTTCCGCGGCTGTGCGGGGCTTTCCGACGTTGCTCATTGCCTACTTCGCTTTCTCAATGTCCTGCGATCGACTCTCGCGAGCCGCTTGCCTGAGGAGACGGCCGGCGCAGCACCGTCGGTTCGATTTGCGAATCGTCGGTGGGGTGCCGGTGGTGTCTGGAAAGAGGTTGCCACAATGAAAACTCGCAGGTCAAACACCTGATGGATGCGAATCGGAGCCATAGTCAGGATATTTTTTGCAAAGTTTGCGAAACTGAGGATGTGAAACTGACAGCCCGGGCAATAAAAAAGTACGCGCGTACTGGGATTTTGCCGACCTGCACCACCCCGGGGTGGGGACCCGGTTCTTACCGTGCGGTAACCCCGGCACCGCACTCAGCGCACCGAACCTGTGAGCGGATTCACACGGCCGGGCGGGGCTGATCCGATGGCCAGGACCACACCGGGCCCCGGCAGAAGCACGGGCAAGGCCACCGGGCAGCGCCCGTTCGTGGGCGCACGCCTGCGCCGGCTCCGGTCCGAACAAGGACTGTCCCAGATCGCGCTGGCCGCAGCCCTCGGCATCTCACCGTCGTACCTCAACCAGATCGAGCACGACGCCCGGCCGATGACGGCCAAGGTGCTGGCCAAGATCACCGAACGGTTCGGCATCGACGACGGCTTCTTCGATGCGCAAGACGACATGCGCCTGATCGCCGAACTGCGCGAGGCCCTCTTCGACGACGACGTCGACGCCCCCGCCGAGGCCACCGAGGCACAGGCGATCAGCAGCCTCGTCGCCTCGCATCCGGCGATGGCGCAGGCCATGGTCAACCTGCACCGGCGCTACCGCATCGCCACCGATCAGCTCGCCGCGGCCACCGACGAACGCGGCGACCGCAGCATGCGCGGCTCCATCACCGCCCCGCACGAGGAGGTGCGCGACTACTTCTATCAGCGGCGCAACTACATCCACGAGCTCGACGTCGCGGCCGAGGAGATGACCAGCCGGATGCGCATGCACTCGGCCGATATCCGCCGCGGGATCGCCCAGCGCCTGAGCGACGTGCACGGCGTCACCATCGTCAGCCGCGTCGACATGGGCGACCACGTGCTGCACACCTTCGACCCCCAGACCCGCAGGCTCGACATCTCCAACACGCTCTCGGCCGGCCAGCGCACCTTCCGGCTCGCCACCGAATTGGCCTACCTGGAGTTCGGCGACCTCCTCGAGCGCCTCGTCGCCGAGGGCACCTTCTCCGACGACACCTCACGCACCCTCGCGCTGACCGGCCTGGCCAGCTACTTCGCCGCCGCGGCGATCCTGCCGTACAGCCAGTTCCACGGCGCGGCCGAGGACTTCCGCTACGACGTCGAGCGGCTGTCGGCGTTCTACTCGGTGTCGTTCGAGACGATCTGCCATCGCCTGTCGACGCTGCAGCGCCCCAATCTGCGTGGCATCCCGTTCTCGTTCGTCCGGGTCGACCGGGCGGGCAACATGTCGAAACGGCAGTCGGCCACCGGCTTCCACTTCTCCTCCAGCGGCGGCACCTGCCCGCTGTGGGCGGTGTACGAGACCTTCGCCTCACCCGGCAAGATCCTCACCCAGATCGCCGAGATGCCCGACGGCCGCGACTACTTCTGGGTCTCGCGCACCGTCGAGCGCCGCGCGGCCCGCTACGGCCAGCCCGGCAAGACGTTCGCGATCGGCCTCGGCTGTGAACTGCGCCACGCGGCACGCGTCATCTACTCCGACGGCCTCGAGATCGGCCCGCAGGCCAGCATCACCCCCATCGGCGCGGGCTGCCGCGTCTGCGAACGAGTCAACTGCACCCAGCGCGCCTTCCCGCCGCTCGGCGCGATGCTGCGCGTCCACGAACACCGCAGCAGCGTCTCCCCCTACATGAACTGACCCGTCTTCGTTGCCTTCCTTCGCCGGTTGAGGTGTGAGGAGCGCGAGCGACGAGCCTCGAAACCCCGTGAGCCGACAATGTCCCAGCCCGGCCATCGTCACAGCTTTGTAACCCGCGACCCGATCCCACCACCTGTAGAGATCCACACCAATAAAATCCGGCTTCACGCCACCTCATCTTTCGCGTGGCATCACTGGAACGGAGGCCGGATGCGGCGCAGGTCGGGACGACTTCTGCAATCGGGGTCGGTGCGTGCCGCGGGAGTGTTCATCGCCGCGTCGGCACTGTGGGCTTCGACGGCCGTCACCGCGTCGGCGGTCCCGCCCAATATGCGCCCGGTCCCCGAACACGTCACCAAGACCATCGATTCGGTGGTCCCGCCCGCACCGTATCCACGGCTCACGACGATCCCCGACCGGGCGAAGGCCCCCGGCTATCCGCACAGCGTCCAGGAACTGCGGGCCGCGATCCTGCCGGCACCGGTGGGCGACACGTTCTTCGACGTGTGGCCCAAGAATCTGTCGGGCAAGAAGCCCGGCACCATCCTGCGCTCCCGCGACGTCACCGGTGTCACGGCACCGCTGGTGACGGTGCCCATCCGCTACGCCCGTCAGCTCAAGTTCGTCAGCACCGACGCCCTGGGGCAGCCGTCGTTCGGCACGGCCACCATCATCACGCCCCGCGCCCGCTGGACCGGTCGCGGGTCCCGCCCGATCCTCATCAACAATCTGCCCATCGATTCGATGGGCACCAAGTGCACGTCGGGGTACACCCTGGCGCACGGTTTCAGCGGCGACACCAACACCACGGACTTCTTTCCGCCCACCACCCAGTTGGCGCTGCATCGCGGCTACGCGGTGATCGTCCCCGACCATGAGGGCCCGCGGATGGCCTACGCCGAACCGACCACGGCCGGGCACATCGTCCTCGACTCGGTCCGGGCCGTATCCAACTACGACACAAAGACTTTCGGTGAATCGAAGGTGGGGATGACCGGCTACTCGGGTGGGGCGATCGCCACCAAGGGAGCCACCAAACTCGCCGCCGACTACGCGCCCGACGTCGCTCCGCGCCTGGTGGGCGCGGCCCTGGGCGGTGTCCCCGCCGACTACCGGATCCTGACCGCGAGCATGAACGCCAACCTGGCGACGGGCCTGTTCCACGAGGCCATGTTCGGGGTGGCCCGCGAACGCCCCGAACTGCTCACCCTCGCCAACAACGCTGCCCGATGGCTGGTCACCTCACCCCTCAAGGACGGCTGCGCGACGTGGGGAATCCTGGGCGGGCTGACATTAATGCCGTCGCAGCTGCTGTCGAATGACAACGATCCGTTCAATTCCCCTGTTGCCCAACGTATCTACCGGCTCACCCAGATGGCCGACAAGAAGTCGGTGGTGCCGCTCTACATCTACCAGGGCGCCCAGGAGTTCTGGATCCCGCCGACCGGCACCCGCAACCTGTTCGCCGAACAGTGCCGCCTCGGCGCCAATGTCACCTACCGTGAGGTCCCCGGCGAACATTTCCTCGCGACGGTCACCGGCTACCCCGACGCCCTCACCTGGCTGGACAACCGCCTCCAGGGCAAGCCCGCCCCCAATAACTGCCACAGCCTCCCCGGTTGAGGTGTGAGGAGCGCAAGCGACGAACCCCCTGCGCCGGTTGAGGCGCGAGGAGCGCAAGCGACGAACCCCCTGCGCCGGTTGAGGCGCGAGGAGCGCAAGCGACGAGCCTCGAAACCCCGTGAGAGAACAATGTCGTCGGGGTTCCGAGGCTCGTGCCACGGTTGTTGTGCCGGCAGGCCGGTCAGTACCGGGGCCGGGTGGTGCAGCCCCACACGATGGTGCGCCCGCCACGTGCCTCGCGCCTGGCCAGTTGCTCGGCCCGGAAGCGGGTCGGCGCGTACGCGTAACCCCACCGGCGGGTGTACGGATTCTGGGCCGCCGCACCGCAGTTGTTGTCCATGGTGACGGCCCACTTGCAGTCGTACGCGCGGCACTTGCGGATCGCGGCGCGGCGGGCCGAGGCGACCGTCGGATAGTCGACGGCCACCGCGGCGTTGCCGGTGCGCATGGAGATGGCGATGGCGCCGTACCAGTGGCCCGGACGTGCGTCGGCCTCGCCCGGCGCGGCGGCGATCAGGCCGGTTGCCGCCATCCCGACGGCCATGGTCGCGAGCCCTGCCCGCACCGCCGCTGACTTGCGTCGAAGAAGATTCATTTCGTTAGCCTTCCGAGCAAAGGAGTGGACCCGTCGACCATAGGCACGGTGTACTGCGGTTTTGAAGGACGGCCCGCGCCCGTTCCCCCGGTCGAACGACACCGGTGCGCGCTCGTGTCATTCACCCGATCGATATCACGTGAGTCCGGCTACTCCGGCAGACCGGACACCCCGCCACGGCATTGTCCCGGGGTCGCCGGATCACGGAGCCCGATCAGGGGAACGGTGGCCGTTCCCGGGACAGCGGTTCCCGACCGTCGTAGGGTCTGCCGATATGGTGGTTCGCTTCACGCGAGGGTCACGCACACCGGACAACCGCGGCCGGTGGCTCGCCGCGGTCTCGGCCGTGGCGACCGCGACGGTTGTGGGCCTGGCGGGGGCGGGTCCGGCGGGAGCCGAGCCGTTCAATGTGATGGCGATCCCCGAGCAGATCCCGCGCGCGATCGACGGCACCATCCCCGCGCCGCCGTATCCCAGGCTCACGACCATTCCGCAACGCGCGGTGACACCCGGGATGAGCCACCGCGTGCAGGAACTGCGCGAGGCCACACTGCCGAGCCCGACGGGCGACCCGTTCTTCGACCGCTGGTCACCGGCGCTTGGCTCGATGACGCCGGGACAGTTGATCGCCTCCCGCGACGTCACCCGCACCGCCGTGCAGGAGGCCATCGTGCCGATCCGGTCGGCACGTCAGGTCAAGTTCGCGACCCGGGATGCGACGGGCCGCCCGTCGTTCGGCACCGCGACGGTCCTGGTGCCGCGTAAGGCGTGGACGGGCGGCGGGCCGCGCCCGATCGTCGTCAACAACATCCCGATCGACGCCCTCGGCGCGGCCTGCACGCCGGGTGTCACCCTGGCCGGCGGCATCAGCCCGGCCACCAATCCGACCGATTACCTACCGCCCACAACGCAACTCGCCCTCGACCGCGGTTATACCGTGCTGATCCCCGACCATCAGGGCCCGCGCATGGCCTATGCCGAACCGACGGTCGCCGGGCACATCATCCTCGACTCGATCCGCGCGATCTCCACCTACGACGCGGATGCTTTCGGCCACAGCAGGATCGGCATGTTCGGCTATTCGGGCGGCGCCATCGCCACCAAAGGCGCCGCCCTGTTGACGAAAACGTATGCCCCCGAACTGAGCTCACGCATCGTAGGGGCGGCGTTCGGCGGTGTGCCCGCCGACTTCCAGATGCTGGCGGGCAGCATGAACGCCAACCTCGCCACCGGCCTGTTTCACGCCGCCCTGTTCGGCATCTCCCGCGAACGCCCCGAACTGCTGCCGCTGGCCAACCATCTCGCCCAGTGGCTGGCCACCTCCCCGCTGAAGAACGCCTGCTCCATCCCGGCGATCCTGCTGGGTGCCACCTTCTGGCCGGCGCAACTGCTGTCCAATGTGGCGGACCCGTTCCACTCGCCCACCGCCCGCGAGATCTATCGGATCACCAAGATGCAGGGCATGAAATCGTCGGTGCCGCTGTACATCTACAACGGCGCCCAGGAGTTCTGGATCCCCGCGGCCGGTGCCCGCAATCTGTTCCGCGACCAATGCCGCCTCGGCGCCAACGCCACCTACCGCGAGGTCTTCGGCGAACACATCATCGCGATGGCCACCGGCTATCCCGAGGCCATGACCTGGCTCGACGCCCGGCTCAAAGGCCACCCCGCCCACAGCACGTGCTGACCACCTCCTTGATCCCCGAGGCCGAAACGACGAAGGAGCAAGGATCACGAGGGGCCGGCGAGCCCACGGCAGTCGACGTGTTGAAGGTGGCTGATCAGGGAACTCCGCACCTATAGGCCCTCCTCCTTCCACAGTCGGTGCACCGTCTTCTTGGTCACCGCCGCATCCGTCTCCAACGATTCCGGCTTGTCAGCCTCGCCGCTGTCGTCGGTTGTCAGATCCGCCCGCTCGGCCACCCTGGGCAGACCCGGCGTACGCGCGTCGCCCCAAACGACGACGGAGCCTGCGACCTCATGTGTTTGTCAGACCCCTCTGTTACTGTGTTCACACCACCCTCGCCCATCTCATCAAGAGGTGTAAATCATTGAGCGGGAACACCTTCAGCAGAACAAACCGTTGCCATAGATCAAATGTTCGACTACCGTGTGGTCATGGACTTGGGGAAGATGACCAGCGAACTGATCGAGTTGGACTTCGGGGAGGAGGCCGATGGGCGGGCCTCGTTCGATGCGTTGCGTGAGGTGTTGACCATGACGAACGTGCTGCATCATCATGCCGCCGTTCTCGCGGGGATCCTGAATCGGTCCGCAGTGCTGAGGCAGCGAGGAGGGTCGTTGCGGCAGTTGCTGATTGATTTGGGATGCGCGCCGGCGACGGCCTCACGGTTGGTACGTGTCGCAACCGCGTTACCCGACACGCAGTTTCTCGCCGGACACACCCGCGACGGATACTTATCGCTTGAGCATGCCGACGCCGTGGTCACCGGACTTACCCACATCGAACGACGAGCGGGCACGCCACTCACTCGGCAGAGCCGAGTGGAGTTCGAGCGAGTGCTTGTGGCACAAACCTTTTCCGGAGCGTCTCCGGCCGAGGTGGCTGCGCACGCGAGGAGCGTCGGCAACAGTGTCGCCGCCGAAACGGATTCGGGACTGCCCGCAGCAGCAGATCGGAGAGTCGATGAGTTCACCGTCGCCGTCGACCGGGACGGCCGGACCCAGGTGCGCGGCGACCTCGACGCGGTGATCGGTGAGAAGCTGGCGACGCTCATCGACGCATTCAGTGTCGTGCGGCCCGAGCCCGACGGATCCGCCGACACCCGATCGGCAGGGCGGCGGCGCGCCGACGCACTCGAACGGATACTGGACGCGGCGATGGCCGCACACGATATCGGAGCACTCGCCGGGGCACCGAAAACCTCAGTGCTGCTGACGATCCCCGCCGACACACCCGACCTGTCGGCACTGCCGTGGGTCGGCCCCGTCTCGCGGGCCACCACGGAGCAACTCACCTGCGATGGCACCGTCACCACAATGATCGTCGACGGCGAGACCGTTCCGTTGGCGATGGGCCGCGACCGCCGGCTGTTTCCCGCGCATCTACGCAAGGCGATCATCGTCCGCGACGGCGGCACATGCATCAAGTGCGGAGCACCGGCCTCGTGGACTCAGGTCCATCACATCACGCACTGGTGCCAAGGAGGTGAAACATGTGTCGACAACGGTTGTCTGGTCTGCACGTCATGCCACAGCGACGTCCACCACGCCGGGTGGGATGTAGTGATGGGATATGACCGTCATCCGTGGCTGATCCCGCCCGCGTCAGTCGACCCGCGGCGCCGTCCGCTGCCCGCCCACAACCGGCGCACGATGCGCCTCGACAACGCCGCCTGACCAGAAAGTCACCGGCAAATACCCTGCGTACCTTGAGAATTTCATAGGGACCGGCGCCTACCCCACCGAGCATGCCGCGGGGGCCCCGCCCGTCAAACGAGTGGGGCCCCCGGGTTGATGCGTCGCCGCCCGAGTGGCGTGCGGATCTCAGTAGACGAGCAGGCGGATGTTCTCCGAGACCAGCGCGGGCTTGTCGATGCCCTCGATCTCGACGGTGTTGGTGACCACCATGTTCACGCCGACCTTCGTCTCCTCCACGGAGGTGATGATGGCGTTGGAGCGGATGCGGGAGCCGACCGGAACCGGATGCGGGAACCGCACCTTGTTGGAGCCGTAGTTGATGACCAACTTGGGGCCCTCGACGGAGAAGATGCCGCCGGCGATCACCGGGAGCAGCGACAGGGTGAGGTAGCCGTGCGCGATGGTGGTGCCGAACGGTCCGTCCTTGGCGCGCTCGGCGTCGAGGTGGATCCACTGGAAGTCACCAGTCGCCTCGGCGAACGCGTTGACACGCTCCTGCGTGATCTCCAGCCATTCGCCCGACCCGAGGTCCTGGCCGATGGCGGCCCGCATCTCGTCGACGGAGGTGAAAACTTTCGGTTCAGAATCAGTCATGAACCAAGACTAGTGGCCCGCGTCACCCCGCCTACCACGGGTGGGTGCGACATCGACGCGTCAGAACGGATCGTTGCTCGTGGCGCATCCGGAGGCGACGATCTGCCCGTTGGCGGTGCCTTCCCTGGCCGCGCGCTCGGCGGCGAGGATGTTGCCGCCGTTCGCCGAGGTCGTCAGGCCGGTGTAAGGGTTGGCGGCCACGGCGGCGCAGTCGTCATTCATGCGGGCCACCACCTTGCAGTCGGTCGCACCGAGGCTCGCGCACTTGTTCTTGGCCGACTTCGACGCCTTCTTCGCCGTCGACTTGCCGGTGGCGACGCCGTACCGCTGGGTCTGCTGCGAGTACGCGATCGCCCCGTAGGGACCGTCGGCGGCGTGCGCCTGTGTGGGAACCGCCAGCAGACCACCGGCCACCAGCAGCGCGGCGGCAGTCCCCAAGCCGAACCTCGCGGCCCGTCCGCTTCGTGGTGACGTCATCTGTGATCCCTTCGGCCGACGCACAAGTCTTCTCTATCGTAACCTCAAGGGTCACTATCGCCCATCGGAGACAGCCCCGTTCGTCCGTACCGTCGGCTACGGTAGCCCCCATGAGCACACCTCGCATCCAACCCGGCGATTTCCGGCAGCTCGGCCCGTTCAACTGGGCATTCTCCCGGGCGGCGGCCCTGGTCATCGGTGTCGACGACGCCCGGATCTTCTCGACGCTGGGCCGCTCGAAGGGGCTGTTCCGGGGGTGGCTGTACTTCAGTTCGCGGATGATGCCGTTCGGCAAGCTGTCCCGCAAGGACACCGAGATGATCATCATCCGCACCGCCCACCTGCGGGGCTGCGACTACGAGCTCGACCACCATCGCAGGCTCGGCAAGCGGGCCGGGATCAGCGACGCCGAGTTCGCCGACATCATCGAGGGCCCCGACGCCGGGTGGGGCGACCGGGAGCGGTCAATGCTGCGGGCCGTCGACCAGCTCGTCACCACCCACGACATCGACGACGCGGCCTGGGCTGCGCTGGCCCGGCATCTGGACGAGTCCCGACTGATCGCGTTTACACTGCTGGTGGGTCAGTACGATTCGCTGGCCACGACGATCGGGACGCTGCGCATCCAGCGGGACGACCGCCGATGACCGTGACCGTGACCGGACAGACTCCCACGGAAGAAACTCCACCGCAGTGGATTCCGGTCGGCGATCAGGCGATCGCGCTGGACGCCGACGGCAAGATCATCGCCCGCAACAAGTCGGGCAGACCACTGAAGTCGGTGCCGGCGAAGCTCAAGAAGACCGACGAGTTCGTTCAGCTCGACCAGTTGCGCGATTTCCTGGCCCGGCACGACGCCGATGCGGGGGCGCAAGTGCAGCGCTGGCTGCTCGACGGCCTGCCGGTGCCGACCGTGTTACTCGGTGAGCTATGGGCGGATTCGGCGTGGCGCAGTTGGCTGACGGATCTGGTGATCGCCACCCAGGAACCGGGTGGTCCGCTGGAGCTGGGCGGGTTCTTGCGCGAGGTGACCCCGCAGCCCGGCGGCAACCGGAGCGACGGGAAACGCGACCGCTCGCTGCTGGCCGTCGTCGACCTCGACGGCGAATCCACGACGATCGACGCCACGCACATCCTGATCCCGCATCCGGTGCTGTTCGGCGACGATCTCGACGAATTGCGCGAATTTGCAGTGGATCTGGGTATCACCTCGCGTTTCGACCAGTTGCAGCGCCAAGTGTTCAGTGCCCCCGGCAGCCCCGAGGGCCGGGCGATCAACGACTTCTCCGACGCCGAGTTCGAGCAGATCCGGTTCGCCGCCGGCCGCGCCAAGTCGCACGGTTTCTCCGTGCAGGGCGGTTATGCGGTGTGCCGGATCATCGAGGGCGGCAAGCGATATCAGGCCCGCATCTGGATCGGCGAGGGCGCACCGGACGAACCCACCTCGCTCGGCGAGCTGATCTGGGTCTTCGACGACACGACGCTGCCGGTGGCGCAGGTGCCGCCGGTCGCCTACAGCGAGGGGATGCGCATGGCCACCATCCTCTACGCCGGACGAAAGCTCGAGAAGGAAGACGGCGAATGAACACACGCATGCACCACGCCGCCCGAAGACCAGCGAAGGAAGACGGCGAGTGAACACACGCAGATGCCACGCCGCCCGAAGAACGGCGAAGGACGACGGCGAATGAACGCACGCACGCACCACGCCGCCCGAAGAACAGTGAAGGAAGGCGGCGAATGAACGCACGTAGATGCCACGCCGCCCGGAGAACAGTGAGGGAAGACGGCGAATGAACGCACGCAGATGCCACGCCGCCCGAAGAACAGTGAAGGAGTGTGCCGGTGAGCACGCTTGAGGAGGCCGGTGCGGTGCTGGCGGAGCCTGGTGAGCACACCACGCCGCTCGTCGCGCGCGGCTACACCCATCCGGGGCTCGGCGACCGGGTCGTGGTGCGGCTCATCGGCGAGGCGCTCGTGCCCGCCGAGGACGCCACCCTGGAAGTCCTTGGCCTGCAGCCGGAGTCGTCGACACCGGTCGGTCATGTGCGCCGCCGCACGATCGGCTTCCCGGCGTGGCCCATCATCACCGACCCGGCCAACGCCCGGCACGCCATCACCGCCGCGGCGGATCTGCAGCGGGCCCGCAAACTGGTGTCGGCGTCGGCGAATGCGGCGAAGGAGGCGATCACCGCCACCGCGTCGCGGCTCGGAGCGTCGGCCGCGCATTTTGTGCCGACCTTCCTGGAGGAGGCGGGCCGGATCTTCCTGGCCGCCGAGTCCCCGTCGTACGCGGCGCAGATGTTCGCCCAGGCCCGGGAGGCCGAGAGCACGCACGCGCTGACCGTCGACGAGGACCGGCACCGGGAGGCGTTCCTGGAGTTCGCCTTTGCCGGCGCAGTGTCGGTGAGGGCGCTCAGTGCGGAGGCCCGGCGACTGGAGGGCACGCACGATCCGGAGACCGCGCACCGGTTGCTGACGACGCTGGTGGTACAGCGCATCAAGGGTGGGCTGCCGCCGTATTCGGCGATGCGTAAGGACCTGAAACGGTCGGCCAGGTCCGCCGGTCTCGACGACGACGCCCAATCTCAGGCACTGATCGCCGAGATCATCGACATCCCGGCGCTGGCGAACGCGAACGCCGCGTTCTGGCGGGAGTACCGCACACCGATCGTCACCGCCGCCAAGGCCGACCCGGAGGTTCAGGACACGCTGTTGGCGATGGCCCCGCAGTCGGTGGAAATCAGTGTATGGCTGGATCTGCTGGAGGCAGCCGGATGTGTGGACCGGCTGCGCGAACCCGGCTATCCGGTGGCCGACTGGGTGCGGGTGATGTGCTCGCGACTGGCGGTGTGGCAGTGGAACCGCACCGACGACCAGAGCGGTTTCCGTGCCCTTCTCGACGACCCCAAGATCATCGAGAACCTCACCGCTGGAATCGATCCGGTAACCCTGCCGCTGGTGCAGGGTGCTGCGCAGATCCATCCGGAGATCCTCGATCAGCTGATCGGCATTCTCGGCGACCGCATCGTCGAAGCGGGTTCCCGCACCCGGTACGTGTCACCGATCGACCTCGACAAGTGGTGGCAGGACCGGGCCGGCAGCAATGGCCTGGAACATCTGGCCGGCTATGAACCGATGGCGAGATGTGTCCGCACCGGCATCGGCAGGTTTGTGGCGAACAACTCCGAACGGGTCGTGGGCACCGACTACACGATCCTGAAAAGCGATGTGGCTACGGCGATCCTGAACAGCCCTGGCCTGTCGGCGATGCTGCGGTCGTATGTGACGGACCAACTGTCGTCGCTCGCCGGACACCCGGACGGGCACAGTCTGACCGTCCCCGAACTCGCCGGCGTCGCCGAGTGGCTGCACCATCTGGCGCGGCCGGAACTGGCCGAGTTCCTGCACGAGGAGTTCGCGGGGTTGCGGGCGGCCATCGATCCGGCGGTGGCGGTCGCGCACAACGTGCGGCTCGGTTCACCGGACGAGTTGCACTGGCCGGTGGTCTCCGAACGCCTGACGGAGATCCGCAAGTCCAAGACGAGGCCGATCATCAACGAGTCCTGGCCGCTGATCGGGTTGGCCGACAGTGGAACGGTCCAATTCTTCGATGCCGCAGGGAAACTCGTTGGCGAGTTCACCCACGGCGGTCCCCGAAGCAACGACCTGCTCACCTTCACCGCCGTCCCGACGAACGCAGGCGCCGGCGTCGACATCCTGACCTGCTGGCAGACGGCGTCCTACGATGTCGGCTACGTGTGGTCGTCGGCTCCGACGACCACCGGCGTCGACGAGAAGTACTGGCTGAACGCCTCCCGCGAACTGATGTCGCTGCCGCTGCCGGCGGGTGGCCGCCTGTTCGGGATCGGGTCGGTCCTGCGGCCCGGTGACGCGCCGTCGCCGATCGGCAAGCAGCACCCCTTGCTCACCGATGGTGAACGATATTGGGGTGTCACCGATTCCGGTTCCATCGCCGAACTCGATCCGGTATCGGGTGGTCGCGCCGGGTCGTCGCCGCCCGCCTGGATCTCGGAGGTCGCCGAGAAGCTCGGCCCCGACTGGCGGTTGGCGCAGCAGTCGGTGTCGATGTACCGGGTCGGCGACCGGGTCGAGGGCAGCGCCGCCTGGTTCCGTCAAGTCGACTACGAGTACACGTTCCGGATCGCCTCGTTCGACGGTGAGACCGCGGAATTGAGCGGCGATTTCAGCGCCGACGGGGTGACCGAGTGGAGTCCGCCGTGCCGGGTGGTGACCTTGCCCGGCGGCCGCCGCTGGATGATCACCCGGGGCGGGGTCGTCTTCGATCTGGCGACCGGGCAGGTCACACGGAACGCACCGGGATACAACGATCCGATCGTGATCGCGCCCATGTACTGGCCGCTGCTGTCCCCGGTGGCCGCCGGTACCGGGGACACGTTGCGCGGTATCACCGTCGACCAGGCCCAGGCACTCGTGTCGGCGCACGCGAAGGGCGCCGATGAACTCGATGCCGCGGTGTCGTCGCTGTGCGGGCAGCCTGGCCCGATCGTGGCCGTCGTGGCCCGGTCGGTGACCGAAACACTCTCCGCCGCTGCCCGCCTCACGGCGATGATCGCCCCGCCCGAGCGGGAGGCGATCGTCGACCGCGAGTCGGGCTACCGCACCGAGGGTGCCAAAGAGGCCTTCGGCAGGGCGGGCCAGAACCTGTGGGACGACGACGAGTCCATCTCCGATCTCGCCGTGGCGGCCACCGAACTCGGTGTCACCACCCAGATTTCGACTGAAAGGTACCGGCGCGAGGATGCGCGCGGCTGGTACCGATACCGGCAGTGGCCCGAACTGTGGGGCAACCTGCCGGCCATGGCCACGTTGGCGGCGTCACCGCTGACCGGTGACGACGGGTGCCGCGCCCTCGGTGAGGTGCTGCGGGCGTTCACCGACAGCGGCCTGACCGGGCAGCCGGTGTTCATCCGCCGCATCGGGGTATCGACGTACGCGGACCGGTCGTGGAAGCTCATCGCCCCCAACGAGGTGATCGTCGCCCAGACGGCGTGGCGCGGCATGAGTACCTCGCAGGCGTGGCTGAGCCTGGGCATCGGCACTCCCGAGCCGCTGTCGGCTGTGGCCAAGGCCGACAAGGAGATCCACTCGCTTGATCTGCTGACGGCACCGGCGGTCACCGATGGTGTCGAACAGTTGCGGGCCGCGCTGACCGGGTCGGCCGGCAACGGAGTCCGCCTGGCCAGGGCATTCGATGCGGCCGACTGGGATTCGTTCGCCACCATCACCAACACCTCGCCGGGGATCGGCCGGATTCTGCTGGCCGCACCGAACGCCCGCCGCAGCTATGGCACCGATCTCGACAAGGCCGCCCGGGAACGGATCGGGGTGAGCGTCACCGATATCCGGACGACGCGGGCGGTGTTCGGCGATCTGGACGACGTCGATGTGCTGGCCGTGCTGACGGCCGCATGCCCCGCCGACCCGGCCGAGATCCTGACCGGCGGTCTCGACGTGGTGGCCGCCGCGCGCGAACTCTCGCGCCGGATGGGTGGTCCGCTGCCGATCGGGGTGGACGTGCTGCTGGCCGCCGACCGGGAGGTCGACGCCGACGACGAGGTGATCACCCTGGTAGGTGATCCCGGGCGGGCCGGTGACGCGTTCGCCGCCCGTCTGCGCGATGCCAACACCTGGAGCGTGTCCCGCACGATCCGGCAGTTGCACGCCGCCCTCGCCTGGCTGTGTTACCGGCTGCCCGGCGATTCCCCGGTCCGTACCAGGGCGCTCGCCGCGGCCGGCGACATCGACAGGATGGCCGGCGCTGCCGGGATCCGGCTGGAGCTGGGTACGGTGGATCCGACAATGGTGGCCGGCGTGTTCGGGCTGACAGCTGTGGACGCGAAATACACGGGGAAGCACGGCGGCATCGAGGTCGGCCCCGGATCGACGGTGCGGCTGTCGATCGCCATCGACACCGCCGCGTTCACCGATCAGGACCTGCCCGCGCTGCACGCACTGTTCGCCGAGTCCGAGGACTACGTCACCGAGGGCATGTCGACGGTGATCGCGTTCGCCAGGCACGGCCTGGCCGGTCTCGCCGATTCCCTGACCCCGGAGCAGGTCACGGCCGGGGAACTGCGCGACCCGCTGGTCTCGGTGCCCGACCTGGTCGTGACGGTGGCCGCGGAGCTGTCGCTGCCGGAGGACGCCGCCCGCTATTACCTGCAGCTGTTGGCCCTCCCCGATCCGACGGACGCCAATGTCAAGGCGTGGAACTCGTGGACGGCCGCCCGGTTGAAGAAGGCGGCAATCGCACTGGCCGACACCGAACTGGTGGTGTCGGCCAAACGTGCCCGCGCCGGGCGCGCGGTGTTCCTGCCGGGCGGCTGGATCTCATACAGCAAGGGGCCGTTACCGTTCGAGCTGTGGAAGGCGCCGCTGTACGAGCTGGAACAGACCGAACGACCGGAGCCGCCGCTGATCGCGGTGCTGCCCCAGGTGGGCGTCGGCGAATTGTTCCGGCGGGCATGGCAGCGGCGGGCCGACGGTGATGTGCCCGGCTATGCGAACGTCGCCGACATGGTGGGCAGAGATGGGGTGGGCAAAACCATGGTGGGCAGAGATGGGGTGGGCAAAACCACGGTGGGCAGAGATGGGGCGGGCAAAACCATGGTGGGCGGACGGCGATGACCACAGAACCGGCGCAGGCAGACTGGCAGATCATCCCGCCGGAGGTCGAGTTCGCCGACGAGCTCGCCTTTCTCGCCGGCTTCGACGACGGCCCGCGCCCGGCGGGCTGGCGGCTGACGCCGGCGGCGGTGGTCACCTTCGTCCTCGGTTCGGACGGGCCACTGAAATCGGGCCGTACGCGAATGACCATCTCACCCAAGTATGTCGGCGAGCGTGGCCTGGTGGAGCGTTGCGTGGTGACGCTGGCCGGGTCGCGTGGCCTGCTGCTGGTGGGTGAGCCAGGTACCGCGAAATCGATGCTGTCGGAGCTTCTTTCGGTAGGCATCTGCGGTACGGGTGCGCTGACCGTGCAGGGTACGGCCGGCACCACCGAGGATCAGTTGCGGTACGGCTGGAACTACGCCCTGCTGCTCGCCGAGGGACCGTCGCAGGCGGCGCTGGTGCCCTCGCCCGTGATGACGGCGATGCGGCGCGGCGCGGTCGCCCGCATCGAGGAGATCACCCGGTGCCTGCCCGAGGTGCAGGACGCGCTGGTCTCACTGCTCAGCGAACGCCGCATCTCGGTGCCGGAGCTCGGCGACGAGACCGTCTACGCGAACAAGGGTTTCGCGGTCATCGCCACCGCAAACCTGCGTGACCGCGGTGTGTCGGAGATGAGCGCGGCTCTCAAACGGCGGTTCAATTTCGAGCATGTCGACCCGATCTCCGACCGCGACGCGGAGGTGGCGCTGGTGACCCGGCGCACCGAGCAGGCGCTCGCCGACACCGGCGCCGCGCAATCGGTGGATGCGGCGGTGGTCGAGGTAATCGTCACCGTGTTCCGGGATCTGCGCAGCGGGCACACCGGTGAGGGCTGGTCGGTGGAGCGGCCGTCGACGATCCTGTCGACCGCCGAGGCCGTCGCCGTCAGCTCGGCCGTCGCGCTCACCGGTGCCTGGTTCCCGAATCGCGGAGATCGCTTGCGCGACATACCGGGCCAGCTCCTGGGCGTGGTGCACAAGGATGACGGTGACGACGCCGCCCGGCTGCTCGGCTACTGGGATGTGGCGGTCAAGCGCCGTGCCGACGCGGGCGGTGCCGGAAACCCGTGGCGCACACTGTGGGAGGCGCGCGGCCAGTTGGAGGGTACCGCGCGGTGACCGGTGACCCGGGTGTCGCCGTCACCGCTGCGGTGGCGGCGCTTGCCGGACAGCGTGATCCGCTGCTGATCGGGGTGCGCCATCATTCGCCGACGCTGGCCCGGGTCCTGCCCCGGCTGCTCGAGGCCGCCGCGCCGCGGGTGCTGGCCGTCGAACTTCCGGCCGAGGCCGCGGGCTGGGTGCGGTGGATCGGCCATCCGGACACCGTACCGCCGGTCGCGTTCGCGCTCGCCGATCCCGGCACCGATGCCCTGAGCTTTTATCCGCTGGCCGCGTTCAGTCCCGAGTACGTGGCGGTGCGGTGGGCACACGAGCATGGGGTGCCCGTCGAATGCATCGACCTGCCCGCGGCCGTATCCCGTGACGTCACACCGTCTTCCGTGGCATCGGCACCTCGTCCGGGGGTGGCCGATGCGCTCGCCGACCTGCTGGGCGCTCAGGCATCGGTGGATTCGTGGGATCTGCTCGTCGAATCCCGCGGCGCGGGCGCCGATCCCGAGGCGGTGCGGGTGGCCGCGCTGGCCGCGGGTTGGGCGCTGCGGGCCGATCACCGTCCGGACGAGGACGCGGAGAACGAATTGCGCGAGGCCCGGATGCGAACCTGCCTGCGTGCGTTCGACCCCGGCGTGGTCGCAGTGGTCGGTGCCTTCCACGCCCCGGCTCTGACCACCGGCATGCTCGCCGATCCCGCCGTCGAGGCCGCGGACGAGCTGCTGTTGCAGCGGTTTCCGGCCGACCGGAACCCGGTGGCCTCGCTGGTCCCCTACGGCAGCGCCGAACTCGACACCCGTTCGGGCTATCCGGCGGGGATCGCCGACCCCGCATGGCAGGCGGCCGTTCTCGCGCACGGTGATTCGCCCACGGAACTGAGAGCCGCGGCGACGGCCGCACTCACCGACATCGGCATCGAGGTCCGCCGGCGGGGACATCCCTGCGGCACAGGCGAGATCGCCGAGGCCGTCCGCGTCGCGGCCGACCTGGCCACCCTGCGCGGCCTGCCCGCACCCGGGCGCCGCGAACTCCTCGAAGCGATGACGGGCGTGTACGCGCAGGGCGACGTGTTCGGCCGGGGCCGGGTGGTGGCCGGGGCCGCGCAGCGGGTGCTGGTCGGATCGGAACGCGGGCAGCTCGCCCCCGGCACGCCCCGTTCGGGTCTGGCCGACGATCTGGACCGGCGGCTGGCCGCGCTGAGACTCCCGGCAGCGGCGACGGAGCTGCGCCTGGAACCGTTGCGCGGCAACCTCGACGCCGATCGGGAGATCTTTCTGCGGCAACTGCTCGCCGCCGGTATCGCGTACGGAAAACCGACCGCGGGAACCGGAGCCGGTGGTGCCCGGACCGTCGGGAGCCGGTGGAGCGTCGCGGTCACCTCCGCCACCCACGCCTCCACCGAGGCGGCGGCCCTGTTCGGGGTGACGGTGCCGCAGGTCGCGGCGGCCCGGCTGCGGCACACGATGCGGCGCGACGGGGACCGGCCCGAGACGGCGGCCCTCGTGCTGCGGCGCGCCCTGCACTGCGCGCTCGATGACCTGGCCGCCGAACTGATCACGGCGGTGCGACGACGCTTTCCCCACGAAGCGGGGCTTGCCGAGCTGACCGAGACGATCGCGCTGTGCGATGAAACGCTCACCGGGCAGTTCGCCGGAGCGCTCGATGACGGTATCGCCGCCCTGCGCGAATCCCTGACCGGCCTGCGGGCCGAGCTCGTCCCCCCGGTCATCCGGGAACTGGACGGGCTGGCCGGCGCCACCGACACCGGCGACGCGGCTCTGCTCGCCGACACTTACCGTACTTTGTACCGGACCTCTGGTGACGGCCCACTCCGGTTGCGGCACACAATTATCGGATTCGCCGACGGCGCCGCGTCGCCACTGATCCAGGGCGCGGCCTCGGCCCTGCTCGCCGTCGGCGAGGACGGACGGGACCTGCGCCCCCAGGTGGAGTCCCTGATCAGCGGCGCCACCGACACCGAACGCCGCGACCGGCTCACCGGCTACGTGCGCGGCATGCTCACCGCGGTGCCGCACCTCCTGTCCACCGCCCCCGAGGTGTTCGGCGCCTTTCACGACGTCATCGCGGGCCTGCCCGACGCCGGTTTCGTCGCCCGGCTCCCCACGCTGCGCGCCGCGTTCGACGGCCTCGCACCGGAGGTCCGCGAACGGCTACTGACCGAGACCGAACGGGCGACCGGGGTATCGTCGCGGCGCTCGGGCATCGACCCGGAGCTGGTGGCCGGGTGGGCCGACGACGACCAGCGGGCGTTCGACCGGCTGCGGGCACTCGGTCTCGCCGACGCCGCCTTCACCCCCGGCGTCCGCTGGCAACTCGTCCTCGGCAGACGCAGAGGTGGCCCGAATACCGCCGTCCAGCTGGGACGTTCCCTGGACCGGCTGTACGGGGCGCCGTCGACGCGGATCGAGGCGGGGCTCGGCATCGGCGGTGACGAGGCGCCGTATCCGACGGTCCGCGAATGGTCGGCTGATCTTGCCGAGCTGTTCGGCGCCGATGTGCGCGACGACGTGCTCGGTGCGGCCGCCGCCCGCGGTGACGCGGCCGCCGCACTGGCCCTGTCCCCCGGGACGGTGCGGCCGTCGGTGGAGTTGCTCACCACCATGCTGTCGCTGAGCGGCGGACTGCCGGAATCGGCCCTGGCCGGGCTTCGTCCACTGGTGCGGCGGTGCGTCGACGACCTCACCAAGGCACTCGCCACCCGACTACAACCGGCGTTGCGCGGGCTGCGCACAGCCCGCCCTACCCGCCGCAACACGCGGATCCTCGACGCCCGGCGCACCATCGCCGCCAACCTGAGCCGGGTATATCGCGACGCCGAGGGCCGTAACCGGGTCATCGCCGCCGACACGGTGTTCTCCGAACGAGCGCTGCGGCAGCCGGATTGGCATCTGATCATCGTCGTGGACGTGTCCGGGTCGATGGAACCGTCGACGGTGTTCGCCGCCCTCACCGCCGCCATCCTCGCCGGGGTGCCGTCGCTGTCGGTGACGTTCCTGGCGTTCTCCACCGAGGTCGTCGACCTCAGCGAGCACGTCGACGACCCCCTCGCACTGCTGATGGAGATCCGGGTGGGCGGCGGCACCTCCATCCAGGCCGGCCTGGCCGCCGCCACGGACCGCGTTCGCGTTCCCAAACGTACTCTGCTGGTGCTGATCTCCGACTTCGAGGAAGGCGGGTCCACGGCACCGATGATCGCCGCGATCACCCATCTCGCCGGATCGGGCGTCAGCATGCTCGGCTGCGCCGCCCTCGACGACACCGGGGTGGCCCGCTACCACGTCGGCACCGCCACCGCGGCCGCCGCCGCCGGGATGCCGGTATCGGCGGTCAGCCCCCTACGCCTCGCCGAGTGGGTGGCCGAGACGATCACGGGGCCTCGGTCATGATCGTACGCCTGGCCGAGTGGGTGGCCGAGACGATCACTGGGCCTCGGTCATGAGCGTGACACTCCCGGCCCTCGATCCCGCACTCGCCGCAGAGATCTCCGCGCTGCCGGACAGACTCGTCCGGCGGGCCACGAAACTCACCGAGCAGCAAGAGCAATGGCAGATCGAGGCCACCGGCGACCGTGTGCGGGTGACCATCGGCACCGCGACGGTGACCGTGACCCCACCGGGCGAGGTGGGCTGCGACTGCCTGCTCGCACCGAACTGCGCGCACCGCGCCGCGGTCATCGCCTCCAGCCCGATCGCCGACGGCACCCCCGAAGCACCCGAAACCACCGCAGCACCCGAAGACACCGCCGCCTCACCGCCGCCCGGCAGCGGCGACGAGCAGTCCGGGCTCACCGAAACCCAGGACGCGGCACTGGTTTTCGCGGAGAAGACGGTCGGTACCGTCGTCGCCGCGGGAACAGCGGAACTCGCCGTCGCCGAACGCGCCCACCTCATGCGGGCGGTGCATCTGGCCCGCAACACGGGCCTGCACCGTGTTGCCGCCACGCTGACGGCGCTGCACGCCGATCCGTCGGTGAGCACCCTCAGGGATGCCACGCTCGCCGTGTACGAGCTCCGCCGGGCGGCCGACGCGTTGTCTGTCACCCGCCACGACGTCGGCACGGCCCGAAGGTCGTACGCGGTATCCGGCAGCCTGCGGCTCGACGGCCTGTGGTGCGAGCCGGTACTCACCGCGAGCGGCTACGCCGGGGTGGTCACCACCCTGACCGACGCCGACGGCACCCCGTACACCGTCAACACGGTGCGGCCGGGCGTCGCCGCCGACGTGCCGCGCGCCTACCGGACCCCCGCCGGGCTGGGTGACCTGCTCGCCACCCACGCCGAGATCAGCAGGGGCAGAATGCTCTTGACGTCGGCAACAGTGAGCGCCGAGGGCAGGCTCGGCACCGGCCGCAACGTCCGCGCCTCCCTGTCCGCCGCGCCGTCGTCACCACAAAGCCTGCCCGACGGCGTGATCGAGGTGACCGGCGAGGTCGTCGGGGCACAGCCGCGGGAAGGCACCGCCGCCCTCGTGCTGACCGGACCGTCGGGAAAGCGACTGGAGTTCCACCCGGCCCCGGCGGCAATGGAACTCGCGGCCACCGCGATGATCCGCGCGATCGCGGCACGACCGGGTACGCGGGTGACCGTGCGCGTGCGAGGCGCTCAGCTCCTCGCCGTCCGGCGTGATGCGGCTTTCTGGCCGGACGACGACGCCTGCGACTGGCTCTTCCCCGGACTCGACTCGCCCTCGGCGCCATCGCCGGCGGCCGTGCTCGCGCCCGCGGACGACGGTGCACATTCCGCCGTCACCCCCGACGAGGTACTCGCCCGCTGGGCGAACCGGGTCGCCATCGCCGGCCGCCCCGCGCTGAGCCGCGGGGCCGCACAACTCGCCGACGACGTCGCCTGGTTGCGGTCCCATGCCAGTCCGCACCGCGCCGACCTGCTGGAACGGCTCAGCGCCGGTACCGACCTGACCCGGCGGTGGCTGGCCGTCGCGATCGCCGCCTCATCCGAGATCGGGTAGTGACAGGGTACCCTTACATGATTTAGAGTAGTAGTAATCCTCTAAATAGAGGCCGCCACTCCTAGGGAGCGCATCATGAGCGACACCCACACACCCGGCAGTCACACCGCGGGCACTCACACAGCCGGGAGCGAGCTGCCGCTCGCCGGCCGCAAACCCGAGGACATGCCCGGCCACTGGCTGCTCGCCCACCTCGGCAAGCGCGTGCTGCGCCCGGGTGGCCGCGCCCTCACCGAACAACTCCTCGACGACGCCCGCCTGGGCGGCGCGGATGTCGTCGAACTCGCGCCCGGCCTCGGCAAGACGGCGGTATCGATCCTCGACCGCAACCCGTCCGGATATGTGGGCGTCGAGGCCGACCCGGCAGCCGTCGCACTCACCGCGCAGGCGGTCGGCAGCAAGGGACGTGTCGTCGAGGCCGATGCCGCCACCACCGGACTCGACGAGGCGTCGGCCGACGCCGTCATCGGCGAGGCCATGCTGACGATGCAGTCCGACCGCGCCAAGGCGGAGATCGTCGCCGAGGCCCATCGGGTGCTGCGCCCCGGCGGCCGGTACGCGATCCACGAACTCGCCCTCAACCCGGACACCCTCACCGACGGTCAGAAGACCGAGATCCGCAAGTCGCTGGCCCGCTCCATCAAGGTCAACGCCCGCCCGCTCACCGAGCTGGAGTGGCGAAAGCTCTTCACCGACAACGGATTCACCGTGGAGAAGGTGGCCTTCGCTCCGATGGCGCTGCTCGAGCCGCGCCGGGTGATCGCCGACGAGGGCATTGCGCGCACCCTGCGGTTCGTCGCCAACGTTATCCGTAACCCGAAGGCCCGCAAGCGCATCCTGGGAATGCGCGCCACCTTCACCGAGTACCGCGACAATCTGGCCGCGATCGAGCTGGTCGCGGTGAAGAACGACGCGCCCTGACCGTGGACACAACAGCCCAGGAGGAGTTGCCATGACCGACTTGAATACGTACACCGAGATCACCGGACTCAGCGCCGCCGAGCGGTCGCCGGCCGATTCCGCCCGGCCGAACATCTCGGTGATGTGGCGCAACGACGATGTCATCGTCATCCGGCTCGCGTTCCGTGCCGGACAGACGATGCCCGATCATCGGGCGGGCAAACCGATCCTGGTGCTCGGGCAGGCAGGCCGCATCGACTTCACCGTCGCGGACAGCCACATCATTCTCGAACCGGGCTCGGCCGTGCACGTCGACGCCAAGGTCATCCATTCCCTGCACGCCGACACCGATGCCGTCGCCACCCTGATGGTGCTCGAATCGAGCCGATCATCGTGAGTCCCAGCATGTCCGGCGATCCGCGCACCACTGTCCTCGGGGTGCTGCGGGTCGCCGACACACCGGTGACAGCAGCTGAGATGGCTCAGCAGCTCGGTGTACACGTCACCACCGCGCGTTTCCACCTGCGCAACCTCGTCGACGACGGCCGGGCCGCGACGGTGCGGTTGCGGTCGGAATCGGTCGGCCGGCCGCGCACCGGATATGTCGCCGTGAACGAACTGGCCGTCGACGACCTGCTGAGCATTCTGCTCGGTCACCTCGGCGATTCGGCCACCGAACGGGAACAGACCGGAGCACTGGCCGGCAGGCAGTGGGCGGCACAGGTTCTCGCCGGTTCTCCGCCAGCGGACCCGGCCACGGTGCCCGACCCGGCGACGGTCACCGCCGACGCCCTGCGCCTCCTCGGGTTCAAGGTGTCGAATGTGCTGAGCGCCTTCGGTACCCACGAGATCACGATGTGCTCGTGCCCGCTGCGTCAGGTGGGCACCTCCCACCCGGAGATCGCCCGCGGTGCCGTCGAATACGCCCTCGAATCCAGTTCCCCGGCGCTCGCCGGCCAGTACGGAGTCGACGTGGTCCCGGCAGCCGACGGAGACTGCGAGATCACCCTGAAACTGGCCCGCGCCACCACACTTCACTGACGTTCACCTGCCCCGTCCGCAACGAGATCCAGGGAGTTCCGATGAACATCCGCCCATCATTCGCCATGCCCCTCGCCGCCGCCACGGCAGCCGCTTCCGCCCTTGTCGGCGCCGGCGCAGTGGCGTCCGCCGCACCCACCGTGCGCACCCCGACCGGGACGCTGCCCGCCGACTATCGGGTGACCGCCGCCAAGCCCTCGCCGGCCGAGCTCGGCAACATCGTCACCTTCCTGGTGGCCACCAACGCCTCCGATCAGGCGAAGGCCGCGAACGTCGAGGGCGGAATGAACGCGGTGGTGGTGCCCAAGACGGTGTACCGGCTCGGCCTGTTCCGGCCGCCGCTCGGCTGGCACAATCTCACCGGACCCCTTCGGCAGCAAGGCAACAGCGCCACCGCAACACTGAACAGCGGCTCGTCGGGACGGCCTACCATCCGGCTCAAAATCGAGTTCAAGAGGCTCGACGGCAATTGGAAACTGTCGGCCAACTCGCTGTGCACCGGCGTCAAGACGGTGGGGCTCAACATCTACTGCAACCGGTGACCACCGCAGCCGCACCGGGAATCGGGATCGACCGCGTCAGTGTGCGCCTCGGACACCGCGAGGTGCTGAGCGAGGTGACGCTGACGGTCGGGCGAGGCGAGATCGTCTACCTGTTGGGACGCAACGGCGCCGGGAAGTCGACGCTGCTACGCGCGATCGCCGGTATCGTGCCGGTCTGCTCCGGTGCGATCACGGTGAACGGCGGCGACCTGGCGCGTTCGGCGCGGCCGCTCACCGAGCTCGGCACCCACCTACATCCCGACGGATTCCACCCCGGCCACACCGGCGTTCGTCATCTGCGCTGGTTGGCGACGGCTTCCGGGATCGACCAGAAACGTGTCCGGGCGGTACTCGATGACGTAGGGCTGACACAAGCCGCGGGCGAACGCATCTCGGGATATTCGCTGGGGATGCGTCAGCGTCTCGGCATCGCCGGGGCGTTGCTCGGTGACGCGCCCACGCTGATTCTCGACGAGCCGCTGAACGGACTGGACATCATGGGAATTCGCTGGGTGCGGGAGATGCTCGCCGGACTCGCCGCCGAGGGGCGGGCCGTTCTGGTGGCGTCGCATCTGTTCGACGAGGTCGCACGCAGCGGTCATCGGGTTGTCGTCGTCGACGGCGGCACGGTGGTCGCCGATGCGACCGTCGGCGAGTTCATCACCGGCCACAGCTCGCTCGAAGATGCGTATCTGACCGCAGTCGGGCAGTCGCGGTGAGCGCGGTGGCGATCGAGTTGAGCCGGCTCCGGCGGGCGGTGGCCGCCGAACGGATTCGCACCGGCGGGCGGCGCAGCGTGTTGCCGGCCGTCGTGCTCCCCGGCGCGATCCTGTTGCCGACGGCCGTGACCGCGGTGGTTGCCACAGTGTCCGAACACTTCTCACAGGTGTCGAGCGATGTCGAGGTGGTGTCCGTGGCCACCACCAACTCGGTGTACTGGATCCTCACCTTCACCGTCACCGTATGGTGTTGTGCCGCAGCGTATACCCAAACCACCGCCGAACGCGGCGACATCGGCGACCTCGGCCGGATCCTGTACCCACGGCCCTGGACCGCCCTCGCCGCGCGCTGGATCTTCTACGGCGTGGGTGCCGCGGTATCCGCGGTCGCCCTCGCGGCGCTGACGATGATCATGCTGCCCGCCTTCTACCCGAACGTGTACGGCGCCGTCGATCTCGTATCCGCCGACGGCCTGCGCTTCGTACTGACCATTCCCGTGTATGCCGTTTCCGCCGTGGGCATTTCCCTCGGTGTGGCGGCGGTGATCGGCAATCCCGCGGCATCGGTGGCGGTGCTGCTCGGCTGGGTCTACATCGTGGAGAACACCATCGCGCTCATCCCGCACGGCTACAGCATCCAGGGTTACATGCCGTTCCTCAACGGTGTCTACGGCACCGGTCAGGAGATCGTGGTGATGCCGCCGTGGGGGATCAACGGTGCCCTGGCCTACTGTGCCGCGGTGTCCGTGGTGCTCTTCACGATCGCCTGCTGCGCAGCATATCTTGGCCGTCGCTGACACGCTCCCAGGGCCGTCGGCGCCCGCCCCGTGACGGTCCGGCCAGGATCAACCGATCGGGCTGCTCGGCACGTCCTGGTCAATTCAAAAGCCGCGAGGTTGTGCATGACCACGGTGAAATGAAATCGGGCCGATCTCCGGTTGACATAGCCGTATCCACAATATTCGATCCCACCTGTCGTGAAACCGTGTGTAAACGGGCTATCGCTTTTACGAGGCGGCTCATCGACCGGATGCCACCCGCCCAGCGATGAGATCAGGACCAAATGCCCAAGCCGGCTCCGACCCCAGACCTTCGGACCATGCGGGGGTGAGATTCCCTACCCGGCACGTAAATCAGGTGACGGCGCATGGATTATCCTGCCCACGATTAGTGAGACGTATTTCTATATCGTCTCACACATTTGAGATTTGGAATATTGAAGATTGATATAACAAATAATGGCAGCACTGGCGTATCCATACTTCTTGGTGTGGACATACGGTGGCGGATGGTGTTAACTATCCACAGATCAGCGATCACGACCGCTGATTCCTGGTCACGAATGAATCCGGGGAGATGGGTCGGGCGATGACGCTCGGTACGCCCGCGGATGACACACGCAGGGGGTATCGACGACGCTGTTCGTCGATGATTGCGGCGTAATCACCATCGCGCCGCACACCGCCGCCGAGCGCCATCGCCCGATCGCCCGACATCACCACCCACGCGAGATCACCACGCCCACAGCTTTATTCACGCCCACAGCATTCTTCACGCCACATCTTTGTTCACGGCCACAGCTTCTTTCACGGCATGAGCCGGCGCGCTCCGGGGCCTTCCTTCCCGAGGGCGTCACCCGGATTCACGTAGGGACATGTCGTCAGCGACAGACAGCCGCAACCTATGCAGTCGCCCAGGTTGTCACGCAATGCGATGAGCCGCTCGATGCGCTCGTCGAGATCGGCACGCCAGTCCTCCGCCAGTCGGGCCCAGTCATCCTTGGTGGGCGGATGGTCGTGCGGCAGAGCGTCGAGCGCGGCCTTGATCCGCGCCAGCGGGATCCCGAGTGTCTGCGATGCCCGGATGAATCCGACGAGCCGCAACGTGTCGCGGCGATACTCCCGACGATTCCCGGAGGTGCGGCGGCTCTCGATGAGGCCGAACTGCTCGTAGTAGTGCAGCGTCGACACCGCCACGCCCGCGCGCTCGGCCACCTGCCCCGGCTTCAGCCAGATTCCCTCGACCACACGGCACCACCTCTTGACATCAAGTGCACTTGATGACGTTCACTCTAGGTCATGAGTGAAAGCGAGGTGCTCCGATGAGCATGGAGTCCGTGGCATGGGACGTGATGTACAAGTCCATGCACGCCCCTGGCGACGACGGCGGCAGTAAGGAGGCGAGGCGGGCAGACCGGCGGGCCACGATGCGCCGCATCGGCGGTTTCGCCCGTCCCCACCTGCGGCGCATCGTCGTGTTCCTGGCGCTGTCGGTGCTGCTCGCGGTCCTCACCGTGGTGACACCGCTGCTCGCCGGCCGGGTCGTCAATCTGATCGCCGATGGCGATTCGTCGGCGACCGGGTCGATCGTCGGGCTGGCCGTGCTGATCGCGGTGATCGCCGTCGCCGAGGCCGTCACAAGTATCGGGGCACGCTGGTTGTCGGCGAATATCGGTGAGGGGCTGATCTTCGACCTGCGTCGCGCCGTCTTTGATCACGTCCAGAAGATGCCCGTCGCATTCTTTACCCGCACGCGCACCGGGGCGCTGGTGAGCCGGCTCAACAACGATGTGATCGGCGCGCAGCGCGCGTTCAGCGACACCCTGTCGGGGGTGGTGTCCAACTTCGTGACGCTCGTCCTGACGCTGGGTGTGATGCTGGCGATCAGCTGGCAGATCACTCTCCTGACACTCATCCTGCTGCCGGTGTTCGTCCTCCCCGCCCGCCGGATGGGCAGACGCATGGCCGGACTGGCCCGCGAGAGCGCCGAGTACAACGCCCGGATGTCGACACAGATGACCGAACGCTTCTCCGCCCCCGGCGCCACCCTGGTGAAGCTGTTCGGCCGTCCCGAGCGGGAGTCGTCGGAGTTCGCCGACCGGGCGGATGCGGTGCGCAACATCGGTGTTCGGCAGGCGATGCTGCAAACCTATTTCTTCAGCGCGCTGATGCTGGTGTCGGCGCTCGCACTGGCGCTGGTGTACGGCCTCGGCGGCTGGCTCGCTGTGCACCAACACCTTTCGGCGGGCGCCGTGGTGTCGTTGGCGTTGCTGCTGACCCGCATGTACGCGCCGCTGACCGCACTGGCCAACGCGCGCGTGGAGATCATGAGTGCGCTGGTGAGCTTCGAGCGGGTCTTCGAGGTCCTCGACCTCGAACCGCTGATCAAGGACAAGCCCGGCGCACCCGAGGTTCCCGGCGTCGGCGACGGTGTCTCGGTCCGCCTGCACGACGTGTCGTTCACCTACCCGTCCGCCGACAAGGTTTCCCTCGCGTCGCTGGAAGATGTTGCGCAACTGGACAGCCGGGGCGGGACCGAGATCCTGCACCACATCGACCTCGACATCCCGGCCGGCAAGATGGTGGCTCTCGTCGGCAGTTCCGGCGCCGGTAAGTCGACCATCGCGTCGCTGGCCACCCGGTTGTACGACGTCGATTCCGGGTCGGTCACGCTCAACGGTGTCGACGTCCGCGACCTCGCCGGCGCGTCCGTGCATCGCACCGTCGGGATGGTGACGCAGGACGGTCACCTGTTCCACGACACCGTCCGGGCGAATCTGACCTTGGCCGACCCCGGGGTCTCCGACGACGAACTGTGGACGGCGCTGCGCCGGTCCCGGCTCGACGACCTGGTGCGGGCGCTACCGAACGGACTGGAAACCGTTGTCGGCGAACGCGGATACCGGCTGTCCGGCGGTGAGCGGCAGCGGCTGACGATCGCCCGGCTGCTGCTGGCGAAACCCGCTGTGGTGATCCTCGATGAGGCGACCGCGCATCTGGATTCAACATCGGAGGCCGAGGTGGCCGATGCCCTCGCCGAGGCACTGGCGGGGCGGACGTCGCTGGTGATCGCGCACCGGCTCTCGACGATCCGGGCGGCCGACGAGATCGTCGTCATCGAGGACGGGCGCGTCGTCGAACGCGGGGGCCATGTGGACCTGCTCGAACTCCAGGGACGCTACTCGGAGCTGTACCGAACCCAGTTCGCGCACGCCTGAACGGTTCTCAGATCGACCGATAGTCGCGCGGTGCCACCCGGTGGCCCTTGCGCTGCGGCCACGACCCGTACCGCATGCACAGCCGGACCACCCGGCCCCGTTGCCCGGCAAAAGGTTCGAGGAGTTCGAGCATCCCGTCATCGTCGACGGGGCTGCCGACGAGGGTCTGCCCCACCACCTTCGGGATGTGGAAGTCGCCCACCGGCACCGCGTCGGCATCCCCGACGGCACGCATCCGGGTTTCGGCTTCCGTCCACTGGCCCACCCCGCGCAGCACCGTCAGCTTGCCGGGGTGGCGTTCGGTATCCATCGATGTCGCCCCGCGGATCGTGCGCATCCGCACCGGTTCGGCGCCGGCGCGATGCCACTCCCACGACGGGATCCGTGCCCACACCTGCGGCGGCGGTGGCACCCGCATCGACCCGGCCACCGGTCCGGGTGCGGGTTCCCCGAAGCGCCGCAACAGGTATCGCCACGCCCGGAACGCCTCGGTGCCCACCACCTTCTGCTCCAGGATCGCCGGCACCAGCGCCTCCCATACCCGGCCGGTACGGCAGATCCGGAAACCAGTGGCCCGCCGCGTCATCGCATGCACCACCGGATCGTCGGTCCGTAGTTCGCCCGGATCATCCAGCGCACCAAGGAGTTCGGGGAACTGATCGATCAGCCAGGATCCGCCCGGCCCCCATCCGGTGCCCCGCACCCCGTCGGAAGTGGCCTGGAGCCGGAGAGTTCCCGGGCCGTCGGGGGTGTGCGAGGCCCGCCAGATCGAGCCGTCCGGTGCGTACCGCATCGACGGATCACCTGACCCCCGGTGCAGGCAGTCCACAGTGGCCCGGATTTCCAGGGGAAACGGGGGGACCCACAGCCTGGTGGCCTCCGTCATCGCACATCCGATGACGAAAACCCCACCGATACCGCCTGGCATCGCAATAATCGCGATGCCGAAGCGTATCGGTGGGGTTTCGGTACGGACCGGACGGTCACAGGTTGATCATGTGACCGATCGCGCCGTGGAAGGTCTCCTGCAGGGCCTCCGACAGGGTCGGGTGGGTGTGCACGTTGCGGGCCAGTTCCTTGGCGGTCAGGTCCCACTTGTGGGCCAGGGTCAGCTCCGGCAGCATCTCGGAGACGTTGTCGCCCACCAGGTGTCCGCCGAGCAGTTCGTCGGTGTCGGCGTTGGTGACCAGCTTGACGAAGCCGGCGGTGGCTGCCAGGCCCTGCGCCTTGCCGTTGGCCGAGAACGGGAACTGGGTGGCCTTGACGTTGTAGCCCTCGTCCTTGGCCTGCGCCTCGGTCAGACCGAACGACGCGACCTGCGGCTGGCAGAAGGTGGCGCGCGGCATGAACCGGTAGTCGCCCAGGGTCATCGTCTCGGCACCGGCCATCGTCTCGGCGGCCACCACACCCTGCGCCTCCGCGACGTGCGCGAGCTGCAGTTTGGCGGTCACGTCACCGATCGCGTAGATGCCGTCGACATTGGTGCGCATGTAGTCGTCGATCGCGATGGCGCCACGCTCGGTGAGCTGCACACCCGTCTTCTCCAGGCCGAAGCCGTCGACGCGCGGGGCGAAGCCGACCGACATGAGGACCTTGTCGACGGTGAGCGAACCGTCGTTGCCCGCCTTGTCCTTGTAGGTGACCACGACATTGCTGCCGTTGTCGGTGACCGTCTGCACCCCGGTGGAGGTGAGGACCTTGACGCCGAGCTTCTTGTACTCCTTGGCGATCGCCTTGGAGACGTCGGCGTCCTCGTTGGGCAGCACCCGGTCCATGAACTCGATGATGGTGACGTCGACGCCGTAGTTGGCCAGGACGTAACCGAACTCCATACCGATGGCGCCCGCGCCGACGATCACGATGGAGCCGGGCAGCTCACGGGTGAGGATCTGGGTCTCGTACGTGACCACGTTGTCCGACAGCTCGACGCCCGGCAGCAGCCGCACGGTGGAGCCGGTGTCGATGATGACGTTGTCGAACGTGATGACGCGGTCGCCGACGGTGATGGTCTTGGCGTCGGTGAACACCCCGTAGCCGTCGATCTCGGTGATCTTGTTCTTCTTCATCAAGAAGTGGACACCCTTGACGATGCCGTCCGACACCTTGCGGCTGCGGTCGAAGGCGGCCCCGAAATCGAAGGTGGCGGTACCGGAGATGCCGAACGTCTTGGCCTCATGGTTGAAGACGTGCGCGAGTTCGGCGTTACGCAGCAGCGCCTTGGAGGGGATGCAGCCGACGTTGAGGCACACACCTCCCCAGTACTTTTCTTCGATGACGGCAGTTTTCATGCCGAGCTGAGCGGACCGGATCGCGGCCACATACCCACCCGGACCAGCACCCAGGACAACGGTTTGGAAGTGTTCAGACACGCCCCTACCCTACTTCCGTCGCCCTTCGCCGCGCAGGGCTCCCGCGTACTAGGCGGTAGCTTTTTCGCGGAGTCACCGGCGGTCGGCCGATCGGTGGTCTGGCGAAGCATCGACAGACAAGTAAAGGTAGTTTGTTGTGGTGCCCATGCACTCGGACGACCTCGACTGGATTCGTGGCTACTCCCTGCGCTTTCTCGCCGGCCACGGAATCGAGGCCGTGGTCGACGCCAACTCCGACCTGTCGTGTGCCGACGGCACCACATACCGGTTCGAGGAGATCGTGCGGTTGTGCGCGTCGACAGCCCGGGGCAACTGGGCTCAGGCGATCAGCGGGCACCTTGACGCGCTCATGGCCGTCCGGTCGGAGCCGCGCGTGTCCGATCTGACCGCCGCCGAACTCGAAACACAGGTCCGGGCGCGGGTGCTGCCGTCGGCGAGCATCGCCCTCTCGGCCACCGACCTGTCGTACGCCCGGCCCATCACCGACGACCTGAGCGTCGTGCTGTGTGTGGAACGCCACCGCGCGCCGCACCCCGGGCGGACCGCCCGGGTCGGGTTCCGGCCACCCGGCACCGCCGTCGACGACGCCCCGACCACCCGGTTCGCACCGCTGCCCAAACCAGGGTCGGCGGCCGAGGCGGTGCTGATCGCCGACGAACCGCGCACCGACCGGTTCCCGGCCGCGCACGCCATCCCCACCAACCCGTTCCGGGTGATCACGGGCGAACCCACCCCCGACGAGCACGACGACGTGATCTACCTCGACGCCGCGCAGGTGGCCGCCCACGGCCGCGACCGGCTGTTCACCATCGGCATCCGCAACACCGACGCCGAACCGCTCGACCGGGTCGCCACGTCCACGGACAAGTCGCTGAAGGCACTCGGCGGGGCGTCGGTGTTCGTCGCGTCGAAGATCCTGACGATGCGTTCCCTGCTGGCGCACGTCTACACCGGACAGTCGACCGAGCACGGGGTGGTGTTCGGTATTCCCGACAGGCACCGGATCTTCCTGCACCGCATCTCCGGCCCGTCGGCGGTCCCCGCGATCAACGAACTCGCCTCACTCACCGCCCAGCACCACGAGAACACCGCCGACGGCGTGTCACCGAACATCTACCACTGGCATCGTGACCGGATCACCCGCATCTCCCGCGCCGAATCGACCGAGCAGAAGTTGTCGATCACCATCACCCCCGGCCCCACCCTCGAAGACATCCTCAACTCCCTCACGTGATGCCGGACAGTTTCTGACCGCATCGGGTGCGACAGTGGCCACATGGAGATACGACCGGCATCGAACTTCGACGACGTCCGCACCATGGTGGGACCCAAAAAGCCCGACGCCAATGTCTGCTGGTGCCTGAGCTACCGGATCCCGTCGAAGCAGCACCTCGCCCTGCGCGGGCCCGAGCGGGGCGAGTTCGTGCGCGGACTCTGCAAGCAAGAACCGGCTCCCGGGGTGCTGGCGTACGACGGCGACGACGTCGTCGGGTGGGCGGCAATCGCGCCGCGCGCTGACACCACCTTCGCCCGCAACGGCAAGATCCCTCACATCGACGATCTGCCGGTGTGGTCGCTGTGGTGTGTGCGGGTGCGGCCGGGATTCCGTAAACATGGCATCGTCGCCCCGCTGATCGCCGGCGCCGTCGACTTCGCCCGCGACCACGGCGCACCGGCCGTCGAGGCCTATCCCGTCGA
This sequence comes from Gordonia amarae NBRC 15530, assembly GCF_000241345.1. GTDB lineage: Bacteria > Actinomycetota > Actinomycetes > Mycobacteriales > Mycobacteriaceae > Gordonia > Gordonia amarae. The sequence goes on from NZ_BAED01000026.1 coordinate 75,399, forward strand.
CAACGGGAACGAGCGCGTCAACCTCACCTTGGCGTACGCGGGCACCCGAAAGATGTTCGAGAAAGCCGGATTCGAGAAGGCCGCCGACACCACCGCGGTACTCGACGGCTTCCCCAGAATCATCATGCGCCGGTCACTGTAGCCCCGGACAGTGTCGTCCCACCGGGTTTGACGACGATGTTCCCGCTGTTACGGCTACAGGGACAGGCCGAGTTTTCCGGCCATCACCTTGATCATGTGCTGGACGCCGATCTCGTTGCGGCCGATCAGCATATGCTCGTGCTGGCCACGGCGCACCCCCTGTCCGCACTGCGGGAGCATCGCGAAGTCCTCGTCCCGCACGGCGGCATGGACCTGACCGAAGATGGTGTCGTACATGGCGCGCTGTTCGTCGGTGGTGGCCGGGTACTTCGCCATCCAGCTGTGCCGCACCGTGCATCGCGTCGCCGAACTTTCCGGCAGGATGTCGATGACCTCGACGCCCACCGGGCTGTTTGCCAGGATCAGATTGGGATAGATCCAGTAGATGACGCCCATCTGCCGGATCGGCTCCCAGGTGTCGTCGGGGTCGGTGCCGTCGAGGTCCGTCACCCACGAGAACGGGAACCCGATCCGATGATGCTCGCCGTATTCGTCATAGACGTGGGTGTTCGCGAGGGTGTTCTGCCCGATCACACTGCTGCCGTGGACGAAGGGGAAATGATAGCCCTCGGCGAACGCCTCCAGTGCACCTTTCCAGCTCACCTCCGAGGTGAGGCTGCGTTCGTCGTGATACTGGAAGTTCTCATAGTTCCATTGCGCGAGTTCGTTATTCATCGCACCGAGATGGTCGTCGAGGTCGATGCCGGCATCGGCGGTCAGCACCGCCCAGATGAAACCGTGCCGCTCCTCATTGGGTAACTCGACCAGTCCGTAGGCATCCCGATCGATCGAGTCGAAACCCGCCGCCCCCGGCACCCCCTTGAGCTGACCCTTGTTGTCGTACACCCACGCGTGATACGGGCAGGTGAATCGGCGGCTGTTGCCCGACCCGCAGGCCGGCATCGCACCGCGGTGCCGGCAATAGTTCTGGAAGACATGCGCCTTCCCCTCGCGATCACGGGTGATGAGCAGAGAATCCCCGATGACCGATCGCACGACGTAATCGAACTTCTCCGGGATCTGCGCACTGGCCAGCACCGGGATCGGCACCCTGCGAAGGATTGTCGACTCCTCGAGGTCGGCCAGCTTGTCGTCGTTGTAGTAACTCAACGGCACCCGCAGCACCTCCTCGGCCATATCGGTGGTGTTGGACAAGGCCAGGTCCAGTGCGCGGCGGGTGAGTTCGGGGCCGAGGACTGTGGGCGGGCGGTGCGCGGCCACGGGCGGGGAGACGATGGTCACGGGTTACCTCCAGAAAGTCAGGATTGTGATCCAGGTAACGCGACTATACACTTATTAAATAAGTTGTCTACCCGTGGTGAGGCCGGCCGCCTCCACTCGGCCGACCGGCCGAATAGGCTGCCGCAGAGGAATATCGAACAGGAGGTCCTATATGCGGACCCATGGCTGGGCCGGATCGGTACCCGGCGACGACGCCGAGGCTGTCCAGCGGATCGTCGAGGCCGCCGGCGAACTGATCGAAGACGGCCACAGTGTCAACATCAACCGGCTCGCGCGACACGTCGGCGTGACCAGACCGACCCTCTACCGCTATTTCCCCGACTCCGACGCGGTGCTGCGGGCAGTTGCCGCAGCCGCCACCGCCGACCTGCTGTCCGGACTCTCCCGGGCACTGGGTGGGATCAGCGATCCCGTCGAAGCCGTCGTCGAGGGCATTGCCGCCAGCTTCGAACTCCTCCGAGCCAACAAGCGGTTTGCGCTCCTGTTCGATCCCACCGGACTGTCGAGCACCTTGCAGGACGTCACCTCAGACGTCGCGATCACCTCGGGGCGCGCCATCATCGACAACCTGGGGATCGACTGGCGCGAGTCGGGCTGGGCCGATGCCGACCTCGACGGGCTCGTCGAATTCATGCTGCGGATGTTGCAGTCGCTGCTCATCGACCCCGGTGACCATGCCCAGTCGGGCGAGGAACTCCGGACCTTCCTGCACAGGTGGGTGGCGCCGTCCGTCGCCATCGGATCCCGACCGGTATCGAAGTGAAAGCCTTTCGGATATAAGGACTTTCGGCTGGTCCGGTTTCGAGGGCTTCGTCGTCGCCGACGCTCTCACACCTGAACCCGTCAAGGGGCACCTGTGGGAGGTTGGGTCAGTCGCCGAAGACGGTGACCATGGCGGGGCGGACGGAGCGGGGGCCGACGAGCAGGCCGGGGCGGATGAGTTCGGCGACGGTGCGGGGTGTGGCGTCACCGTCGACGGGGCGGACGTCGACGGCTTCCATCGTGGACACCTCGAAGGCGTCGCCCACCGAAGGATTGATGATCTCGCCGCCGCGACCGGTGATGAGACGTTCGAGGCTGCCGGCGATGGCGGCGAACGCGGCGTCGGTGCGGGCGCACGCATCGGCGTCAACGAAGATTGCGAACAGCTCGACGAGCAGCGGCAGGTCGGGGCCGGCGGAGCGGGCGCGGTCGGCGTCGACGAGCTGGTCGAGTGCCTGCCCCTGCCGGACCACGACGCGGGTCAGATCTTCCACGCGTTCGGCCAACTGTTGCATCCGGTCGGCGGCGTCAACGTCGTTCATCCGATCAGAGTAGCGTCACCGCGCAGTCGTGCCGACGGGCGATTTGCGCTGTTAGGCTGGCTCATCGTGGGCGTTTACGGAATCGACTTGGGCACGACCAACTCAGCCATCGCAGCGGTGGACTCCGGTAGCAGGCCCCGCATAATCCCAGGTCTGGACGGGTCGCAGACCACTCCGAGCGTGGTGCTCCTGGCCTCTGCCTACGATCATGTGGTGGGTGAGGGCGCCCGTCGGCAGGCCCGCCTGGACCCCGACAATGTGTGTGCCCTCGTCAAGCGGCGCATGGGCGATCCCGACTGGCGGTTCATGGCGCACGGACAGTCGTGGTCGGCGCCGGCGATCTCCGCGCTCATCCTCAAATCCCTCATCTCCGACGCCTCGTTCTCCGGCGAACAGGTGCAGCGCGCGGTGATCACCGTGCCCGCCTACTTCGGCGACGACGAACGCCGCGCCACCATCCAGGCCGGCAGCTACGCGGGCATCGAGGTGGCCGGCGTGCTGTCCGAGCCGATCGCCGCGGCCCTGTCGTACGGGTTCAGCAAGCTCACCGACGCGTTCGCGTCATCGACACCCGACGAGACGGTCCTCGTGTACGACCTGGGCGGCGGCACCTTCGACGCCACCGTCATCGAACTGGCCGACCGGCGCATCTCGGTGCTGGCCGTCGACGGCGACCATCAGCTCGGCGGCGCCGACTGGGACGAACGGATCGCGCTGTATCTGTCGCAGCAGTTCTGCGCCGAACACCCCGACGCCGAGGACCCGCTCGACGACTCGGCCGGCTCACAGGCCCTGGTGCTGGCCGCCGAACGCGCCAAACACGAACTGTCCGACGCGGAGTCGACGTCGGCGATCGTCGCCCACGACGGCAAACGGTCGGTGATCACCCTGACCCGCGCCCAGCTCGAGGACCTCACCGGTCCGCTGCTGCGGCGCACCGCCGAACTGACCCGTTCCTGCCTGGCCGCGGCCCGCGACCGCGGGGCATCGACGATCAACCGGGTACTGCTGGTGGGTGGTTCGTCGCGGATGCCGATGGTGGCCGACATGATCCGCACCGACCTGGGACTCAACCCGCAACTGGCGGACCCGGATCTGGCCGTGGCCAAGGGCGCCGCCATCTACGGCGACAAGCTGGAGGTGGAGCGGCTGGTGACCGCCGACCTGCGTACCCGTGGCCGCCTCGCCGACGGCGCCCCGCCGCTGTCGGCGGCGCCCGCCGACCTGGACGAGTCGTGTGGCCGGGTGGCCACCGCGTTCGGGCTGCCGGTGGCCGGGGTGCGGCGGATGCTGGAGATCAGCGTCGACACCGTGGTGTCCCGCGGCTTCGGGGTGCTCGCCGTCCGCGAGGGCGACCTGCGGGCGACGTGGCTGGTGCACCGCAACCAGACGCTGCCGATCCGGGTGCGCCGCTCGTTCGGCACGATGCGCGCCGACCAGGACATCATCGAGATGACCGTCCTCGAACAGGCCGGGCAGCAGGAATCGTCGCGGCCCGAGGACGCGAAGGTGCTGATCGAGGGCACCATCCGCGACATCCCCAGTGGCTACGAACGGGGCAGCGAGGTCCAGGTGACCTTCGAGATGGGTTTCGACGGTGTGCTGCACGTGACCGCCTTTCATGTGGACGCCGGGATCCCGCTGCGACTGTCGGTGAAAACCGGTGCGACGCTGTCGCAGTCGGAGGTCAACCGCGAACTCGAGCAGGTCCACCGGTCCCGCCGCCGCGAGGGGTGAGAAGTGATGCAGCCGTTCAACTCCAACGACTACCGCAAACGGGTCCTGGCCGCCGTTGACCGGCGGGGCGGACCGTCGACGTCGGATTCGTTTGAGCTGTACGACATTCCGCTCGATGATGCCGAACGGATCAGCGACGATCAGGCCGTCGGTCGCATCGAGGCGGTGTGGGCGTTCTGGCAGAAGCAGCGGGACCATCCCAAATACCGCGGCCTCGTGGCCGAACTGGTGGCATCACACGACGCGAGGTCGAAACCGCTGCGGTACTCCACCAGCCGCATCGCCGAGGCGAGAGCCGTTGCCGCACAACGTGGTCAACGCGATGCCGGGCGATACGAGCTACTCGACAACGCGATCGAGCGGCTCACCGAACGGTACGGCGGCATCCCGGAATCCAAACGCGCCGGCCTGTTCGACATCGGTGCGATGGGCGGCCTCGCCCCGGCTGAGATCGAGGCGAGGCTGTCGCGGCACCACGCCGTCGGCGACGCCGCCACGCCCGCGCCGCAGCCCGCGGCGCCCGCCCCGATCAGCGAACAGCGGCTGAGCCAGATCACCAGACTGCTCGGCGAATTCGACCGGATCCGGTCCGGCGGTGAACCCACCCCGACTCTCCTCGCGCTGCTGCACCTGAGCCTCGATGACGCCACCGACGCCGAGGAGATCGAGGCGCGTATCGAGATGGTGGCCGAACGCGCCCGCGAAATGCCCGCCGGCCCGATGCGTGCTGTGCTCGACGAACTCGTCGTGCACTGCCGCGACATCCTGCTCGGCGACATCAGCCGGATCATCGCCTACCGCAAGGCGGTCAGCGAATCGGTCGCCGACTATCTGCGGCCCCGCGTCCGCGCCGCGGTGCTCGTCGAAGATGTGCTGCGGCATGGGGATTACGAGTTCCTTTTGGAAGAGGCAGTGGACCGCGGCCTCGGTCACGCCGGTGCCCGGCAACTGCTGCACGACCTGGCCGGCGAGTTCGGGGCCGCGGTGGAGAGCACCCCCGGCTCGATCGCTCCGGCACCTGTGGCGCGGCCCCAGCCCACCCCGGTCCCCCAACCCGTGACACCCCAGCCGACTCCGGCTCCTGTACCCGGACGCATCGACACCACCCGCCGGACACCGAGACGGCAACGCACAGCCGAGAATCCGGCACCGGTAGCCCCGATCCTCACGCGGGAGACCGCACCGCCGCCGGCACCGTCCGGACCGCCCACCGTTCCCGGCCTGCCCGCCATCGCCATGTTCGGCGCCGGCGGCGGCGTGCTGACGTTCGCCTGGCCGCCCGGCGTCACCGAGGCGATGGTGTACCTGCGGCACGACGCACCGCCGGCGGCGCCCGGCGATCCGTCGGCGGTGGCGGTCAAGATCACCAACTCCCGTTATCACCTCGACGGCGGCTTCATCGTGCCCGCCGACTCCCGGCCGTGCCACGCCGCGGTCGCGAGTTGTCGGCGCGCGCCGAACGGAACCCTGGAGGTGGCAGCCGATTTCGGCCGCCGGTCCCGGATCGAGGTCCCCTGACGAACCCTCCCCCCGACTTCGCAGACGCCCGAGACGGGCTACCCCGCACTCACCTTCACCGCATGCAACCGAATCTGACCAGCACCGTCACGAGCACAACAAAGGACCGATGACCATGGGTATCGACTACACCAAACGTCCCTCGCAGCCGGCCGCACCGCAGCAGCCCCCGGCCCAGCCCTACCCGCCGCAGCAGCCGCCGGCCCAGCAGTATCCCCCGACTCAGCCGTATCAGCAGCCGCCCGCCCAGCCGTACCCGCCGCAGCAGCAGCCATACCCCGGGCAGCCACCGGCCCAGCCCTACCAGCAGCAACCACCCGCCCAGGCCCCCGTCTCGCTGCAAAAGGTGACACTCACCAAGTCCGCACCCAGCGTCTCGCTGACCAAGCAGGGCGCCACCACCGGCCAGCTGCGGGTGAACCTGAACTGGACCACCGGCGCCAAGAAGGGCGGCTTCTTCAAACGCGCCGCCGGCGGTGTCGACCTCGACCTGGCCTGCCTGTGGGAGTTCACCGACGGCAGCAAGGGCATCGTGCAGGCGCTCGGCAACTCGTTCCAGGCACCGCGACAGGGTCAGCCGATCATCTATCTCGACGGCGACGACCGTTCCGGTTCGGCCGCCGGTGGCGAGAACATGTACATCGATCTGGCTGCGACACAGAACATCCGGCGTATCCTGATCTTCGCCTACATCTACGAGGGTGCCCCGAACTGGGCCGCCGCCAACGGTGTGGTGACCGTCTTCCCCAGCAGCGGACCGCAGATCGAGGTGTTCCTCGACGAGTCCGACCAGAGCGCGCTCTCGTGTGCCATCGCGCTCATCGAGAACCGTGGCGGTGAACTGGTCATCAACCGCGAGGTGCGCTATATCCGCGGCGCCCAGGACAAGGTCGACGAGGCCTACAACTGGGGCCTGAACTGGAAGGCCGGCCGCAAGTAGTTTCTCCAGCCGGTTGAGGTGCGAGCCTGCGAGCCTCGAAACCTGGTGAGCGGGCATTGTTGTCTCACCAGGTTTCGAGGCTCGTCGCTTGCGCTCCTCGCACCTCAACCGGCGAAGGGACAGCGGCGGGGCGGGTGGTGCGCGAAGCGGTGGTGCACACTGGTTCGGGTGACCGATACTTCCGCAGCAGACGATCCGTACCTCTGGCTCGAGGAGGTAACCGGCGAGCAGGCGCTCGACTGGGTGCGGTCGCACAATGAGCCGACCGTCGCCGAACTCACCGATTCCGACCGGTTCCGCGACATGCAGGCCCACACGCTGGAGGTGCTCGATACCGACGAGCGGATCCCGTACGCACGCCGGCGCGGTGAGTATCTGTACAACTTCTGGAAGGACGCGCAGCACCCGAAAGGGCTGTGGCGGCGCACCACTTTCGAGTCGTACACGACCGATACGCCCGACTGGGATGTACTGATCGACGTCGACGCCCTCGCCGCCGCCGAGGAGGAGAACTGGGTGTGGTCGGGCGTGACGATGCTCAGGCCCGAGTATGACCGGGCGCTGGTCTCGCTGTCCCGAGGCGGCGCCGACGCGGTGGTGGTGCGCGAGTTCGACGTCGCCGCACGCTCCTGGGTGACCGACGGATTCGTGTTGCCGGAGAACAAGTCCCGCATCGACTGGATCGACCACGACACCGCCTGGGTGGGCACCGACTTCGGTGCGCAGCCCGACGGGCACGGGGCGCTGACGTCGTCGGGCTATCCGCGGGTGGCCAAACGCTGGACGCGCGGTACCCCGCTCGACGAGGCGGTCACCGTGTTCACCGGTGAGCCGGGTGACGTGTCGATCTCGGCGTCGCACGACCCTTCGCCCGGTTTCGAACGCGACTACGTCATGCGCAGCACCGACTTCTACAACACCATCGGCTACGAGCTGCGCGACGGCGAACTCATCGAGATCGACGTGCCCACCGACGCCAAGTTCGCTGTGTTCCGGGACTGGTTGCTGGTGCTGACCCGGTCCCCCTGGACGGTGGGCGAGGCCACCTACGAGGCCGACACGCTGCTCGTCTTCGGCTACGACGACTATCTGGCGGGCGGACGCGAACACACCGTCCTGTTCACGCCCGACGCGCACACCTCGCTCGACGACTTCGTGTTCACCAAGTCGCATCTGATCCTGGTGAAGCTGCGCGACGTGGCCACCGAGGTCGAGGTGATCACCCTGGGCGACTGGGCGCCGGTGCCGCAGCCGGGGCTGCCCGAACTGGCCACCATCTCGGTCCTCGACACCGACCCCGACGAGAGCGACGAGGTGTTCTGGACCGCATCGTCGTTCACCACCCCGCCGACGCTGCTGCACGGGGACAGCGGTGCACCAGCCACCGTCATCAAGTCCGCACCCGCGCTGTACGACGCGTCGTCGGTGCTCACCGAACAGCGTTTCGCGACCTCCGACGACGGCACCGCGATCCCCTACTTCGTGATCCGCCGATCGGATGTGACCAGCGGCCCCACCCTGCTGTACGGCTACGGCGGCTTCCAGGTGTCGCAGACGCCGTCGTACACGGCGATCAGCGGCCGCAACTGGATCTCGCGGGGCGGCATCTACGTGATCGCCAACATCCGCGGCGGTGGCGAATATGGGCCGGTGTGGCACACCCAGACACAGAAAGCCAACCGGCACAAGGTGTACGAGGATTTCTCAGCGGTTGCGAAAGATCTTGTGACGCAAGGACTCACCACCCCCGACCGGCTCGCCGCGCAAGGCGGATCCAACGGCGGCCTGCTGATGGGGGTGATGTTGACCCGCTACCCGGACCTGTTCGGCGCCATCGTCTGCCAGGTGCCGCTGCTGGACATGCGTCGCTACCATCTGCTGCTCGCCGGGGCGTCGTGGATGGCCGAGTACGGCGATCCCGACAACCCCGAGGAGTGGGCGTACCTCGGCGAGTACTCGCCGTACCAGCACGTTCGGGCAGACGTGGACTACCCGCCGATCCTGGTGACCACCTCCACCCGCGACGACCGCGTCCACCCGGGGCACGCGCGCAAGTTCGTCGCGCGCCTGGAGGAGACCGGGCATCGGGTCAGCTACTACGAGAACATCGAGGGCGGCCACGGCGGCGCCGCCGACAACAAACAGGCGGCGTTCAAATCGGCCCTGGCGTACGAGTTTCTGTGGCGCACCATCGGTAGCGAGTGAACTTGCGGGGTTTCGAGGCTCGTCGCTTACGCTCCTCGCACCTCAACCAGCGGTGTGGTCGGCTATCCTCGGCGGCGCATGGCCACCGCGATGGCCGCGCCGAGGAGCGCCACCCCGAGTCCGGCACCGCCGACGATGAAGGCGACCTCGTGCAGGTTCTTGAGCACGGTGTCGACGATCGCCTCGCTCACCTCGCGGTCTGAGCCGGCACCGCCGGTCAGCTCGTCCTTGGCACGGTCGGCACCCACCACGGACACCGCGTAACTCACCACCGCGGCGGCGACCGTGGCCAGGCCGAGGAACAGCAGCACCACACCGCGCCTGCGGGCGATCAGCAGACCGCCGAGCGCGCCGATGATCGCCGCGGCCGTCGACGCGAGCGCCAGGCGCGTGATGTCGCGGCCGGTCTTGTGGTAGCGGCCGGCCTCCAGATTCGAACCGCTCAGCTCGACCATGATCCCGTCGGTCTGCGCGGAGATACCGAGCTTGTTGAGCACCCGGTTGACCATCGGCGCGATGTCGAGTTGGAGGCCCTGGTCGTCGGCGGCGTCGGCACCCGGCTCGTCGAACAGGTAGTCGTGCTGGTCGGCGACAACCTGCACGAAGTCCTCCTCGAACTGATCGGAATCGGTGTAAGCCCGGGCGAGTGGTGTGACGAAGGCACTCGTCACCCCGCCGGTGAAGCTCCCGGCACCGCCGGCCCGGTCGATCACCCCTCGGGTGATCTGTTCGGTCATGTAGTCGCGGACCTTCTGCTGCTCCGCCACCGGACGCATCGACGAGGCGAACCCCTCGGAGTCGACGAGCCGCTCCTTGACCCACAACGACGGCACCGCGAGCACGATGGCCGCCATCGCGACGAGCGTCAGAACAGCACTGAGGAAAGTCCGCACGCCGCCAGGGTACCTGGACAGCATCGACGGACAGCCGCATTACATTTCATCGATGTACCGCGTCTGACAAGTGACATTCCCCGTCGCTTCGCCCGCCCCGGCCGGCGTCCGCTACTCCCCGATGGTGTCGCGGGCCCGGCTGACGATCAGCGGATCGGGCTCCCCGACCAGCTCGACGTCCTTTCCGGTGTAGTCGAACGAGGCGAGCACATGGCGCATCGCGTTGAGGCGGGCACGCTTCTTGTCGTTGCTCTTGACCACCGTCCACGGCGCGAAATCGTTGTCGGTGGCGGCGAACATCGCCTCCTTGGCGGCGCCGTAGTCGTCCCACTTGTCGAGGGAGGCCAGGTCCATCGGCGACAGCTTCCACTGCCGGACCGGGTCGATCTGCCGGATCGCGAACCGGGTGCGCTGCTCCAGCGGAGACACCGAGAACCAGAACTTGACCAGATGGATACCGTCGTCGACGAGCATCTTCTCGAACGCCGGAACCTGCTCGATGAACTGGGTGTACTGCTCGTCGGTGCAGAATCCCATCACCCGTTCCACACCGGCGCGGTTGTACCAGGACCGATCGAAGAACACCATCTCACCGGCGGCGGGCAGGTGCTGCACGTACCGCTGGAAGTACCATTCGGTGGCTTCGCGCTCGCTCGGCTTCTCCAGCGCGACGACGCGGGCACCGCGCGGATTGAGATGCTCGTTGAACCGCTTGATGGTGCCCCCCTTGCCGGCGGCGTCGCGACCCTCGAACACCAGCAGGAACCGCTGCCCGGTCTGCTTGGTCCACTTCTGCAGTTTCAGCAGTTCGATCTGCAGCTTGCGTTTGCCGATCTCGTACTCGCGGCGGCTCATCCGGTCTTCGTACGGATAGTCCTGGCGCCACGTGTCGATCACATTGCGGCCGGGCAGGTGCAGCAGGACGGGGTCGTCGTCATCGTCGTCGTTGACCGCGAACTGGGTCACGTCGTGCAGGTCGACGATCTGCTGCAGAGCCTCACGGCCGTTGAGTTTGCTGAAATCCGGTCCGAACTGGGCCTGGCCGTCCACGGCCGGTGTATAAACCTCGGTCACCCCGCCACAATAAGCGCACCACCCGACCGGCGGGTGACGCTGAGGTGAACCCGGGGACCGATAAGGGACGAAAGTCCTGTATTGAATGCGCCGGGCCTCGGTTTTGTGAACCCTTGCTCCCCGTTCTTCCTCAGTCGTTCGCGCGGGCTCCTTCGTCGCCCGGCTCACTCCCTCGTCCAGAACGGGGCGGGTCCACAAAACCGAACCCGGCTGATACCAAATACGTCCGTGTTACTGCGCGAAGTTACTGGACGAATTCTGCGGGGCCGAGTTTGACGCAGCCCTTGGCCTTGTTCATCTCGACCGCCACCGCCAGCATGCCGTAGCAGTCGGCGCCGTTCGGCCCGATGCGGGCCTGGCTGTTCGCGCCGCCGATGGCGAGCGCGTTCTGGCCCTCGGTCGCCTGCGCGAGCGTCAGGGCGTTGGGTCCGACGGTGATCGAATGAGCCCTGCCCCCGTTGAACGCGCCGGCGAGCGCGATCGAACCCGGCTGCCGGTTGTCGGCGGTCGCCTGACCGCCATTGTCGGCGACTGCCACGGCGGTTCCCCGGCCACCGCTTTCGTGCGCCGTGGCCGTGCTGCCCTTGCCGGCCTTGGCACCGCACCCCGATTTCACGACAACTTTCTGGAGCTGCTGGCCGTCAGTGGCCTGGCAGTTCACCGCCGACGCCGTGCCGGCGCCCCCACACACACCCAGGACTGCGAGTCCCGCACCAAGCCCGACGATCGCACTCACGATGCGAAAGCGAAACTTGTTGATAGTCAATATAATCGGCCTCCTCCAAAGAAACGACGGACGTCCACCGGCGTCACGGTGCCTATACCGTAGACGACGCGAACGTCCGCCGCGTGACCGGCACCACCAGCCGGCCGGGAGGTACCTGGCGTAACTCCCGAACCGGTAAAAGCGGGCCGGTCAAAAAGGCCGAAAGGGCCGAAAAGGTCAGGCAGCCGAGCGGCGCTTGGCCTCGGCGATGAGTCCCTTCTTCGCCGTTTCGACGGCGGCCTTCTGGCCGCGCTTGACGATCAGGCCGGGCAGCTTGATCTTGAGATCCACCTCGAGCTCGAACTCGACGTGCGTCTTGTCGCCGTCGGGGGTGAGCCGGTACACGCCGTGCTGCTGGCTGAGCTGCTTGCCCTCGACCAGATCCCACGTGCACGAGTTCTCGGTCCAGGTGTAGGCGAGCGTCTGCTCGTCGGAGATGCCCGACAGGCCCGCGACGATGTGCACCCGGTCCGGGGTGCCGTCCGGATGGGTCGAGAGGACCTCGGCCGATTTGTGCGCGTCGGACCACTGCGGGAGCGAGTCGATGTCGAGCAGGATTTCCATGATCAACGACGCCGGGGCGTCGACGTCGAATTCTGTTTTTGCGGAGACAGCCATGCCCAAGAACCTACCGTGCGCACCATCGCCGACAGCACCGAACACGCGATTGGCGCGGCGATTCTGGTCACGTGACCCACCACAGCGACCCACCGGCCCGAAATGCCGGTCGACCCCGGTCAGAGGTCTGCGATGGCCTCCAGCGGTGTGGTCCGGGCCGCGCGCACCGCCGGCCACAGAGCGGCGAGGATCCCGACGACACCCGCGGCCAGCACGGTGCCGCCGATCAGCGACCACGGCAGCACCGGATCACCCAGACCCCACTTGGCGAGGGTCTTGGTGAACGCCCAGCCGATCCCGGAACCGAGCACCACCCCGAGCACCGCACCGAAGACCGCGATCAGCACCGACTCCAGGTAGATGCTGCGGCGTACCTGCGCCCGCACCATGCCGATGGCCCGCAGCGTGCCGATCTCGCGTCTGCGCTCGACCACCGACAGGGCCAGGGTGTTGACGATGCCGAGGATCGCGATCACCAGGGCCAGCCCGAGCATCGCGTACAGCACGGCCAGCATCTGGTCGATCGCGGTGGAGATGGTGCCCTTGAACTCCTCCGGATCCTGGACCTGCACCGTCAGGAAGTCGGCGGTGGTCGCGTCGAGACGTTCGCGCAGCGCGTCGGGGGTGACGCCCGGCGCCGGGCCGGCCAGGATGAACGTGGTCATCCGCAGCGACTGCGGGACAAGCGCCCGGTAGGCGTCCGCACCCATGATCCACGGCTGGATGAGCTGGGTGTCCTTGAAGATCCCGGCCACCTTGACCTGGACCTCTTTGCCGCCGAGTGTGCTGAAGGTGACGGTGTCGCCACGGCGCCAGTTCTTGTCCTTGGCGAACTTCTCGGTGACGAGCAGACCGTCGGCGGGCACCTCTGGCGAGGCGCCGTCGAGCATCTGAAGATGCATCAGGTCACCGAGGCCGGTGCCGATCGCCGCCTGCCCGGTCATGAACTTGCCGTCGTACTTGGCCTGCACCAGCCCGAACGCGACGACGCTGCCGACACCGTCCGTCCCGGTGATCGCGTCGACGATGGACGTCGGCAGCGGCTGCTGGTTGGTGTCGCTGATGATGAAGTCGGCGCCGATCCCGGTGTCGACGGCCTCGTCCGCGGTGCCCTTGAAGGAGGCCCCGAGGATGCCGATGATCGTGACCAGCAGCAGGCCGAGGGTAAGGGCGAACGCGGTGGCGGCGGTGCGGCGCGGATTGCGGACGGCGTTGGTGCGGGCCAGGCCCCCGACCTTGCCGAAGGGCGCCCCGAGCACGCGGCCGAGCCCGCCGACGAACGGCCGCGACAGGGCCGGACCGCCCAGTACCGCGGCGATGATCGCCAGGCCGGCGCCGACCCCGACGGTCACCGCCGGGCCGACACCCACACCGGTCGCACCGCCGACGATGAGGCCGAGCGCGACGAGCGCGACACCCACGCCGACGAGTGTGCGGCGGCCCAGGTTGGTGCTGTCCTCGGCGGCGCTCGCCCGCATCGCCTCGACCGGCGCCACACGCGCGGCCCGGGCGGCGGGCACCCAGGCGCTGACCATCGTGACGACGATGCCGACGAACAACGCGGCCAGCACCGCCGCCGGGGTGACGGTGAGGGGCCCCTCGGGCAGCCCCGTGCCGGAGTTGGCCAGCAGTTTGAGCAGCGCGGCCAGCCCGATACCGATGACCAGTCCGATCGCGCCGCCGACGATGCCGACGACGAACGCCTCGAACAGCACCGACCGCGAGATCTGTCTTCTGCTCGCGCCGACGGCGCGCAGCAGCGCCAGTTCCTTGTTCCGCTGCGCGACGATCATCGAGAAGGTGTTGTAGATGATGAAGGTGCCCACCACCAGGCCGATCGCCGCGAAGGCCAGCAGGATTCCCTGGAAGATGTTGAGGAAATCGGTGAACTGGCCCTTGGCGTCGTCGCGGACCTGATCGCCGGTGCGCACGTCGTACCGTTCGGGGTCCACGATGGCCGCGACCCGGTCCCGCAGTTGTTCGGGCGACACCCCCGGGGCGGCACGCATGTCGACCATGCCGACGTAGGTGCCGTCGGTCATGAGTTCGCGGGCCACCTTCTCGTCGAACTGGACGTTGACGAAGCCGCTGGACGAGCCGGGCTGATCGAGCAGCGCCACCACCGTGACATCCATCGGCTCGGTAGATCCTTGCCCCACAATGACTTTGGTCTTGGATCCGACCTTGAGACCGTTCTTCTCGGCCGCCGAGGAGTTGATCGCGATCTCGCCCCTGCCGTGCGGCGCCCGGCCCCCGGCTTCGATCTTGGTGGACTCGGGCGAGAGCGCCCTGTCGGGCGGGATGAACGCCGAGCCGATGCTCGGGGCACCGCCCGTCGAGATCGCCTTGCCGTTGCCACCGGCCACCGTGACGGTGGCCCCATAGTCGGTGACCAACTTATCGATGCCGAGTTCGCTTTTCCGCGAGGACAATTCGTCGACGACACTGTTGTCGACGCCGGCCCCGACGGTGTCCGAGGATGCCGTCACCTCCGCCGACACCCCCGGCGCGACATTGTCGAAAAGATTACCGAAAGCATTGGAGATCGACGCCGTGAACACCATCGAACCGGCGACGAACGAGGTGCCCAGCATGATCGAGAAGACCGTCAGCACCAACCGCAGCTTGTGCGCGGCGAGGTTACGCAGCGACACCCGCCGCATCACAGAACCACCCATGTCAGGCGACCACCGGATTGTCCAGGTTCTTCATCACCTCGAAGACGTCGTCGGCCCGGGGCTGCCGGAGCTCACGCACGATCTGCCCGTCGGCCAGGAACACCACCCGGTCGGCGTACGACGCCGCGCGCGGATCGTGGGTGACGATCACGACGGTCTGCCCGAACTCGTCGGTCGCCGCCCGCAGGATCTCCAGCACCTCCCCCGACGAGCGGGAGTCGAGGTTGCCGGTCGGCTCGTCGCCGAAGATGATGTCGGGCCGCCCCACCAGCGCCCGGGCACACGCCACCCGCTGCTGCTGCCCGCCCGACAGCTCCGCCGGCCGGTGCGTGAGACGGTCGGTCAGGCCCAGCCGGGTCACCACCGCGTCGAACCACTGCTTGTCCACGTCACGGCCGGCGATGTCGAGGGGCAAAGTGATGTTCTCGGCCGCGGTCAGCGTCGGCACCAGATTGAACGCCTGGAACACGAAGCCGATGCGGTCGCGGCGCAGCGTGGTCATCGCCTTGTCGCTCAGGCCGGTCAGCTCGACGTCGCCGATGCGGACGCTGCCCGACGTCGCCACATCGAGTCCGGCCAGGCAGTGCATCAGCGTCGACTTACCCGACCCCGACGGCCCCATGATGGCGGTGAACTCGCCCGCGGCGAACGACACCGACACCCCGCGTAACGCCACCACCTCGGTGTCACCGGAACCGTAGATCTTGGTGAGATTCTCGGCACTCGCCGCGACCTGAGCCCGGGGACCGCCCTCGCTGTGTGTCATGCGTCCAGCCTTCCAAACGTTCGGCTGCCCGGTCCATCCGGTCAGTCCCTGATTTCGACCCTGATAACGCGAAACGAACAGGGTCGTGACCGAGGTCACGACCCTGTTCTACAGCGGGTGTGGGGTTGGGCCCCAGATCCTAGGCGCCCAGCCGTTCGCGCAGCGCGGCGAGCTCATCGCGCAGCGACGACGGGAGCTTGTCGCCCACAAAGTCGAACAGCTCGTCGATCAGCGGCAGCTCACGCTCCCACTCCTCGGTGTTGACGGCGAGCGCCTCCACCAGATCGCGGTCCTCGACGTCGAGGCCGTCGAGGTTGAACTCCTCGGGCTTGGCGACGATGCCGATGGGGGTCTGCTCGCCGGCGACCTGACCCTCGATGCGGCCGATGATCCACTCCAGGACGCGGCTGTTCTCGCCGAAGCCGGGCCACAGGAAGCGGCCGTCCTCGCCGCGGCGGAACCAGTTGACGTAGAAGATCTTGGGCAGCTTGGCGGCGTCGGCGTTCTTGCCGAGGTCGATCCAGTGCGAGAGGTAGTCGCCCACGTGGTAGCCCATGAACGGCAGCATCGCCATCGGGTCGCGGCGGACGGTGCCCACCTTGCCCTCGGCGGCGGCGGTCTGCTCGGAGCCGACGGTGGCGCCCATGAACACGCCGTGCTGCCAGTCGCGGGCTTCGGTGACCAGCGGAACGGTGGTCTTGCGTCGTCCGCCGAACAGGATCGCCGAGATCGGCACACCCTGCGGGTCGTCCCACTCCTGCGCCAGCGACGGGCACTGGGTGAGCGGGGTGCAGTACCGCGAGTTGGGGTGCGCGGCGGGCTTGTCGGACTCGGGGGTCCAGTCGTTGCCCAGCCAGTCGGTCAGGTGCGCCGGCTTGTCGCCGCCGATGCCCTCCCACCACACGTCACCCTGGTCGGTGAGCGCGACATTGGTGTACAGGGTGTTGCCGTGGTCGATGGTGTGCATCGCGTTGGGGTTGGAGTCGGCGCTGGTGCCGGGGGCGACGCCGAAGAAGCCGAACTCGGGGTTGATCGCGTAGAGGCGGCCGTCCTTGCCGAACCGCATCCAGGCGATGTCGTCGCCGACGGTCTCGGCCTTCCAGCCGGGGATGGTGGGCTGGATCATCGCGAGGTTGGTCTTGCCGCAGGCACTCGGGAACGCGGCCGCAACGTAGTAGACCTTGTCCTGCGGGCTGGTGAGTTTGAGGATCAGCATGTGCTCGGCCAGCCAGCCCTCGTCGTGCGCCAGCACCGACGCGATGCGCAGCGCGTAGCACTTCTTGCCCAGCAGCGCGTTGCCGCCGTAACCCGAACCGTACGACCAGATCTCGCGGCTCTCGGGGAAGTGGGTGATGTACTTCTCGGTGTTGCACGGCCACGGCACGTCGGCCTGGCCCTCGGCGAGGGGGGCGCCGACCGAGTGCAGGCACTTGACGAAGAAACCGTCGTCGCCGAGGAGCTCGAGGACCGGGGTGCCGACGCGGGTCATGATGCGCATCGACAGGACGACGTACTCGGAGTCGGTGATCTCCACGCCCAGCTTCGGGTCGTCGGAGCCGAGCGGACCCATGCAGAACGGGATGACGAACATGGTGCGCCCGCGCATGCTGCCGCGGTACAGGCCGGTCATCGTCTCCCGCATCTGCGCGGGATCGACCCAGTTGTTGGTGGGACCCGCGTCCTCTTCCTTCTCGGAGCAGATGTAGGTGCGGGACTCGACACGCGCGACGTCGGCCGGATCGGAGTTGGCCAGGAACGAATTGGGCTTGAGCTCCTCGTTCAGCTTGGTGAGCGTGCCCGCGGCGACGAGCTGCTCGGTGAGACGGGCCCACTCCGCGTCGCTGCCATCGGACCAGACGACGGCGTCGGGCTGCGTGAGTTCGGCGATCTCGGCTACCCACGCGAGGAGCGCGGCGTGCTTGGTAGGGGCGCTACTCGGATCCAGGCCAGGAATTGTGGCAGACGTCATGGGGTCTCCTCGAGAATGGCGATGACCGTCGGATGGCCACCACCGGCGTTGCGTCGTTTGTCCCAGGGTACCGGGACCGAGCGGACGCTAGGTAGCCGCCCCCGGGTGAGATTGTCCGCATTACGGCAGGACGGGGCCGCTGTCAGGCCAGCCGGCCGGAGTCGGTGGGCAGCCAGGTGCCGGTCCCGGTGTCCAGGCGCTGCGCCGAATAGCTGCCGTCGGCGCCGATCTCGGTGATCAGGTCGACGCGGCCGTCGGCGTCGGAATCGGTGTACACGGCCATGCCGTCCGGTCCGGTCCGGGTCAGGGAGTCGGCGATCCCGTCGGCGTCCGTGTCCAGGTCGGCGGGTCCGAGATCCCACACGTCCTCGCCCTGCGACATCCACAGATGATCGGCCGGGCTGCCGGGTGGGGCGAGGTGGTCGCCGCCGTCGCCGAACATGTCGGCCTCCATACCCATCACCTGCCTTCTTCGTCGTCGGTTCCCAGTGTGGCGCGCACGGGGGGCCCGGGTTCCGGGATTTCGGGATCTTGGATTTCGGGATCTGGGGTATCGGGATCTGCGAGGACGGCCAGCCGGTCCGCGAGTGCCCGGACGGCCCGCTGCCTGGCCGGGTCCGCGGCCGGTTCCCGGCACCGCCCGATCTCGATGTCGAGGGCCGCCACCCGCCGGGTGGTCTCGCGGACCAGCCTGTCGTGGTGGCGGGCGATCTGCCCGGCGACCTCCAGCTCCGTCGATGTCGACCGCGCGGCCACGTGCCGCTCGCAGGTGATGCGCAGTTCGGCGAGCGCGGTGGCGGTCACCGTCCGCACCTGGGCGCGGACGGCCGAGGTGCGCCGCACCCCGATCACCCACACCGCGATCGCGAGACCGACCACCACCGTCAGCGGCGTCAGTGCCCACCCCACCGCGGGCCCGGCACCCATCGCCGACGCCCCCGACGCGACGGCCCGTCCCACGCCGAAGCCCGTCGACACCCCGAGCAGACCGAACACGGCGTCCTCGGCGCCGCGGCGCGGGCCGGCCGCCGTCACCGGTGCGGTGGACACCACCCGCGCGGCACCCGCCGCGACGACCGGGGCGGACCCGAGGCCGGCCAGGGACACCGCGGCGGCCTCCGTGAAGCGGGCGGCGACGGCCCGGTCGATGTGGATCACCGCCGAGGCGAGCTGGGTGTCGAGCCACGCGCGATAGACCGGTACCTCGTGCGCGCCGATGCCGTCGCACCGGGCTTCGGCCGCCGCGGCGAGCGTCCGGATCGTCACGCCGAGTTCGTCGAGCACCTCCGAGCGGGCGGCGGCGCACTCGAACCGTGCGGCCGCGAGCCGCTCGGTACGCCCCCGGTCGCGGCCCGCCACGATCCGGCGCCGCCGTTCGGTGAGGTCACCGAGCCTGCCGGTCCGGTCATCGAGAGGTGGCGCACCCGCCGCGTCGGCGGCCGCCAGCGCCACACCCGCCTGCCGCACCCGGCGGCGCACCCGGCCGGACGATGACGTCACCGCCGTCAGCCACCCGGTCAGCCCGCCGATCCCCGTGCCGGACGTGGCGGCCACCGCGAACAGGGGCAGCCGGCCGGCCGGGTCGAGGACGGACCGGATCCGCCGCAGCGCGGTGGGCCAGTCCCAATACGCGTCGATCTTGTTGCAGACCACCGCCACCACACCGGCCTCCCGGCGCAACGCGGCGAGCAGCTGAGTCTCCTCCTCGCCCGCCCCCGACGACGGGTCCACCACCAGCAGCGCCACGGCCGGACCAGGATGCGCGGTCCCCGACTCCGTGGTCCGCGTGCCGCGCCATTCGGCGATCTCGAGGTGCGGAGCGAGCTGGGCGCAGGCGGCAAGCACGCTCGACACCCCGGCGCCCCCGGAACCGGCGACCACGACGGACCGCCCCGGCACCGGCAGCGCCGAGGCATCCACCCCCGTCAGCGTGTGGATCTCGCGGACGGTCGCCGCGTCCAGACCGGGCACATCCAGGTCAGCCGTCACCCGGCCCTCCCCAGGTCGGCGAGCAGTGTTTCGGCGGCGGCGCGCTCGATGCCGCGCGCGGCGATCCGTTCTGCGGCCACGGCCAGCGCGCGGGTGCGGGCGCCGGCGACCGCCGATGCGCGACCCGCGATCACGTCGGCGAGCGACCTGATTCCGCTCGCGGTGTGCAGCAGTGCCTCGATCTGCCCGGCGGCGGAGTACCCGTCGGTCGCCGCGCGTATCGCCAGCTCGACACCCCAGCGGTCCATGGTCCGCAGCAGCCCGATCCGCAGCCGCTCCTCGTCGTCGCGGCCGCCGCCCCCGGCCCCCGGAGGCCCGCTTACCCCCGTCGGCCCCGCCACTTCCGACGGCCCCGTCACTCCCGACGGCCCTGCCACTCCCGACGGCATCGTGAAGCGACCGGCCACCTCGGGAACCCGCTCGCCCGCGTCGGCCAGTGCCCCGAGCAGCGCGACCTGCGGTCCGGTCGGGGCGGCGACCGCCCACAGCGCCGACACGGGGGTCACCGGACGGCCC